>JBGTCV010000085.1:0-114578 GCA_041748655.1 Promineifilaceae bacterium (SeqCode) | reverse complement strand
AAGCTCAGGACAGGACTGAGCGGAGTCTTCGGAGCGAAGCATCCCGCTTACACAGAGGAACGGGATGCTTCGGAGGACCTCAGCATGACACGCTTTTTTGCTAGATTTGTAAAGCACAGATTGCCTGAAATGAACCATGCCAAAATTACCTATGATTCAGAAGTTGACGCGCTTTATTTCCAGTTTTTAGATGTAACCGTCACGACAGAACATCTGGCAGAAGGGATTGCGGCGGATTATGATGCCGAGGGACGTTTAGCCGGTATTGAAGTGTTAGATGCACTCAAACGATTCCAGGATCCGCAGGTCTTGCGTCAGATTATTTTAGAAGATATAGCCCTGATCAAAGCCTAAAACAAGAGAGCAGGATTTATACCCACCTGTTTGGTCAGGGGCCGAGGAACGGCCGTTTACCAAAAGCAGACAGGCTGACAGGTGTGGAGGTTACTGCTTGCGGGACATTGCTTATTAGCCGACTCCACGGCAAGTTGTATTCTGGAGCCTTTTGCATCGTCTGCAAAGTGCATAAAAATTCAAAGAGGATAGTTGATCATCGTATAAAAATCTATCGGCCGGGATAACCCGCCGAACCACAAAACCAATACCTTACCCGTCCAAAACCTCGCAGCGGTTCGGTCGGGTTCATACACCTGTTGGGCGAACCCGCGCAACCTGGGCTGATCTTACCAAAACGGCCGTCCATTCACCAGCGCCTTCCGTCAACCAACCGCGCTGTAAATCCCGCACCTCACCCAAAACAGCGACCTGCACCGCGCAGCCCAACGGCTTCCGTTATCTGCGTGTGGGCGAGCGCGGATTCTGTTTGGGAGCAGGATAAACCCGAAGCGAGGAAAACGCTTGAAAATGCCGCAGAATCCCACACGTCATGTACACGCTTTGTTAGGCGGAGATGCTAATTAAACCAAATGTATGGGTCTACGAAAACCAATGCCTTCAATCCTTTTTTCTTTGATGAGACGAACAACTTTGTTGCGAACAAGAATAAAATGATTCGCCGCTGCCCCAGACCCAAAATATTCATAACTCTTGGCAAAGTCTGGCAATCCTTTCAAAACATTAGCCTTGAACATAATCGGCTCGGTTAATGGGTATTGATATTTGACGCGCCCACAAAAAGGTGGTCCAGGCCTATCTTTTAATTGCCCAATTCCTTTGACAAAGGATTCTTCGTTTTGCGATTTGCAGGTAACTGAAAAAAGATTGTCAACAATCAAGGCTGATTCTTCAATTATTGGAATATCCAATTGGAAAACATTGTCGAAAGGTTGGTTTGTTCTATGGTGAATAACATCAATACACTTCACACCTGAAATTCCAGCGGAATCAAACAAACTCATAACCAATGGTCGGACAAAAATCTCATCAAAAACCCAGTGCAAACCAAAAAACTTTGCTTGCTTCTGACTAAAATCTTTCTTCAGTCGAAATGGTCTATTCTGTTTTTTGCCTTGACCGCACCTGCTGCAATAATCTTGTGTGTCATATGTGGCTTCGACATAATTATGCTCTGGCTGCGGATATTGAAATTCTCCTACTTCGGCTATCACCCATTCGGCACGTAAAACTTCTTCTTCTTCATAATGTAAGGCGGATTGTAGCGTTATGTCATTTTGTTTGGCAAAGTTTATCAATTCTGAAGCGTAGGGTACGTGCTCCGAAAAGGTGTATTCAATGGATGATAAAGGGCCATTCTCATTAAATTGATAATGACAACCAAGTTTTTGAAACCTGGACTTAAGCAATTCATACTTTGGGCTGTTATTAATTTGTAATATCCGATGTTGTAATTCCATAATGTCTATTTGGGCTCCGCCCAACTGGGTATTGTACAGAAAGCTCTTCTTGATAACTACCGCTTGTGGCCAAAACTTTCTTTACTAGAAAAATTTTTTTCTAGTGAAGAACGGATCGCGTTCTTCACTAGAAACTTTTTTTTCTTCTGAAGAAAATCTTCTGAGGAACTTCTTCTGAGAAACTTCTTCTGAGGAACCTGCTTAATCGGTTCGCTTACCGGGTTGTCCGGGTTGTCTGTATTCCACATAGCCACAGCGTTTTATCATTTGGGCCGAGGAACGGCCGTTTGCCTCTAAATAAATGTGCGGCAGTTGCTTATGTTTTAGGCGGATGCCAGCCTATACTGACCCAGCGGCGACGAGAACGCACGACGTATTGCTTCCGGCAGGATGTGATCTACAACGAGTGGCATACCAATGACAATTTCTTATGTCTGGCAATACCCGCACCGATAACTGGCAGCTTCGGCAATTCTGGCTCGTTGTTCTGGCGATATTTTTGTTTTGCTCACGGCTACTGCAAGATGTTGGGATCGGTCAAATCATAGCCCCGGCTGCTAAGAAGCATGGCCGCGTGGGCACGACGGAGCATTGTTTCGTCATACTCGCGCAATAAATCCTGCTGCCGGGTCGCTTCTTCGGGGGTGAGGGAGCGCTCTTGCTTTGTTTCTCGCAGCAAATCCAACTCGGTGAGCTGTTCTGGCAGCAGGGTGGAGCGGGCCAATGACCAAAGGGCGGCATCTGACAGATGTTCCATGGCAAGCAGCTCCTCGCGCAAAGAGGGTGGCAGATCATCTTCCACGGGCACAGCGGGGGGGAGCTGCCGCGATAAGGTTTGTCTGACCAGATCATCTATTGAACGCTGTTCGGCCGTAGCCTGCTGCTGCAATCGACGGTATAAATTTTCGGGCAATTGAACTGTGTACAGTGTCATCGAATGACCTCACAACTCAGGATTTGCTGGCAAAATAATGCTGTAAGTTTAGCACAATTTGGGCTGTATAGGGTGAAGCGTCGTTGAGCGTGGATAAATTCTCTTGCCGGTTCCCTGAAGTTGTATTTGTATAGAATAACATTACCGGCTGCGGAAGCGGGTTTGCTGGTGCCAGGCGATTGATTCGGGGAAGGGCCAGAGGGATTGGTCGGTGGGGCCGAGGAACGGCCGTTTACCAAAAGCAGACAGATGACCGGGGATATTGTCTGGGGCGGTGAGTTGCGGGGAAAGCTTGATCTGGTAAGCATCGCTGAGGGTGACGAGGCCTTCATCAAACGACCAGTGGCAGAGGCGGCACAGCGCCAGGCCGTTGCGGGGATCGTCGTTGCGGCTGAGGGCCCAGGGGACGATGTGGGCGGCTTCGATGGCGGTGTGGCCGTCGGCGGTGAGGATGCGCACGCCGCAGAAGGCGCAGCGATGTTCGTAGAGGGTAACGATGACGCGCCGGAAGCCTTGATCGCGTACGGCCGTACTCACCCCATACTCTGGAGATTCTTTAACCACCTTTTCCTTCGCTTGTTGCAATAAATCCAGGCTGTATTGAAACGCTTCGGCATTAATCTGGCCTCGCTCAACCAAACGGGCGTGAATTTCTGGCGCAAAATAGGTTTCGATGAGCGTCGTGCGCAGCAGGTCGCGGGATGCAGGCTGTTGTAAAAGTTGGAACAACGGTTCATCCAGCTGCGCCCCCAGCACCAGTTCTCGCAGCTGCTTCAGGCCATCGGTGCGCCGCTTTGCCGCCAGAACGGCTTCCTGGCCGGGCTGGGGCAGCAGGTGCCAGAACCCCTCGCTGCGCAGGTGGAAAAATGGCATGGTGATGTCACCGCGCAGGCTGGGCGGGTTAACGGCCCGCCAGTACAGGCCAAACAGCTCCAGCAGCGCCTCATCCAGCTCAATGAGGTTGCTGCGGAGGTGGCCCTGCGCAAACAGGTCGATGACAGACAGGAGCAGGATGGGTTTGTGGGGGGCACGGTGGGTGGAAACGGCCGTCCAGTGGCCGGGGTTCTTATTGGCATTGAGGTGGCGAAACTTTTGCAGGTAAGGCTCAATCATCATTTCCCTGATGCTCTTTGGAAAACTGCCATAAGGCCCGATCTAGCGTGCGTATCGAGACGTTGGCTTTCTGCGAGAGCTGGCGGCAAAATTGCGTGTAACCCCACCAAAAATTAAAGTTGTAGCGAGGTGGTGAATTGAAACCTAAAGACCAAAGCGCCCGAAAATCGAGGATGGGGTAAGGTTCGGTGTGTCCCCAATGCAAAAGCACCGAAGCCATCGGCCAACCAACGCCAGAAAGCAAAGTCAGTATTTCAATCCGCAGTCGTTCATTTGGGGTGGTAAAGGCCGTTTGTGTCACACTTTTTATAAATTCAGCCTCATTTTCAGCACAGCGGCTACGAATACGTGGGCTTTTCCAATTACACAAAATCACAAGCTGTTCCTGTGTCACAAAATGCTGTTGCCGAATTTGCGCCAGCTCCTGTATCACAATATCTTCACCCGGATAACTATATTGATTGGCCCAATTAGGAATGTCTGCTGCGTGAAAACGTAATACAAACATTGTTTTTCCTCATAGATGTGAAGATGGTGTTTATTTTATATGTTAAATCTTGATGGCAATAACATGCTAACAAGTTCGCGAACTGTTAGATCGAGATTCTGACTCATAGGTATTGCGGTCAATATCACGTTCAATTCACGCTCACCAGCTGGAATTGTTGCTCTATGAAACAAGCGGCCCCTTTCTTTAAGCGATTGCCAGGTTTTAAATTGACAAGGATAAGCTAAACAACATGTTATTTTCGGGGTCGATTTTGTTGCGGCATACGCTAACACTTGCAATAAATCTTGGCGATGATGTTTCTGAATAATTTCATCCATGCGATGCCAATTAGACAAAGCTAATTCTTCCCAATGCCGCTTGTATTTTGCATCAAAAATAATTGTTTCGTTTTCACGCTCCATGACGACATCTGGTAGGAGGTAACGCTGCGAACCAGTGTACGGTGGTTGCCATTGTAACGGTACAATTGTTTCGCGTTTACGACCAACGTAAACCGTACCCCCAATATGATGTGTTAAACGGGAAACGGCCGTTTCTACCCATGCCTCAAAAAAATCCTCCATCGATAAGACCCAGGGCAAGCCTTGTAAATCGGCAAGACCAGCCAACCCCCGATCAGCTACCGTCCACTCAATGGCCTGTAGGCCATCGCGAAACACGGCAGTTTGAAGTGAACTGGTAGCCCAGGTTATAAGCATCTGTGCTGAAGGTTGTTTGGCTGGTACTGTACGAACTTTTTCTAAAAGTGATAAGCATAATTCAATAAGATTCAATACAAGCACACCGGCATGGCGCTTTGTATTCAAGCTGGCTAGTTGCTTGCGCCCCCCGCTGTGGAAAGGTCTTCATAATTTGCTGTGGACGGCGTCCTCGCCGCGCCACTTATCACCTCTGCTAGAAAGCTAACCCAGTTGCAATTATGAAAGGAAGGTGATGAGAAACTTTGTTTACCAGATTAGTGTTTATCTTTCTTCTTCAGTTGCGGACATCCTCACCAAATCATCTTTTAGATCGTATGGCATTCTAGCCCTGAGAGGAAATGTGAATTCGATGACCTCTTCGCCCTTGTCCGTGGTAAAGGTGCAATTGATTCGATGTAGTTCAAGCTGATGCTGATGGAGAAACGTCTGAAATTCCGGTGTAGTTTTACCGAATAATAACCAGCTTTGTTTTTCGCCTGGATTTGGACCGTATTTTTCTTCCAGTGGGGTGAAAAGGATTGGTTCTCTCGTATTCCAATTGATTAAATTTGCCGTGGAAAAACAACTTGCATCACTAGTTGGTATGTAGCCAACACTTTTGGTGCTGATTCTCTGTGTATCGTGAAGAGACATATCATAAATTGCGTACGCTTTTCGTTCAGCAATATTTCCTGAATGCTGAAATGGTTCGAGTGGCGATTTCTGTATCATTTTTTCAAGCGGCGACAAATTGACCGCTTTTCGGGTTTCCAATTCGATATGCAGCTTGATTAAAATGACCTGTTCTTCGCTCTTATTGGTAACCAGCAACTTGAGTGCCCACCATTCAAGTGGAATATTGTTATCTAAAACGTCATCCTCTTTGAACGCATCCGTTAAAACAATCGATAAACGGCGTTCTGCTTTTTCCGTCTGTGCTTCTTCTAGTTGTTTTCTGGCTATTTCGGTTCTTTCATGCGAAATCTCTAATGATTTATAGCTAAAGAGTAAAGCCGTAAGAGAGAGAACGATGGGGAAATTGTCTAAAATTACTGTTGAATATTCCTGAAGCAGTTGGTGGTAAAAGTCAGGCAAAAAAGTGATCGCTGCCCTTTGATTAAATATGGCCAATATCCATAGACCAAGCACAACAAGGAAAATGAACCAAAAAACACCTCGCCAAAATTTACTCATTCTTCTCACTCCCTTGCCACCACAGTGTTGTACAGCCCATAATGCGTCAGCCCCGGGTGGCTATCGATGCCGGTGTAGCGGAGCGACGCATCTTCGTAGCGCCGGAAGGCGAAGACGGCCTGATTCATCTGTTCGGTGTTGAACACCCTGAGCTGCACGAGCAGGTGGAAATCTTTGACCGTCAGGCCGGTGACTGCCCGGAACAGATCCGGTTCCAGTTTGGTGATCACATCTTGCAGCGTATTCTCGCGGAAGTCGGTCAAATACATGAAGGCCGGAATCCGTGTGGCGAACTTGATCAGCTTCTCCTGGATCTGCTTGCGTTTGGATTTGTATTCCTTTTCCTCGGCGCTGAGTTCCTTCTTTTGCTTGTCCGTCAGATCTTCGTCCCTGGCCTTATTCTTGAGATCCTTGACCTTCTCGCTCTTGTTGATGATCGTCTCGATGATGTTGTCGCCCAGTGAGCGCCAACCTTCGATGCGCTCAACGGCGGCCAGCGCCTCCGGGTTGTTGAGGATGCGGCGCAGGGTGTCGTTGTCCACGTTGACGAGCAGGGCGCTTTCCCACTTGCGGGCCAGCAGCGTGGCCGACGTGCCCGCCATTGCGATGTCGAGAATGCCGCCCGCGTCAATCTGCGTCATGTTCGCGCCGTCGTAGGCCAGGACGGGCAGGAACGACACGAGGTCGCGGACGGCGTTTTCCGGGTTCGGTTCGTTGGGTGACAGACCAATGCCGTACTCCGAAAGTTGGCGCAGCGCGCGCGTGGGGGCAAAGTCGAACACAAAGCAGACCGGCTTGAGGATATCCTCCTCGTGCGGGTCGTCGCCGTTGGAGTTCTTGATCGACCACGGCGACTGCACGCGGAAGGCGGCCTGAAAGTAGGTCTCCGGCGACTTGAGGTTGCGCAGCATCAGGATCGACGACCACTGCGGCACGGTGATGCCTGTGGTGAGCTTGCCACACGACAGCGTGATCGTTTTGCTCTCCAGTCCGCTGCCGATGGCCTGACGCACGGGCGGCAGCGCCTCCAGTCCGATGCCCGCCGAAGCGCCAGCGGCGACAACCACCGTGTAGTCGTGCCAGAAGACGTTGTGCTTCTCTGCCAGCAGGTTGGCCATCGCATGACAGGCGGCAACGTTAGGCATAAACCAGAATGAATGCTGTAAGTAGGGCAGCAGGCGCACGTCCGAATAGGGAAACGGCGGCCGCGTGCCGGTCTTCAGATGCTCCACCGCCGTGGGCATGTAGCCGCCGCGAATGATGTCCAGCCACTTCTGCACGTCGCTCTTGTGTTTGAACGTTGCCTGCGCGCCCCGACCCTTTGCCTCGAAAAATGTGTGGAGATCGAACTCGTCGAACTCCCCGGCGCTGGCGATGGCCAGCAGTTCGTCCGGCATCTGGTAGGTCAGCAGGCGCATTTGCGGCATGGCGCCGTAAGGGTTCCATTGGTCGGGGTGCTTTGCCGCGAATTCGGCGCGGGCGCGCTGTTCGTCGGTGTACGTCCAGTTGAAGATCTGTTCCTCGATAAACTCGCCCGTGGCCAGCGCCCGGAACGGCGTGCCGGAGAGGTAGAGGTATGCTCGGCTGGTGATCGGCAGGAACTCGGTTTCCTTTGCCGAAAGCTCGCTGAGGTCTTCGTTGACGTCTGCCAGGCCACGGCCGTATTCCAGCCCGGCCTCTTTTTTGGCTACCTTGTCTTCCTCGCCCTCGAACAACTCCTGCGCCGTCTCGCGCCACGCGCCGAAGTGGTATTCGTCGAAGATAACGAGGTCCCAGTTGATGGTGTGAATCCATTCATTTTTCGGCTTAATGTTGCCCGCCGCGTCACGGCCGAGTAAATCCTGGAAGGAGCCGAAATAGACGACCGGCGTCCGACGACTGATTTTTCTGGGGTCGCCGTCGGTATTGCGGGAGAGGTATACCCACCCGTCGAAGTCCACATGCGATTCGAGGTCGGTCTGCCAGGCATCGGCGACGGCAGGCTTGAAGGTGACGACGAGCACGCGCTTGGCACCGAGCCGCCGGGCGAGCTGGTAGGCAGTAAACGTCTTGCCAAAGCGCATCTTGGCGTTCCAGAGGAAGCGCGGCACGGCGTGCATATCCTCCTGCCAGATGGAGTGGAAGTAGGCGTGTGTCTTGTCCACCGCCCCTTCCTGTTCGGCGCGCATGGCGAACGTTTCGTGGTGCGTGCCGGTGAGGCGCTGGCCGCTGCGCAGTTCGCTGATGACGGTCTGCACGTCGGCGACGGTGCAGCGCATCCACTCCAGTTCGGCGTTTTCAAACCTTTTTTGGGCGAGCGCCGCGCGCACCTCGTGGTCGCTGAAGAAGCTGCCGTCGGCGCGCACGGCCGATTCGTCCAGTTCGATGGTGTAATTCTTGATGGCCGCCGTCCTGAGCTGCTCGGCGATGCGCTGTTTGACGTCGCGCGTCGTTTGCCCCACCTTGAGCAGACCGGCGTGCGTCGCGTCGTCGATGGCGTAGGCGTAGATGCGCGGTTTGGCTTCCGGCTTGGGCGCGAGGATTTCCTCGATAGTGGGTTTATTCATCGTCGTCGTCATCGCTATCAGCAACATCTTCGCTTGTAAAATCAGCAAGATCCATCGGGCGGACAACCTTCTCGATGAACGCAATCTCGCTATCCGAGATGCCGTATTTTGCGTAGAGGGCCTCGTCCGTCCATATCCTATTCCACTCTTGGGTTGGAACAAAAGTGTAGACTCTACGGGTGGTGTTGTGAGAGGGCTTGTGCAAGAGAATCAAGAGGCGAGTCAGCCGACAAGATAAATAGGACAAGACACTTTCAGCCTCGATTTTCGAGTCGAATGGGCCAATGCACAGATACGTCTCCGTGGAAATACTACCCGGTTCGCCCAAGAAAGGCGTACTTATGATTTTGTGTGGATACGTATCCTTGTTTCCGGTGCCTGGAGCTGCGAAGCCCACGAAGACCTTCCACTTGTCGATGAGATCGATACCATTCTCCACAGAGGCTCTGGGCATGTACCCGCTCCCGCCACTTTGATATACGAGCACATCATTGGCACCTTTCGCAATTTTCCCTCTAAATTTCGAGTTCAGCCCAAATGGCCTTCTCGTACTGACCAGCCGATCGAACCGGATGCCATCTGGCAGCAACAATGAGCCGATCGTCCCGCTCTCGACAGCAACGACCTTTTTGAGGATCGACAAGCCGTCGTTAAACCGGACGAACACGTTCGCGCCTTCCTCAAGAAGCGGGCGAATTGACATTGAAGGAGGCTCTTCTTTAAAGTGAGTAGTAATGCGGCACGGCCCGCGATTGTCCCGCTCCCAAAGGAAGTAGCAGACTCCACCTTTTAGAGCCACCCCGGGGAAGATGTCCGACGAAATTACAAAGTCGTCTATTGAACGTAAGCGATCGTCCTCGAGCATTGACCTTCTGAACTCATCTAGCCCCTTGCCACCCGTGAACCAACGAGAGGGAATCACCATCGACAGCAGGCGTGGATTGAGCCTCTTCGCTTGGTCAACAAAGGTGTTGTAGATTGGCATCGCAGACGTACCTGTGCCGCCACCGTCTGTCAACTGATACGGCGGATTTCCTATGATTACGTCAAACTGCATGGTGCCTCCAAACAACTCGGTCATCCGAGTCTTGATATCTTCAGTATGGATAAAAGCGTAAGCGTGGGTTTCAAGTTCCGCACCGCGATCGAGGGTGCTCTGGCTTGCCCCACAAAACGTACACTTGCCACCGACCCACGTATGCTCCAGCCGCTCAAACCAGATATTGCCCGCCTCACTGTCAAAACCATCGGCAATCGAATATTTGCCGTTGGCGCGTTTGGAGCAGTAGACGCTGCGCCGCGCCAGCAGGCTGGTGAGATGGGTGATGGCGATGCCATACACCTGCTGTGTCAGGATGTGGTTAACGCGCTCCTCAAGGTCTGGTATCTCGGCGGCCAGCCCTGCGGTGAGGCGGCTGGTGATTTCGCGCAAAAAGACGCCCGACTTGGTAACCGGGTCGAGGAAGCGCACCGTCTTGTCCGCCCAGATATTCGCGCCATCGTGGTCCGCCGCCCACGCCTCGGCCACCATGTCCAGCATGCGGTTGGCCAGCTCCGGCGGCGTGAACACCTCGTCATTGGAGAGGTTGGCGATGCACGACAGCACATCGGGGTTGCGGCCGCGCAGGGAAAAAGCGGCTTGGGTGCTCATGCGGCCTCCTGCGGGGTGTCGGCGGCGGCAGCCAGTTCGGCCACGGTTAGCGGCGGGTAGGTTTTCGTCGGCTTAAAGATTTCGTGTTTACCGAGGTGGGCGAAGAGTGACCCCTCCGCACTGAAGGTAGAGGCAAGGGTGAGGGTGGCGAGGCTGAAGTCGCGCCGTTGAAATTTGCCCTTGCCCAGGTAGCCCCATTCGGCAAAGCTGATCGGCTGGTCGTCGTGGGTGCGCATCGTCAGCGCGTCGCCGTGCACGAGATTCTGTGCCAGCACGTAGGACGCAGCGCGATAGAGGTCGTCCGTCTCGTCCAGATTCAGGTAGCCGGCAAAGATTTCCAGCAGATTATCGCCGCACTCGGTGATATTGTCCGCCAGCAGCTCGATGCCGTAGATGCACATCAGCGCCAGCAGCGCATAATGCTGCCGCTCAAACGCCGACTTGCCGTACTTAAGCTCCACGGCAGCCAGCTTGCGCCGCAAGATTTGCACCAGGAAGTTGCCGCTGCCGCACGCCGACTCCAGGAAGCGGGAATCAATGCGTTCCGTCTCGTCCTTCACCAGGTCGAGCATCGCCTCAACCAGCCACGCCGGGGTAAAGACCTCCCCGTGGTCAGCGACACGTTGTTTGGACTTGATGTGGTTTGTGGGTCGATTCATTCTAGATGGTACTTCCTAAAGTCCCTGTGGGCTAATATAGTTGATATCGAAATAGGCAGTGCAATACGATGTCGCGAATCTCCCTAACGCCCGCTTCAGCCGCGCTTCGCGTCGGCTGCAAGCCCTGTTAGGTGGCTAATACAAAGGTCAGTTTCCAAAATGATCCTGTAGTGTTTTCAGTGTACGTGCCATTTCAGATCCAAGTCTTTCGCTTCTTTCAAGTGGTGAGTTGCTTTCAGAGAACTCGTTAAGCAGAGCAAGTTGGCTGACGAAACCCAAGTAAGCAACTTGTACTTGGACTAGTCGCCTTGCGCTGGCTCCAATGGATTTCAAAGGATTTACTACCAGAGAAGTAATTACGCCTGCCATTCCAAAACCCCCGAAGGCTACTGCTTCCCATCGTTGTGTAATTGACGCAACCAAAAAAGAACTCAACACGAGTAACAATCCCGCCAATAGTACCCCTATGTTCACGTTGGTCGTGACTTTTAGAGAGCGTCCCGCATCAGCTAAGGTTGTATTTACCAACTCTTCGACTTTGGTTGTATCAACCCCCGGAACAATCGTGGTTACTTTTGCTAAATTTGATTCACCTTTAGTTTGAAGAGCTTTTTGAACTACCTCCACAATTTCAGCAATTTCTGTTTTCTTTTCTTCATCAATATTTGATTCTTCAGTTAATGTTACTAGTTCAGATATTTTTCTGCGGGCTAGAGCGGCTTCTATATAATCATCAAATTGATCTAAAACACCGTCCACTCTTGTTTCAAATGAAGATATAGGTAAGTCTTTTTGAAGTTTGTAATAATGATGGAATCTTCGCTTCCAATACCCGTTTACTCCTGGCATCTCACTAAGAAGTGAACTTTTAGAAAATAAACAAATGGGCACATAAGGAAAAGTCTCTCTGATGGATTCAAGAGCTTGAATTCCAGTTACAACCTCTAAAGAAAAAATATCAATGAAGACGCAGTTATGGCCTTGACGCAGAGCAAGGTTTACATCGTTAAGTTCTGATGCTTTAGCAATCTCGGTAACTCGCTTCTTGGTTTGCAACACAGTTTCAAGTATCTTGGATTCAGTTGTATTTAAATCATCAAAGATTATTGGTTGTAGCGGTAAGGATACTGGTAGATTCGCCATGCTTGGCTCCTGAAAAAAATTGTGTGTTTGTCTGTTGTTCAGATGCTTAAGCTGCGCGATTGTTTTCTTTGGCGCGTCAGCTTTAAGCGGTTGTTAGGGCGGCGTTTTGGCTTGCAGAACGGCCGTAAATCACCAACTATTCAGCCTTTGCCTCAACGACCAACAAAAAAGGTCATCCGTGAGCCAAGAAGTGCGAGTTCAGTGGCGGCCACGGATGACCTAATGTTTGAATAATAGCTTAGATTTTGACTCAAGTCACTGGTTGACTGGCAATCTGGCCGCCTGCACCTTGAACTCGCCTAGACATAGTAGCAAATTAAAAGTGTCGTGACAAGCAGTTTGCCTGGTTACGGCCGTTCGTCACGAAAACAAAAAGCCGCCTGATTTCTCAAGCGGCTGTGCAGACTTCTACGCAAACGGCCGTTTCCCTCTCCTGAATCCGCGACCACTTCGCCACAAACTCAGCGGGCGTCATTGTCTTAGCCATATTTTTCTAAAATTGCGAGAAAAATCGTAATTGCAATCAGGGCTTTTTGAGCACTAACGTGGCAGTTTCAGTGGCGAGCTCGCATGTGCCGAAGCCGGCGGCGGGCGGAAAATATGGCAGCAGGTTCGTCCACTGCAAGCGCTGGTTAGGTGGCGGTGCTGCACCGCGGAACAATGCTCTCGCCGAAATCAGTACGACCACATTTGTCGGTGGCCGATCGGGTTGGAAAGTGAGTATCCTTGGAGTACCCAGTAGATGAGATTAAGCTGCTCGAAGACCTCCGTCACCGCCGCTTCAACTTCCATGATCTGAACCTCCCACCCCGTCGGCAGGAGTAGCTGCCCCTTCTTGTCTATTCCGTACCGGAGGCTCATTCCACCTGGGTCAATATCATGTATACGCTTAATGATGGCGCGATGACGATCGACGAGGTAATCGTAGCCGTGGTGCTGAAGCTTCTTCGTGAGCTCACGCTCAAGGGCGAATAGCGAGTGAGAGCCAAGAATTGCGGGATCGGTCGCTGGCGGTGCTGGTTCATTCTCAGGAGCAGGGCACGCCGTCAGCACCGCATCAACTTCCCGGAGAACTGCCTTGAGCATCAGCTCCAGTGCGTGTCGAAAACAGTAGAGCGCGGGGATCGCAAAATAGTGATACGATGAAGGAGTCGGCTTGCCTACATCGGCTGCAAGGTGACTTGCGGCTTTGAGAAACGCCGTCGCGAATGCCGGGTCGGTGCCCTGGCCAATCACGACACCAGTCACATCATCGCCTTCGGATCCCCGGACGGGGTACCACTGAAACTTCCCAATCGAACGAAACATGGTTAAAATTTACAAGGGTTCAGACAGCTACTGAGTATTACGTGCTGCCTAACGCCTGCTTCAGCCACGCTCCACGTCGGCTGCAAGCCATGTTGGGCGGCTAAAAGCACACAGTTTACTCATCCTGTCCTTCTTCACTCTCTTGCTCTGGCACATATTCGAGCAACTCACTCAAAAGAGCCGTTTTTCCTAGTCCACCTACTCCTTGTAGATAGAAAACAGATGCCCGTCCAGTATTCCAAGGGCTTTTCTCAAGAGTTAAAAATCGTTGTGCTTCCTTTAGTATTGCCTCTTTCCCTTTTTTAACGTCTAAATTTTTGTCAGCTTTTATCCAGATGCAAGGAGAACTTGCGATATTTTTGACATCGAATCCGCTCCAAACGCCAGTGAACACTTTGCCACTACTATCTCCTTGTAAAGTAAGAGTTCCAGAGCCCTTTACACCACGCAACGTACTGTGAAAGGATAGAACTAACGTCCTTTCATCTACAATACCGTTGAACTTATATTGACCATCATTGCCAGAAACTTCTACTAACTCCCCATTCTGCTCCACGCGGGCGAAAGTCACACCATCGATTTTTCCAAGTATCTTCTGACCTATGTGTTTGCATTTCACTATTTCGACAACAACAGATCCCTTGCCGGGTTCTCCAGAAAGTGCAATATAAGTCCCTGAGAAACTTCCGTATAGTGCTCTAATATTACCAATTGCTTTTTTGAATAGTGGTTCAAGTACAACAGCAAGTATTATTGATGCGATTGAGATAAACCATGCATCATAGACTAGACTTGGAAGACTCATAAGCAATAATGTTCTCCGATTTGGTTACCGAACGAGTGTCCTTGTAGAATAAGCGTTCCGTATTATGTCCGCCCGTTCAATTATTCAACAACTTGTAGGTGTGCATAAACCTTGGATTTTCTTCTTAAACACACGATTTTAGGACTGTAAGTTGTATAAAACCCCAATGTCGGGGTCATTTGCAACAAAGTGTTCGGCATAAGACAATTTTCGGGGTGTTATGCAACACGACCTATTCAATCAATAGCTTGGTTGCTGTCACAAGTCACTGGAAATCTGGCCGCCTGCACTATGAACTCGCCTAGGCATAATAGCAAATTAAAAGTTTCGTGACAATAGTATTTCAGAATGGCGGCCGTTCGTCATGAAACTGAACACAGGATAATGTTGCTCTGCAAAAACGGTCGTTTCAAAGAACATTCCGCACGGTTTGCACACAAACTAAGCGGTGTCAACTTATTTTGCCTTCTTTTCCAGCCCACAGATTGGGTTGTTGGTGCACCGAGCTACGGCCGTTCCCCTCCATCCCCAGCAAAAAGAGCCGCCCACCTCACTCATCCGGCCCCGACCCCCAACGCGCCCGCTCAAACGTCACAACTTTTTTGAAGTCGTGCAAATTGTCAAAAACAAGGTCATACTCCTTAGGCTGCTTTTGCGATTCGCGATACCCTTGGCGCTCCACCGTCCCCACAACCAGATAGTCGTTGCCAATCAGCGAGGGATCAAACTGCTGCATCGAATAAGCCATCAGCGTTTCCAGCTTGTCCTTGTGCAAAATGAGCAGGTCACACTTTGGGCAGTAGCGCCCCGTCATGTTGAGGATAAATGGCTGCCTGGGAAAGATGTGAATAAAAAACGGATGTTTACGCGCTTTGGTGGCTTTGTCGCAAATGGGGCAGCGCGTAAAACGGGCGTCCACGTACGGATTCAGGAAAAAGGTGTACTTTGGCGGCAGTTTGCCTAACTGCGGCTTCTTCTTTTTTGTCATGGAATCACCAGACCTGGTCCTCAATAAGAAATGGGACACAGATTTCCACAGATAAACACGGATTTATTTTCTTTATCTGTGACAGCTTGTGCTGAGGGCAGTCGAAGTATCTGTGTGTATCCGTGTCCGAAATTCTTCATCCTTTTAAGAAATACCCTTACTTTGCTCCCGGACGGCCGTGGCACTTTTTGTACTTCAGGCCGCTGCCGCAGGGGCAGGGCTCATTCCGGCCTACTTTGGGCTCCTGGCGTGCTGGCGGCCCAGCAGGCCTGGGCGGTTCATGCGTGGGGCTGGGGCGTTGGGCCAGAGCGACAGCGCGTTCGGCGGCTTCCTGTACCCGCTTTGCCGCCCTCTCCTGCTCTTGTTTGGCCCAGAGTGCCTTCCGTTCGGCTTCTTTGGCTTCCCTTCGCTGCAACGCTTCATAAGTTTGGATGATGTCGTATGGTTTGGGCAAATCGGAGGGTTCTTCCAGATGCCGCAGGTATTCATCATAGTCGCCAATCACCCAGGTTTCGATGGCGTTGGCCGCGTACAGCGCTTCAATTTGGGGCTGGCTTTCTTTATCACCCAGCCGGGAAAGCTCCAGCACGGCCCAGGTCCACATCTCGTCAAACTCGCCATCACCGACGATCGGTTCGTCCCCCTCTGGCAGCGGCGGCAGCAGCTTTTGCAGGCTGGCGATCACCATCGGTTTGTAGTCTGGTTCGTTCACGGCGATGTCGCACAAAATAGCGGCAGCGGTGGAACGGCCGTACTCAAACGCCGCCTCATCCAACATCAGTTCCGTAAATACCGGCAGCGCCACCGAGCCATAATGGTGCATCGCCCCACCAAACCATTCGATGAGGTCTTCCCGCTCTTCGTCGCGGAAAACTTCGCCAAAGATAGGCAGCGCCGCCTGGGAACGAGCCGCAAGCAGAAAATGGCCGGCATGAATATCTTCATAGGCACGCGGGTCTGTAACATCCTCCAGACCGTATTTTTGCCACGGGTCTGAGAGCAGCATTTCAAGCAGCGCCGGTTCCAACGCTTCGCTGTGCGCCAGGCAGGCGCGGATGAGATCAAGATCGGGCGTGAACCCGGCCTGTTTCAGGGCATCAATTAACTCATTGGTAGACAAGGTTTCGTCATTCATAGCTTTCTCCTAATCTGGACAAGCCAGAAAATCTTTTGATGCAAAGGGGCAAAGAAGCAAAGGAAATAAGGTAAAGCAGTTGATTGGACGAGTGTACGCCAAAGCCTCATGGCGTCAATATAACATCCGCCCGACAACATTGTCATGCTGAGCGGAGTCTTCGGCCCTGAGCGAAGTCGAATGGGGAAACATCCCGTTAGGTCTTTCGGATCTCGTGGGGTATCGCTAAATGTAGGGGCGGGTCTTGTACCCGCCCAGTCGAGGGCGACCACAAGGGTCGCCCCTACATCTGGCACCTACCCCCTGAATTCCTGAAGAGCCAAAAATCTTTGTTGGTTCCGGCCTGTCCAGGTTAGGCAATAGAAAATCGTTAAGGTATGATTCGGCGCGACAAGAAACAGCGGAGGCAAAATGGCGGCAGTTTTAGTTTGTGGGCATACTAATTTGGAAACAACGGTGGCGGTGGAGCAGTTTCCCATCGAATACAGCCCGATTTGCTACCCGTTTTTTGGCATTCAAACGGCCGTTTCCGGGGCCGGTTACAACATTGCCAGGGCGCTCACTACGCTGGGCAGCGAAGTACACTTTCTCACTCTGGTGGGAACCGATCTGCCTGGCCAGCAAATCCGGCAGCAGGTGCAGGCGGACGGATTGGGCAGCGACTATATCGTCGCCGCCATGCCCCAGACGGCCCAGTCGGTCATTCTCTACGACAGGCAGGGCAAACGGCAGTGCCATACCGATTTGAAAGATGTGCAGGAACGGCCGTATCCCCCCGAACTGTTCCAGCAGGCGCTGTGCACCAGCGATCTGGCTGTTTTGGCCAACATTAATTACACACGGCCGTTTCTGCCCCAGGCACAGCAGGCAGGCATCCCCATTACCACCGATATACACACCATTGCCGCGTTGGATGATGCGTACAATCGTGACTACATGGCCGCCGCCACCATCCTCTTCATGAGCGATGAGCGGCTGCCCGTGCCGCCAGAACAGTGGGCCAAACAGCTGCAAAATGAATTTGGTACTGACATTATCGTGATTGGTTTAGGTGCCGCCGGGGCGCTGCTGGCGGTGAAGGCCGACAACTTTTGTGAACGGCTGCCAGCGGTACAAACCCGCCCCATTGTCAACACTATTGGCGCAGGGGATGCCCTCTTTGCCGCCTTCAACCATTTTTACCGCACCAGCCAAAACCCGTACACCGCCCTGCCAAAGGCAATCCGCTTCGCCTCCTACAAAATCGGCAGCAACGGCGGCGCCGCAGGCTTTCTCAGCGAGGCAGAACTGGAAGCGTGGGAAGACGTTATTCAGTGAGAAGTGAATAGTGCCACTTCTCACTTGTCTCCCCCTCGTACAAGCGACAAAAAGTATTCGTGAAACCGGCTGTCTCCGGTAAGTTCTGGATGGAAGGAGGTGACGAGCCAATGGCCTTGCTGGGCGGCAACGGCCGTTCCGTCTGGCAGGGCAGCAATCACCTCGGCAGCCCCTTTGGCCGCTACCAGCTTGGGGGCACGAATGAAGACGGCGGGAAACGGCCGTTTATCCCCATTGCTAAACACAGAAATATCCAGCCCCGTCTCAAAGGAATCCACCTGCCGCCCAAACGCATTGCGGGCCACTTCGATGTCCATCAGCCCCAGCAGCGGCTGGTCTCGCCCAGCCGTGTCGCTGCCAATCTCTTTGGCCAGGAAGATCATCCCGGCGCAGGTACCCCAGACCGGTTTGGCCGTCGCAAAGTCGCGCAGCGGCTCCATCAGGCCAAAGCGGCGGGCCAGCTTGCCAATCGTCGTGCTCTCGCCGCCGGGGATGATCAGGCCGTCCAGGTCGGCCAGCTGCTCCGGCAGGCGCACTTCCACTGCCTCTACGCCCAGCGTTTTTAGCATGTTAATATGTTCAATAAACGCGCCTTGCAGCGCCAAAACCCCAATTTTCATAAATGTTTATACCAGTGATTTTCTCGGAAACTGCACCCCTACTCTGGGCAGCTACTTCAGCCAGTTTCCGGGAAAATGCCGGGCTATTTTAGTTTTTTGATGAAGTTGATTTGCCGCTCGACCTCTTCAAAGCCAAGGGCCAGGTGGCTGGCCAGGCTGATCTTGTTGTCGAGGGTGGTGTCTGAGGCGAGTTCGTGGAAGCCGTTTTGCCGCGCCCAGGCCTCGGCGGCGGCGATCAGCGCCTTGCCCACGCCCTGGCGGCGCACGTCGTCAGCGACAAACCATTCTTCCAGGTAAGCTACGGGGGATGCGGTGCAGCCTTCGGCATATTTGCGGCTGCCGACGACCACAAAACCGGCTAGTTGGGTTGTAGACGGCCGTTCTGCCACCAGCACGCAACCAACATCCTCGGCTAAAATCTCGGCCATCTCCTGCCGATGCTCCGCTTCCGTGCTGTCGTCAAACAACCCCTGCCGCAGCCGCAGCCATTCTGCCATGTCCCGTTTTGGGTCTAGTTCACGTACTTCCATCTCGATGTTTTTGTAGCCGCGCTTTCTTAGCGCGTCTTCAAAGCGCGGAAAGAATCCGCGGCTACATTTTTTATGATCACCAGCCACGCGTCGCCAGATGCTCGCTCTCCGGCAGGCTGCTCACGTTGATACCCACCATCGGCTCGCCCAGGTTTTCGCTCACCTGTGCCAAAATAACGGGATTGTTGAAGTGGGTCGTCGCTTCTACAATCGCTCTGGCCCGTTCGGCCGGATTGCCGCTCTTGAAGATGCCAGAACCCACAAAGACGCCATCGACGCCAATCTGCATCATCAGCGCCGCGTCGGCGGGGGTGGCGAGTCCGCCAGCGGCAAAATTCACCACCGGCAGGCGGCCCATCTCTTTGGTTAGCTTCACCAAATCGTACGGCGCCCCGATATTTTTGGCGTAGGTCATCAGCTCCTCATCGGGCATCAGCTGCAAGCGGCGAATTTCGCCCAGCACGGTGCGGGCGTGGCGCACGGCTTCTACCACGTCGCCGGTGCCTGCCTCACCCTTGGTGCGGATCATCGCGGCGCCTTCGCCAATGCGGCGCAGCGCTTCGCCCAGGTTGCGGCAGCCGCACACAAACGGAATCTTGAAGTTGTGCTTGTTGATGTGATGGGTTTCATCGGCCGGGGTCAACACTTCGCTCTCGTCCACATAATCGACGCCAATCGCTTCCAAAATTTGGGCTTCCACAAAGTGGCCGATGCGGGCTTTGGCCATCACCGGAATGCTGACGGCAGCCATAATCTCCTTGATCATGCCGGGGTCCGACATGCGGGCCACGCCGCCATCCTGGCGGATGTCGGCCGGAACACGCTCCAGGGCCATGACGGCGCAGGCACCCGCTTCTTCAGCAATCACGGCCTGTTCTGGCGTTACCACATCCATAATGACGCCACCCTTTAGCATTTGGGCCAAACCAGCCTTTACCTTAAAGCTAGCCACCTCATTCTGGCCATTCTCGTTCATTTTTCCATTTTCGCTCATTGTAAACCTCCGTTGGTTAAATTAGGGACTCCTACACTGTCTTACTTAAAATTTTAATCAGAGCAGCCAGGGAATACAAGGAAATCGGTATTGCCGATATTCTATATAATCAGCATTTAATAGTACCGGTTTATGTTAATAAAAAGGGTTTTTATTTACCCGCAGCACCTCTTCTATCTATTTCTGTTATCGTTATAATAGAAACACGATCTACCTTGATTCAAATCATCTGGGAGAGAAATGATGAGAGAGCAGCACCCCAATGAACCAGTCACCTTTTTGCCTGGCAGCCTGGCAGACGGGTATGAAACCTTTTTGATATTTGAAGAAACGCTGTCAGACTTGATCAAGCGGTTGGGTTTTGCCGGGGCAACCAGCTGGGGGGATACGGACAAATTGCAGGCGATGTGGCAAAAAAGACGGCCGCTTTACACTCACCTCAGCCACACCGCCGAACAGTTCTGGCTGGCCAAACAGAACGACGAGATCATTGGCTTTTCCCGCGCCATTTTGCGCGATGGCGTGCGCGAGCTGACCGAGCTGTTCGTGAAGCCGGGCACGCAGTCCAGCGGGCTGGGGCGGCAGCTGATTGAGCGGGCTTTTCCGGCAGAAGGGGCAGCCCAGCGCTTCATCATCGCCACGTCTGACTTTCGGGCGCAGGCGCTCTATCTAAAATCTGGCATGTTCCCCCGTTTTCCTATCTACTTTTTTGGCCGCGAGCCGCAGCAGGTGCCGTTTGAGACCGATTTGCAGTTTGTGCCGCTAACCAACAGCCCTGAAACCGTGGCCGCGCTGGGTGAGATTGACAAAGCGGTGATTGGCTTCCGCCGGGATGTGGATCAGCAATGGTTTTTGGCGAATCGGCGCGGGATGTTGTATGTGCGCAACGGCCGTCCCGCTGGCTACGGCTATCTGGGGGAAAGCAGTGGTCCCTTTGCCCTGCTGGACGCCGCCGACTTCCCGGCGGTGCTGGCCCATGCCGAAAGCGCGGCCCAGTCGGCTGGCCTGCCAGAGTTTGGCGTGGAGGTGCCGATGGTGAACGAAACGGCCGTTACCTACCTGCTCTCGCGCAACTTCAAAATGGACGTGTTTATGGCGATGTTTATGAGCGAACGGCCGTTTGGCAGCTTCGACCGTTATCTGGTCACCAGCCCGCCCTTCTTTGTTTGATTCACCGCAGAGTTTTGTTTTTCTCAGCGACCTCTGCGTGCTCTGCGGTAAAAATCAAGCTGACTTTTCCAGCACGAGCAGGTGAGAGATGCCCAGCGCGGCGAGGGGGGTTTTTTCGGCGGCGTAGAGGCTGTTTTTGATCATACGGCCGAATCCAGGCCAGCGCCGTTCGATGTTATCGTAGCCGCCAAAAATACGGCCGTGATGCACCACCTTCACCGGCAAATCGCGGTAAAGCTGGCGCAGGCTGCGTTTGGTGTAGGTGCGCACGTGGGGGGCCAATCGGTTGCGCAGCGGGTTGGGCAGGTAGTTTATCAGGGGGATGTTGCCAAATTTGTACTTGCCTCGCCAGTAGACGCCGTGCTGCTCCACCGGGTACCAGCGGTTGGGGCAAAAGATGAGGATACGGCCGTTCACCTTCGTCACCCGCACCATCTCCGCCATAGCCAGCCGGTCGTCCATCACATGCTCAATCACCTCATTGCTGAAGACAAAATCGAAGCTGCCGCTGGCAAACGGCAGCGTTTCCCCCATCGCCTGCACAATGCCCGGGGCCACGGCCAGCGCTTTTTGGGCGCGGTCCAGCTCCAGCTCCAGGCCAAAGCGATGCGGCGTAAACGGAGCAAAGGCGTCCAGGTAGGTGCCCAGGCCGCAGCCATTGTCCAAAATCACCGCATCGGTGAGGTTGATCCACTGCTGAATCATGCCCAGGCGGCGCTTCTGGCCGGAGCGCCAGGTATAACCCGGTTCGCCGCGCAGGGCGGCCTTATCTGAATAACGTGGCGGTGAAGACATACGCTTTAACTGGATTTTTGCTCGCGCCAGGTTAAATTTGGCCCATCCAGAGCCAAAGAAACAAGGTTCAAAATGTCCCGCCCCATAATGCCCCACGCCTGATCGATGAGCAGAAAACGGCCGCGAAAAATTTTGTTGAGAAAGACCATCTCAAGCTGAACGGCCGTTGCCACCGTTCGGCTGCCATCAAACCCCATCAATTCGTACTGCATATTGGCAGCAGCAGTCAGGTTTAGCTGGTTGGCCGTTTTTGTGGGAATCAAAGTGACATCTGCGCCAGCGTCTAATAGCATCGGCGCTGCGGCGAGCTGCGCGGCGTTTTGTGGATTGCGCAAAATGACCTGTGCTAACGGGGCCGGTGGATCGAAGTGTTGGGCATCATAGTTGGGCATTGGGCAGTTCTGCAATAATTTCTTTTTTGAAGTCGGACGCTTGCTCTGGGCGAGCCAGACGGGGTGAGTAAATGTTTACTACTTTTGGCACATCGATCTCACTGATCTCTTCTTCCAAATGCGCTAACGATTGTTGCCGGAAGTTGGCTAATTCGTATTGCAAAATTGCTTCTCGCAGCTTTGGTTCTTGCAGCAACGCTGCTTTGATTTCCGCTACAAGTTCTGCTTTTTGGGTTTCCCAAGTATCCGTTTGGTAAACGGCCGTTTCCTCCCGCACCATTTTCACTTCTTCAGCTGCTTGGGCAACGCCAGAATAGGGCACAATCATGGCTATCGGCTTGCCGTATCGCTCGATGATGATTTGGTTGCCAGCAACGGCCGTATCCAACACTTCACGCCATTTTGTCCGAGCCTCATCGCTAGACATTCTGATGGTTTTCATAGTTGTCACCCTAAAATCTTGATTGACGGACAAATTTCAGGATTCTACCGCAGAGGGCGCGGAGGACGCGGAGATTTCTCCCTCATTTTTCTCTGCGCTCTCTGCGGTTAAATGAGTTTTGTCAGTCAATCAGCCCTAAAATCACAGGATTCGTAAGATTCGTAAGTTACTAGCGAAAATCGTACTGCGAGACGGCCGTTTTGTCAATGCCTACCCAATTACCAAAGAATCGTAGACGCGGCGCACTTCCTGAATGTCTTGCCACATGAGCGATTTGGGGCTGCCGGGCTGGCGGCTGGGGTTGCGCAGCAGGTAAGAGGGGTGAAAGATGGGCATAACGCGACGGCCGTTCCACTCATGCCACTGCCCGCGCAATTTGGTAATGCCCGTCTGCCCCAACAGTGATTGGGTCGCCACGTTACCCGTCAGCAGCATAATGGCTGGATCCACCAGCCGAATAATCTCGAACAAATAAGGTTTGTAATACTCAATTTCCTCGTTCGTCGGCTTGCGGAAATTTTTACCCCCATCCCCCGGCGGCATCCGGAAAACGGAATTGCTGATAAACAGATCTTGTTCCGGATCAAAGCCAACCGATTGCAAAATCTGGTCCAGCAGCTGCCCGGAGCGCCCCACAAACGGTTTGCCCTGAATATTTTCTTGCGGGCCAGGCGCTTCGCCAACGAGCAGAAGCTTTGCCTGAGGATTGCCCCGGCAAATTACCACGTTGGTGCCAGCATTGGCCAACGGATCATCGTCCATCTTCATCATGGCGTCGATGAGTTCAGCTAAAGAGCCATACTGATTATCTGGGTCGTCAAAAAAGCTTTTCTGCATAAGTTCCTCCGCTTGCCCACATTTTAGCCCACCTGGGGATAAATCCCCAGGCTATGATGGAAATCCCCAGGCTATGATGGAAATCCCCATGGGATAAATCACCAGGCTATGATGGAAAACGTGCTAAATTGAGAACTACTGTAATTTGCCAATAGGAATTGAGATATATGACTTTTTTGTAATTGGCAGCCAGTCTGATTTGTTCTATGCTATCACTATCTCATTGGAGCCGACCAACACCTGTTCCTAACAATATATTCTGGTGAAGGTCTATCGTTGAACAAAGCAATGCAGCAGAACCATTTTTTGTGGATGTTACAGCATAAAAAAAGCGTGTTCTGTGTTCATAAAAGCTAAAACCTCATTATCGTAACAATGTTCTCTGTTTTGCTTTTATTTTTGTGATTTCTGGATTCTAGTATCAAGCGAACATTATGATTTTCCAGAAATCACAATAATTTTTATCCGCTTTGTTTCTTGGAACTGTATTGGTAACGGCCGTTTATAACGTATCAACCAACCAAAAGGGACGTACTGGTTAGGGAGCCTCTGGGGACAGCAAGCGATGTAATGGAAGCCCCAGCTCTTTTGGGACAACGCACACAATTTTTTTGGGGAGCAGTACAGTATCATGCAAAAAGAGAGTCAATCGACAACGGCCGTTTCCGCTAATGGCAGTCAGGAAGATGTGGTTTTAAGCCTGACAATCAGCGGCGAACGTGAACAAATTCTCTGTCTGCTGGAGCAGATGGATACCATCCCGGGTTTTTCCGTGGTGAAAGGATCATTTATCGTTTCAGCCACGCGCAGCACAGCGATGTAGCGAACATCTTAGTTTTCTCCTGTTTTACGAAAAACGGCCGTTTCCTGGGCAGAAACGGCCGTTTTTTGCTGCCTACACTTTTTTTCCGCTACAATTCTGTGTGCAGATAACTTTTTTACCAAAGTAACAAAGAGATTAAAAAGCTTTGTTTCTTCCCCCCTTTGTCTCTTTGTACTAGATTCCATGATTTGAGGAGTATGCAGCGATGATCACCATTCACACCCAGCTAATCGGCCAGCCCCAAACTATGACCGACGAACGAGGCACCTGGCGCTCCGCCATCTTTCGCGCCCCGGTGGCCGAACCGATCTTTTTGCAGCCGCGCGGCCTGGCTGGCGACCAGGTGGCCGACACCAAGCATCACGGCTCGCTCGACCAGGCCGTTTGCTGCCATCCGCTGGCCCATTATGCCTTCTGGAATGATTACTACAATCTGGAAAGGGTAGAAAGCCGCCTTGGCCCCGGCAGCGTCGGCGAAAACTGGACGCTGACCAACGCCACCGAAGCCGATTTTGCCGTGGGGGATATTTTTCAGGTGGGGGAAGCGGTGGTGCAGGTGAGCAGCCCGCGCTATCCCTGCACCAAGCAGGAGCGTAAGCTGAAGCTGCCCAACTTTTTTAATGAGGTGATGGCGACCCTGCGCACCGGCTTTTATCTGCGGGTGCTCACGTCGGGGATGGTGCAGATGGGGGATGTGTTGAAGCTGGTAGAACGGCCGTATCCCACCGCCACCCTCCAGCTCATCAACGAACAAACCCTTCACCAGGTAGACGAAGCGGTTGCCCAACAGCTGCTGGACATCCCCGAACTGGCTGGCGGGTGGAAAAATATCCTCGCCCGGAAGTTGGAGAAGTAATTGAGTAATTTAGTAATTGGGTAAGTAGATGCTCAATTACTAAATTACCCAATTACCCAATTACCTCCTACATCAACCCCGCCATAATCTTCTCTAGCGATTCGGCAGACGGCCGTAACTGCTCCGGCGTCAGGCTAGACAGCGGCATATCTGTCAAATCACTCGCTTCGGCCAACGATTCCCGGTGCCCATCGTAATAAATCAGGCCCGTGATGAACTCCTGCTTTTCCTGGGCCCACATCAGGCGGTGCAGCGCCCCCATCTTCTCGGTCGGATCGTAATCTTCTTCCAGTTTGCGCAGCTGAATGTGCGAACCGTCGTGCATTTCCACCACCTGCATATCGCCAGGCGCATAGTCACCAATCTCAATCTCGTCTGCCGGAGCCACCCAGCCGATGTCGTGCAGCTGATCTTCATGCTCCTTGCCGTAGCCGTAGCTTTTAGTCGAGGTATCGTGGTTGTTGAACGCCACACACGGGCTGATGATGTCTAAAACGGCCGTACCCCGATGGCTCAGCGCCGCTTTCAACAGCTCCCGCACCTGTTTGGCATCCCCAGAAAACGACCGGGCCACAAAACCGCAGCCTGCCAGCATCGCTTCCATGCAGATGTCAATCGGCGGCAGTTCATTCGACCCGGCGTATTTCAGCTCCTGGCCCTCATCGGCCGTGGCCGAAAACTGACCTTTGGTCAGGCCGTACACGCCGTTGTTTTCCACAATGTACACCATGCGCACATTACGCCGCATCATATGCTTAAACTGCCCCATGCCAATGCTGGCCGTGTCTCCATCGCCGCTGACGCCAATCGCTTTCAGGGTATGGTTGGCTATCAGCGCCCCGGTGGCAATAGAGGGCATACGGCCGTGCAGTGAATTAAAGCCGTGCGACCGCCCCAAAAAGTAGGCGGGCGACTTGCTGGAACAGCCAATACCGCTCAGCTTTACAATCTCATGCGGCTGAATGTTCAACTCATACGCCACCTGAATAATCTGGTTGGCAATGGAGTTGTGCCCGCAGCCTTGACATAATGTTGAAGGGCTGCCATTGTAATCCGTCTTCGACAGGCCAATTAAATTGACGCTTGCTGTTCGTCTGTTACCCATGATTATTTTCCTTCACCTTCCAGAATTGCTTCCACCACCCAGCGTGCCGTCAGCGGCATCCCGTCCAGGTAAGCCAAAGCGTGCAGCTTCGTCGCCAATTCTGGCATCTCTGTTTGCAAAATATTGTGAACCTGGCCGTCCCGGTTCAGCTCAATCACATAAACCCGGTCGTGCTGGGCCACAAATTCCGTTACGTCGTGGCTTACCGGCAGCGCCCGCAGCCGCAAAAAGCTGGTTGGCGTGCCGCCGGCAGCCAGGCGAGCCCGCGCCTCATCAATGGCAAATTTGGTGGTGCCAAAGGCAATAATGCCGATTTTGGCCTCTGCCACCGTATCCACTACCGGAGCAGGGACGATCTGGCGGGCCGTCTCAAACTTGCGCTGGAGCCGGGCCATGTTGTGCAGCCAATCTTCAGACTTTTCGCTGTAGACGGCTTTTTCATTGTGCCCCGTACCGCGAGCAAACCAGGCACCCAGCGGATGCTCATTGCCAGGCAGGGTGCGGTAGCCCACGCCGTCGCCGTCGATGTCCAGATAACGGGCAAACCCCTTCTGCTGCACATCTTCTGCCGTGAGCACCTTGCCCCGGTTAATCGGCTCACTGGGGTAATTGAATGGCTCGCTCATCCAGTTGTTCATGCCTAAATCGAGGTCGCTCAGCACAAAAACGGGGGTTTGCAGCGTTTCGGCCAGATTAAAGGAGGTGGTGCCAAAGTCGAAGCATTCCCCAACCGTGGCCGGGAACAGGATGACGTTTTTGGTGTCGCCATGCCCCAGGTAGTAGGTGGAAATGACATCCCCCTGGCCGGTGCGGGTGGGCAGGCCGGTGCTTGGCCCCACGCGCTGCACGTTCCAGATGACGGCCGGAATCTCGGCAAAGTAGCCCAACCCGGCAAATTCGGCCATGAGCGAGATGCCGGGGCCAGAGGTGGCGGTGACGGAACGCGCTCCGGCCCAGCCCGCCCCCAGGATCATGCCGATGGCAGCGAGTTCATCTTCGGCCTGCACCACGGCGTACGTTTTCTGGCCCGTTTCCGGGTCGCGGCGCAGCCTGGGCAGGTATTCATTCAGGCCATCGACAAAGCTGGTGGAGGGGGTGATGGGGTACCAGGCGACAAAGGTTGCCCCGCCGTAGACGCTGCCCAACGCGCCCGCCTCGTTGCCGGTGATCATAATTTGGCCAGCGGTGGCGTCCATTTCGGCCACGCGGTACGGATCGCGCTTCTGGATATTTTCGGCCGTCCACTCATAAGCGACTTTCACCACCGCCAGATTGGAGTCGATTAGCTTGCGACGGCCGTTAAACAGATAATCCAGCGCCTCCTCAATCTTTGGCAGGGGAATCTCTAGCAGCTGGGCCACCGCCCCCACATAGACCATGTTGGCGATGTAATCCTTCAGCTTGCCCTTCAGCCCCGTATCGCGCACAAACTGGTTGACGGGAATGCCGTAGTAGGTGATGTCGTCCCGCTGCGGCAGGCTGCGCCAATCTTCGTTGTGGATGCAGACGCCACCGGGGGGCAGTATTTGAATATCCTCGTTGACGGTGGCGGCGTTGAAGGCGATGAGCAGTTCAGAAGTGTGCCGCCGGGCGACATACCCTTCGTGGCTGACGCGGATATGGTACCAGGTCGGCAGCCCTTGAATATTGGAGGGGAAAATATTTTTGCCGTTCACGGGGATGCCCATTTTGAAGAGCGCCCGCAGAATAGCCATATTGGCGGTCTGGCTGCCGGTACCGTTGGCGGTGGCGGCCACAATCGAAAAATCATTGACCACAGACGGCCGTTCCCCCACGGACTCCTCTGGTGCAATCTCTAAAACGTCCATACAAAATCTCCTTGGTTTACGGTACAGATTCCCAAAATTGGGAAAAAAGAAACTCATAAGCGTGGCCGGGCCACACCTACGAGTTTGTACTACCTGTTTTATAAAAATGGGTCTTCAGGATTTCGGGGGGCTGAAACGTGATGCGTGAAATGCAGCTGGTCACGTTTCACGCATCACGGGCGGTTATGCCCCCAGACTTCCTGTTTCAGGCAAGCGTCTCCTTCAAATGACGCACCACATCGCGGAAAGAGATGATTCCTTCAGGGCGATGATCCTCGTCTACCAGCGGCAGGTGACGGAAGCCGTGGACGTGCATCTCGTGCAGCGCCTGGGCAATGGGCAGATGGGCGGTAAGAGCGATAGGGTCGGGGGTCATGTGGTCGGCGATAACGGCCGTTTCCAAATCAGCCACCAGCCCCACCACCCGATGCAGCACATCCTTCTCGGTGAAAATGCCCACCAGCTTATCCTGGGCGTCGGTCACCAGCAGGCAGCCAATGTGGTGTTTGTTCATCTGGCGAATCGCTTTGGCCAGCGATGCCGACGCATCAATCGTAATCGGTGGTTTGGGGTTTAGGGCAGTAATGGTATCTTCAATGAGGCGATCTTGAACGGCCGTTGTCACTTCCGGCTCCTGATCAATCTCATCAACATACTCCTCATCTAGCTCCAGCGACAGGCGTCCGGTTTGTTTGGATTTAACCGGCTTGTCATCTTTGGCCGTCACCGTCCACAAATCGGCCGATTCGTACAAAGTGCGCAAATTACCCGCTCCTTTGGCCGCCTGCGACGTGGCAATTTGGTCCATCAGCCCTTCGGTGTAGGTTTGCTTGCGCACCCGGCGAATGACCCCCATCGGCGCGGGGAATTCAGGATGCTCCATGCCGGCCAGGATAAACGCCATTTGTGGTGAGGTTTCATCATGTACCAGCAGATCCGCCTCGCTGTAGCCGTTGCCCAGCTGCACCACCTCTGGCCGGAAGCCGTTCAGGCGGATGCCCTTGTCCCGATCCTTGCCAAAAATCATTGGCTGGCCGTGTTCCAGGTACAAAATGTGCTCGTCACGCACGCGCCGGTCGTCCAATCCTTCCCACTCGGTGGGGTTAAAGATGACACAGTTTTGGTAAATCTCCACAAACGAGATGCCGTTGTGCTGCGAAGCGGCCAGCAGCGTCTCGCCCAGATGTTGGGTGTGGGCGTCAATCGAGCGGGCAATGAAAGTCGCTTCGGCGGCCATCGCCAGAGCAATCGGGTTCAGCGGCTGCTCCAGCGACCCCATCGGGGAGGATTTGGTTTTGGCCCCCCGCCGCGAAGTGGGCGAATATTGCCCTTTGGTGAGGCCGTAGATGCGGTTGTTGAACAGCAAAATGTTCAAATTGATGTTACGGCGAATAGCATGGATGAGGTGGTTACCGCCAATAGACAGCCCATCCCCATCCCCGGTGACAACCCAGACGCTGAGTTCCGGGTTGGCGATGGCCAGCCCGGTCGCCAGCGTGGGGGCGCGGCCATGAATGCTGTGAATGCCGTAGGTGTTCATGTAATACGGAAAGCGGCTGGAGCAGCCAATGCCGGAGATAAAGACAATATCCTCTTTGGCTTTGCCGATGTCGGGCAGCATTTTTTGCACGGAAGCCAGGATGGCGTAATCGCCGCAGCCTGGGCACCAGCGCACCATCTGGTCGGAGACAAAATCTTTACGGGTGAGGTTTAACGTGATGGTATCGGTCATTTTTTTACTCCTGCACGCCCAAAATCTGTTCGATTTTTTCGGTGATTTCGCTGATTTTAAACGGCCGTGCGTGCATTTTGGGATACGCCTGGATGTTCAGGGCAAAACGGCCGCGCAGTAGAAAAGCGAGCTGACCCCCGTTGAGCTCTGGTACAACCACCTGCTTGTAATTGCTCAAGATCTCACGCAGGTTGCGGGGCAGCGGGTTGAGGTACCGCAAATGGGCATGGGCTACGGAACGGCCGTTTTGCTGCGCCTGGGCCACGGCTGAACGAATGGAACCAAACGTCCCCCCCCAGCTCAACAGCAGCAAATCACCGCTGCTAGGGCCAAACACCTCCTGCTCTGGCAAGAACTCTGCCAGCTGGGCAATCTTCTCTGCCCGGTCAGACACCATCTGCTGATGATGCGCCGGATCGTACGACACATTGCCAGTGATCGGCGCTTTGCTCAGGCCACCGATGCGGTGTTCCAACCCGGCTGTCCCCGGAATGGCCCAGGGGCGCGCCAACGTTTCGCCATCACGCGCATAGGGCATGAATGGGTCGTTGCTGCTGTCTCGTGCGGCTGGATGCACCACCGGAATCGGCTCAATCTCATCCGGGTCGGGCACCAGCCACGGCTCGGAACTGTTGGCCAAAAAGCCATCCGACAAAATCATGACGGGTGTCATAGCCCGGATGGCTAACCGTGCGGCCTCGATGGCAATATCGAAGCAGTCGGCCGGGCTTTGCGGGGCAATGACCACAATAGGGCTTTCCCCGTTGCGCCCAAACAGCGCCTGCAGCAAATCGGCCTGCTCTGTTTTGGTGGGCAGGCCAGTGCTGGGGCCGCCTCGCTGCACGTTGATAATGACCATCGGCAGCTCCAGGGCGATGGCCAGCCCCATGCCTTCACTTTTCAGCGCCACGCCGGGGCCGCTGGTGCCGGTGACGGCAAACGCACCGCCAAAGGCTGCGCCAATGATCGAACCCATGGCGGCAATTTCGTCTTCGGCCTGAAAGGTGCGCACATCGAAATGGCGCAGCGGAGCGAGGGCGTGCAAAATGTCGCTGGCGGGGGTGATGGGGTAAGTGCCGTAGAAGAGCGGCTTGCCCATTTTGGAAGCGGCCGTTACCAATCCCATTGCCATCGCTTCATTCCCCGTTACCTTGCGGTAGGTGCCGGGCGGCAGCTGCGCCGGGCGAATACGGTACCGCTGCTGGAAGGTGCGGGTGGTGTCGCCAAAAAAGTAGCCCGCTTGCAGCGCGCGGGTGTTGGCTTCGATGATGTCCGGTCGTCGGGAAAACTTTTTCTGTACCCATTCCAACGTCGTTTCCATTGGGCGGTCAAACATCCAGAACACAATACCCAGGGCAAAAAAGTTTTGCGAGCGGTCTTTATCTTTGGTGGAAAGCGATTCAATATCTTTGAGCGCTTCCCGGTTCATGCTGGTTAACGGCACTTCGATGACCTGATAGCCCTTTAGCGATTCATCCTGCAATGGGCTATGGTCATACCCCGCCTTGCGCAAGTTGGCCTGGCTAAAGGCATCGGTGTTGATGATGATGGTGCCGCCTCTATCCAGATCGGCCAGGCTGGCTTTGAGCGCTGCCGGGTTCATGGCGACCAGCACCTGGGGTGAATCGCCGGGGGTCAAAATATCCCGGTTGGAAAAGTTCACCTGAAAGCCGCTGACGCCCGCCAGGGTTCCCGCCGGGGCGCGAATCTCGGCGGGGAAATCCGGCATAGTGCTGATGTCGTTGCCTAAAACGGCCGAAGTATTGGTAAATTGGGTGCCCGTCAGCTGCATCCCATCCCCCGAATCCCCGGCAAAGCGGATAACAATCGAGTCTAACTCTTTAAATGGTGTGTCTTCACTCATGATTTTCTCCTAAGTTCAGTAGGTCAGTAGTCAGTGGGTCAGTAATCAGTAGGTCAGTAGGTCAGTAGGTCAGTTTCTTACTGATTCACTGAACACTGATTCACTGAACACCGATCACCCTCCCTCCTGCTTAAGTGGAAACTGGTCTGGGCGGGGGGGACGATTGAGCACTTCGACCGGATAGCGGGCGGCCAAAAAGCTGATGACGGCCTGATGGGTCATGTTGCCCATGATTTTGCCGTTCTCGTTTACCACAGGCAGGTTGCGGAATTTTTTAGCGTCCATAAGCCAGAGCGCTTCGGCGGCAGCGGTATCTGGCTGTACGGTGATCGGATTGGCCGTCATGATTTCATCGACGGGCTTGTCTAAATTTTCCAGCGCGGTGGCCACTTTGGTCAGCACGTCCCGCTCGGTGAAGATGCCTACCAGGTTATTCTCATCGGTAACGAGGCAAACGTTGGTTTTGTTTTGCCGCATGGCGGCGAGGGCGTGGCGTACGGCCGTTCCGCTGGCAATCTGGCAAAAACCGGATAAATCGAGATGAGCCACGCGCTCACTCATTAATTCTTCCTTCAAACTCATCAAAAACCTCCTGCACTTGGGCAACCTTACCGTGCCCTCATTAAAAAGTTGCTTAACTGATTGTTATGAAGTGGGGCCATTCCCATTAGCGCTGGAAGATTGCTCAGGCAGCAAGCCAAAATGGGTTTTTAGCAGGGCCAGCCCCAGGGGGGCATCTCCCTGGACAATGGCCTCCACAATCCTTTCGTGATACTCCCATACCTCCAGCCAGTAGTCATATGGGGCAAAGCGGGTGAGTTCAACCGCTTCGTAGGCATCCCAGTAGGTTGCCAGCATCCCCTGCACAAATGGGTTGGGCAGGCGGCAAAAAATGGTGAGATGCAGCTGGCGATGTTCTTCGTTGGGGACGTGAATGGGACTGCCCTTTAATTTGGCCCATGCGCTGGCCACCAGACTTTGCAGCTGTTGTTTATCTTCGTGGGTGAGTTCGTGAACGGCCGTTTCCCAAAAGTCAATTTCAATCGCCTGGCGCAAATCGCTGAACTGCTTGAACTGCGCTTCCCCCGTGCCCAGACCAAACAACACGCCTGCCAGCACCGCCTGGGAAAAGTCGAACGGTTCCCGCACAATGCCCACGCGGGGGCGCACCGAAACCAGCCCCAGCCCACGGGCAATCTCTAGCTGCTCGCGCAGCTTGCCCACGCTGACGCCCAGCTCCTGGCCAATCTGGTTGAGCGTGGGCAGACGGTCGCCTGGGGCGACTTGGTTGTCTACCAGGTAGCGCAGGAAGGCGGAATCTAGCTTGTTGAGGCGCATGGGAGGGGGGAATACGGCCGTAAGCAGCCTGACTTTTGCGGGTGGGGGTGATTCACGGTGGGCGTGGTGGGTAAACTCTTATTCATCCAAATGATCCAATAAATCAAATTAATCAGATGTTTGAGCATCTTACCATATCGTCAGGCCGATTTCAATACCGAAAACGGGGCACTTTTGTTACACTTATTTTTGCCACAGAGGTCACAGAGATTTTAGAGTGCATCCTTTGTTGGCCTGGTGTTTGCTAGATTTCTGTGATGCAGATTAAAGGAGAATCTCTTGGCAGTTGAAACCGTGGTTTTTGATTTGGGCGGCACGCTGATTGAGTATGCCGGAGAGTATGAGACGTGGCCGGAGCTGGAAACGCCCGGCTTTGCGGCGGCGTATGATGCGTTGTCCCAGAATGGGACGACCTTGCCGCCGTTTGAAGATTTTCGGCAGGCCGGGTTTAGCCATCTGCCCCGGATGTGGCAGGCCGCCACGCGCAAGGAGGCCAATTTACAAGTCCACGCACTGCTGGGTGAGTCTCTGGCGGATTTAGGCGTCAACCATTTTGCCAATGGCGATCTATTAGCGGCGGCGCAGGCGTATGGCGCGGCAATCCAGCAGCAGGCGTGGCTGATCGAGGGGGCGTTGGAGGCAGTTACGGCCGTAAAAGCTGCCGGTTACAAAGTGGGGCTGGTCTCTAACACAATGTTCCCCGGCGAGATGCACCAGGCAGACATGGCCCGCTTTGGCCTGCTGGATCATTTCGACGCGACCGTGTTTTCCGCTGATGTGAACAAGTGGAAGCCCAATGCAGAGCCATTTTTACACGTATTGGCTGAACTGGGGATGGCGGCGGAAACGGCCGTTTACGTCGGGGACGATCCAGCCAGCGATATGGTTGGCGGGCGGGCTGCCGGGATGCGCACCATCTACTTTCCGTCCAGCCAGCGCTTCCACCTGCCCGACGACCTGAAACCAGATGGCCAAATCACCAGTTTGGCAGAGCTGCTGCCGCTGCTGGCCAGCTGGTAATTACTCAATTACCTAATTGCCTGGGCGCAATTGAGTAATTGGGTAATTCAGTAATTTGATATACTAATGATATGAGTGGCGACGAAGAGATCACCCGCGAAAAAGCAATGGTTTATTTTGAGCAGGCGTACCGGCGGCAGATGGACGGCGAGTTTGGCGATGCTATCGAGCTGTACAAACGCTCCATCGCCACTTACCCCACGGCCGAAGCCTACACCTTTCTGGGCTGGACCTACAGCCTGATGGGCCGCATCGACGAGGCAATTGGCATGTGCCAGCAAGCCATCGCGACGGACCCCGGCTACGGCAACCCCTACAACGACATTGGCGCGTATCTGATTGACCAGGAGAAGTGGGAGGAAGCCATCCCATGGCTAGAAAAAGCGATCACCGCTCCCCGCTACGAAACGCGGCAGTTTCCCTACATGAATTTAGGTCGTGCTTACCAGAATTTGGGCCGGTATGAAACGGCCGTACAGTATTACAAACAAGCCTTTGCCGAAGAGCCACTTTACCTGCCTGCCCACTGGGCGCTCACGGCGCTGTTGGGAAAGATGAACTAACGCCTATCATTTCCCCGGAAACTCCTGTAAGAAGTTGCTTGATAGAGAAAAGTTTCCGGGGAAATCAACATCAGGCACTGATCTGGATGAATAAAAATGTGAGAAATGCGCTGGCGGGGCTGATGGTTTTTGTCGCTCTTTTTGCCTGCGGCATTCTTGTCGAAGTAAAGGTTTTCCAGGAATCGTTCTGCTTTGCGGTTATTGGCGTGGTTGCCACGCTTGCGTCGTTAGCATTTTGGGAACTCGTTACTGACAATAGGAAAAAATAGGTGTCTGCCTCGCCGATTCCATTGCACTTCCCTGTAACCGGGCGAGAGCTTCTACCCAATCAACTCCGTCAACTTCTCCCGCGACTGTGCCTCAATCTGGACATGCAGGCTTTCTCCGTGGCTGTCCATCGTCACGACCACCGGGAAATCTTCCACCCGGATCACCCACATTGCCTCCGGTACGCCAAATTCCAGCAGATAGACGCCCAGCACTTCCTTCACCGATTGGGCGATAAAGCTGGCCGCGCCGCCGATGGCGTGCAGGTAGACAGCTGGCTGTTCCTGACATGCCTTGAGCGTTTTCGCCCCCATGCCCCCTTTACCGATGACGCTCTTCAAGTTAAAGTGCTTGATCACGTCCGCCTGGTACACTTCCTCGCGGATGCTCGTCGTTGGGCCGGCCGCCACGAAGGAGTAAGAGCCGTCCTCATGGGTTTTTACCACCGGGCCGCAGTGGTAGATGACGCCGCCAGCCAGTACCTGCTTCAGGTTTTCGTGCAGTTCTACCTCGTCTGGCTGAACCGGCTGTTTGATGAAATGTTCAATCATGAATTTGTGGGCCGCGTCGCGGCCAGTGACGATTACGCCGTTTAAATAAACGGTATCACCCGCTTTTAAGCTGCGGATTTCCTCGTCGGAAATTGGGGTTGTCAACCTAGTCATAGCTCACCTCCATCCCTGTTCCATTGAACTGCACGTCCATGCTGGCGCGGCGATTGGCCCAGCACATGTAGGCCACCGAGACGAAGTAGCTGGCGGGTAGGCGGTGCTGCGCCGCGATTTTTACCCCAAGCGCCGTCGTATTGCCGCCAAAACCCATCGGGCCAATGCCCAGTTGATTGGCTTCTTCGTAAATACGCTGCTCTAGTTCAGCCAACTGCGGGTCTAGGTTCACATCTTCCAGTTTGCGGAACAACTGCTGTTTCGATTTGATGTAGCCGGACCCTCGGTCGCCGCCGATGGCGATGCCCAGCACGGCCGGGCCGCAGCCCTGCCCCTGCGCTTTATGCACGGCATCCAGCACCACGCGGCGCACCCCTTCCAGATCGCGGCCGGCACCCAATTTGCCATCCGGCAGCTTGTACTGGGTGGAGACGTTCTCGCAGCCGCCGCCTTTCAGCAGCAGATCGACGTGGATGGCCTCTTCCTCCGATTCGTGGAAGTGCATGGTGGGGAAATCTTCGCCGGTGTTGTCGCCGCTGTTTTTGCCGCTCAGGCTGTCTACCGCGTTGGGTCGCAGGTAGTTTTTCTCGGTGGCGATAACGGCCGCCTGGCGAATCTGTTCGGTCAGCTTGCGGGTAGAGATGCCGATGGGGTAGCTGACTTCAAAGATGGGCGTGCCGGTATCCTGGCAGATGGGGGTGCTGTTCTTCTCTGCGATATCGACGTTGAGCAAGATGGTATCGATGGCTCCTTCGGCGGCGGAGCCGGGCGCTTCGTCGCCTTTGGCCTGGCGCAGCGCCTGCCGCATATCGTGGGGCAGTTGGGTGGCTGCGCGGCGGATCAATTCGACGAATTGGTCCGTTAGATCGAGGGTTTTGTAATCCATAGAGAGACCTCCGTTTGTCATGGGAATTAAGACTGATAAGGGGTGCGTGGCGTCCGGTGTACCCGATACCTATGATGCGGCAAAACGGCCGTTCACACCACAACTATCGGCTTTTTTTACGCAAAGGCGCAAAGAGGTAGAAGGCTTTGCGCCTTTGCTTCTTCGTGCCTTTGCGTTAACGAATTGTTCTTCTTACCCGGCAGCGATGGCCGCCGGTATGCTAAAGTTAAGGACGGTGATGGTCCCATAAATGAAGGCGACAATGCCTAGAACCATCGACGCGCCGATCAGAACGCGCTTGTAAGGCGTCACGCGCTCCACATCCATCAGCACGGCATACATGCCGGTGAGGGCGTGGATCAGCACGGCCGCCAGGAAGAGAATATCTATCACTTTCCACACCGGGTTGGCCAGCCGCTCCATCACCCGGCTAAAGTCCAGGTGGCCGGGCGGGTAGTGAACGACGATCATATGCAGGGTAAGAAAGAGGATGAGGGCAACGGCCGTTACCCGCTGCATCACAAATACGCGCATGATTAATGACCCTCCAGGGCGAAGAGCAGCAACGGCACACCGCCGACTATTGAAACCAGAATAAACAAAACAAACATGGCGTAAAACAGGCTCCTGCGATATTCCGTCACGTTAAACCAATGGACAATCAGCAGCCGGATACCGTCCAGACCATGATAAACAACGGCGATCAACAGGGCAATCTCCATAAAACGGAAGATTGGTGACTGCACCGTCGCCATCCGCGCATCAAACGCCGCCGCCCCGCGATTTACCGAGCCGATCACCCAGATGTGCATAAACAAATAAAGCACCAGCGCCACCCCCGACACCCGCCGGAAGAGAAAGCTGACAAAACCAGTCGTTTTATACATAACCCACTCCTAAAAACAGGACACGGATGCACACAGATACCCACAGATTTTTCTTTGCCTCTTCAACCCTTCGTGCCTTTGCGTAAAAAAAAGTGGGCAATTCCGCGCTTATCCGTCTCCCATCTACAAACTTTTCTGTCGTTCGACGCGGGCTTCCTCAAAGGCCAGCCGCTTCTGCGCCAGCTTGCGCATCGTCTCAATCGCCTGTGTCGGGTTCAGCCCCTTCGGGCAGGCGTCGATGCAATTAAAGATCGTATGGCAGCGGAAGACGCCATCATCCCCGCCGACAATCTCCAGCCGTTCGGCCGGGGCGCTGTCGCGTGGGTCCAGCACCCGCATAAACGCCTTCAACAGCGCGTGCGGGCCGATGTACTGCTTATTCATCGCCACTACTTGGCAGGCTGAATAACACGCGCCGCACATAATGCAGGTTTCGGCCGATTGCAGCGCCGCCACTTCTTCCGGGGAGACGCGGAATTCGCTGTCGGCGGGCTGGCTTTCGTCATAGCCGGGCGGGGGGATCAGCCAGGGCTTCACCCGCAGATATTGCTCCCAGAAAGAGGTCCGGTCCACCACCAAATCTTTGATGATGGGGAGGTAGGGCAACGGCCGTATCGTCACTCCCCCCTTCCTATCCAAAAATGCCTCCACCCGCCGGTTGCAGACCAGGGTGTTCACCCCGTTCACATTCATCGCGCAGCTGCCGCAAATCGCGTGGCGGCAAGAGCGCCGGAATGTCAGGCTGCCATCCAACTCACTCTTGATGTTTTCCAGCGCGTCCAGCAGCGTCGTGTCGTCGGTAATCGCGATCTCATACTCCGCCAGATACGGCTTGCGGTCCACGTCCGGGTTAAACCGCTGTACCCGAATCACCGCCTTCTTTGCTTGACCATTTTGTGTCATCATGTTGCTTCGCTTTTGGGCTCAGATTGCCACAGATTTTACGGCGACTAGCCGTGTCCATCTGTGAACATCTGTTTCCCATCAATACTTCCGCTCTTCCGGCGGGTAACGGTCATAGAAAATCGTGACGCCTTTATAATCCAGGCGGGGACCACCCGCGCCGTTTTTATGCGCCAGCGTGTGCTTCAACCACTGCTTATCATCCCGCCGGGCGTAGTCGGTGCGGTAATGTGCCCCCCGGCTCTCCGTGCGGGCCAACGCGCTGGCCACAATCACCTCGCTAAAGGTCAGCAGGTTCTCTGTCTCAATCGCCGCCAGCAAGTCCGTGTTGAAGCGACGCCCCTTGTCCATGATCTGCGCCCGCACGTACCGCTCTTGCAGCTCCTTCACCTCGCGCTCGGCGATTTCCAACCGTTCCCCATCGCGGAAGACGCCGACGTTTTTCGTCATCGTCTCCTTGAGGGCAGCGGCGATTTTGGCGACAGATTCGGCCGACTTGCCCGCTGCGCCATCGGTGTAGCGGGCCAATCGCGCCTGGCTGCGGACCACCGGATCGCCGCTCACCGGCGGCAAGGCGGCTCCGCTCTTTACAAATTCGGCGATGGCCAGCCCGGCCCGCCGGCCGAACAACGAAGCGTCCAACAAGCTGTTTGTACCCAATCGGTTCGCCCCATGCACGCTGATGCAGGCGCACTCCCCGGCCGCGTAGAAACCCGTCACGGGCGTCCCGGCCGCGTCGGCAATCACCTGGCAGTTGGCGTCAGCCGGGATGCCACCCATGCTGTAATGGGCCGTCGGCTGGATAGGGACTGGGTCAGTGATGATGTTTACGCCGGTGAAATCGAGGGCCAGTTCATGCACCTGTGGCAGCCGCTCCATGATGCGCTCCGCCCCCAGGTGGCGCAGGTCCAAAAAGACGCCCTCGGCGTCGGGGCCAACGCCGCGCCCTTCGTTAATTTCCATCTGTTCAGAGCGGCTGACCAGGTCGCGCGGGGCCAATTCCATCTTATCAGCTGCGTACCGCTCCATGAAGCGTTCGCCCAGGCTGTTAAGCAGGTAGCCGCCTTCGCCGCGACACGCCTCGCTCATCAGGATGCCCTTGCCGTAAAGGCCAGTGGGATGGAATTGGACAAACTCCATGTCCATCAGCGGTACCCCCGCGTTATAGGCGATAGCCACGCCATCGCCAGTGTTGGCGGTGGCATTGGAGGTGATTTTCCAGGCGCGACCGTAACCGCCGGTGGCGAAGAGAACCGCTTTGGCCCGCATTAAATGCAGCGTGCCGGTCACGATGTCCAGGGCCACAATCCCCCGGCAGATGTTGTCTTCCACGATTAAATCGAGGCAGTACCACTCACTGTAGAAGCTAACGCCATGTTTCAGGGCTTGCTCGTGGATGGTGTGCAGCAGTACGTGGCCGGTGAAGTCGGCGGCATAGTTGGCGCGGGGCACGCTGTGCCCACCAAAGCGGCGTTGGGCGATACGGCCGTCTGCCAACCGGCTAAACACGCAGCCCATTCGCTCATACTCGTAAATAATCTCCGGCGCTTCTTTTACCATAATTTCGATGGCGTCCTGGTCGCCCAACCAGTCGGAGCCTTTGATAGTATCGAACATGTGCAGTTCCCAGCTATCGGGCAGTTCGCCGCCCGGCGGGACCGCTTCGAGCGGGCCGCGTGGCCCTGTATCGGCGACCGGGCGCACGTTGTTCAGGGCGGCGGCGATGCCTCCCTGCGCCGCGCCGCTGTGCGAACGCAGCGGATGCAGCTTGGAGAGAACGCCGATATTCTTGACGCCCTCTCTGCTGGCCGCCAACGCCGCCCAGGAACCCGCCAATCCAGCGCCAACAATTAAAACGTCGTGGGTGATCGCCTCGTTGTGGGCGATACCAGTAATATAACTCATAGCATCTTTTCCTTCGGGACAATCTCAGTAGATCGAAATGGAGCGCGGACAGCCCTGTCCACAATGGGCGGACAAGTTGCCCGCGCTCCCCATCACTTCGATGCTACTGAATCTGGGGAAGTTTATGGGCTGGCATTTGAATCAACCTGACCAACTTACCTGGTCTACCAGATACCCAGAACCTTCCACCATAAACCACCAATGCCCAGCCAGATGACGACATTGACGATACTGATCAGCAAACCAATACGCCACCAATCGCTCATGGGCACGTACCCGGAACCATAAAGCACCGGGGCTGGCCCCGTGCCATAGTGGGTCATGCTGCTGAACAGATTGCTAAAGAACGCCAGTACCAACGCCGCTAACATCGGTGGCGCACCGGCGACAATCGAAACAGCCAGGAATGGGGCATACATTGCGCTGACGTGTGCCGTATTGCTGGCGAAAAAGTAATGGCTGTAGAAGTAAACCAAAATGAGGATCAAAAAGGCCCATGTCCAATTGTAACCGGAGACGGTGCCGCCCATTGCATCGCTGAACCAGGGGATCAACCCCAATCTGTTCAACTGCGTGGCCATCATCACCAACGCGGCAAACCAGACCAACGTGTCCCAGGCGCCCCGCTCGTTTAGCACGTCGCTCCAGTTAAGGACAGTTGTTAGAAGCAGCACGCCCAGGCCAACCAGCGCGGCTGTTGTGGCATCCATGCCTAACGTTTTCGGTCCAAAAATCCACAAGACCAGCAGTAAAACAAAAGCGCCAAGCATGATCCACTCGCTCGTCTTCATCTTCCCCATCTCCGCCAATTTATCTTTGGCGATTTGGGACGCGGCCGGCGTTTCTTTAACTTCTGGCGGGTAGATTTTGTATATGAGCAGCGGGATAACAATCAGGCTAATAATGCCGGGGATTAACGCCGCCAAAGCCCAACCTCCCCAGGTAATCTCAATACCCTGATCGCCAGCAAGCTGCGCCGCCAACGGGTTGGCAGCCATGGCTGTGAGAAACATAGCGCTGGTAATAATGGTTCCCTGGAAGGCTGTTTTGGTGAGAAATGCGCCTAACTTACGCGCTGTCCCATCATCGGGGTTGCTGCCATAGGCTTTGGCGATGGAGACAAGAATGGGGAATACAACGCCACCGGCGCGGGCTGTGTTGCTGGGGATCGCTGGAGCCAGAACCAGATCGCTGGCGATCAAACCATAGCTCAAGCCCAGGCTTTTCTTGCCCAGCGCGGCCATAAAGATATATGCAATACGCGCCCCCAAACCCGTTTTGATAAAGCCACGCGAGATGAAAAAGGCGATGACAATCAGCCAGATAACCGTGTTGCTAAACCCGCTGAGAGCCTCACCCGCTGTCAGCGTCTTGGTTGCGGCCGTTGCCACAATGCCGATCATGGCCACTGCGCCCATTGGCAAGGGCCTGGCAATAATGCCGCAAATGGTGGCGACAAAAATGGCAAACAATTGCCAGGCGGCTTGCTCAACTCCCTCTGGTGGGGGTATGAACCAGATGATAGCCCCGACCGCCAGTGGAACTAACCAGCGCAATAGATAATCAAACCTGAAAGGTTGTAGAACATCGTTCCTTTTCTCATTAATATTTTTTGCTACTGCTGCCATCTTCTAAATCCTCCTTAAAAATATTGAAAATTTGGAACTGTATGAAGTCCCGCCAAAATGGAGTAGCGGTTGAGTTGACTCATCAACCCCTCCGAGCATACTGGCAAGCCGATGCCTGACATAGTAATATATGTCACATGGCGATTGTGATAATTATCACAATCTTGGGGTGCCGTTATTACCTTTCCAAACATGCCTTACTGAATCCAGGTGTAACGCCACCCTTTTCATTGAAAGCAATGATCAGTGGGGTGAAATGGATCAGCGGGGCCTAATCTGTGGTTGTGGCTAATGGATAACGAATTGGAGGAGTGAACGAATGGGGGGCACTGCCATTGCGGATTGTTGATGTGTGAAACGGCCGTACACGCCTGACGTTAGGCAGGTACGGCCGTTCACCCTGTCATTTGTGGCTGAAAATACGGCCGTTCCAAAAACATTAACTTATTGAATGGTGCCATGAAAATGGGGCAGCGGCTCGACGGCGTCGTATGACCAGGTGAGGGCGGCGAGGAGTTCTTCGCGAGCCTGAGCCAGCTTGTCTACGTCGTTGGCGTGGACGGTGCCCAGCTCATCTCCCTCCGCAAACGTATCCCCGATTTTTGCGGGCAGCACAAACCCAACCGCGTGGTCAATTTTGTCTGTCTTAACAAAGCGCCCACCGCCCAGCCGCACCGTTGCCCAGCCAATCTCACTTGTGGCCATCGCGGCAATTGTGCCGCTGCGCGGGGCAAGAATCGGCTCTACGAACTGGGCCTGGGGCAGCAGGCTGGGATCGTCTACCTGGGTCACATCCCCGCCCTGAGCGGCCACCATCTGGCGGAATTTAGCCAGCGCAGCGCCGTTTTGGCGAACGGCCGTTACCAACCCCTTCGCCTCATCCAAACTTTCTGCCTTGCCCGCCAGCAGCAGCATGTGTGCCGCCACGGTCAGGCAATGTGCCCAAAAGTCGGCCGGCCCGCCGCCTTGCAGCGCCTCAATCGCCTCTTTCACCTCCAGCGCATTGCCGATGGCGTGGCCCAGCGGCTGATTCATATCCGAGATGAGCGCCACCACCTGTCGCCCGGCGTCCGTGCCGATGTCCACCATCACCTGGGCCAGTTCGCGGGCGGCCTCCACCGTGGGCATGAAGGCGCCAGAACCGGTTTTTACGTCCAGCACCATCGCGTCCGCTCCGGCGGCCAGCTTTTTGGACATAATCGAGGCGGCAATCAGCGGTACACTGGCTACCGTGCCGGTGACGTCGCGCAGGGCGTACATCTTTTTATCGGCGGGGGCGAGAACGGCCGTTTGCCCCGCCAACACGAGCCCAATCTCTGCCAGCTGTTTTTTGAACTGCTCGATGGACATCTCTAATTGCCAGCCACGAATCGCTTCCATTTTGTCCAGCGTGCCGCCGCTGGAACCGAGGCCGCGCCCGCTCATCTTGCCCACCGGCACGCCGCAAGCCGCCACCAGGGGCTGCACCGCCAGCGTCGTCTTGTCACCCACGCCGCCAGAGGAATGTTTGTCGATGACAAACGGGGCCACGTCGTGCAAATCCAGCTCGTCGCCAGAATGGACCATCGCCAGGGTCAGGTCCACCGTCTCCCGCCGGTCCATGCCGCGAATGTAGATGGCCATCGCCAGGGCGGCTGCCTGATAGTCTGGCACTTCGTCAGCAGTGTAGGCGCGGATGAACCACTCAATTTCGGCCGTAGAGAGCGTTTTGCCGTCTCGTTTCTTTTCAATCAGATCAATCATACGCATGGTGGGAATCCTTCGTCATTGAGTAATTGGGTAATTTAGAAAATTGCGTAACTACTCAGCCAGATTGGGCCAATCTCCAGAGAGGCTTAGTGGTTACAAATTTGCCAAGCTTTTTTCGTAATAGGTCCAGGCTGGCAGCGGTTTGAAACCTAAGTCCAGATTGAGTTGGTACATGGGGTTGTTTTCTTCATTGTTGGTGTAGATGGTCTGAAAGCCATTTTTCTGGGCGTACTGGATGCTGCATATTTTTAGGGCCGTGGCAATTTTGCGTCGGCGATGGCTGCGAATGACGCCCGTGATACCGGCAAACAGGCCAGACGGCCGTTTCCGCATCACGTTCACCACGCACATCCCTACATACCCGGCGGCCTCATCCACTGCAATCGCCCAGGAATCTGGCCGAAAATCATCACCCTTATAATAGTTGGCATATTCTTCAAATGAGGTCGGTTCTTCAGGATGCGGCGTGGGAATATCCCGTTCAATCTGGCTAAAGAGCTGCCAGATGTTGTGCTGCCACTGCGGATCGGCAGTCATCACATCGGTTAACGTCACAAAACGGATGCCTTGCTGCCGAACAGCGTCCAAAACAGGTTCGTGGTCGGCTGCCTGCACCTGATTTACGTCCAGAGAGGAGCGCGGAAAGCGCATCAAAAATTGAAAGCCATCGGCTGCCAGCAGCTGAATGCGAAAAGCCTCGTCTTCTTTAGGCTCACTTACTATTTTTTTCGGCTGCAACTTTTCAATTTCTGCCAGGAGATAGCGGTGCATTTGGGCGGGAACGGCCGTTTCTTGCCAGACAGGTACCACATAAAGCGCAAAATGAAGCTGCCGCGACCCAGGCTCATGCCAGTAATCGCCACAAGCCACAACCTGCCCTTCAATCTCGCCCAAAACCCGAACGGCCGTAAACTCCCCGGCAAACTCCTTATCTTCCTGGCGGAAAATCTCGACAGTCACCACTTCCGCCGGGTTGCGAAAGGTGTTCAGGTGGATGAGAGCTTTGTAATCGTGGTCGTTGGGTTGAAACGGCCGTATCTGCAAATTTTTCGTTTTCATCGTTTCTCTTCCTCATTTGGGTTCTGGTGTCCCGATTATAACAGGAATTCGGTATAATCCCGTGGAGCAGTAAGTAGTGGTCAGTGAATCAGTATTCAGTTTACTGACCTACCGAATACTGACCTACTGAATACTGACCACTGAACGGAGGGAAACCATGCCTCAAAAGGCTGATATCTTGCTCACCGGCGGCACTGTCGTCACCATGAATGAGCAGTACGACATTATTGAAAATGGCGCGGTTGCCATTGTGGGTGATTCGATTGTGGCCGTTGGCCCAACCGAAACCATTGCCGCCAACTACCAGGCTGAGGCAGAGATCGACTGCACCGGCCAGGTGATCATGCCGGGGCTGGTGAACGCCCATACCCACATCCCCATGACCCTGTTTCGCGGGCTGAACGACGATTTGCGGCTGGACGTCTGGCTGGGCTACCTGATGCCCGTGGAGCGCGAGTTTGTGACGCCGGAATTTGTGAAGCTGGGCACGCGCATCGCCTGTGCCGAGATGATTCGCTCGGGTGTAACCACCTTTGCCGACATGTATTATTTTGAGGAGGCGATTGCGGAGGAAACGGCCGTTATCGGCATGAGAGCTTTACTGGGCCAAACCGTCCTTGTTTTCCCCGCCCCAGATGCCGCCACCTACGAAGACGCTCTGGTTCTCACCCGCCGCTTTATCGAGCGCTGGAACGGCCATCCGCTGATCCAGCCTGCTGTTGCCCCCCATGCCTGGTATACCGGTACGCCGGAGATGGACCGCGCCTGTGCCGATCTGGCCCGCGCTTTTAACGTGCCCATTCACACCCACATCGCCGAAACCCGGCTGGAAGTGGACAACTGCCGGGAGCAGCACCATACGCCCGTGGTGCCCCACGTTGCCAGCCACGGCCTGCTAGACACCAAGCTGCTGGCCGCCCACTGCGTCCATCTGGAAAAGAGCGAGATGTTTGCCCTGAAGCAGGCAGGGGCAGGCGTGGCCCACTGCCCTAGCAGCAACCTGAAGCTGGCCAGCGGCATCGCCAACGTAAACGAGATGCTGTCTGTTGGCCTAAACGTGGGCGTGGGCACCGATGGCCCAGCCAGCAACAACGATCTGGATATGTTTGAAGAGGTGCGGCTGGCGGCGCTGCTGGCCAAAGCCCAATCAGGCGATCCGACGGTGCTGCCCGCCCGGCAGGCGCTGGAACTGGCTACGCGGCGCGGAGCGCGTGCCCTGCACATGGGGGACGTGACGGGCAGCCTGGAAGTGGGCAAGCGGGCCGATCTGGCGGTGGTGGCAATGGGCGGCGTGCATAATTGGCCCCAGTTTCACAACAACCCGGATGGTGTCTACTCCCGGCTGATTTATGCGGCCAAAAGCGGCGACGTGCAGCATGTGATGTGCAACGGCCGTTGGCTGATGCAAAACCAGGCGCTGCTGACGGTAGATGAAGCTCGGGCGCAGGTGGAAGCGGCGCAGGTGGCGGCAGAGATTGATGCCTTTGTGCTGCGGCGGGAATCCAGCCCGTACAACAAGCTGGTGCTGCTGGCTGGCGTGCAGCGACAGGAAAGTTTTGAAGTGCAGGTAAAAGCGCCATTGTTGGAGAAAACGGCCGTACTCAACTTCCTCCACAGCGAGCATTGCAAGATTGTGCGCAGCGCCCATTACAAACAGTACGACCATTACTTCATCTTTACCAACGAAGACCCAGACTCTGCCCGGCTGCGCTACCGCGAAGATGAGTTTGTGGATGACAAAGGGAACGTTTACCAGACGCGCACGCGCCTCACCCTCATTGGTGAGGGAGAGCGCCAGGAGTTCCCCAACGCAGTCATGCTCTCCCGCTCCCGCTTTTTGGCCGACGCCGACCGCAGCCTGCGCTTCTACCGCGAATATTTCGCGCCGCAGTCGGAAATTGAGGTAATGAAGGATCGGCTGCGCTGGCACATCATCTATAAGGAAACCGACTTCGCCATAAATTTCGACCAGGTGGTAGAGCCAGAAGTGCCGGGCTACTTCCTGGAGATTAAGTCGCGCACCTGGTCCCGCTCCGACGCGGAGCGCAAGGCGGGGCTAATGGCTGAGATTTTGGCGTTGGTAGGTGTGGGGTTGGAAACGGCCGAACGGCAGGAATACGCGGAGATTGCCCAAAAGGCAGGTAATTGAGTAATTAGTCCGTTACCAACGAAATTCTTGTACAGTGAGCAAGAAAATAATCAAAGATTTCGCAGATTACGCAGATAAAAAAATCCGTTAAATCTGCGCAATCTGTTGATAAAAATCTTTGTTGGTTCTGGCTTGTCCCGGTTAGGTAATTGCGCTTTAATTACCCAATTACCCAATTACCTCTTCATATCTAGCCCATCTTAAACATTGTCTGGAACTTCATAACGGTGTTCAGATCGCCACTGACTTTTACCTTGCCGCCCATAAAAGCCATCATCGGGTTTAGTTTGCCCGTCATCATGTCTACATAGTCGCTGCCAGCCATGCTGATGGTGGCGTCTGCGCCATCGGCCAGACCTTCTTCAACGGTGCAAGCGCCGTCGGCAATCTTTACGGTCCATTGACCGCCATTTTCGCCTGAGAGGTCAAAGGCGACGGCGGCTTTCATGTCACCGGCTTTTTCGGTGATGAGGTTTTGAGGGGTTTTGGCAAAAATATCTGCTGGGGTTGTCATAGTAGACTCCTTGTCTAGGGTTCAGATGAAATATTACGCACTGCGGCATGAGAAAGTATAGCAACGGCCGTTTCCGTGTCAAGCCGACAAAACCCCTGAAATAAAATCAGCTGCTCTTCATTCTTAACGTTTCCTCAATGATTCCCCCACGATAATGGAAGGGCGCTTCTCCTGGCTTGCCTCCTTTTTCATCCTTGTGCTAGAATGCTTGCCACTCTGGCAGCTTTAAGATTGCCAGAGATCAAGCGGCTCATGGTGAACGTCCATTAAGAAGCGTTAGCGCATTCATTGGCAGGCGATCAATCGGTTCAACCGGTTATTCTGCTAAAAGGCACGTTCGGCAGCCGCTTTTTGTATGAATGCAGAAGTTACGTATGCATTCAGCGCTGCGGTTGAAATTTAATTGATAGCAGCAATTGCAGCGCACAGGTTGAAAGCTGTCAGGCCGGTAAGCTTTAGGGAAGAGGATGGAAAAGAGAATGCCGATACACTTCAGCAACAGCTGCGCGTTAACGGCCGTTGCCCACCCCACACCCCAATCCCAAACTGGCAGCACTTGTTGAACAACGGAGGAATTAAATTATGGAAGAGGAACGGCCGTCTCAAGACACCACCTCAGAAAGTGAAGCACAAACCAGCCGCCCCTCTGGCATGTTGATTGCCGGTATTGTTGTGGTGGTTCTATTGATTATTGCGGGCCTGTTTTTACCCCCCATCTCCCTGGGGCAGCGTCTGGCTGGCGGTGGTGAAGCAACCAGCCCAGCAAACACCCCCACTGCATCCCCAACCGAAACTGAAACGGCCGTCGCCAGCAACCCATCCATTCCCGGTGAAGTTGATGTGATTGTCAGCGACAGCAGCGCCGTAGTGAACGTAAGCAGCTTTACCCCAGACGAAGCCGCTACCAGCATTGGCTCGTTTCCAGCCAACGCCATCGTACGCGGCAATGTCTTCAAGGTTGAGCATGACGCTTCTGCCTTGCAAGGCAAGGTTGCCATTAACGTGCCAGCTGGAACGGCCGTTGAAATGACCGATCTCTACGGCTGGAACGGTACACTCTGGCGCTTCATCCCCAGCCAGATCGATGTGGAAACCCGTCAGATCGTTTCCCCAGAGCACAATCTACACCAGGCATTTGCCCTGGTAGAATCGGGAGCCGCAGAAACCGTTGCCGTGGCAGCCGAACTGCTGCCCCAAGAAGCCCTGCCAGAACCGTCCCTGCCTAGCCTGACCGAGCTTTCCGCCGGAACACTCCTGCTGACCAGCACGGGCGACTTGCAGGGGGAAGTAGCTGAACTGCCCACTGGCGATTTTATCAGCATGGTCCGCGTAACAAACGTGGGGGGCATTGTCGATCAGGCTGCCCTCGCTGTCCTGCTGGGTGATTCAACAGCCCAAACAAACCAGATTAATGCGCTGGTGAATACGGCCGTTTCTGGTCAGTTCTCCGGTATCCATCTAGATTATCAAGGCGTCGCCGAAGCCCAAACCGAAGCGTTTACCACCTTCGTCACCAGCCTGGCCGGTGCCCTTCATGCGCAAAACCTGACCCTGGCCATCACGCTGGGCACGCCACAAGAAACCAACGGCCGTTGGGACAGCGCGGGGCAAGATTGGGCCGCGCTTGGCCAGGCTGCCGACATCGTTTATGTGCAGATGCCTCTCGACCCCACCGCCTACAGTGACAACGGCGCGGTAATGCAGCTGCTCAACTGGGCCACGCGGCTGTTAGATCGCACCAAGCTGACCATGCTGGTCAACGCCGGAGCCGTAGACCAGGTGGGCGATACCTTCCTGGGACTCTCCAATGAAGAGGCTCTGGCCAACTTCGGGCAGCTGGAATTTGTCTCTGGTGGTGAAGAAGTGGAACCTGGCACCGCCATCGAGCTGGCTTTGTCTGGCGACGCTACGCCGTTGGAATGGGATGGCAGCAGCCTGACCTACCGCTACAGCTATGAAATGAACGACCAGACCCACAGCGTCTGGTTAGGCAATCCGGCGGCGTTTAGCAACCGGCTGGGGCTGGTAGAGCGTTACCGGCTGCGCGGAGCGGCCGTTCGCGGCCTGGGTGCCGTTACCGATGCTGAAGGGTATGCCACCGCGTTGGCCGCCTTCACCGGGCTGAGCGCACCGCCAGAAACAAGCGGTGCGGCTATCGTTTGGACGGTTCTGGACAGCACCGGCAGCGTTTTGGCCAGCGAAAGCGGCAATGATTTGACCTTTGCCTGGGCAGGGGAAGAAGCGGCCGGCAGCTACACCATCAATGCAGAGTTTGCGTTGGGGAATGCGGTCGCCACGCTGGATTCGGTGACGGTTATTGTGGCTGAAGCTGTTGTAGAGGAAGTTGAAGCGGAAACGGCCGTTGTTAATCCCGGTATCTCTGCAGGCAATGCCGACGCCGTCGTCAACGCCAATGCCAACGTGCGTACCGGCCCGGGCCTTTCCTATGGCCTCATCGCTGGCGGCCTGAGCCAGGGAACCCAGGTTCAGGTAACCGGGCGCAACGCAGATGCCAGCTGGTTCCAAATCATCATGCCCAATGGTGGGCAAGAAGGCTGGATTTTCGGCTCGCTCCTGACGTTAAACGCCGGTTTGAATGTGAATGGTTTAGAAGTCGTGGAAGTAGCGCCGCCCACCGTGGGCGAAGGTGGTGGCGGCACAACCCCCGCTGCTCCTCCCCCGCCTCCAGTGTCAAACGCGAGCTTCATCCTTGGCGGCCAGGCGGCAGGCTTGCCCATTGGCCCCATGCAGGCAGCCGGCATGACATGGATCAAACGGCAGCATAAATGGAGCCCCGGTAACTCGCCCACCGATGTGCAAGGCTTGATTTCCGAAGGTCACAATGCTGGCTTTAAAGTGTTGCTGAGCATCCCCGGTCAGCTGAACCCCACCAGTATCGACTTCAATAGCTATGTTGAATTCCTGCGCGGCGTGGCCGCCTTGTCCGATCCGCCGGACGCGATTGAAGTATGGAACGAGATGAACATCACGGTGGAATGGCCGAATGGCGAAATAAACCCCACTTCCTATGTTAATAACATGCTGCGCCCGGCGTATAACGCGATTAAGGGAGCTAACCCGAACATCATGGTCATTTCTGGCGCTCCGGCACCAACAGGCTTCTTCGGCGGTGGCTGTGGCGGCGGTGGCTGTGACGACGCTCCCTACATTGCCGGTATGATGGCAGCAGGCGCGGGCTCTGTTTCTGACTGCATTGGCGTACATTACAACGAAGGGATTATGCCGCCCGCCGCAACCAGCGGTGACCCACGTGGTAGCGGCGGGCATTACACCCGCTACTTCCAGGGCATGATTAACGCCTATGTCGCGGCTGGTGCGGGGCAGCTCTGCTTTACAGAATTAGGCTACCTTAGCGGTGAAGAGTGGGGTTTTATACCCTCCGGCTTCCTGTGGAAAGCGCCGTACAATCTGACGGTAGCAGAACATGCCCAATATCTTGCGGAAGCGGTTAGCCTGGGTGCGAACAGCGGTCGCGTGCGGATGATTATTGTCTTCAATGTGGACTTCACCACATGGGGGGCTGATCCACAGGCAGGATATGCGATGGTACGGCCGAATGGCAGCTGCCCGGCATGTGATACGATCGGCGCAGTTATGCGCGGTCGTTAGGTAATATCTGTTAAACAACAATAAAAAGGGCGCATCTTGGATCATCCAAAATGCGCCCTTTTGCTAAGATTTAGAATAAAATCTGACTAACCCAGACCTTTTGAACAGTTTGTGGTGAAAAGTCGTCTGGTTTATATCGAGATAGGAGAGGATATATGAAACAGTGGATGCGTTTTCTGTTTTTAGGCGTGTTTTTGCTGGCATTTAGCGCGTGTGGGGGCGGGGCAGAACCGGAAACGGCCGTTTCCGACACCGTGCCCAATCCACCCACGCCTGAACTCACCAGCCCCACACCGCTGCCACCCCCACCGGTGGTTGTGGAAGAGATAATTGGTAGTGATACGGCCCCCGCTCCTGAAATGGTTGAGCTGAAAATACGGCCGTGGCCCGTCGATAAATTTGGCTATGGTGTTCAGGTTCACGGCAATGCCACTGTGGGCGATCCCATCTCTACGATGGACACCGTGCAAAACCAGCTTGGCCTGGACTGGGTAAAGATGCAGCTGCAATGGTGGCTGGTCCACCCCGAACCGGGTGCAGGCCAATGGTTCTTTTACGATGGCGTTATCGACGAAGCTGCCAACCATAATCGAAACCTGATGGTAAGCGTGGTGGGTTCGCCCAATTGGACCCGCGCCGCGGCCAACCATATCGGCCCGCCAGACGACTTTAACGAATACGCCCTGTTTCTCACCGAGCTAATCAACCGCCATCCCGGCAAGATCGACGCAATAGAGGTGTGGAACGAGCAAAATCTGGACCGCGAATGGCAAACCAACAGCGGTATCAACCCGGAAGAGTACGTGCGCTTTCTGGAAGTGGCCTACAACGCCATCAAAGCCGCCGACCCAGACATCATCGTCATTAGCGGGGCGCTTTCACCCACCGGTCCTGGCGACTGGGTGCGCTGGGCCGATGATTTTGAGTACATGGACCGCGCTCTGGCTGCCGGTATGCTTAACTATGCTGATTGCGTAGGCGCACACCATAATGGCTATAATATTGCCCCTGATGTTGCTTTTGATCAGACTGGCACCGTTGCCGAAGCGGCTACCGCCCAATTCCGAGGTCCGTTTGATAACCCCCACCACAGTTGGAGTTTCAAAACAACCGTGGATACCTATGCCCAAAAAGTACAGGCGTATAACCCCAATATGAAACTTTGCCTCACTGAGTTTGGCTGGGCCAGCAGCGAGGGGTATGAGAGTACGCCGGAAGGGTTTAGCTTCGCTCTGGACAACACGCTGCAAGAGCAGGCCGACTACATTGTGCAGGCGTTTCAGCAAATGCATGATTCTGGTGATGTCTGGTTGGCCTTCCTCTTTAACTACGACTTTGGCAACAAAGGCAGCGGTATCCTGGATGACACGGTACCGTACAGCATTGTCGATATCAACGGCGTACCGCGCCCCGCTTTTGGCGCAGTGGCCGATATGGAAAAACCGGATTAGCCCAAATTGAGGAGAGTGGAGATTGAAGCTCAGCGATTTCTCCAACTCTCCAATTCCCAATCTCTTGACCCATAAAACAGCTTTCCTCACCCCCATTTTGTGTCTACTTCTGCTGCTGTTTTTGGTCAGCTGTAGTGGGCAAGCAGATGCCATACCGGAAATGACTGCCAACAGCAGCCCGACGCCAGAAGCGACGGCTACCCTGCCGCCGCCTGAAGTAGAGATGGTGGTGAACGGAACGGCCGTTCCCACCCCAGAACCCGCTCGCCCCGACTGGCAGCTTTTCAACTCGCCCGAATATGGTATCCACCTGTCTCAATGGTGGCACGTTGATGATGTGCTGCCCCACGATATGGTCCTGGTGCAAGAGATGGGCTTTGGCTGGGTCAAACAAGCCTTTGCCTGGCGCGATGTGGAAGGGTTTGCCAAAGGGGAATACGACTGGTACCGCCCCGACCGCATCGTCCAGCAAGCCAATGAAGCCAACCTGAATTTACTCGTCCGCATCGACCACCAGCCCCTGTGGAGCGTGCAATCGCTCGTAGACAAACCCATTACCCAAAACCAGCCGCCCGCCAATGTGCAGGATTTTGGCGATTTTTGCTTTACCGTTGCCGAACGGTTCAAAGGGCGCATCCAGGCGTATCAGGTGTGGAATGAGCCCAATCTCAGCCGGGAATGGGGGGAGCAGCCGCCAAATCCGGCCGAATACACCGAGCTGCTGCGCGTTTGCTATGAAGGCATCAAAGCAGGCGATCCTGACGCCATCGTCGTTTCTGCTGGTTTGGCCCCTACCGGCACAGAACTCCCGGTTGCCATGCCAGATACAGCTTTTCTGCAAGGCATGTACGATGCAGGCGCAGCCAATTACTTCGATGCGCTTGGCCTCAACGCCCCTGGCTACAAAGCGCCGCCTGAACTTTCACCGGAAGAAGGGCTAAACGAGGAATGGGGGGGCCATCGCTGGAACGTTTTCCGGCACGTAGAGGATATACGAGCCATCATGGTGGCCAATGGCGATGCTGAAAAACAGATAGTCATCCTGGAAACGGGCTGGATTTTGCAGCAGGAGCTGCATCCCAGCTATACCTGGCATGGCGTTACCGAAGAGCAGCAGGCAGAGTACCTGGTGGGCGCTTACCAGTTTGCCCGCGAAAATTGGCAGCCGTGGATCGGTCCTATCTTTACCATCTACATAGCAGACTTTTCCTGGACGGCCGAAAATCATGAGCAATATTGGTGGTCGATTGTGCTGCCAGACGGTACGCTGCGCCCCGCCTACCTGGCGCTCAAGGAGATGCCAAAATGACGTTCTGGATTCTTGTTTTGTCTTACTGGATCCATTTATTGGCGACCGTTGTCTGGTTTGGTAGCCTGGTTTTGATGTCGTTAGCGGCCTGGCCTGCACTGCAAACAGGCTCGTTGACGGCCAACAGCTGGCTCGCGCTGCAAAAAAGGCTGACCCCCTGGGCCAATGTCAGCCTGGTGCTGCTGCTTATCACCGGCTTTGTGCAGATGACCAACGACACCAACTACAGCGGCTTTTTGGCGATTGATAGCGTCTGGGCCTGGGCCATGCTGGTGAAGCATATTGCGTTTGGACTGCTGGTAAGCGTGACGGCGTATCTGCAATTTGGCCTATACCCGGCAGCAGACCGGGTGGCGCTGCTGGCCGAAAAACGGCCGAATCTTGCCCAACAAGAACAGGCGAAGCTGGCTCACCGGGAAAAACGGGTGCTTTGGCTCAATCTGGTCTGTGCTGCGCTGATTTTGTTTTGTACGGCCGTTGCCACCGCCGTTTAATCTGTACCACCCCCCGCCAAGCTTCCCCTGACAAACAATCTTACGGCTGCCATATCCATTGCCTCTTTGACGGCGGATTTCCCCCCTGAGCTGTGCCAGGCGCTGATAAGATTTAGTAAGCAATCTCGTAAGCTCCCTCTCATACACTACGTGCAGAGTCAAAAAAAACACCCATTCAACAACGAAGTAGTGACAAAATATAGCCGTTGTTTTTACGTAGGAGTACATCAATGATCCAAGCAACTCAAACTACCCGGCTCCTGGAAAACGTCAACATGGAAGCAAATACTATACAAAGCGAAAAAATGATGGCGACAGGTTATAACCGTGCTGTGAAGTTGGCGCTTGATTATGCAGTAGCCTTGCCAGGCTTACTGCTCATTGCACCGCTGTTCATTCTGTTAGCTATTTTGGTGAAGCTGGATTCGCCTGGCCCCATTTTTCATCGTCGGCGGGTGCTGGGGCAAGACGGCCGTGTTTTCGACGCCTTCAAATTCCGCACCATGTACGTCAACGGAGATGAGATTTTGGCCCGCTACCCCAAGCTGCGCCAGGAGCTGAACAAAAATTACAAGTTAAAGTGCGACCCACGCGTGACCCGCGTTGGCACTTTCTTACGCAAATTCAGCCTGGATGAACTGCCACAGCTGCTCAATATTCTGGCTCGTGACATGTCGCTGATTGGTCCTCGCATCATTGCCCCGGACGAAATTAAAAATTATGGCCAATACGGCTCAACGCTGATGCAGGTGATGCCGGGTTTGACGGGTTTGTGGCAGGTAAGCGGCCGTTCGGACACCACCTACGACGAACGGATTGCCCTGGATATGCATTACATCGCCAAATGGTCTATCTGGCTGGACATCAAAATTTTATTGCGTACCATTCCAGTTGTTATGAAAGGAGATGGGGCTTACTAACCACCCCTCTTCTCTGAGAGCCATCTTCATTGCTGCTTGGCTGCGCCAAATAGCAATTGTGTAAGAAAAACAGAACGAATAACCTCCTTCTGGACCCCTCAAGGCAACATACCTTGAGGGGTTTCTTCTTTGGCTAATTAATTCGCACTCCTCTAATCGACCAATCCCCGTTACAATAGGCCCATGTTTGAACTTATCTTTTTAGGCACTTCAGCGTCGGCTCCTTCCGTGCAGCGGGGCCTGTCGGCGCATATGGTTTTGTATCGGGAGCATCGTTTTCTGATCGATTGTGGCGAGGGAACACAGCGCCAAATTTTGCACAGCGGGCTTGGTTTCAAGCGGCTCAACAAGGTGCTGCTAACGCACGGACATCTGGATCACATTTTGGGGCTGGGTGGGTTTATTTCTACGCTGGGCCGCTGGGAAAATATGGACCGGGTAGATGTGTATGCGGGCCGCAGCACGCTCAAGCGGGTGTCTGATTTGTTGTTTAAGGTGGTGTTTCCCAACGGCCGTTCCCCCCTTCACATCGAACTCAATCCACTCGAACCTGGCGTTATCGTGGCCGATGATAAATTTACCCTGTCTGCCTTCCGGGTGCAGCACCGTGGCCCAGACTGCTTTGGCTTTCTGTTTGAGGAGCAGCCCCATCGCCCCTTTTTAGCTGAAAAAGCACAGGCGTTAAATGTTCCGTTTGGGCCAGAACGGGCCAGGTTGGTGCGGGGCGAGGCGGTGACGCTGGCAGACGGCCGTACCATCCACCCGGATGAAGTGTTGGGGGAAGCACAGGTCGGCACTAAATATGTACATGTCGGCGATGTAGGCCGCACCGACGAGCTGCTGCCCATTTGCCAAAACGCGCATACCCTGGTAATTGAAGCCACCTATCTGGAAGAAGATGCCGAAATGGCCCGCGAGTTTGGCCACATGACGGCGGCTCAGGCGGCCCGGCTGGCCAAAGAGGCCAACGTCACCACGCTGATTCTGACCCATTTGTCGCGGCGGTATAACGGCCGTCTGATTCGCCAGGAGGCCCGCGCCATCTTCCCCAACACCTACGTCGCCCGCGACTTCGACCATTTTCAAATTACCCGCACCGGCGCAGAAAAAGTTAAAAAAGAAGGCGTAGCATAGAATCAGTTGAATGGTGACTGTATTAAACAACCGCCGATCAATTGACCTTCATTCAAATCTTCTGTCCAGATCGTTGTGCAGCCAAGCTGGCTGGCGCTGTGAACAATCATGCTGTCCCAAAAAGAGAGCTGATGACGCTGCTGGAGCTGAATAGCGCTAAGAATACCCTCGGTCTGTGGCTGATGAATCCGCCACAAGCCAAAATCAGAGATTATTTGTGACGCTTCTACAAGCGTCAGTGGATGGGCCAGCTTGCGGGTCGTCGTGACATAGAACTCTTGCAAAACTTGGATACTGAGGCATCCTGTCTTATCTTGCCACAAACGACGCAGCAGCATTTTAGCCTGGTCTTGTTTTTGAGCGTCTCGTTTATTATAGGCATAAACAAGCACATTTGTATCTACAAATTGGTAATGGACCTCATCGCTCATGCAGATCATTCCTGTTCCAGGTTACGGTTTCATCCAGGTCAAATTCAAACCCTTTTTCCATCAGCACAAGCTGGCGCTGCCTCGCAATTTCGTATAGATCTGATTTGCCTACGATTTCTTCAAGGGCCTCTGTTAGCAGTGCAGACAAAGAGGTCTGGCGCTCAGCTGCCAAAATCTTGGCTTTACGCAGCGTTTCTTTAGGTAAAGATAAAGTCACATTTTGTCGATCCATGCTGCACCTCCACGCAAAACAGTGTAGCACGTATTTACGTGATGTTAATGGCGGAATGGCAAAATGAACAGACTCAGCGCAACTTTTTTGAGTTGCTTTGATTGCGGGTAAAATGACGGCTGTATGTCAACCCCACCTGCTTATGGAGAAAAAGATGACCCAAAACCGACCTATCACCATTCTGGCACTGGCCAGTGAATGCAAAGGCATCCCCTACCTGCTGGAAGCCAAAAGACAGGGCGCCCGCGTGCTGCTGCTGGTGGCCGATGAAACCGCCGACAGCCCCGACTGGCCCATGCACGCTATCGACCAGCGATTTATCATGCCAGACTTGTCCAAACAGCCGGATGTCACCTTTGCCGTGAGCTACCTGGCCCGCACCGAGAAAATCGACCGGATTGTGGGGCTGGACGATTATGATGTGGCCACGGTCGCTTCGCTGCGGGAACATTTGCGCATTCCTGGCATGGGGGAAACGACCGCTCGCCACTTTCGGGACAAGCTGGCGATGCGGGTGCAGGCGCGGGATGAGGGGGTGTTGGTGCCGGAATTTACGGCCGTCTTCAACAACAACGAGCTCAACGACTTTCTGCAGCGCGTGCCCGCCCCCTGGGTGCTCAAGCCCCGCTTCGAGGCGGGCGCAGTGGGCATTCGCAAGCTGTACGAAGCCGACGCCGTCTGGCAAGCTATCAACGAGCTGGGCGACCAGCGCTCCTTTTACCTGTTGGAGCAGTTTGTGGTGGGCAACGTCTGCCATGTCGATTCGCTGATTTGGGAAAAAGAGGTGGTTTTCGCCGTCGCCAGCCAGTACGGCACGCCGCCGCTGGCCGTCACCACGGGGGGCGGCATTTTCAACACCCGCACGCTGGAACGGGGCAGCCAGAGCAACCAGACGCTCATCGCCGCCAACGCCAACCTGATGCGCGTTTTGCGGCAGGTGCGCGGCGTGGCCCACACCGAATTTATCCAGGCAGAGGCAGACGGCCGTTTCTACTTCCTGGAAACGGCCGCTCGCGTCGGAGGAGCCAATATCGACCGGCTGGTGGAAGCGGCCACGGGGGTTGTGCTGTGGCAAGAAGCAGCTCGGATCGATCTGGCCAGCGTGCGGCACGAAGCGTACCAGCCCCCTGCATCCCGCAGCGACTACGCCGGGCTCATCATCTGCCTGGCACAGCAGGAACAGCCCGATTTATCAGCCTACAACGATCCAGAAATTGTGTGGCGGCTCCCCAAAAAATATCATGCTGGTTTGCTGGTGGCGGGGGCAGATTACGGCCGTATCCAACAGCTCATCAACCAGTACAACGAACGCTTCGCCCGCGACTTCCTCACCTCCGCCCCGCCAAAATCCCAGGTGCGTACGCAAATTTAGGTAATTCAGTAATTGGGTAATTTTGCAACAATTACCCAATTACTGAATTACTCAATTACACGCCGCTAAGCTCGCTCATACCCCGGCGGCGGATCAGCCGGCCCGTTAAAAGACATGATGTTAAATACGCCCCCTTGCGGGTCTTGAATCACGGCAAAAATGCCCATTGCACCGGCCGGCGTGGGTGGCACCATCACCGTGCCGCCCAACGCTTCGGCCTGGGCAGCTTTGGCGGCCACATCTTCCACCATAAAGTAAACGGACCAATTATCGGGTATTTCCGGTCCCCAGTTTTCATCCATGGTGATCATGCCAGCATGGGTACGGCCGTTTGCCTGGTACGTCACATATCCATTCTCATCCGCAGCATTGTCCCAGCCAAAGACAGCTGCGTAAAACGCTTTAGCCACCTCTGGCTGGCGGGTTTGCAGCTCATTCCAGACCACCGTGTTGGGGATGTTGACCAATTCTGCGCCAATATGCTCAGCAGGCTGCCAGACGCCAAACGGTGCGCCTGCGGGATCAAAACCCATGGCCATACGGCCGTACTGCATCACCTCCATCGGCGGAAACATCAGCGTACCACCGGCTGCCGCGATTTTTTCTGCCACGCTGTCCACTGCATCATGCTTCACGTAGGAGCTCCAAAAAGCAGGTATCCCCTGGGACTGCATCTCTGGCTGCATGGCGTTGAGCGCCGTCACATTTTTGCCCGCCAGCTGAAGCACCGTGTAAATGCCACCCCCCTCAATCGGCACATCATCAATTTCCCAGCCAAACAAGCCGGTGTAAAACTCTTTGGCTGCGTCCTGATCCGTTGTGCTTAACTCTGCCCAACAAAAAATACCATCTGGATAACTTTTTACCACTTGCATATCACCGTCTCCTTCACATTTACGGTTGCGTTTTCATATTCAAAAGTTAATTGCAAACGCACCCTCAGGCTAATAAAAAGGCTGATTGCTCGCTTAAATGAGCCGGAATTATAGCACAAAACCAGAACATATGATCTATATTCTGTTTAAATTTTCTGGGCTTTGCTTGGTAAATCATGAATGCAAGCCTCTTCCCCAGAAAAATATTTGACACATCAACTATATCTCCTATAATGCATGATTGTTTTGGCGACAAACAGGTCGTCGCCCCGTGTAATCAAGAAGTTAACATCGCCCACAACAGTTCCGAACGGAACATAACCCAAATATTTTTGGAGGTAATTGTTTATGATGCAGAAAAAGTTCTTTAAGACAAAGGACGAATGTGAAGTCACGTTCGAAGTTAATGTAGAAAATGCCGATCAGGTTGCCCTGGTTTCCGAGCACAACGGCTGGCAGCCCATCGAGATGAAGCATGCCAAAGAAGGACCCTTCCGCACCAAGGTGCGGCTGCCCAAAGAAGCACAATTCCAGTTCCGCTATCTGGTCGATGGCCAGGAGTGGCGCAATGACGAAGCCGCCGATGCCTATCTGGCCAACGAACACGGCACCGAAAACAGCGTTATTTCCACCGCAGCCTAAGTACAAAGCTATACCTGGTTTTTTGGAAGGACGATCCGCTCGGCGAATCGTCCTTTTTTGTTGCCTTCTTACGGCCGTATTACCAAATGATTACACGTTGCTAAACGGCCGTTTTCCGACCTAATCTCTTGCTATACTGCCCCTACGATTGACTGTAAAAAGGAGCAGATATGCCTGTTTTGCGCACATTTCCCCTACTTTTGTTATTCACCCTGCTGCTGGCTTGTGGAGCCGCCCCGGCTGCGGATGAGGACGCAACGGCCGTTCCCAACACCCCCACCGCCCTGGAAGAATCAGCGCCAGAAACCAATGAACCTGAAGCTGTTGATGACATGGCGGCCGTTGACAATACGGCCGTTGACTCAGGCCCTATCGACGACACAGAAGCCCAAATGCTCCTGTTCAATTTAACCGAAGGTGGCCCAGCCAAAGCCCAGGACGCCGTCAGCCGCATTTTGGCCGCCCAGGACCAGCGCTTTATTTCTGTCTTCATCGAGCTGCTGCGCGCCCGGCAGCTTGGTCTGGTACGCACCCTGGAACCCACCGAAATTGTGGCCGCCCTGGAAACGTTGAGCGGCCAAACTTTTGCTGGCGATTGGGGCAGCTGGATTACCTGGTATGGCGGCACCGATCTCACCCCGCCACCCGGCTTCACCAGCTGGAAGGGCCGGCTGCTGACGGGCATCGACAACGCTTTTGGCCTTTTCTTGCAGGACAGCCAGCCTTCTAAAGTGCGGGTTGAGGAGATTCAGTGGGGTGGCGTGGTGCTGGACGGCATTCCGGCGCTGGACAATCCCAACATGCTGCCCGCCGCCGAGGCCAGCTACCTGGAGCCATGGGAACCGGTCTTTGGCATTGCCCTGAACGGCGATGCCCGCGCCTACCCGCTGCGCATTCTGGATTGGCACGAGATGGCCAATGACGTGGTGGGCGGCGTGCCCGTCTCCCTGGCGTACTGCACCCTCTGCGGCGCAGCCATTGCCTACGACGGCCGTTCCGTAGGCCTCGACGGCAATGAAGTCATCTATACCTTTGGCTCCTCAGGCTTCCTCTTTCGCAGCAACAAGCTGATGTACGACCGCACCACCCTGACCCTGTGGAACCAGCTCACCGGGGAACCGGTGCTGGGCAAGTTGGCCGCCGGGGAGATTCGGCTCAACCTGCTGCCCGTTGTCCTCACCACCTGGGCCGATTGGCAAGAGCGGCACCCGGACACCGTTGCCGTCGATATTGCCACTGGCTACAACCGCATTTACCGGCCCGGCGCAGCCTACGGTGATTACTTCGCCAACGACGAGCGGCTGTTCCAGGATGGGCTGATGTTCCCCGTCTGGCAGCAGAGTGATCAGCTGTTCAACAAGGATCATATCTACGCTCTGCGGCTGGATGAGACGCCCAAAGCGTACCCGGTAACGGAGCTATTGGCGGAGCGTGTGGTAAATGATCAGGTGGGGGAAACGGCCGTTGCCCTCATCGCCGCCGGGGAAATTGTAACTGTAGACGGTACCAGCCAGCGTACCGGCCCGGTTACCTACACCTCCGGCGCGGAAATCCGCGTTTTTACCCGTGGCGAACACACCTTCACCCCTGGCCCGAATGACCAGACTGTTTTGGATGAAGACGGCCGTTCCTGGCAGGTCACCGAAGAAGCGTTGGTTGGTCCAGCTGGGGAAACGCTGCCGCGTGTGAACGGCCATCTGGCTTACTGGTTTGGCTGGTACGCCTTCTACCCCGAAACCGAGCTGTACCAACCCTAACCTGGACAAGCCAGAACCAAAAAAGGTTCACGCAAAGGCGCAAAGATTTCGCAGATTTACCAGATTTTTTTAATCTTTTCAATCTGCGAAATCTTTGATTATGAATCATGACAGCACACTAATTGATGTTGACCCATTTTTCTTTGCACTCTCCGCAGTTCAGTATGTTTTGTTAGCCCGTCAGGTGTTAAGGCATTAATTGCTGGGGTCTGGGGTGGATGTTAAGGTGGGCAGCGGCGTGGCGATAAAACGCGGGGTAGAAGTGTCCGTAGGCACAGGCGTATTTGATGGCACCACCGTATTGACTGGAGTGGTTGGTCGAGGTGTATTGGTATTGGTTGGTTGAGGTGTATTAACCGGTGTGGAGGAGGCGGGCGTGACAGGCGGCGCGGTGGTCGGCGTTGTGGTTGACCCGGTTGTGGTAGACGCGGGCGTACTGCTCACCCCGGGTTGTGGCGTTATGGTAGGCAGCGGCGTTAGCGTGGGAGACGGTGTGGGAGATGGCGTGCTGGAAGGCGTGAAGCTGGGTGTTGGCGTCGCGGTTTGGGCGTTGGCCGTTGCGGTGCCGGCAATGACCGTTTGCACAATGGCGGGCAGCGTTTGGGTAGGTGGTGGTGTGGGTGTGGGGCAGGCGACCAGGGTAGGCGCCAGATCGCAGTAGAGCGTCACGCGGGCGGCGCTGCGCGTGGTTAGATTGCTCCCTTCGACGATACCATACCGGCCGATGGGCAGCAGCAGCTGGCTGTCCCGGTTGTTGCGCAGGCGGCAGCTGCCGTTGAAGCAGTCCATTTCCAGCGTGCTTGCCACTTGGTTATAAAGGATTCCCACCACGTTGTTGGCTGTTGTAAGCAGCACTTTGGCCTGGGTGGGGACCTCCAGTTCAAAGTCGTGCGGGTCGGCGTTTTTGTAATGGATGAGTAAACGGCCGTATGCCAGAGAAACCCGCGTTGTGCTGTCAGGAGCGGTTGCTTGATAAACCGCATTGAGCGCCAGCTCTGCTTCAGAAGCCAGATACAGTTCAGCCCCGTCAGACAGCACTATCCCCATCCGATCATTGCCAGACTGGATGGCGGCGTTTTCACCTATGCGCACCAAATCCCCGGCGCGGGCGGTTTGCCATTCCGTCTGCCCATTTTGACGAAACATCGCTTCCTCGCCAGCGGCAAAAATGACGGCAAAACCGGGCTCGGGCACATTGGCCGGCGCAATCAGCGGCGAGAAAGGGGGGGGAGTTGTCTGTCCAGGCTCAACAGCGGCCGTGGCTGTAAGCCCGCTAATGATTTGGGCAATTTGGGTAGCTGTGCCCGACTCAATAAGGATGCCCTCTGGCTGTGGACGATTGCCAATTATGGCCAGGGCAAAAATGAGCAAAATGGCAGACAAGATGCCAACTATTGCCTGAAACGGCCGTGTTTGGCGCAGCGGCACATAGGGCAGGCTGCCGGGTGTTTGCAGCACAACGGCCGTTGCATTGTCCGGCACATTGCGCTTCAGCGCATCTTGCACCAATAGATTGGCCGCAGCGGTGGGTTGGTTTTCAGAAATGACCTGGCGCAGGCGGTGACGCTGCCAGCCGTTGGCATTGGGAGCCAGCAGGCCATCGGAACAGAGCAGCAGCCGGTCGTTGATTTGCAGCTGCAAGCCCTGGTTTTGACGGGCGGCAGCGTTATCTTCGCTGCCATCTAGATACAGACCAAGGTCAATATGCAGCTCCGGCTGCGTGCCGATGGCGCTGCTTTGGCCATTGCGGCTGCCGGTTGTGGGTGCGGGCAGCAGTGGGGTGCTGCGGGTAAGCTGGTGCAGGCTGCGGTTGCGCAGCAGGTAGATACGGCCGTTGCCCACATGCGCTATAAACAGCCGATTTTCATGAATGGCTGCCAGGACCACCATTGATTGCATCACGGGTGGTTCACGGTGCTGTTTCGCCACGTTAAACACGGTGCGGTTCGTTTTCTGGATCGCCTGGTGCAGCATTTCTGGAATGTCGTTGGGAACGGCCGTTGGCGCTTGCTCGATCTGGTTAAACAGCTCCTGGATGGTCAATTCGGCTACCAGATGACCATGCTGCTGGCTGCTGCCTCCGTCGGATACCATCGCTATCAGCAGCTGCAAGCCACCTGCCGTTTGCACATTGCCCACTCGAAACCGGTCTTCTAACGTGCCGCGTGTACGGGAACGCCCAATATCCTGTTTGGTACCAAAGTTTGCCAGCCAGGATTGCAGCCATTCGGGCAGCGCTTCTTCGGTAGCGGTGCTGTCGGAGCTGATGCCACTGCGGCTTACTCCACTGCCGCTTTCAGAATCAGGCTGCAAAATAATAGGCGGCGTGTTGGAAGATTCTGGCGCGGGTAAGGCTTCTACTTTAGCCACTTCAATGAAGGAGATGGTCAGCTCAGACGCGGTGGCAAAGCGATCTTCCCGGCTTTTGGCCATTGCCCGGATAATGATCTGGCTGATCGATTCGGGCAAGCTGAGGTTGAAGGTGTGAACAGTAGGCACGGGGTCAGACAGGTGCATCAGGGCAATGGGCAAACTACCGTCTGCCGCAAAAGGCTGCCGCCCTGCCAACATTTCAAACAAGATAACTCCCAGCGCGTAAATGTCGGTACGGCCGTCTAAATGCGGCTGCCCCCGAATTTGCTCTGGGCTCATGTAGGTAGGCGTTCCCACCATGCCATTCGTAAGCGTCAGAGGGGTATACATTCCCTCAGCAAATTTGGCCAGCCCAAAATCAGCCAGATACGCTTTCCCTTTTTCATCAAACAAAATGTTTGAGGGCTTTAAATCGCGGTGAATAATGTTGTGCGAATGGGTTGTATCCAGGGCCGGGGCAATCTGGTTCAGAATAGTGGCCACTTCTGTCAAAGAAAGTGGTGCTTTGCCAAGCCTCTCCCGCAGGGATCCCCCTTCCATGTAGCGCATCACCAAATAGGGTTGTTCATTCTCCTCACCAAAATCATATACCGGTACAATGGCTGGATGATTGAGTGAAGCTACCATGCGGCTTTCGCGCTTAAAGCGAATGCGTAAGCTGTCGTCGTAAATGCGCTCCTTGGATAATACCTTAATGGCTACCTTCCGTTCCATGTACGGATCAAAAGCAAGATAGACCAACGCCATGCCACCGCGACCCAGCACGTCATCGATCCGATAACGACCAATTTTTTTAGGTATATCTTCATTCATTGATGCATTCATGAAATAACAGCCGGTTACAAAAGGGCTTTGGGCACACGGAAAAGAAGCGTAGCAATCACAACAACGATTCAATTGTAGCAGAGAATAAAAGTGCGTGCGCGCAGCTTATTGTACTACGCACAAGCGGGAATGTTTCTGAAAGTTTGCTGAACCTGCTTCCCGCCTGTGCGGTTGCCGCAGCTGTTGCCGATTTATCGTATGGGCAGGTTGTTGATCATGACTCCCAGCGCCAACCCTGCCAGCAGCAGGAGCAGACAAAACAGTCGAGCCAAACCACGGGTCATATTATCGGCATCACACGTGGATAGGGCAAAGCGTAAAACGCCCCAAAAAAGAAGCACGCCCATGAAGATGAAGATGCTCCACAAGAACAACATTGAATGAGTGGCTATTGTCATTTCCCACCTCCATTTTTTTACCACCAGCACTCATTTTAACGATACAGAGTGTGCCGTTACTTTAGAGCCTGGCACACAAAAAATGATACCGGATAGGCAGAATTTATATCTGCTTATTGGCTGACAGCTTGCCGACAAAGTGGCAACAGGTGAAAAGCAGAAGGATGTCCTATACCGTGGTTGGTGGCAATTTGGTAGGATAAATTTGATGCTTGTTGCCTGTTTCCCCAAAAAGTAGGGAAACAAACGAAAGGGCAGCCAGCAGCGTGATTTATGAACGGCCGTTTCTGGGAAAGGACAAATGATGGCAACTATAGGCCGTTATGAAATTATTGAGGAGTTAGGGCATGGCGAAATGGCGTCTGTTTATTTGGCGCGTGACCCGTTCATCAAGCGGGATGTTGCCATTAAAGTGCTGTCCTACGAGTTAACCCAGGATCCGCTTTTTTTGAACTTTTTTCACCAGGAGGCAGAAGCGATTGCCTCTTTGGAACACCCCACCATTGTGCCCATTTATGACTTTGGCCTGCACGGCGTTCAGCCATACCTTGTGATGCGCTATATGCCAAATGGTTCGCTGCAAAGCCGCCTGAAGCGGCGCGGCCTGACGCGGCAAGAGTTGTGTGATCTGATGGGGCGCATTGCGGAAGGGTTGGATGAGGCGCACATTTTGGGGATTGTGCATCGGGATGTGAAGCCATCGAATATTTTGTTTAACCAGGCGAATGATGCGTTTTTGACCGATTTTGGTCTGGCCAAGTTTACCGCCCGTAAAACGGGGCTGACGGGGATGCTGCTGGTGGGGACGCCGGAGTATATGAGTCCGGAGCAGGTTCAGCGTTTGCCGGTAGACGGCCGTTCCGATATCTACTCTCTGGGCGTGATTCTCTACCTCATTTTAACCGGACGGCACCCGTTTCGCCTGGCAACACCCTCTCGCACAGCTTCGGCTCACATTCAAACGGCCGTTCCCAGCGTGTGCACCATCATTGCCGAACTGCCAGAGATGTGGGATGAAATTATTGGCCGGGCCATGGCTAAATCTCCAGACGACCGGTATGAATCAGCGCTGGCGCTGGCGCGGGATGTGGCGTGCGCCAGCCGGGGACAGCGGCATTTACGCGCCGTTCCGGTTTAACGCTACGGCTTGTGCAGGTAAGGTAAGAAGAGCGTGTAGGCGGGTGCATCGTCGTCTTGAATGGTGAAAACGGCCGTATCCTCTCCTAAAATCCCATTTTCCACGTTGAATAATTGCAAAGTAAACGTTTCATCTGGCTCTGGCAGGTCGTCTGGCAGCAGAGTAACGCTGATGGTTTGGCTGAGGCTGCCAGGGGTGAAGGTGAGCGTACCGCTGCTGGCCACAAAATCTTGCCCGGCGGTGGCCGTGCCGCTGCTGAGGCTGTACTGCACCGTGACGGTGAGCGGTGAGGCGGTGCTGAGAGTGACGGCGTGGCTGGTTTGGGTGATGGTTTCGGGGAGGGAAACGGCCGTTTCCGCCACGCTCACCGTCGGGGTAATTCCGGTACTGATCGATACATCCCCCAGCCAGACCTCCGCCCCGGCCGATGAGGTGTTATCCCCCAAAAAGAGCTGGTTGGGCACTTCGTAAGGGTCTGGCAGCTGCCCAACGATGGGCAGTGTAGGCGGTTCCCAGCCAGTGTATTGGCGCAGGCTGCCGCTGAGCAGCGGCACGCCGTTGGCCGTTAGCAGATAGACAGCGTTGTGCATACTCAATTCATAGTGGGTGAGGGTCGTTGTGGTATTGTGTAGAATCCCTTCGGCACGGGTGAACAACTTGGTGCCGTTCCCTTCCTGCACCCAGACCTCCTCTTCCCAAAAGGCTACCTCCACACCGTGCAAATCCTCGCTGAGCAAAATCACGTTAAACCCGGCCCGGTTATCGTTGCCGCTGTGATCTTCTGTGACCACGCGCAGATCGAAGGTGAGACGAAAGCCAGCAGCGCGGCTCAGGGTCGGCATTGCCGTGGGCGTTACGGTATTGCCTGCGTAATCGCTTAGCTGGTTAAAGGTGTTCAGCACATTAACGGGGGCACTGTAGGTTTGACTGGCCAGCGCCGGAAAACCAATGGCTTGGTAGTCAAAATTTTGTTCACCGAGCGTGTTGCCCAGGCTGCTATCGTACAGCAAGGTGGTGGTCTGGGGAGCGGAATAAAGCATCTGCAAGGGGCGCAGCAGGCTCGTGAGGCTGAGCAGAGCGGCGCACAGTACGGCCGTTACCACCAAAACACGTTTGGGCTGCATAAGGTTGTCCTTTTTATAGAGTATGCTGCTGGATGGCGCTGGCCATAACGGCCGTATCTGGTTCCTGCCCCGTCCACAAGGCAAACGCTTTGGCCCCCTGCTGCACCAACATTCCCAGCCCGTTAACGGCCTGGCAGCCAGCGGCCTCCGCTTGCTGCATCAGTTGGGTCCGGCGCGGATTGTACACCAGGTCGTACACCGTGGCGTCGGCGGGGAAGGGCAGGTCGGTGGGCCAGGGGGAGCTGGCTTCGTGCGGCGTCATCCCCAGCGGCGTGCTGTTGACGATGAGCGGGGCGTGCAGCGTGGCGGTGATTTCGCGTAGCGTGGCGAGTGGTTGGTTGGTTAAGTGGCCTGTGGGCAGATACGGCCGTAAATCCGCCACCACTTTTTCCGCCTGCTCGCCCCGCCGGGCCAAAATGTGCAGCCGTGCGCCCGACCGGGCCAACCCATAAGCCACCGCCCGCGCCGAACCACCTGCCCCCAGCAGCAAACAATCCCGACCTGCAATTTTGATGTCGTGTGCCTGCAAATCGGCCAGAAAGCCGGCCCAGTCGGTGTTGTGCCCGGTGAGACGGCCGTTTTCCCCCACCACAATCGTATTCACCGCCCCAATCGCCTGCGCCCCTGGTTCCAATTCGTCCAACAGCGGCATGACGGCTTGCTTGTGCGGCACCGTCACATTCACCCCGCGAAAACCGAGGGCTGGGAGGCTGGAAACGGCCGTAACCACATTTTCCGGTTTTACCGGCAGCGGCACGTAAACCCAGTTCAGCCCCAGCGCCTGCGCCGCCGCATTGTGCATCGCCGGGCTAAAGCTGTGCGAAACCGGCCAGCCGATGAGACCAATGAGTTGGGTTTTGCCGTTGATTGGGGTCATTTTTGGTAATCAGTTATCAGTTATCAGTCGATTAGTAATTGGAATGGCTTTTACTGATTACTGACCGACTGATCACCGATTACTGATCTAGCCATTCCATATTCGCCCCAAGGGCTTGCATCATTTCCACAAAGCCGGGGAAGCTGTCAGCGATGCAGCCGGCGTCGTGGACCAGGGTGTGGCCGTGCGTCACCAGCCCGGCTACGGCCAGCGACATGCCCAGCCGGTGATCGTCGTGGCTGTCTACCTCGCCGCCAAACAGCCGCAGCGGCCCCGCCACAGAGAAACCATCGGGGCTTTCCATCATCCCCACACCCAGCTTGTGCAGTTCGCCCGCCAGCACAGAGATGCGGTCCACTTCTTTGACGCGCAGTTCGCCCGCATCCTGCACCTGGCTCACGCCCGCCGCCTGGGTGGTGGCCACGGCCCAAATGGGCAGCTCGTCAATGCCGCGCACTACGGTTTCGCCACTCACGGTGGCGCTGTGCAGCTCGCTAAAGGAGACGGTGAGGTCGCCCAGCCGCTCACCGCCGCTGAGATGTTCGTTTTGCACGCTGAGTTCGGCCCCCATCGCTTGCAGCATGTCCAGAATGCCGGTGCGGGTCTCGTTCAGCCCCACGCCCGCGATGACGATTTGGGAATGGGGCACAATGGCAGCGGCGACCAGCGGAAAGGCGGCGGAGGAGGGGTCGGCGGGGACGGTGAGGTTTAACGGCCGTAACTGCCAGCCACCTTCCGGCGCAGCGGGCAAAATCACCCACTCTCCCTCGGTACGCACCGGCACGCCCATCGCTTGCAGCATCCGCTCTGTGTGGTCGCGGGCTGGGCCGGGTTGGTAAACGCGGCTTTCCCCCTGGGCGTACAGCCCGGCCAGCAGAATGGCGCTCTTCACCTGGGCGCTGGCGACGTTCATGCGGTATTCGATGCCGTGCAGCGGGCTGGGAGTGATGGTGAGGGGGGAACGGCCGTTTTCCGACACAATATTGGCTCCCATCTCACTCAGGGGATCGGTGATGCGGCGCATAGGGCGCTTGCGCAGCTGCGGGCTGCCGTCCAGCACGCTGGGGAAACTTTGCCCTGCGAGCAGCCCTGCGAGCAGCCGCATTCCCGTACCGGCGTTGCGGCAGTCCAGCGGCTGGCTGGGAGCGATCCAACCGTGCAGGCCGCGCCCCCCAATCGTCAAATCCCAGGCGATGTCGGACCGCTTATCGATTTTAATGGTGACGCCCAGGCTTTGCACAATGGCCAGCGTCGCCAGGGTGTCCCCGGCGGGCAGCCAGCGCCGAATGACGCTGGTGCCTTCGGCCAGCGACGCCAGCATCACCGCCCGGTGGCTGATAGATTTATCGCCAGGTACAGAGATGACACCCCGCAGCGGCGTTTTTTGGGGGCGAACGAGCAGCTGTCTACTCATCGCTTGAACCGGGCCAGGCCTTTGGCGATTTTTTGCGTTTTGACGTCGGGGCGATTGGCGTCCAGCCGCACCACGGGCGGGCGTCCCTGATTTTTGGCTTCTGCCAGCGCGTGGTGTACCAGCAGATGGCTGTGATTGCGCAAAAATTCCGTATGGCTGGCGTCTGGATGTTCCGCCATGTAGGCGGTTTTGGCCGCTTCTATTTTTTCCTTCACGTCGGTGATTTCGGCGGCGGGCAGGTAGGCGGCGGTGGTGCTAAGTTCCGTGCGATCAGACACGGGCACCACGCGGGTGATAATCAGGTCGCCCAGATCCACATTGCCTCGTCCGCCAGCTTCATACACCTCAAACGCTTCGCCAGTGAAGGTGTCGCGCAGCTGCAAAACCTGGCCTTCATAGCCGGTGAGTTCGTACAGGCTGCCCGCACCGACGTTTACCCAGTCGGCCGCAATTTTTTGCTGGTGGCTGGACAAATCGTCCATCTTTTCTTCGGCATACAGCTCGATGAGCCGCTTGCCATCGGGCAGCGTATGGTCAAACACAAACCAGTCGAAGAAGCGCAGTGCCTCTGCCTGGCTCATCTGCTCAGCGTTTGAGGCGTCGTAATAGCCGTTCCAATAAATAGGCATGGCGTTGGCGAACGCTTCGGCAAAGCGTTCATCGCGAGCAAATTTTAGCAGATCGCGCCGAATGAAGTTGCCCGCCCGCTCGATGAGGCTGCGCTCTTTTTCGGCGTCCTGATCTTCTTTCATATGGCATTTTTTATATTTTTCTCCGCTGCCGCAGTAGCAGGGATCGTTTCGTCCTGGTTTGCTCATGAGTTACCTTCCAGTTGTGCCAGAATAGGCAGCAGTTCCGTTAAGTTGGCGATGGTAAAATTCGGCCGTACGCCGTTGAGTTCCCTCTCAAGATGTATGGGCGACATCAGCACGCTAGTTAAACCGGCTTCGTTGGCCCCGGCAATATCATTGGCTGGACGGTCACCGACAAAGACAGCTTCTTCCGGCTGCACGTCCAATAGTTCCAAAGCCCGCCAATAAATGAAGGGGTGTGGCTTCATGAAGCCCACATCCCCAGAGGTTAGCCGGGCATCCAGGTAATCCAGAATGCCGTAGGCTCTCAGCTCAATGTCGCGCATCCACATCGGTTGCATGGCGTTGGTGATGAGACCGATTTTGTAGCCTGCATTTTTGAGCTTGGCCAGCACTGGCAGCGTGTCGTCGAAGGGGGTCACCCCGGGCAGTACCGACCAGTTGTAGGCGTGCAGCACGCCGTCCATGTCGATCTGTTCTGCTTTCAGGTTGCAGCTGGTAAAGAGCGTTTGCAGCACCTGGGCAAACGAGACGCCTGCCCAGCTTTTTTTGGCTTCTGTCCAGGCAGCGACCATTATTTCACGAAATTGGCTGAAAAAGTCAGGAAAGGGAGGCAGGTGGTGGCCCAGGGTGGTGAGGTGGGTGTAGACGTTTTGCAGATGGTGGATTTCAACGGCCGTAACGTCCACTTCCACCCCTGACCAATCGATCAAGGTATCGTCCATGTCGAACAGGACGGCTTTGATGCGGTGGTTTTCTCGAACGGTCATGAATCCTCAACTCCGGACTGTTTGCCGCAAGGTGTTTGGCAATTTTGAAAAATTGCCTTACAGGTTGGTTTCCAGACGGGCGGCCAGACGGTCTATGAGGAGGATAGCACCGATACCAATGAGTGCCAAGACGAGGGCGATGGCAAATTGGGTGATGCCTGCGCTGCTGCTGAAATCTGGCAAGATATTGGCCTGCTCGATGACGAGACGGTGGCCGTCACTGTCCAGCACAAAATTTCCGGCGGCATCTTGCAGCCAGGCCAGATCCAGCTTCCAGGGCCAGATTTTACGCAGGCTGCCTACCATGAGGCCGATGAGCAGAGCGACGGTGAGGTCATGGTACCGTTTGAACAGCCAGCCGAGAACCTGGGCAAAAGTGACAAGCCCGATGACTGCGCCAATGCCGACGAAGATGATGGGAACGGCCGCATTTAGATCCCCACCGCGTAAATCGTTCACTGACCCCAGCACATACTGGTATTTGCCCAGCAAAACGAGCAAAAAAGCGCCGGAAATGCCGGGCAGAATGAGGGCGCAGCTGGCCACGGCCCCGCTGAGAATGAGGAACCACCAATCGTTGGGGGTTTGGACGGGGACCAGGCCCACCAGCAGGAAAGCGGCCACCGCACCCACAAGCAGCACGGTAAAGAGGGCGGGCGACCACTGTTTAATCCGCTTGCTCACCACCAAAACGGAGGCCAGCACCAGGCCAAAGAAGAAGCTCCACAGGTAGACGGGCTGGTTGACCAGCAAGTTTTCCAGGGCGCTGGAGAGGGTGATGATGGCGATGAAGATGCCTGTGGCTATTGCCAACAGGAATTCCCAGTTGAGAATCTGAAAGATATCTTTGATGCGAAACTTGAAGAGTGACTGAAGGAAGTGGGGCTGGCCGATGGTGCGGATGGAGTCGATCAGCTCTTCGTAGATGCCGAGGATGAAGGCCATGGTGCCACCAGAGACGCCGGGCACGATGTCGGACGCGCCCATACAGATGCCACGGGCAATGATGCCGAGGTGTTCGGGAATGGTGCGACGTTTTTTGGCGGGAACGGCCGTTTCTTGCATAGTCGTTTTTTGCATAGTTTTCTCTTTGAATTAAAGATTTTTAGGTTAAACAAACGCGGGATTATAACACACCTCTATTGGACAACGAGATCATCAAAATAAACCCAGCAATTCTTAATTTAGAACGAATTTACCGTTATTATCCCCGGTTGAAACCGGAAACCGGAGGTTGAAATAAAAAATCTGCTGAAGCAGGTTCATAATTATGCTTTCCGTCATAGTCATAACCTGGGGATTTATCCATAACCTGGGGATTCGTCCATAGCCGGGGGATTCATCTATAGCCTGGGGATTCATCCCCAGGTCTAAAAAGAGTCTAAAAAGAGGAGAGCTCCGGGGGAGGGGGTCCCGGAGCTCTATATAAAAGGAGAAAAAGTTGTGTGTCCTTGCGTGCTTTTTATTATACGGATGCCACCACCCCAGTAAATGGGACAATAGCACTAGGGAAACAGTGGGTCAGTAATCAGTAGGTCATTGAAGCAACTGATTACTGACTACTTGCGGAACAGTTCGCGGACGATGATTTCCCGCTGAATCTGGCTGGTGCCCTCGTAAATTTGGTAAATCTTGGCGTCGCGCATCAGCTTTTCTACGGGATATTCAGACATGTAGCCGTAGCCGCCAAAGACCTGCACCGCGTCGGTGGCGATCTTCATTGCTTTGTCGGCAGCGTATGCCTTGCCAAAAGCGGAGTAGAGTGTATTGCTCAAGCCCTCATCCACTGCCCAGGCAGATTTCCAGACGAGCAGGCGGGCGGCTTCTACTTCCATCGCCATATCGGCAATCATATGGCCGATTACCTGGTGTTTCCAGATGGGCTGCCCTTTCACCACACGCTCTTTGGCGTAGCGAATTGATTCGTCCAGGGCACGCTGGGCCACGCCAACCGCGCCAGCAGACGTGGGCGGGCGGCTGCGGTCGAACACTTTCATGGCAATGAGAAACCCTTTGCCCTCTTCGCCCAGCAGGTGAGTGACGGGTACTTTTACATTGTCGAAGATGAGTTCGGCCGTGTCGGAGGCGTGCTGGCCCATTTTGTTGAATGGTTTGCCCACGCTGACGCCTTCCCACTCCCGGTCCACCACGAAGCAGCTCATGCCGTTATACCGCTGCTCGATGTCTGTGTAGGCGAAAACGGTGAAGAAGTTGGCCACGGTGGCCCCGGTGATGAACGTTTTAGAGCCGTTGAGGATGTAATGGTCCCCTTCTTTGCGGGCGGTGGTTTTGATGCCAGCCACGTCGGAACCGGCTTCTGGCTCGGTGAGGCCGTAGCTGGCCATTTGGCCATCGACCAAACGGCCGCAATATTCAGCTTTCTGCGCTTCGTTACCGGCAATGAGAACGGGCAGGATAGCCAGACCGTTGACGCCCATGGCGGTGCTCATGCCGGAGCAGCCCCAGGCCAGCTCTTCGGCCACCATGCATTCTTCAAACAGGCTGAGGCCGAGGCCGCCGTACTCTTCCGGCACGTTGAGGGTGGTGAGACCCAACTCCTGGGCTTTTTTGATGACGGGCCAGGGGTATTCGTGGGTCTGGTCGTAATGTTCGGCGACGGGGGCCATTTCGTTGCGGGCAAAATCGCGGGCCAGCTGCTGAATCATTTTTTGTTCATCATTGAGGGCAAAGTGGACGGTGCTGTTGTTGCTCATTTTAGCTCCTTTCATTTATGTTAATCCGCCGATTGCGCCGATTTTTGATAATAGTGAGGTTATTCGGTTTGTTCTTCTTCGTCTTCTACCCGGGCGGTAAATTCGTTGGGATCGGGATCTTCGGCAGGTGTGGTGGATTCGGCCGTTTCTGCCATTTCTTCTGGCAGCGCAGGCGGGGGTGGTTCAACAGGGGCCGGTGGGGCGACGTCGGGGTTTTCGGCGCGGGTGAGGTCGATGGTCATGACGCCATCTTCAGCGCCGGTGTCGATAACGGCCGTTCGCGGGATCGTGCCATTTTTTGCAATCGGGCCTTCCACAAAGACGCGGGAGAGGGCAAAGCCGGTGATGTCACCCTGTTCACCCAGGATAATGTCGCCGATGGAGGCGACTTTGGTGCCGCCGGGGGTATCGACTTCTCGCTTGTTGAGCTTGCTCAGGCGTACCCAGGCTACGGATTCAGGTAAATTGCTTTCTTCCAAAACGGCATCGCTGGCGCGTACCAAGATGGCGTCGATGCCAAACACAACGACATCGGCACGGTTAATAAGAAAATGTTTTCGCTTGATGAGCCCTTCTGAGCCGAGGTAGATGCCGGTGATGGCGGTGAGGTCGCTGCTCATGTAAATATCTTTGACGGTTCCCAGGGAACGGCCGTCGGTAATACTAATGATCTGTTTGCCAACTAAATCTTTGCCTAAACGCATGATGTTGCCCCTTCCTTTTGTGGTTGTATTTGCGGGTGTGCGAGTAAAAAGTAAAAAGTGATAAGTGAAAAGTCTACTTTTCACCTTTTACTCTATCACTTTTTACTAATTTCCTGGCTTTATGACGCATTGCGTCTTTAGGAGATTATAGTGCGAGATGGGGCTGGGGTAAAGCGGAGATTTCTTGTGGGGCTGAAGCCACAAATATCGAGGATGATTTGCGGCACGCGACTGGAAACATGCGCCAAAAGTAAGCGTTCATTCCCCAGAAAAATAGGACACAGATGAACACGGATTGACACAGATTTTTAGCGGTTTCTATGCCAAAATCTGTGTTCATCTGTGAAAATCCGTGTCCCATTTCAGGGGAGGCTGAACGGTAACAGCCAAAACTGCAAGGGTCGGTTAATCGGGATCAGTTTGTAAAAAGGTAACAAGCGTGTCGATTTCCGCATCGCTTAAGTGCAGATTGGGCATTTGGGTGCCCGGCTTTAAGGCAGATGGATCGGCCAGCCAGGTTTGCAGGTAATCTGCCGTGCGCTTGGAAAAGGTGAGGTCTGGCCCGAAGGGGTGCATGTTTTTAGCTATTGTCACCCTGCTGTTGGTGTGGCACTGGATGCAGCCTTTGGCCACAAACAGCGCTTCCCCCATGGCTTCCGGCGCGATGGCGGAAACTATCACCGCCTCGCTTCCCGCCAGAACGGGCTGGGGCATTTCGGTGTGCAGGACAAAGCCCGCCAGGCTCACCACGCCCAGCAGCACTGCGCCTGCCAGCCGCAGCTGGTTTTTTTGTTGCGTCCAGAAGAACAGGCAGAGGATTGCGCCTGCGGCTGCCGTCCAACCCATGATTAACTGCCAGGCAACGGCCGTTCTTCCCCCACTTCCCCCGCTGGCCACTGCCGCCACTTCATTCACTGTCAGCGGCGGCATGGAATATGTGCCAAAGGCTGTAATTTCCCAATGCCATTCACCCGATTCGGGCAGCGCAATCGTGGCGGCATAGAAGCCTGCTTCAGATGCATCTTTGGCTTCTGCGACCACCTTTGTGCCGCTGGCCTGATGAACGGCCGTTACCGTGGCGTCTAAACCTGTTATCAATGTTTTTCCATGCCCCCGCACCGAGAATTCGATGGTAAACGGCCGTTCCGCCACCACCTCCATCGGCAGTTCAGACAGGGTCAACGTGGCCCAACCGCCCGCCTGCGCCGAACCAGCGCTGGTAAATAACCCCATCAACATCAATAAACCAATTGCCAAAACTAATTTTTTACGCATCACAAAACTCCTTCTTGTAGCCGCGGAAAGAATCCGCGGCTACGATTTATCGCTCAACGGCTTGCAGCGATTCAGCGATTTGCAGCGCTTCTGCCAGGCTGCTGACCCCTTCGAGCCGGTAAGTGACAGCCCCGTCCCACCAGATCAGCACGTTCCCTGGCACAAACAGCCATTCCTCGATGGCGTTGTTTTGCAGCCTGAAATAATGTGGCCTGTTGAGCCAGAATGCCTGATTGCCGTTCACCTCCACCATTGCCACGGTTTCGCTGCCTTTGTAGGCATATTGCGCTACGTTGATCTGGTACAGGCTCAGCCCGATTTGCTGTGGGTTTGCTTCGTTCCGCCAGAGGAAGATAACGGCCGTATCCCACACCGGTTCCTCATGCAGCAGCACATCATCCGGCGGTGGCAGCTCCGTAGGCAGTTGCAGATTGGGATGCTGCGCCAGCGCTTCGTCCAGCGTGATGGGTTTTGTGAAGGCAGGCAGCTGCTCGTTCAGCAGCGGCGGAACTTCATCAACAGCCGCCTCTTCCCCCACAAAAATGGTGATGCCTCCGGCGCGCAAAATCTCCACCAGCGCGGCACGCATGCCCGGCACTGCCAGCAAACTGGCCGCCAGCAGCAGCAAAACCAGCGCCCAGGCCAGCCGCCGTCCTGGTTGGAATGCTTTTTTCGGTGGGGCGGTGAGCAACGGCCGTACCTTCCCGGCAATATCCGGTGTCGGTGGGTACTCTAGCCCCGCTGCCCACTGCTGCACCTGCTTCTCAAAAGTCCGATCCATTTCGTCCATCAATTACCCAATTACCCAATTACTCAATTACCTCTCTCAGCTCCACAAAATCCGCCTCAATCACCACTTTCAGCTGCTGCAACGCCCGATGCAGGCGGGATTTCACGGTTCCGGCGGGGATGTTGAGGGCAACGGCCGTTTCCACCTCAGACATTTCCAAAAAGTAGCGCAGGTAGATGACTTCTTGCGCCGCCGGGCGCAGCTGCTGCACCGCCCGCCACAGCTGGGCCGATTCATCCCCGCCAACGGATGTTGGCTCGATGTCTGGTTCCTGCCACCAGCGCTGCACCATCCGCCAATAGCGCGACAGACTGCGCAGGCGGTTTTTGGCCAGATTGCGGGTAATTTGGAGGAGCCAGGGTCGGAACGGCCGTTCGCCATCAAATCGATCCAGCGCCAGAAATGCCCGCACAAACGCCTCCTGCGCCGCATCTTCCGCCTCGGCAGGGCTGCGCAGCAGCAGATACGCCAGCCGAAACGCCGCTTCCTGATGCTGGCGCACCAACATTTCCCAGGCGGCCGCGTCTCCCTGCTGGGCCTGCGCAATCAAATTAGCCTCTGCGTTGGCAATCTCACTCGTTCCAGAACGTGCCATCTACCTACAATACACCGTTTCCACCCATCGGTTCCATTTTTCTAAACTTAAATCGCACGCAAAGTCGCCAAGGTACAAAGTTTTTCTCTTGGCGACTTTTCGTGATCAGTTTTCAACTCTGGAAAAATCCGTCGCCTCTTGCGAACATTTGTTCCAAATCGTGATACTACGTATAATCCACTATCCTTATTTCTCAGCGCTCTCAGCGCTCTCCGCGCACTCCGCGCACTCCGCGGTAATAAAGGAGCAATCAATGACTATCTCACTCACCCTCACCCGCCAGGATTTGCGCCGATTGGCCATTACCCGCCAACATCTGGCCGATCCCACCCCCGCCCCCATGCTTGACGTCATTCGCAATTTGGGCTGCTTGCAGCTGGACCCCATCCGTGCCGTGGAGCGCACCCATCTGCTGGTGCTGTGGAGCCGCCTGGGCGAGTTTGACGAGGCGGAGCTGGAGCGGCTGCGCTGGGACGAGAAGGCGCTCTTTGAATATTGGGCACATGCCGCATCGCTGGTGCTTACCGAAGAGCTTCCGGTTCACAGATGGTTTATGCAGCACAAGGCCAATGGCCAGGATGCTTACCAAAATTGGTATGACCAGACGCCAGGGGTTGCCGACCTGCACAAGCATATTTTGCACCGTCTGCGGCAGGAAGGGCCGCTTTTTTCGCGGGATTTTGAAAGTAAAGAAGGGTTAGAGCCATCCCGGTGGACAAACGGCCGTTACGTCAATCTGCTGCTGGATTATTTATGGACGCGGGGAGAGGTGGTCATCGCGGAACGGCAGGGCAACCAGCGGCGCTGGGGCGCGGCTGAACAGTTCTGGCCCGACTGGACGCCGCAGGTGTACTGGTCGGCCGAAGAAGTATGCCGCTACGCCGCCCAAAAAGCAGTCCGGGCGCTGGGTGCAGCCACGCTCAAGCAGATCAAATTGCACTATACCCGTGGGCGTTACCCCGGCCTGCCCGGCGTGCTGAAAAAGCTCACCGCCGAGGGCAGCCTGCTGGAAATAAACGTCACTGGCGATGACGGGCCGCTGCCCGGCCCCTGGTATCTGCACGTCGCAGACCTGCCCCTGCTGGAGAAGCTGCAAGCGGGCGACTGGCAGCCGCGCACCACCTTCCTCTCCCCCTTCGACAATCTCATTTGCGACCGGGACCGCACCGAGGCGCTGTGGGATTTCTTCTTTCGCATCGAGATTTACGTGACCAAGGCCAAACGCGAGTTTGGCTACTACGTCCTGCCCATTTTGCACGGCGACCAACTCATCGGCCGGATCGATCCCAAAATGGACCGCAAAACCAAAACCCTGCACATCTACAATGTCTACATGGAAGATGGTGCGCCGAAAAACAAAAAGACGGTCAAAGCCATCGGTGACGCCGTGCAATCCTTGGCCAACTTCCTGGGAGCCAAACATATCGAATGGGGCAACGTGCCCTCCGCCTGGTCAGCCCTCCGGTAAAGGCCAGAACCCTGGTTCACTGACACATCTCATTTTTTACCGCAGAGAGCGCCGAGGACGCAGAGATTTCGCCTTTATTTTTCTGGGTCTTCAGGATTTCGTGGGGTTTCACGTTTCACGCATCACGGCTTGTCAACCCCATGAATTTCCAAAGAGCCATTTTTCTCTGCGGTTAAAAAGCTGAATGGTGGATGAGAACGGCCGTATCTTGCAGCCCAACGGCCGTTTCCCGTGTCACAATCAAACCAGGTGTGGTGTTTAGGTGGATGATTAGATAAAAACCATAACCTATCAAATTGGGAGTTAACCTTATGCAGACACGTAAACGATTTTTAAGTATTCTCTTGGCGCTGCTGGTGCTGGCCGGAACGGCCGTTGCCATCGGCGCATTTGTCATCCCTACCGCCAAAGATTTGCTGGTGCTGTCACTGGAAACCAGCCAGACCATCACCGACGGCCACGCCGTGCTGGAAGTAACGGTCAACATGCCGGACCAAAGCTTGAGCGGCACCGTCGAAGCGTGGGGCCGCCTGAATGCTGGCCCCAACGGTGAACCTGCCTTCCGCGTCGAGGTGCTGACGGCCGACGAAGCTGACCTCATCGGCACCATTGCCGTGAGCGACGGCGGCCAATTTTGGCTTTGGAATCCAGCCCAAAACGTGGTGCTAACCGGCCAGTTTGAAGAACTGTACGCCCGCATTGCCGCAGAAATGGCCGGTCAGGAATTCGACCACAACGGCGATTTTGACTACGATTTTGACGAGGCCGACGTGCCGCAAACCCCCGAAGAAGCGGTTGCCAAACTGCTGGAATATTTCAACGCCGAGCGAGCTGGCTCTGATATGGTGGGGGATATGGCCGTAAACACCATCCGCCTCATCCCCATCCCCGACAAAATGCCGACAGAAATTCGTGCCGCTGGTGGCCTGCTCAACGTCTGGCTGCGCACCGGCGACAGCGCTCCGGTAGGCATTGAGTACGTCGGCAGCCCCCTTGGCTCCGGCGTGGCCCGTGCTACCTTCCTGGAGCTGAACCAGGGTGTGGACGATGCCGTCTTCACCTTCACCATCCCTGATGGCGCGACGGTGATCAACGCCGCCGAGCTGGAGCTGCCAGACAAAGAGGCGCTGGCCGAAGCGGCTGCCGTTGAACCAGACTTTGCTCTGCTCTCCCCCACCAGCCTGCCCGACGATGCCACCTTGCGCGAAACCACGAATGTGCGCAGCGCGATTGTGGCGCGATATGGCTTGCCAAACGGCCGTTCCTTCACCATTGCCCAGGGTCGCACCGATGTGAACCTGGTCCCAGATGATGGTGGCGAAGGCGTGACCGTGCGCGGCGTAACTGGTGTGCTGTACACGGACGCTGAAAACGGCCGTACCCTGCTCAACTGGTCCGAAGGCGACATCCAATACTGGATCGGCGGCGACCTGACCAGTGACGAAGCGCTGACCATTGCCGAATCACTTCAGTAAGTCAGTAAGCAGTAAACAGTAATCAGTAATCAGTTGGTTCAAACTGATTACTGATTACTGATCACTGAAAACTGATCACTGGTTTCACCACCGAAAACCGATCCCATGACTGATCCAATCAAACTAACCAACGTCACTCGCCACTTTAAGCGCGGCGGCCTGGATGTTCAGGCGCTGCGCGGCGTCGATCTTTCGATTGAACCAGGCGAATTTGTCGCCCTGGTGGGCCCCTCTGGCTCTGGCAAATCGACCCTGCTCAACCTGCTGGGCGGGCTGGACCGCGCCTCGTCGGGCGAACTTTGGCTCGACGGTACAGCCCTGCACACCGCCACAGAGGCGGACCGCACCCTGCACCGCCGCCAGCGGATAGGGTTCATCTTCCAGAGCTTTAATCTGCTGCCCCGTCTGACTGCTCTGGAAAATGTGGCCATTCCCCTGATGCTTTCTGGCGTCAGCGTGGCAGAGCGGGAGGCACGGGCCAAAGATTTGCTGGAAAAAGTGGGTCTGGGGCATCGACTGACCCATTACCCTACCGAACTTTCTGGCGGCGAGCAGCAGCGAACGGCCGTTGCCCGCGCCCTTATCCACAATCCCAGCCTCATCCTGGCCGATGAACCCACCGGCAACCTCGACTCCAAAACCGGGGAAGAGGTGATGGCTCTGCTTAAAGAGCTGAACCGGGAACAGGGGATCACCCTCATCGTTGTTACCCACGACGAAGAAGTGGCCGCCTACGCCGACCGCATCGTCAAGCTGCGCGATGGGCACATTGTGGAAGAGATTAAGGCACCCTCACCCCGACCCTCTCCCTTGAGGGAGAGGGAGGAGGCGTCCCCTCCCCCTCTGAGGGGAAGGGCCAGGGAGGGGGTTGGCTTGCAGTTTGGCGATATCATCCGCCAGGCGCTCAGCAACCTGCGCCGCCGCCCGGTGCGCAACGTCCTGACGGCAGGCGGCGTACTCATCGGCATTGTTACCCTGGTGGCGATGGTCTCTTTTGGCGTGGGCGTGCAGCGCGAAGTGCAGCGCAACTTTCAAAGCATCGGCCTGGAAAACCTGTTCGTTCGCCCCGTCTACGATGAGCCAGATGCGTTTGATCCGTTTGCCGCCCCGTCACCACGCATGCCCATCACCCCGGCGCTGGTGGCTCAAATCGAACAAATCCCCAACGTGACCAGCGTCACGCCAGAGCTGAGTTTGCCTTTTGGCATTGATATTGCCCTGATGGCGGGCGACACATCGCTGCCCATTCGCGTGGCAGATGGGGGCGAAAGCCAGTTTAACTTTGGCGATGAGTCTGCCCCACTGGCTGGCTCTCGACTGGACAACAGCGGCATGACAGGCGTGGTGCTGGTAAAAGATTTGGCCACTTCGCTGCTGGCAGATGGCCAAACTTACGCCGATCTGGTTGGCGAACCGGTTTCGCTGGTAGTAAAGCTGCCGCGCGGCGAGACGGAAACGTTTCCCAGCCAGATTATTGGCGTGCGGGATGGCTTTGGCAGCCGTACCATCGACCTGGGGCTGGCGGAGCGGGAAGCGATTTTGTCCTGGTGGTTCGACGCGCCAGATATATTGCAAACGGAAGGGTACGATTCGTTAACGGTGCGAACGACGGATTTGGGGGCAATAACGGCCGTTTCCACCCAAATTAAAGAGCTCGGCTTTGAAACCCAATCGCTGCAAGCCATTCTGGACGTAGCCAACCAGGTGTTGGCGCTGATGCAAGCGCTGCTCGGCTCTGTGGGCGGGCTGGCGCTGCTGGTCGCCGCCCTCGGCGTGGCCAACACCATGATGATGGCCATCTACGAGCGCACCCGCGAGATTGGCGTGCTGAAGGCGCTGGGCGCTTCGGCGCGGGAAATACGGGCGATGTTCACCGTGGAAGCGGCAATGCTGGGGCTGCTGGGCGGCATCTTCGGACTCATTTTTGGCACGCTGTTGGGTCGGCTGGTGGACTGGATTGGCCACCGCTATCTCATTGCCGAAGGGATTACAGGGATTGGCCAGCTGTCGGTGGTGCCCTGGTGGCTGGCGCTTGGCTCGCTGGCCTTTGCGGCATTTATAGGCATTGTGGCAGGGCTGTACCCCGCTGCCCGCGCCGCCCGCCTGGATCCAGTAACGGCGTTAAGGCATGAGTAATTGGGTAATTGAGTAATTTGGTAATTAGTACGTTATCAGTGAAATTCTTGTACAGTGAGCAAGAATAATCAAAGATTTCGCAGATTGAAAAGATTGAAATCTGGCCAATCTGCGAAATCTTTGATAACAAGCTTCTCTCTGCGGAACTCTGCGTTTCCTCTGTGAAACTCTGTGTTCCGCTTTTTTCCTGTTCGTATCTGAGGATGCTTACTACGCAAATGGGGCAAACAGATCGATGATGTTGCCGTCGGGGTCTTTTACCTGGGCGTAGCGCTGGCCCCAGAAGGCATCCCAGGGGGGCTTGTGGCCTTCGTAGCCTGCGCCTACCACTGCTTTGTACAGCGCATCGACATTAGCCGGGCTGTCGCATAAAAAGGCGAGGCCCATGCGGTGGCCCACCGGCGTTTCCCACTCGTCGTTGAAGCTCAGAATCACGTCCAGCGAATCCCAGGCCAGGCGCAGGCCGCCGGGCAGCGTGACCTCCACGTGTCCTTCGCTGTCCATCTCGGCCGGAATTTCCAGCCCCAGCAGCCGATAAAATTCGAGCGATGCGGCCATATTTCGCACCACCAGTCCAATTAAATCCAGTTTAGCCATGAGATACTCCTCTGTTAAGCAGCGACTTGATAAATAACGGGGCGATACTCAGGTTGCTGTTGCCGCCAATGCCGTCAGATAAGCAGTGACACAATCTCCACAGCGTCGCCGAGGGCGGTGAGCAGATCGGCGGTTTGCATGAGTACGGCCGTTCCCCGCACCCCAGACCCCAACGAAATCTCCGACTGGTTCAGCACAGATTGGTCAACCAAAACGCGCAAAGGGGTGGGCAGGCCAAAGGGAGCCACCGCCCCCATTTCATACCCCGTCACGCGGCGCAGCTCCTCTGGCGTGGCCATCGTCAGGCGAGATTGCCCGAGCTGGCGGCGCAGCTGCTTCCAATCGACCTGCTGCGGCCCGGCCACCAAGAGCATCAGGAACGCATCCTGCGCCAGGCGGAACAGCAGGCTGCGCACCACCTGCACCGGCAGCTGATTACGCTCGGCGGCAGCTTGCTCCAGCGAGCGCACTGGGCCATCGTGGGTGAACAGCTCGTAGGGGATTTGTTTTTGGTCGAGTTCGCGAGTGACGGGGGTTTCTATCATGTTGTTGTGTGGGTTGATGTGTGAAACGTGATGCGTGAAAAATCACGTTTCACACATCACGCATCCATTTTGTTCATGTGAGCTTCGTAAGCTTCGCCCAAGGTTTTCTCGATGATGTCGTGCCGGGCAATCTGCACGCCGGGCCGCTTCTGGGCCGAACGGTGAGTTTCGTTGGCGCAGCGGTTGCACAGCAGGTAACCAATCAGGACACCCCGCTTGCGGTAGATGTACGCATTCATTGAGAGCGCTTCCTTGCCTTTGTAGCGCATTGCATCCACGGGACGGCCGCAGCCGGGGCAGCTGTCCAGCTCGTAAAACCAGTACCCTTTCATCACGTTGCCAAAGTGGGCGTGCGCCTGGGCAAACATCTGGATTAAGGCTCTTTCAATTTCTTCATCTATGGTCATATTTCACCTGTCTATTTGAGCAGAATTTCACCGCAAAGGGTGCAAAGGTCTTTTCTCTTTGCGTTTTTTGCGGTGAAATCAATTATTGATCATTATCCTCTCAGGCTATTCCGCTCAATTTTTCAGCCAGATAACGGCCGTTTCATCCCGATACAGCTCCTGCCACGCCCCCGACTGCGCCAGCCAGGCGGCCAGAGGACGGGTCGGCGGCAAAATAATCCAGGCCACCTCATACCGGGTCAGCGCCGCTTCCCAACCCGGCTCCGCATTCGCAATCTGTAAAAACTGGCGCGTCAACGCCTCGCCGTAAAAATCGGTTTGGGCATCAATAAACACCTCCTTCTCTGGCCAAAGCCGGTAAAGCAGATAGCCACCCCAATGAAATTCGTTAAACATGCGCCCTTCTGGCAAATCAGCCTGCACCGCGTCGATGGCCGCGATGGGAAACATTTTGTCGCTAAAATTGTTGCCCATGCCAAACAGGTCCGTCTTTGCCCCGTTGGCCTGGGCTACCATTATTGCCACCAGCGCCACCAGCGCCACCACGGCCCACATCCAGCCCCAGGTTCCCCGCGACGCCACGTCTGTGCTGGTGAGAAACCGGCCCAGGCGCGGCCACATTTCATCCAGCCAGCCGTCGATCTCCGGCAGCAGCAGCGCCACCGCCACCAGCCCGTACAGCGGAATGTTCCGCGCCGAATAGAGGGCAAAGGCAGACCAGACCAGCAGGGTAATCAGGGGCGTCCAGCGCAAGCGCCGCCCAGACAGCCAGGCAAAGCCCAGCGACCCCAGCAGCAGCGCGGCAAATGGCCAGGCGCTGACCTGGTGAAAGTTGGGGCTGCGGTATTCGTTGGTGATGTTCACCAAAAAATCTTCCTGCAAATAGCCAAAGCTGTTGGCCAGCAAAGCGGAGCCAACCGGGTTGAGCAGCGAGGTAAGCACCAGCAAGATGAGCGTGACCAGCAGGGCCAGAGCGGGGCGCAGCTGTTTCTCTAGCAAAGCACCCAGGGCATAGAGCAGGGTCATCACAAAGGCGATGATAAACGCGCCGTGGGTGTTTGTCCAAAGCAGCATGAGGGGCAGCAGCCAGAGCAGCGTTTTCTCGTTGCCTCGTCGCCGGTACGTTTCCAGAATGAGCAGCGCCAGGGCAAAAAAGAGCAGGGTGAAGAGGTGGGGACGGGTGAGGGTGTGAATCGCGCCCACCACGGAGCCAAACAGCCCGCCAGCCAGCGCCAGGAAGGCCCGCACGCCAACCTGCTGCAGGGTAAAGGTGAGAATGGCATAAGTGGCGGCAATGAGAACGGCCGTTAACCAGGCAATCCCGTTCAACCCCGCCGCCCGATGAACCAGGGCAAAGCCAAGCTGGCTGAGCCATTCATGGGGCACCATAAACGTCCCCTGCATGGTGTGGGAAAAAAGATCGGTGGTGGGGATGGTTCGCTGATCCAGAATGTAATTCCCCAGCGTAATGTGCCGCCCCAAATCCCCATCCCCATTCATCATCTGGGGCATAAAATAGAGGCTGACCCAAAAGATAAGCACAAAAACCAGCACGCTAACCGAAGGCAGCAGCCATTGATGCTTTGAGGAAACAGTGTTCTCTTTCATACGGTTACGTCTCATCTGTAAAAGTGGGAAAAAGCCCCAGAAAAGCCAGCGCAGTAATGAACCCCACGTAGTTATCCTGAAAAAAGCGAGAAACGAAGCCCAATGTAAAAATAAAGAGGCTAGCTGCCAGAAACATGGCTGCCAGGGTGCGCTGCCGCCATTGATAATACAGGCAGAGGGCAAAAACGGGCAAGCCAACCGACAGCTGCCAAATCCAAAATGGGTAATAGTCGAGATCCGATGAAACCTGCTCAAAAACGACCAGGAGGCGGCCAATGGTGTAGCCGCGAATAGGGTAGTTGAGCGTTTGGGCGGTGCCGCTGGCGTAAGCAAAGGTGTCATCCATGAAGGCGGGCAGGTTCCACAGGGCAAACGGCCCCACCACCAGCGCCATGATCAGGCCGATGAGGGCAGCGGCCGTTCCCACCCATTTCCACCGTTTTTCTGGCGGCGCAGCCTGGTAGATGGCTAGCAGGAAGAACGGCACCGCTAGCCAGGCGCTCTGCTTCAGGGTGCAGGCCAGCCCCAGCACGGCGGCGGCCCAGAGGGGCTGCTTTTTTTGCAGCAGCAGGGCGGCCAGCAGCAAGCCGAGCAGCACCAGAACATCATTCATACCCCAGACAACGGGCTGGGTGAGCCACGGGTTGAGGCCAATGCCCACAATCAGGGCCAGCTTGTGGGTCGGTTTGCGGGCAATGGTGGGCAGCAGCAGCACCAGTAGCACAAAGGCCAGCAGGTACAGCAGCCGCTGATCGTAAAAGCCCAATACGGCTGTTATGGCCCATTCAAACGGCAGCGTCAGCAGCAGCAAGCCCGGCAAGTAAACCAGATGCTCAGTGGCCGGGTTCACCTCCACCTGAAGCAGCCACATCTCCATCACAGGATGGTTGTAGGTAGCGGTGTACGGGTTGATGCCCGCCGAGAGATAATCCACGGCCATCTCAACCTGGATGGCTCCGTCGTGAATTTGTGAAAACGCTTCTACCGTATCGCCCAGGCCAGCCTCAGCCTGGAGACGGGTCTCTATATTTTGCAGCGTCACGGCAATGGGGGTGATTAATAAAATGAGCCAGAGCAGGGCAAGACGAAGCAAAAAAGAAAGACGCTGTGCCCCAAAACGAGCGGGCAGCGTCTCTAAATCGGCCAACGGCTGCCAGATGGTTAGCGCCGTATACAGCAGCAGCGCGATGATGAGGAAATAATCACCAAAAGAGAAAAGCTCAATTTGCGCCGGAATCAGGACAAGCAGTAGGAGCAGATCAATGGGTGGGTTCTGCTTCATATTCTATCTTTTTTCCACAACGAAGGTCGGCACGGTGGAGCCGCCTCCGGCGGAAACGTTGAGCAGCGGGTCAGTCGAGAGGCGCGTCAGGCAGCCATCGACGTAGTTGCCGTGGAAGATGAAGGGGGCGGTGTCTAACATGCGGTTGTAGATTTGCAAACGGCCGTCCACCAGGCTGGGGTACGGCTCCTCTGGAATCACCACCCGCTCCTGCACAATGAAGGGCTGCTCCAGGGCATTTTGCACCGCCTGTTCCCAGCCGCCGGCGTTGGTTTGCCAGCCAAGCACAATGCCGTGCCCGCCGTAATCGTCGTTGGGCTTCAGCACCAGCTGGTCTTTGTATTTGTGGATGAACGGGATGAGGTCCACTGGCAGGCCGCCGTACATCGTTTTGCGCTCTTCCACGGTGCGGGTCCAGGGGATGTGGTTGTGGATAACGGCCGTTTCTCCCTTATCAAACAGATGGGCATTCCGCTCGTCGCTCAACACCGCCAGGCTCATCTTTTTGTACAGGATTTTGCAGCGGAACGGGTTCACCATGCAGACATTGCCGTCGCGCACGGCGCGCACCACCGGCTGCTCCAGGCCGCCCCGCTCGATCAGCTCGGTAATGAGCACTCGCTTGTAGATGATGTCGATCTCAAACCCTTCGTGGTGGAGACGGCCGTTTTCATACACCACCTCACGCGGATCCACAATCTTGGCGTCGAACCCCTGCGAGGCAAAATATTGGGTGAACAGCTCAAACTCGCTGCGGGTGGGCACATCGTGCCAATCCAGAATGCCAATTTGGGGACGACCCGTGCCGCCTGCCTGTCGGTAAGCGTCTAAAAGAACGTGCAAAACGCTGTGCCGGGTGGGCAACGGCCGTACCGCATATTGCTGCAAAAACTCCCCCATCACCGGCAGGCCATAAAACACCTCGTTCAGCACGTCATTGTAGGCCGAAGCGGCGGGCACTTCCGCGTTATACTCCGTAAACTTCAGCTCGCTGTTGTCGGTGACGTAAAAGGCGTCCAGCCGGGTGAGCGGGGTATGCCCTTTATATTTCGGCTCGTGCTGAATCAGCTCTTCTTCCCAATCCAGCAGGCCAAACTGGGCGCAAAAGGCGGCATCGTCCACCGCCAGCTCAGAGATTTTCTCGAAGGCCCGCAGCAGCGGCTGGATCGACTTGCGCAAAAAGATGTATTGGTCTGGGGTTAAAAAACGAGGACGGAGCACGGTGCATAACGGCCGTTCCCCAAAATACAGCCCCCGCTGCGCCATCTGATCATCCAACTGCCCCTGCGACTCCGCCGCCAGCTCATCAGTCAACAAATCATGGTAGGTTCGTATTGCTTCCTTCAATGCCATCTCCTCACCCTACTGCTCAAGATTTATCCTCACCCCAGCCCTCTCCCACAGGGAGAGGGAGCAAATTCCCTCCCCCTCTAAGGGGGAGGGTTAGGGTGGGGGTTGGTTTTGCAACCTAAAACAACCCGCTCCAGCGCATTTCGCGCACCTGCGGCTTTGGTTCCAGCGCCAGGCCAATGCACAAATCCGCCATATGCTCCACGCACCAGCGGTGGAATTCATACCCCAGCGAGTTTACGTCCATGTCTGGGGCCGGGTTCATAAAGTCGATGGCGTAAGGGACGCCGTCGCGCACGGCAAATTCGCAGGTGTTCATGTCGTAGCCAAAGGCGCGGCACAGCGTCTGGCAGTCTGCCACAATCCGTGCGTGCAGTTCCGGCGACAGGTTCGGGTGGCTGTATTGGCGCGTGTTGGGATCATAATTCATCACCAGCACATCTTCCTGCCCCAGCACCATGCAGCGGATGTAATTATCCCACTGGATGAACTCTTGCAGCACCATCGTCAACAGGCCAGACTGGTCATAGTTGCGGTATAGCTCTTCCATATTATGGCAAACGTACACCTCTTTCCAGCCGCCGCCGTGAGCGTCTTTGAGAATACAAGGAAAGCCGCCAACGTACTCTACCAAATCTTGCCACGGCATGGGGAAGGCGAGGTTGCGTAAACTTTTGCCGTGGTCGATGCCGGGGATGTACTCTTTGTTGGGCAAAGCGGCCGTTTTGGGGCTGGCCAATCCCAATTTGGTAATCAACGACGCGCCAAAAAATTTGTCGTCGGCCGTCCACATAAATGGGTTGTTGATCACGTGGGTGCCTTGCAGCATCGCATTCTTCAAGTGGGAGCGATAATAGGGCACCTCGTGCGAAATCCGGTCAATAATGACGTCATACTCACACGGCGCGTCCATCTGGGTACCGCCCACCGTCACAAATTCAGCGATGACACCCTGGTTACGGCCGTTTACTTCCTCCATAAACGCCGGTGGCCAGGACCACTCCATCCCCACCATCAAGCCAATCTTTTTTGTCATGCAGCCCTCTCCTTGTTTTAGTTTGCTAGCGGGTTAGTGGCTGGTTGGCAACCGTTTGTAACCAGCCACTAGCCACTAACCCCAGCCACTTTTTCTAATCATGCCCCCCAATATATGTCAGCAGCATCTGTTCCCAATATGGCCAATCGTGGCTCCAGCCGTCCCAGATGCGCAGCGCATTGCCAATGCCCTTCTGCCACAGCGCCGCCGACAGCTGCTCATTGTTGGCCCGCAGCCCGTCATCCTGCCCCACAGCCAGAATAATGTCCAGCCGCCGCAGCGCTTCCAGCCGCCGCCAATCATGTTCATTTGGAATGTAGACGCACGGATTATTGGCGTAAATATGGCCGCCGCCGTGCCCATCGGCCCAACGCGAGATGTCGTAGATGCCGCTCAGGCCAATGGTGCGGCTGACCAGGTCTGGGCGGCGCAGCGCCAGGTTCACGGCATGGTAAGCGCCAAAGCTGGCCCCAATGGTAATCAGAAACGGGTTCGGGTTCTTTTGCCATGCCAGCGGCAGCAGTTCGTTAACCAGGTAGTTTTCGTACTCCACCTGCCGCCAGGCGCGAGCGCCGGGATGCTTCCAATGGGCATACCAGCTTTCCGCATCGACGCTGTCTACGCAGTAAACTTGCAGCCATCCCTGGCTGATATGGTGCCCCAGCAGCTGTATCATGCCCCGGTCTTCCCATTCATAAAAACGGCCTTTAGAGGTAGGAAACACCAGTGCCTTGGCCCCGCTGTGGCCAAAAACCAGTAGTTCCATATCGCGCCCCAGGGCAGGGCTGTACCAACGGTGATATTCTCGGTTCATTCGGCTGTCTCTTCCTAATCGTAATCGTATAAATTGTGACGACACAAACCCAGATGGGTGCGCCATTGTATCAATTTTTCAGCAATCACCCTAAAAATTGAGGCTCTTTGGGAATTCGCGGGGTATCTGTAAATGTAGGGGCGGGTCTTGTGCCCGCCCAGTCGAGGGCGACCACAAGGGTCGCCCCTACAAATGGCGTCAACCCCGCAAAATCCTGAAGACCCAAAATTGATTGATCTGCCAATATCAGCAAAACGGTTTGGGCGGCTGTGGGTTACTATCTACAACCCATTCATCGCTTACGTCACTTTTTAGCAGAGTGTAGGGGAAACGGCCGTTTCCCATCTGGCAACTCTGTGGTAAAACGTAAGAAATTCGGAAGAGCAAACAAAGAGGAGATTAATCTTATGAGTAAAGCAAAAGTTGCTGTCGTTGTAGACAGCACCGCCTACATTCCACCAGCCCTGGTAGCCCAATACAACATTCACGTTATTCCCCAGATTCTCAACTGGGAAGGCAGCAGCCTGCGTGACGATGTAGACATCAAGCCAGATGCCTTCTATGCTCGCCTGGCCACGGCCAAAGAGATGCCCACCACTTCCCAGCCATCGGCCGGTGAGTTCCATGAGTTTTTCTCTAAGGTGGCTGAAACGGCCGAATCCATCGTCGCCATCCTCATCTCTAAATCCCTCAGCGGCACCCAGGCTTCCGCTCAGGCCGCTGTTGGCATGATGGAAGATTATCCGATCGAGATTGTCGATTCACAATCATCGGCGATGGGGCTGGGGTATATGGTATTGGCCGCCGTCCGCGCCATCGAAAACGGCGCAGATTACAAAGCCGCCGCTGAAGCCGCCCGCGCCCTGGTGGATGGTATGCGCGTGCGGTTTGTCGTCGATACGCTGGAATTTTTGCACAGAGGCGGCCGTATTGGCGGCGCGAACCGCCTGATTGGGTCTATGCTTTCCATCAAACCGGTTCTGGGGCTGGTTGAAGGCAAAATTGAGCCGCTGGCCAAGGTGCGTACCAAGAAGAAGGCGGTGGCCAGCATGGTGCAAACGGCCGTTGATGAGATGGCCGGCAAGCAAAATGTAAAAGCGGCTGTTATTCATGCCGCCGCCGCAGAAGAAGGCCAGGCTATCTACGAACAAGTGAAGCAGCAGCTGAACCCGGTCGAACTGCACCTGGTAGAGTTAAGCCCGGTCATTGGGGCCCACGTGGGGCCAGGCGCTGTGGGGCTAGTCTACTACGCCGCCTAAAACAAAAGCCGGGGGCATTTGCCCCCGGCTTTTTTATTTTTCGCTGGATACTGCCCACCGTTCATCGACTGACCGGCGCTATGTCTGATCCGACGAAGTAGCCGCCACATCGCCCTCTACAAAATAGCTTGAACACGCTTCATCTACCAGCTCCGGCGTCAGCCGGGCTGGGGTGCTGTCGTAATTGCAGATGGAGATAATTGTTTTTACAATGTCGCGGGGATGCACCGCCTGCATCACCCGGTTGGGGCCGCGATACCATTTTTGCAGTAAATGTACAAATGACTTTTTGTCGAACGGCATATTGAGCGATTTACAAGATTCGGTGAAGATTTGGTAGAACAGTTTTTCGCTGGGGCCGCCCACCTCCACCTTCATTTGAATACGGCGCAAAAACGCGCCATCAACCAGCTGCATCGGATCCAGGTTGGTGGAAAAAACGATGAGCTGGCGAAAGGGCACCTCTAAACTTTGGCCCGATTGCAGCCGTAAAAAGTCGAAACCGCTTTCCAGGGGCACAATCCAGCGGTTCAACAGCTCCTGTGGGCTAATTTGCTGGCGGCCAAAGTCGTCGATGAGGAACATGCCGCCGTTGGCCTTTAGCTGAAGGGGGGCTTCATACACTTTGGCAATGGGTTCGTAGCGCAGGTCCAACGAGTCCATGGTGAGTTCGCCACCAACCATAACGGCGGGGCGTTCAAACAACCGCCATCGCTGATCGTATTTTAACTTTTCGGTACGGCCGTTTACCAACGTCCCCGTATGCATCGCCAACTCATCATTCGTCACCGGCGTATGCACCAGCGGATCAAACACACGGATGATCTGCCCCCCCACCGTAATGGCATCTGGCAGCCAAATAGGCGAATCACGGGCAATCAGCTTGGCAATTGCCTGGGCAATGGTCGTTTTGCCGTTGCCGGGCGGGCCATATAAAAAGAGCGACGTGCCCGCATTGACTGCCGGGCCAATGCGCCTATCAAAATTCTCTGGCAAAATCAAAAAGCCCAGCGCCTGCTTTACCTGTGTCGGGGTAATCCGCTGCTGCCGTTTGGATTGCAGCATGATCGCCTCGGTATACTTATCCAGCGAGATGGGCGCTCGCCCCACATACTGGCTGCGCTCAAACGAATCGCGGGCTCGCCTGGCACCCGCTTCTGTTAAACCATAGGTAAAGCTGAGGCTGCCCAAACCACCCGCCTTTACCACTTCCACCAGATGTTCCTGCTTCATCCGGGCTAGCAGCTCATCTACCAGGCTGGGATGAACACCCAGCACTTCAGCAAACCGGGCAATATTGACATCACTTTCGTTAAAAAGAAGGCGAAAGATAATATCCTGAATTAACCCGACGGGAATTTCCATATTTTCCAGCTTCATGACGGGCGCCAGAAGCTTCATCAGTTGGCCTGTTGACATGTATCTACCTGTTTGAATAGTAAGGGCGGCCTGCGAACTGCGCTTACCCAATGGTTCAGTTACTCCGCAAAATTTCAAAACACCTAAAACCTACACACCCCACTGGCTTAAAATAACCTGGCAAGTGTACCACTTTGTAGTATACGAGGCGGTGTCGGGGAAAAATATAGGAAATAGGCGGGAAACGGCCGTATTGCCCCTGACCCATTTGTCACAAAAAAAGAGCATCGAAATTTCGATGCTCTTCTGTATTTAATCAAGTCGCTCTGAACAGCTTTCTCAGGCGGTGTCACTTACAGGCAAATTCCCGCCTGCGCCATTTTGTTCAGCAGGCATTTCGTTCTCAATTTCTTCCGCTGTGTCATCTCCATTCACCTGCGACAGCTGGCCTTCCCGAATGAGCGCCACCGAGGCCACACTGTCCCCGGCCCGCAAATCCATGACCCGCACCCCCTGCGTCGAGCGCCCCTGCTGGGAAATGTGGTCCGTAGCGGTGCGTAGAATAATGCCGTTGGCCGAAATACAGGTTACCTCATCCCTTGGTGTCACCACGCGGGCCGTGACAATTTTGCCCGTGCGCTCCGGCGTCAGCACCATCGCCCGCACCCCCTGGCCATACCGGTTTTGCAGGCGGTACTCATCCAGCGGCGTGCGCTTGCCGTACCCTTTTTCGGTAATTACCAGCAAGTCGGCTTCCGGCACCACCACATCAGCCCCTGCTACCCGGTCCCAGCTGTCTAGACGAATGGCTTTTACCCCAACTGCGCCGCGTCCCATCGGCCGTACATCTTGTTCACTAAAGCGAATCCCCTTACCTTGCTCGCTCACAATAATAAGGTCTTGCTTGCCTTCAGTTAGCTTCACCCAGCCCAGGCTGTCGTCATCGTCCAGGCCGAGGGCGATCAGGCCACTGGGGCGCACGTTTTCAAAAATGTTAACCTCCACTCGCTTAATTTTGCCCTTTCGGGTGATCATGGTGAGGTATTCGGCATCTTCAAAGCTGTGTACGGGCAAAGCGGCCGTAATATTTTCCTCCGGCATCAGGGGCAAAATATTCATCAACGAAGTTCCCTTGGCCGTGCGGTCCAGTTCCGGGATGTTGTACGCCTTTTCCGCATACACCTTACCCCGATCCGAGAAGAACAGAATCGTGTTGAGCGATCCGGCAGCAAACAGATGCTCTAGTTGGTCTTCTTCGCGGCGGCCCATGCCAATCAGCCCCTTGCCGCCACGCGCCTGAACGCGGTATGCCGCAGCTGGTGTGCGCTTGATAAAGCCGCGCTGTGTGATGGAGATCAACACATCTTCGTCCTGAATCAAATCTTCCATGTTCAGGTCGGCATCCATGCCCAGCATAATTTGCGAAGCGCGTTCGTCGCCGTATTTTTCTTTTAGTTCGTTAATATCTTCCAGAATCAGGCCCAAAATCTTCTTTTTATCGGCCAGCAATCCTTCCAGGTAGGCAATATGCGCCGTCACTTCCCGGTGCTCGTCTTCAATCTTTTGCCGTTCCAGGGCAGCCAGACGGCGCAGCTGCATATCCAAAATGGCAATAGATTGTGGTTCAGACAGACCAAATCGCTCCATTAACTGCGCCCGGGCGGTATCGGCATCGGGAGATTGGCGAATGGTGGCAATGACTTCATCCAAATGTTCTAAAGCGATAAGCAGGCCAACCAAAATGTGCTGTCGCTTCAATGCTTTGTCTAGATCAAACCGGGTGCGCCGTGTAATCACCTCAATCCGGTGCTCGATATGGATTTGCAGGGCACGCTTGAGCGAAAGCAGCCGGGGCTGCTTATCCACCAGGGCCAGCATCTGCACGCCAAAGGTGGTTTGCAAGGCGGTGTGCTTGTACAGCTGGTTCAGCACCTTGAGCGGCTGGGTATGACGCTTCAGCTCCACAATAATGGAGATGCCCCGCTTGTCAGACTCATCCCGCAAATCGCTGATGTCGGTGATGACCCCTTTGTTCACCAGTTCCGCCATCCGCTCAATAAGCATTGCTTTATTTACCTGGAAGGGAATCTCGGTGATGTTGATGCGCTGCCGTTCCGGGTTGCGCGGCAGCGGCTCGATTTCGGCCCTGGCTCGCATGACTACCCGGCCACGGCCGGTGGCGTAGGCGCTGCGAATCCCTTCGTTGCCAATAATAAGGCCACCAGTGGGGAAATCTGGCCCTTTGACAAACTGCATAAGCTCATCTAGCGTCACGTTGTCGATGTCGTCGTAACGTTCGATCAGGTAGGCGATGGCTTCGCAGAGCTCGGTGAGGTTGTGTGGCGGGATGTTGGTGGCCATGCCCACGGCAATACCGGCGGAGCCGTTAAGCAGCAGGTTGGGCAGTCGGGCAGGCATCAGGTCTGGCTCTACCAGGCTGTCGTCGAAGTTGGGGATAAATTCGACGGTATTTTTATCAATATCTTCAAGAAGTTCGTGGGCGATGCGAGAGAGCCTGGCTTCAGTGTAGCGCATGGCGGCGGCGCTGTCGCCGTCCACACTGCCGAAGTTGCCCTGGCCATCTACCAGCATGTAGCGCATGGAGAAGTATTGGGCCATCCGTACCATGGCGTCGTAAACGGCCGTATCACTATGCGGATGGTATTTACCTAGCACCTCACCCACAATACGGGCGCTTTTGCGGTGCGGCGTGTTGGCCCGAATGCCCATGTCCCACATGGCATACAAAATGCGCCGGTGAACGGGCTTGAGTCCATCGCGGGCGTCGGGCAGGGCACGGGCCACAATGACGCTCATGGCGTAATCCAGGTAGGAGTTGCGCATTTCCTGGTTAATATCAATTGGGTTAATCGTTCCGATGTTATTGTCGTCCAAAGCGGAGCCTCCAGAGAGGGTTTACAGCGTAATGATGTAACTGGGTAATTATGTAATTGGCTAGTTGGACTGGTTAATTACTTAAGTTACGCAATTACTTAATTACAGTCATAGATATTGAGCCTAATTAAGCAAAAAACCACCATGTCCCGGTGGTGAATTATTCATTTTTCAGGTGTAGAACCGGACTGAATTATACCTTGTTTTGGGGAATTTAACGACAAACGGCCGTTTGCCACCAGCCCGTTTCCATGACCTGCCGCAGCGCTATTTTTAATTCGATACGCCGCACATTTTTGCCAGCCCGGCTTGTTCCCGACTTCATTTACCTCTTAAGACTTTACGTATTAATAAGTATCGCTTATCATTACCAGAGGTAGAGTTTATATCCACACGTTCCTCCTTCAACAACCAACCCATTTTTCATTATGCAGGACTGTCTTTTACCGCTACAATAAGAAAAAACATTAGCTAAGTATAAGAGAATATTATATTAACCATCCGAAACATGCCCAATTTGCACTTGTTCCGAAAGAAGAGAGGAGGTTCTATGCAACGCAAGCAGTGGTTCCTAAAGATGCTGCTCATTACGGCCGTTGTCGCGCTCATGGCCGCCTGTGCCGGGAAGGTCGGCCCAGAAGGACCTCAAGGCCCGGCAGGGGCGCAAGGCCCGCCAGGACCCGCTGGAGCACAAGGCGCGCAGGGTGTTGCCGGACCCTCTGGGCAAGACGGACTCAGCTATACCCCGCCAACTTTTATTGGCAGCGAAGCGTGCGGCGAGTGCCACCAGGACCTGTACGATACCTTCATGCTCAGTGGTCATCCCTACAAGCTAAATGCGGTAGTAGATGGGCAGCCTCCACAATATCCCTTCTCAGAAGTCCGCAATCCGCCGGAAGGTTATACCTGGGACGACATCAGCTACGTCATTGGCGGGTATAACTGGAAAGCTCGTTTCATTGATCAGGATGGTTACATCATTACCGGTGCAGATGAAAACGCGACCACCCAATACAACCTCTACAACGCAACGCTTGATTTAGGCAACAATTGGGTTGGCTACCATGCCGGGGAAGAAAATCTGTCTTACACCTGCGGCACCTGCCACACCACTGGCTACAGCCCCATTGGCAATCAGGATGGCCTGCCAGGATTGGCTGGCACCTGGGCATTTGGCGGCATTCAATGTGAAGAATGCCACGGCGCAGGCAGTCAGCACGCCGAAAACCCCATCACCGTACGCGCCATCATTGACCGGGACGCTGCATCGTGCGGCGCCTGTCATTCCCGTGGTTCAGTTGAGGAAGTGAACGCTTCTGGCGGCTTCATTCAACACCATGAGCAGTATGAAGAGCTGTTCCAAAGCAAGCACATTACCCTGGATTGTGTGGTATGCCACGATCCGCACACGGGTGTGGTGCAGCTGCGCGAGGCGGGCCTGCCTGCGGTGCGCACCAACTGTGAAAACTGCCACTTTGCCGAGGCAAAATATGAAGCGGGCCACGACCGCATCAGTGGCGTAAACTGTATCGACTGCCACATGCCGCGCCTTACCAAAAATGCGGTAGGCAATCCAGATATGTTTACGGGTGATATACGCACCCATATGATGGCCATTGATCCGACCCAGATAGGGCAGTTTACGGAAGATGGCACGGTGGCGCTCTCCCAACTTTCCCTGGACTTTGCCTGTCGTCACTGCCACAACCCAGATGGGCGCGGCGTTACGGTATCGGATGAAGACCTTATCGCTCTGGCGATTGGGTATCATACCCCGCCACCTGCTGTGGAAACGGCCGAACCTGCAACCGAAGACGCGCCTGACGATTCTGAAACACCCTAAGCTGTTGTTTTGATTTCAACCCATTTTGATATTTATTGGAGGCTACGTTTGGATCAGTTGACTAACAAGCGGCGTGTTGTTTGGGGCACGGTGTGTGCAGTTCTGGCCTGTTTGGTAGCGATTTATGTGCTGCCTACGCAGGCCGCACCAGAGCCAGATATTACGGCCGTTATCCAATCACATCCCCCCATGACTGGCCTGGCGCAAACGCTGCCACAAATGGAAACGGCCGTATTGCCCCATGCCCAAATTCCCAGCGACACCGCCTGCCAGCTGTGCCACCAGGACACAGAACAAGAGGTACTGTTCCCCTCTGGAGAAACAATCCCGGCGCGGGTGGACCTGGCCATTTTGGCCAACTCAGCTCACGGGCAAGCCGCCGCAGAGCCATTAAGCTGCACCAGCTGCCACCAGCCCATCAACAATTACCAGCAGCCGCACGCTCCCGTTACCGCCGAGAATTTACGCGACTATACGCTGGAACAGTCGGCTAACTGCGAAAGCTGCCACGTGCAGCCCCACCTTACCAGCCATCCCGGCCCGGAAGCTGAAAACCCGGTGGCCTGTACCGACTGTCACGGCTCGCACGATGTGCTGACCGTGGCAGAATGGCAGGCGGGGCAAGGCACCGAGGCGTGCATCGATTGTCATCTTCAGGAAGAGGTCTCTTTGGTGGAAGCGAGCCGGGTAACGGCCATTATCCAGGCCGGGCTGTTTACGCAGCAGGTAGACAACAGTTACTGCCTGGCCTGCCACGGTCAGCCAGATCGGAGCTACACCTTCCCCAACGGCGACACCGTTTCCCTCACTATTGATGCAGCGGCGCTGCACGATTCCGTTCACGGCGAGGCCAACACCTGGCAGCCGCTGGCCTGCACCGACTGCCACGAAAATGTCGTCTTCCCGCATGAGCCTGTGACGGCCCAAAGTTTACGGGAATACAACCTGGAACAATACCCGCTGTGCGGCCGCTGTCACGAACCAAACTACGACCAGGCGCTGGACGATGTGCATGGTATGGCGATTGCGGAGGGTCACCCGGAAGCGGCCGTTTGTACCGACTGCCACGGCGCACACGACACCCCTGTCCCTAACGAACCCCGCGAGCGGATTTCCTACACCTGCGAACAGTGCCACAGCACCATCTTTGAAGAGTACACCACCAGCGTCCACGGTGCGGCGCTGCTCAGCGATAGCAACCCAGACGTGCCTACCTGCATCAACTGCCACGGCGTCCACAACATTACCGACCCCACCACAGCGCTGTTCCGCATTCGCTCACCTCAGCTGTGCGCCGAATGCCACGCTGATGTCGCGCTGATGGAAAAATACGACATCTCCACCGACGTGTTCGACACCTATGTGGCCGATTTTCACGGTACCACCGTGACCCTGTTTGAGCATGAAGACCCAAACGCAGAAACCAATAAAGCTGTCTGCTACGACTGCCACGGTGTCCACGCCATCCTGGCCCCAGACGACCCAGAAGCGGGCATTAAAGCCAATTTGTTGGCAACCTGCCAGGAGTGCCATCCCAACGCCACCGAGAACTTCCCAGACAGCTGGACCAGTCATTTCAAGCCATCTTTGCAGAACAACCCGCTCGTCTTTCTGGTTGATCTCTTCTACAAGATTGTCATTCCGGCGACCCTGGGCTTTTTCAGCTTCATGGTTGCCACCGATGTTTACCGGCGCGTACGCCTTCGGTTGCAGGGGTAAAAAATGAGCAGCACAACGCAAGAGATACCTAAAAACGAAGAGAAACAGTACCCGCGCTTTCGCACCATGGCGCGCATTGAGCACGCCATCTTAATGGTGAGCTTTACCGTGCTGGCCATTACCGGCCTGCCCCAAAAATATGCGCTGGAAAATTGGGCCATCTGGATGATTGGGGCGATGGGGGGCATTGAATTGACCCGCATCATTCACCGTTGGGCCGCCATTGTGCTGGTTGTTGGCTCCATTTATCATCTTTTTACCTCGGCTTACCGCTTTTTTGTCAAGCGAGAGCGAATGCGGATGCTGCCGGTAAGGCAAGATTGGCAAGATTTGGTGCAAACTGTCAAATACAACCTGGGTTTTACAGAAGAAGCGCCCAGAATGCCCAAATTTAATTTTGGCGAAAAGCTGGAGTATTGGGCGGTGGTTTGGGGAACGGCCATCATGGCCATTACGGGATTTTTGTTATGGAATCCCATCGCGGCGACGCTGTTTTTACCGGGGCAATTTATCCCGGCAGCCAAAGCGGCCCACGGTGGCGAAGCGCTGCTGGCCGTGTTGAGCATCCTCATCTGGCATATGTACAACGTGCATATCAAACATTTTAATCCCAGCATGTTTACTGGCAAGCTGCCGCGCCACCAGATGGAAGAAGAGCATGCTTTGGAGCTGGAACGGCTGGAAAGCGGCGGCGATCCGTGGCCAGAGCTGTCTTTGCCTGTGCTCAAACAGCGGCAGCGCATCTTTTTTACTGTTAGTGCGGTAGTGGCTGTTTTATTGATGATTGGATTGATCTGGGCCTTCACCTTTGAGGAAACGGCGCTAGAGACGATTCCACGGGTGACACGCGAAATTTTTGTGCCGCTCAGTACGCCAGCGCCATAGGCCGGCTGAACATCTGTGTTTCCTATGCTTTTTAAGGAGGTTTCTATGGTTTACCTGAAGTTAAATAGACGCATCATTTTACTTGGGTTTTTATCATTGCTGGGTTTGGCAATTGTTGCCTGCCGCCAGGACCCAGAAGAGGTGGAGGTGACGCGGATTGTTGAGGTTGAGGTGGTGGGTGACCCGGTGGAAGTTGCTGTGGAAGTAGAGGTGACGCGGGTTGTGGAGGTGATGAGTGAGGTGGAAACGGCCGTTTCCACCATCCCCTTCGAAGCACAATGGGCCAGCTCGGCCCATGCCGACTTCAGCGCCGCAGCTTTTACCCACTGGAATGAAGACGATCCGGCCGAAGTGCCCGCCAACTGTGCCAAATGTCACAGCACCCCCGGGTTCCTGGATTTTCTTGGAGTCGATGGCTCTGTCTTTGGTTCAGTTGAAGCCGCAGCCCCCATTGGCAGCGTCATTCAGTGCGAAGCGTGCCACAACGATGTCACGGTAAACCTGACCAGCGTCGTCTTCCCCTCCGGAGCCGAGATAACCGGCCTGGACTCGGAAGCACGCTGTATGCAGTGTCACCAGGGGCGTGCTTCTACCGTCTCCGTGAACAATTCCATTGTCAATGCCGGGCTTGATCCAGCAGCTGATCTGGATACCGTTAGCGAGGATTTGGGCTTCACCAATATCCATTATTATGCTGCGGCCGCTACCCAGTTTGGCACCCTGTCCATGGGTGGCTATGAATACGAAGGCAATTCGTACGATTCCAAGTTTGAACATGTGGCCGGGTACGATACTTGCGCCAGCTGCCATGATCCCCATACGCTGGAAGTGAAGTTCGACGAATGTACCGCCTGCCACACCGATCTGCGTGGCCCAGAAGATTTGGTAGACATCCGTATGCAAGGTTCTCTAGTGGATTATGATGGCGACGGCAACATGAGTGAAGGTGTCTATTTCGAAATTGAGGACATGCGCTCTATTTTGTATGAGTCGATGAAAATCTACTCAGCTGAAGTTAGCGGCGCCCAAATTTTGTACGACGCCAGCTCCTATCCCTACTTCTTCGTCGATACCAACGCCAACGGCATAGCAGATGAAGGCGAAGTCACCTTCTCCAACGCTTTTAAAGGCTGGACGCCCCGATTAGCTAAGGCTGCCTACAACTACCAGGTTTCGTTGAAAGATCCGGGTCGGTATGCCCACGGGGGCAAATACGTGATCCAGCTCATCTACGATTCCATCGAAGACCTGAACGAAGCTATCTCCGCACCGGTAGATATGGAGACGCTGCGCCGCATCGACCATGGTCATTTTGCCGGTTCTGAGCAAGCATTCCGATATTGGGATGAAGATGGCGCTGTGCCGGCCAGCTGCAGCAAGTGTCATTCGGCCGCTGGTTTGCCCATGTTTGCCACGCAAGGGGTTTTCATTTCCCAACCTGTGTCCAATGGCCTGAACTGCGCCACCTGTCACAGCAGTGTAGAAACGTTTGAAACGTACCTCTTCGATTCGGTTACGTTCCCCAGCGGAGCTACCGTTTCCTTTGGTGAAGGCGAACCGGCCAACACCTGCATCCAATGCCATCAGGGTCGTTCTTCTACGGTTTCTGTGAACCGGGCAATCGGTTCGCTTGGCGACGATGAAATTGGTGACAATCTGCGCTTCCAGAATATTCATTACTTTGCCGCTGGGGCCACGCTCTTTGGCACAGAAGTGCAGGGAGCGTACGAGTTTGCCGGTAATGTGTATCTGGGCCGGAACGAACATGTGGGCGCGTTTAACGATTGTACAGAATGCCACGACACCCACGCTTTGGAAGTGGAAGTGGCGGAATGTGCCGATTGTCATGAAAACGTGGAAACGGCCGCTGATCTGCGGGATATTCGCGTCAATGAAATCGACTATGATGGCGATGGTGATGTAACCGAGGGTCTGGCTGGCGAGATCGATACGATGACCGAGATATTGTATGCGGCCCTGACGGAGTATGCGGTTAGCGTTGGTGCTGATCCGATTGTGTACAACGCCGAACAATACCCGTACTTCTTTAACGATGCGGGTGAGGGTTATGGCACCTGGACACCCACGCTGCTGCGGGCCTCTTATAACTATCAATATCTGTTAAAAGATCCGGGGGCGTTTGCTCACAATGGCCAGTATATTATTCAGGTTCTGTATGATACGCTGGTTGCTTTGGGTGCAGATGTTTCTGGCATGACACGGCCGTAAATCAACTCTGGCAGCGCTGAAACAGCAGTGCCGTTAACCTTTCATTTTGGCTAGAAAGAGCAGGAGCCGGTTATCTAACCGGCTCCTGTTTTTTTGTGGCAAATTTAGGGTGTGGCTGTCGGTGTGGGAGAAGGTGATGGGGTGGGGAGTGGGGTTGCGGTGGTGGGAACGGCCGTTCCCGTCACGGTTCCCGTTGGTGTGGGGCTGATCTCTACCAGCTCGGCCTCGGCCGTGGGGCTGCTCATCAGCAAGGTTAGCTCACGGCTGGCGGCGGCTAAATCCTGCGCTGCCAGTGGCAAATTGGTTGCCAGGCCAGCAGCAGCCAGGTTCAGGCGGGTTTGCAGCCGCTGCAAAGCAGCTGCGGCGGGGGTGTCCGGCTCGGTAGTGAGGGTATCGGCCAGGGCAATTGCCTGGGTAACGGCCGTTTCAGCAAAAGCAACATCGTTATCTAACAGCGCCAGGCGGGCATTGGTCAGCATCCCCCACAGCTGGAGCAGCGTGAGGCTTTGCTGGAGATCGACCACGCCCTCTTCGCGGGCAGCGGCCGTTTCGGTGGTCAGTTCAGTCAACGTCTCATCCACCGTCCCTAGCTGCAAACGCAAGCGATCGAGATCGCCGCCCAATTCATCCAGGCGGACGCCGATGCTGTTGAGGTCACTTTGCAACGCCACCAGGGCTGCCTGCACGGCAGCCAGCTCATTGGCCAGATCGCTGTTTTGGGCGATGGTCGTGGCCAGGTCTGCTTCTACAACAGTGAGCTGCTCGGTTTGAACGGCCGTATCTGCCACTTGTGCCGCTTGCAGGCTCTCTAATTGGCGTGTCAGGGTGGCCAACTCATTGATCATTTGGTTAATTTGAACCTGCTGGGCGGGATTGCCCCTGGCAAATTCGGAATTAACCAGGTCACTCAGCGCATTCAGATTTTGCTCATTGGCCTCAATGCGCATCAGCAGGCTGTTGTTGGAGCGCTGAATTTCCTTCACGCCCAGGTAGCCTGCATAGCCCAACCCGCCGAATACGGCCGTAAGAAAGGCCCCAACAATAAAAATTAACAGCGTTGTGCGGATAATCCACCAGAGACGGCTCACGGTGCGCGGTTGATTGGTTGTCATTTTCAACTCCTCGTTTGTCATTTTAGCAACAGTGAGTCTACTGAAAAAAGCTCTTTTTCACCGCAGAGCGCGTGGAGAACGCTGAGGTTAACTCTGCTATTATTTATTCTCCGTGCCCTCTGCGTCCTTGCGGTTAGTTTTTTCAGTAGAGCCAACACTCCTTGGTTAGAATTGGGGTTTGCCCGTTTTTCATGATAGGTTTACGAACCTGCCCGTTTATGGTTGCGGTGCGGGCGTAGTGGTGGGGAAGGTAAATGGCGTGGCTGTGGGCTGTGCGGTGCGGGTTGGCTGAACGGCCGTTGTCGGCTCCGGCAGCGGTGTTGTGGCGCTAAACGGCGTGGGCGTAGGCGAAACAGTTTCCCTCAACGGGGCAGATGTGGGTACGCCAGCCGCTTCATCCAAATCATTCAGCAGTAGACGCATGCCGTCCAAAAAGCCAGTGAACGCTTCGGCCGCACCGGCCACATCCTGCAAACGCAGCTCCAGATCACCTGAGCGGGTGGCCAGGTAGCTGATAATCAGCTGGTTGTTGGACAGCTCTTCATTAATGGCTTCATTGGCAGCGGCAAACTCGCTTTGCAGCGACTGGCTGGCGGCGGCTTCTTCGGTGGCCACCAGGCTGACGCGGGTGGAGAGCTGGTTCAGCTCGTCGGTGCGGGAAAGAATTTCCGTATCCAACTGCTGCTGAAGCTGCGTCTGGCCAGAGGCGTAGTTGAGGCTGCCATTATTAAGCGCAGCCAAAATAGCTAACGTAAGCACCGCGCCAAAAATTGCGCCAAAAGTAGCGCCTAGCAAGGTGTTGATGCAGCCGCGCCGCTGCGCTTTGGCCTCCCAATCAATGGCTGGCTGGGGGGGAACGGCCGCAGCTGCTGCAGCAGGCGGAGCGGACGCTGTGGGCGTCGTTTCTGGTTCCACGTAAAAAGACGGCTCCTCAACTACTGGCGCTGCTTCTGCCGCCTCAGCGGGTTCACTGGCCTCACTCGTGGCTGCCTCAACAGGTTCTTCGACAATAATTTCTTCGATTTCTAGCACGGGCGCTTCGGATTCTGGCAGTTCTGCTGCCAGCAACCCGGCTGGCTCAGAGGGTGGGGCCAGCAGCTCAACCGGCTCTGGCGCTGCCAATAGGGGAATATCTTCTGGTTCATCGAGCTGAAGGGGAACGGCCGTTGCCTGCAAACGAGGCTGCACCGTCACAAAATCTTCAATGTCACGCACCCTCTTTTCCGAGATGCCAGGCACGGCGACCAGTTCAATCACTTCTTCAAATGGGTGGACCGTTTCGCGGTACTTAATGATTCGCCGCGCCACAGCGGGACCAATGCCACGCAAAGTGGAGAGCAGCTCTGCATCAGCCACGTTAATATCAATTTTTTCACTCATGGTTCACTCCTCAGGATTCGTGGAGAAAAATTTCAATGGCGTAGAATGTGAGTGTATAACATCCCCCCAATGAGAGACAACCTTTTTGGGATATGGAACGCGCCTTTGCCACTTATTCCGGTGGGCAAGCGTTAATCGTTTCTCGCCAGGCGTTGTCTGGCAAGGGTTGGCCGAAGTTGACGGTAGCGAGGCTGCGCTCCCCGCTGGCAAAATCGTAGACGCCTACCAGCAAGGTGTGAGCTGTTTCCCCTTTTTCCAGCGGAATTTCTCGCAGATCAAACAGCGCCCAATCTGGTGTGGCCCCTAGCAGGCTGGGCCGAATGCCCAATGGGGGGCCGTCTGCCTGCGCGATGAGACGGCCGTTTGCATCCAGCACCTGCACAAAAATAGAGGTTGTATCAGGAATGTCCACGTAACGCTGACGCCAGACTAGCCATACCGTGACCACCCCGTCGCACACCGTTGGGCGATCGCCTAATGCGAAATCGTTTGTTGGCCCTTCTAGTGTGTACCCATCAAACTCGGCTCCAACATTAAAATCTTCATAAGTTCCTGGCAGGGGGGATAGCAAGCCTGTGAAACGTGTCTGCGGCTGCTCGGCTGCAAATTCTGTAATAAAAAACAAACGGGGTTTGTCTGTCAACGGTGGCCAACTGTGCTGGGCATGGATGCCATAAGCATACGCTGTTTGGCTTTGTAATTCTGGCAATTCTACGGCCCACAAGGATTCCTTGCTAATACCGTTGGCGTTGGTGAGTTCTTCCACAAACAGATAATCGCCCAGCATGGTCACAAATTCCACACCGATGGCGTACCTGTTGGGCGGCACGTCTAGCCATTGCGGCAAATTTACGAAAACAACCTCAGTATCAGGGTGGTACGCTAAATCGGTAGATTGCCAGACGCGCACAGGTTGGGTGAGCTGTTCGTATTGGGTGAGCTTGGTACGCACAAATTGGCCGCTGGTGATGAGGATGAAAAGGAGAACGGCCGTCCAGATCAACCCCCTCCCTGGCCCTCCCCCTGAGAGGGGGAGGGAAGCGGAGCCCGCTCCCTCAAGGGAGCGGGTTGGGGTGAGGGTCCAGATGCCCGCCAGCAGTTGCGCCCACAGCAGCGCTACCCCCACGCTGCCCAAATAGAGCAGCCGTGGGCCGTGCAGCAGATACTCTGTGGGCAGCGTCACGCCGATGAGGAGACTGGCGGCCCCCCACCAGCCCCAGGCCAGCAGCAGCGGGGCACGCCAGGACGGCCGCTGCCAGGCCAGCCAGCCGGAAGTGGCCAAAACCAGACCGCCGCTTACCAGCGTCAAGCTTGCGCCGCTGCTGCCGGGCAGTAGATGGGCAAACCAGGCCAGGGGGAAAACGGCCGCTTGCAGCAAATAGAGCCCGTTGAGCCACAAACTGGCTCCCGTGGCCTCCACCTGTGGGGCGCGGCTGATGGGTAAAAATTGGTAGATCACCAGATAGACCAGCCCGGCCAACAAAAAGTAGCGCCAAGGCTGGCGCAGCAGCTTTTGCCACTGTTTGAGCAAATCTGGCTGGGCACAAAGCTGCACCAACAGGGCCAGCCCGCCAAAGAGAACGGCCGTTTCGTGGGTCAGCAGCATCAAAACAAACAGGCCAGCCGTGATGAGCCACCATTTGATCTGCCCTCTACTCTCTGTGTTCCTCTGTGTTCCTTTTATATTTTGGCGGGAAACGGCCGTGAGATATGTGTGCAGCCCCAGCAGCATCAGCCCGGTAATGGCCGGATGCACGTTGTGGCCATACACCGCCACCGCCTGGTAGGAAAAAGGAAAGACGGCAAAAATTGCCCCGCCCGCCAGCGCCCGCCGCCAATCGGGCCACAAGCGCCAGCTGAGCCAGGCCAGCAGTCCGGCATTGGCCGCATGTTGTAGCACGTTGTTGCCGTGCAGCAGCCAGGCGGGATAGCCCTTAAACAAGCTGTGAATGAGCAGCATGGGGAAGAAGGTCATCGGCCGGTAGAAGCCAAACGCTTCGGTAGGCAGCCAGACGGAGGCCAGCGTCAGCCCCTCGGCAATGCGGATGTGCAGCAAGGTGTCGTAAATCAGCGGCAGCCGTAGGGTGGGCCAATAAAGCCAGCCCGCAAACAGCAGGGTCAGCAGCGTACTGGCAAACATGAGGCGCTTTTGGGATAAACGGGGCATTTTACTCCAATCAAATGAAAGGATGACAGGGTGACACGGGCGATTTTATCACTTGCAAACTTTAATAGGGCCGTTCTGGTCAGGCACGGGTGAACTGTTCGATGCCGGTGGGGGTGGCCAGGATGAGGTCGGTGGCCATGTTGAGGAAGAGGCCGTGTTCGACCACGCCGGGCTGCTGGCGAATGGCCTGTGACAGCTGGGCGGGACGGAGGATGGGGCCAAAGTAACAGTCGAGGATGATGTTGTTTTCGTCGGTGCGGAACGGCCGTATCCCACCAACCCCCATCCGCTTTTCCACCTGCGCCCCCAACGATTTTAAGTAGTCGGCCACGGGGCGCTCGGCAAAGGGAATTACTTCTACTGGCACGGGGGCTTTGCTGCCCAGCCGGGTGACGCGCTTGGTGTGGTCGGCCACAATGACAAACCGTTTGGAAACGGCCGCAACAATCTTTTCCCGCAGCAGCGCGCCGCCCAACCCTTTGATCACGTCCAGGTTGGGGTCGGCTTCATCCGCGCCATCAATTGTTATGTCAATAACAGGATGGGTGTCAAAGGTAACCAGGGGAATTTGCAAAGATTCAGCTTCACGCGCTGTCTCGTTGGAGGTAGGAATGGCGACGATCTCTTGCAGCTTGCCTTCCCGTAACAACCTTCCGACGGCACGCGTGGCGTGAACGGCCGTACTGCCCGTCCCCAACCCCACCACCATACCAGATTGGATAAACGTCACCGCCCGTTCCGCAGCCTGCATCTTTAACGCTGCAATATCTGCCATCTTGACCACCTCCTCCCCATCTCACTCACTTTTCACTTCATTCCTCCGGCAATGACAACATCCCCGTATCCTTGCGCCGCCGTGCGGCCGTTTCGGCAATGTCGTCCTGGCTGCTGGGGGATTGCAGCATCCAGCGGCGGAACGTATTGCGATCAAAGGAGACAACTTTTACGCGGGTAACGGCCGTTACCGTGGCAATCCGTTCAACCCCTTCCAGCAGGCCAATCTCGCCAAAATAATCCCCGGCGGTCAGGTGGACTACCCGGTGCAGCTTACCGTTGGCGTCGGTGTGCGTTACCAAGACGAAGCCCTCCACAATCACGTAAAACCGGTCCGACGGCCCGCCCTGCTGGATAATCACCTCGCCAGCCTCGTACTGTTCGGCAGTCTCAACGGCCGTTTCCAGCGCATCATCCGGTATCTTTTCCACATCAAAATGGGGAGCCGACTCCAGCGGTCCCGTGTCGCGGGTGCGTTCTTCCGCCAGCGCCTGAATTTCCTGAGCGACCAGCGGCGAGCCTTCAATCCAGCTGCGAAACGTTTGGTAATCCATCGCCATGACGTCAACGGCCGTTTCCGCCCGCACCGTGGCCATCCGCCGACTTTGTCGCAGCAGCCCCACCTCACCAAAAAAGTCGCCAGGGCCAATCTGATCGATCACCATATCTAGCCCGTCTGGCGGCTGCGATAACACCGTCGCCCGACCTCGCGTGATAATGTAAAACTTGTCCGGTACATCCCCCTGCCGAATAATATCCGTGCCTGCCGGAAACTGCTCCGGGCCAAATCTTGGTTTATTTTCAAACATAGATAGTTAACTCAGTGAGCAGCTTTTATCTGCCCGTGCTTCAATCATGCGTGAATGATCAACAGGAGTTACGCATTTATTGATTAATGAGCCGCGAATGACGCGAATTTTCACGAATTTCAATGCTGTTTCGCGTTAATTCGTGAAATTCGCGGCTAAAAAAACGCTATTTACGTAAGTCCTAATCAATCCAAAATCGTCAATCAGCTGGTTTCTTGCCAGGTGCGCAGCACTTCGGCCACGCTCCACGCCTGGGCTACACAGCCTCGCGGCGTGTAGGGGGCATTACCGTCAAAAATCTCGCTGAGGCTGCCCACCGCATGTGAGCGAATCTGATGATGCATCAAAGAATCCAGATACGAACGCGCCCCCGCCTTATCGCCATAGACCCGTAGATGGGCGCTAACAAAGGGGCCAATCAGCCAGCCCCAAACCGTACCCTGATGATACGCGCCGTCCCGCTTGTACCGGTCGCCGCCGTAATGGCCGATGTAGGCTTTGTCATCGGCAGAGAGGCTGCGCAGCCCGTGGGCCGTCACCAGATGGCGACCGCAGGCATCCACCGTGGAGCGCTGCTGCTCCGGGGTGAGCGGGCTGTGCGGCAGCGAGATAGCAAACAGCTGGTTGGGTCGCAAACTGCCGTCCAAACCTTCCGCATCCGGCCCATCAATTACGTCGTAGCAGTAACCCATCTCCTCGTTCCAAAAGCGGGCAAATCCTTTTTTAACTTTCTTGATCATTGCCTGGTATTCGGCGGCATCTTCACCCAGCATCTGGGCAAAATCGGCCATGATGCAGAGGGCGTTGTACCAGAGCGCGTTAATTTCCACTGGCTTGCCAATGCGGGACGTAACGACCCAGTTGTCTACCTTGGCGTCCATCCAGGTGAGCTGGATACCTTCTTCCCCGGCAAAAATCAGGCCATCTTTTTCATCCATCTGGATATTGTAGCGCGTGCCCCGCTTGTGCCAGAGGATGATCTCTTGCAGCACGGGGAAAAGCTCCTGTACCAGGGCGTCATCGCCGGTAGTGGCATGATAGGCACGCAGCGCTTCAAAATACCAGAGGGTAGCATCGACGGTGTTGTATTCGGGATGTTCGCCCGCGTCGGGGAAGCGGTTGGGCAGCATGCCCTGGTCTACAAATTGGGCGTAGGTGCGTAAAATGGAGGCCGCCACCTTTGGCCGACCCGTCGCCAGGGTGAGGCCGGGCAGGGCGATCATGGTGTCGCGCCCCCAGTCGCTAAACCAGGGATACCCGGCGATGACGGAACGGCCGTTTACATCCCGCACCGTAGGTCTTTTTACTATAAACTGGTCAGCCGCCAGCACCAGTTGTGCCACCGCTGGCGGCAGTTCCACCGCATGAACCTTGCGTACACGTTCCAGCAGCGACGCCTCATACGCCTGTCGTTCGGCATAGGCCCCATCTCCATCCAGATTGGGCGCTGGCTCCGTGCTGGCTGCCAGCGTCATCGACTCACCAGGACGCAAGACGGTGCGCAGCAGGGCGGCGTAGATGTGGTCTTCCTGTACGTCGTTTTGGCCGCGATACTCCTCAATGCTCAGGTAAAAATCTTCGTACCAGTCAAACTGAGGGATCATCTCCATTTTGTCGCTGAGCAGGTACAGCGGTGTGGCCCCTTCATGCATGGTGATGCCCAGGCCATTGTCCAGCGCCTCAATTTCCGGCTCCCAATCGTTCATGATGGTAGTGCTGTGATAGTCGCGGTAGTTGATAAACGCTTTGGCTTCCAGCGTCAGCGGCCCGGTGGCCCGAACGAGTTTGTATTGGAGGTAAGTTGTGTTGGCCCCCGGCTGCATCCAGATCCGTTTTTCCAGCAGGGCGTTGCCAAAAGCAAAGGTCCACACCGGCGTGGTGCCTTCCAGATGAAACCGGTTGATGGTGTGGTGGCCATTGCCTTCTACTGTGCCATTGGTCCAACGATTGACATAAAGTGGATAAAAACGGCCGCTTTGCGGATAAATCCCCTCATACTCCACCGTTTCATCTACCTTGGCCAGCAGCAGGGTGCGCCCCAGCGGCGGCTCCAGCGCGGCCATGAGCAGCCCGTGGTAGCGGCGCGTCAGCATGCCGGCAATCGTGCCAGAGGCAAAACCACCAATACCATTTGTTACCAGCCATTCCCGCGATTCGGCCGTTGCCAAATCGCCACAAAGTTCGCGTCCAAAATCGATTAGCACGCAATTACTCCTTCAAGCAGTTAATTAGATGTTGTGGCAAGTGGCGAGTAAAGTTAATCACTTTTCACTTCTCCAAATGCCTGCCCCATTATACACTTGCACGGTGAATCTGATAACGCTAGAGTTACACAAGGTTAACGGCCGTAACTTTTGCAGATTAACCAGAAACGGCCGTTTCCAACCAAATCGCCGAACAGGAAGACGCATGGCCAAAAAGAAACTCTCCCCCGAATACATGCAAACCGTTTTGCAGCGGCTCCAGGAAGCCCACCCAGACGCCCACTGCGAGCTGAACTACGAGACGCCGCTCCAGCTGCTTGTTGCCACCATTCTTTCCGCCCAATGCACCGACGTGCGGGTCAACCAGGTAACGCCCAGCCTCTTTGCCAAATATCCCAACGTAACCGCCTTTGCCGCCGCCGACCGGGCCGAGCTGGAAGCGATTATCCGCCCAACTGGCTTTTTTCGGCAAAAGGCGATGTTTATTCAGGAAACGGCCGTTGCCCTGCTGCAAAATCATGGCGGCACAATCCCGGACGAAATGGCTGAACTCACCCGGCTCAAAGGGGTGGCCCGCAAAACGGCCAACGTGGTGCTGGGCGAAATTTACGGCAAGGCCGAAGGCATCACCGTCGATACCCACGTCAAGCGCATTGCCCACAAGCTGGGGCTAACCAGCACAAACCAGGACCCGGTCAAGGTGGAGCGGGAGCTGATGGCGATCATCCCGCAGGAGCAGTGGATCAACATTTCCCACCTGCTCATCTTCCACGGCCGTCGCGTTTGCATCGCCCGCCGCCCCGACTGCCCCAACTGCTCCCTCAACGACATTTGCCCCTCGGCAGAATTGTAGTTTTTTGCCACAGAGGGCACAGAGGATTAAGAGAATTGGCTTTCACCTATAAAATCTCTGTGCTCTCTGTGGCTAGAAATCATGAGCGATTATTTTAATTTTCAGCTGCATACGGCCGTTTCCCACTGGGATCGCCGCGACTTCCTCCACTACAGCCAGCGCATTTACCAGAATGATCGTCGCTGGACCCCGCCCGACGCCCGCACCATTCACGCCGCCCTCAACCCTGCCCAAAACCCCCACCTGGCCCGCCTGAGCCCCGAACTGCTCTATTTTGATGGCCTGCGCCGCCCCAAAGAATTGCCCGACGGTGGGGGACCAAGCCCCGCCTTTTTTGAGACGCCGCTGGTAACGGCCGTTTTGCTGCAAGAGCCGCGCCGCCGCGATCGCACAGGCTACCTGGCCCACCTCCACTGCGCCAACAGCACCGAATCCTTTCTGGCGTTTCAGGACAACGTGGTAGAAACGCTGGCCCAACAGGGCATCCGGCGGCTGATTGGTCCTACCGGCCTCTCACCCCACCTCGGCAGCGGGGCGCTGCACAGCCATTGGCACCTTTCACCCCCGCATCACACGCCGTACAACCCGCCCTACCTGCCAGAAGTTTTGTCCCGGCGAATGCGGTCGATTGCCCAAAGCCAGCTGTTTCAGGCTGCGGTGCCGCAGGAAAAATTACGGCCTGCCCCATCTCCCGCCACCCTGCACCCCCTCAACCCAACCCAGCTCAGCGACGATCTGCTGCCGCTGCTGGCCACAGCGTGCCAAAATCCGGTCGGTTTTGCCCCGCCAGATGGGCTAGAAGCTCAGTTTTGGCAGCAGTGGCTGGGGCCGCAGCTGCACGGCTGGGTCGTCTGGGTCGATGAGCAGCCGGTCGGTTTTGTGCTGCTGCTGCCCGATCTGGCCGAGCGGCTGCGCCGTTTTAGCGGAGGAAAGGGTTTGTGGCGGCTGGGATTAACGGCCGTTCAACATCGTCCCGTCAGCGCAGGTAGGCTGCTGCTGGGGGGCGTTCTGCCCAACTGGCGCAACCAGGGCATTGGCCAGCAGCTGTGGTGGCAAACGCTGCGCACCGCACAACAATCTGGCTGGCAAACCTTGACCATCGGGCCGGTGTGGCAGGGGGAAACGGCCGTAACCTGGCTGCAAAACCGAAACGCCACACCCCAACAAACCTACCACCTCTACGAACGCACTTTTTAACCAGGGGATAAATCCCCAGGCTACGCTATGCCAACCCAACCCCAATCGATCCATTCTCGCCAGAGTTGCGTATAATAAATCTGACAAATTCGCAGAAAAGCTGTGTTGGAGCATAAAAATGTATAACCTTGTGGTTGAGCGTAAAACCTGCGCCCGTATTCCCACCGCAGTGGGTGAATATCAACTTTGCTACTACCAAAACAACCTGGATAAAAAAGAGCACCTGGCGCTTGTTTTGGGCAGCATTACCACTGGCCAGCCCATGCTGGTGCGCATCCATTCTGAATGTTTTACAGGGGACGTTCTCGGTTCGCTGCGCTGCGACTGCGGGCCGCAGCTAAACCAGGCAATGCAGCAAATTGCCGAAGCGGGCGCGGGCATCATCGTTTATTTGCGGCAGGAAGGGCGGGGCATTGGCCTGCTGGACAAGCTGCGGGCCTACAATTTACAGGATGAAGGGTATGACACGGTGGAGGCCAACCTCATGCTGGGTCATCAGGCCGACGCCCGCGACTATACGATTGCCGCCCGCATTTTGCAGGATTTGGGCGTGCAGTCGGTGCGGCTGCTCACCAACAACCCGAACAAGATTGAAAGCCTGGAGCAGTTGGGCATCCCCGTAGCCGAGCGGGTGCCGATGCCGCCCACGCTCACTGTGGAAAACGCCGCCTACCTGGCCACCAAGGTGGAACGAATGCGCCATTTGCTGAATTTAAACGGCCGTTCCCCCGCCCCCTCTGCCCCAGCAAAAACGGTGCCAAACGGCCGTCCTTTTGTCACCCTCAGCTACGCCCAAAGCGTCGATGGCTCTATTACCCGGCAGCGTGGCCAACCGCTGGCCCTCAGCGGCACCGAGTCGCTGACGCTCACCCACCAGCTGCGCACCAGCCACGACGCCATTCTGGTGGGCATCGGCACCGTCCTGGCCGACGATCCCCGCCTGACGGTGCGCCTGGTCGCTGGCCCTGATCCGCAGCCGGTCATCGTGGACAGCCAGCTGCGGCTGCCGCTCACCGCCCGCCTGCTCACCGAACATCCGCGCAAACCGATGGTGGCCACCACAGAAACGGCCGATCCGCAAAAAACGGCCGCTCTGCAAGACGCCGGAGCCACCGTTATTCGGCTGCCCGCCACCGCCAACGGCCAGGTCAGCCTGCCCGCGCTGCTGGCCTGCCTGGACAAGCACGGCATCCGCAGCCTGATGGTGGAAGGAGGGGCCAACATCATCACCAGCTTTTTGGCGGAACAGCTGGTCGATCGCCTGGTGATCACCGTGGCCCCGCTGCTGGTAGGCGGCCTCAACGCCGTGGGCAACCTGAACGGCCACGGCCTGCCCCAGCTCAAAAATACACAAAGCCAATGGCTGGGCAAAGATATGATCTTCTCCGGGGACGTGAGCTGGCAAGACAGCAGCTCTTAAAACTAGCCACAGATTTCGCAGATTAGCGCAGATTTTTTGTTTTAATCTGCGTCCATCTGCGTTAATCTGCGGATAAACCAAAGGAAGCGTAGATGACCCAGTTTGAAATACAAAATCCTGCCTTTGAACAGGAGGTGCGGGACAGTTTTGCCCAGCAGGGATTTATTGGCGTGAACGAGGGCGGCGAGCAAAAATTGTGCGCCATCATGACCGCCACCATGATTCGGCGGTAGTAAATTTTTTGGTTCTTTGGGAATACATGGGGTACACCCAGATTTGGTGGTGATGTAGAATGGCAGTTATTTTCAAAAACGGAGTGAAACCAATGCCTATATCTATCCCTGCCAAAATTAGTTTTCCCCTGGATATTGCTCAGGTT
>JBGTCV010000084.1:0-28690 GCA_041748655.1 Promineifilaceae bacterium (SeqCode) | reverse complement strand
TGCTCATAACCATCCTCTTTACCTTAAAAAGAATGGTTCGGAGCATACCGAAATAGGATTCAGTTGGTAAGGTTCAAAAAATTTTTCGTTTTCAGGCCGTTTTTGATGATTCGGCCCCTGATTGCACAATTGTTAGGCTAGTGCAAGAAAAACGCCCTTTTCGCTTTTGTTTTCAACTAATTTCGCAAGATAATTTAGCCATTTATATTGCAAACCCAGTCAAAATAAAAGAATCGTTTTTCTATGAGTACACCCGCTTTCTCCCATGATGAATTAGTCCGTGTAGCAAAATTTAGCCCTGATGATCTGGTGAAGATCGATATGTGTCGTGAGCCGCACACACGTTTAGGTTTCGGCTATCAGTTGGCCTTCGCCTGCAAAACCGGATACCAATGCAGCAGCCGTTGGAAATCGCCGAGGAGATTTTAACCTACGTCGGCGTTCAACTCGACCTGACCACGACGATTATCCAACAGTACCAGAAACAACGCCGTACGATTATCAACCACCAGCAAGAAATCTGTGCTTATCTGAATCTGCGGCCGTTGGGCGAGGGGGAGATTGCCCTGTTAAACACCTTTTTGTTTGACGAAGCCTGCCGCCTGGAGCAAATGGGGCCGCTGTTGGTGCAGGCCAAGCAGTTCTTAAAACAAGAGGGGATTCTCTTTCCGGCCGATGACACCCTGCGCCGTCTCATTGTGACACAGCGCCAGGCTGCCAGGGAACATATCTTTAGCCGCATTACCAATAGTTTGTCCTCGGAGTTGAGGAACAAACTGGACGATTTTCTTGTCGCCGGCAAGAAGCGATTAACGCCCTTTCACTGGTTGAAACAACCACCAGGCTGGCCGGCCCCAAAAGCCATGCTGCGGTTGGCCGAAAAACTGGAACAAATTCAGGCAACTAGGGTGTTGGCGGTAGACCTCTCCTGGCTGAACAATAATTACCAACGTTTCTTGACGCGCTATGCCCGCCGCTGTTCGGCCGATAGGTTGCGGAATTTGCAGGCTGAACACCGCTACGCCGTGCTGGTTTGTTTTCTATGGCAGGTGTACCAGGACACCGTTGACCATATGATTGATATGCACCACAAACTTATGACCACCGTTTATAAACGGGCGCAGGATGATATTGACGAACAAACCCGCAAACAACGCCAGATGATTCGCAGTTCTTTGACCACTTTGCATACATTGGGCCAGATTATCCTGGATGAATCTATTCATGACGAGACTTTGCGACAGGCATTGTTCAGCCAGGTGGATAAGGAAAAGCTGGCCACACAGATGGCCGATGTCGAAACGTGGCTGACAGGTAAATACAGCCACGTCTACAACCTGGTGGTGCAGCGATACAGTTATCTGCGCCAGTTTGCCCCCACCTTGCTAGAGCATCTCGATTTTAAGTTGGAGGAAGGAACACAATCCAACATCGTGCAGGCAATTCAGCTTCTGCGGGAAATGAACCAGGAAAACAGGCGCAAGTTACCGGAGGATACACCGTTGGATTTTATCCCTAAAAGCCTGCGTTCTCTTATTGAGAAAGATGGCGAAGTGAACAAACCAGCCTGGGAGTGCGCTTTATTGACTGCCGTTCGGGATGAAATCCGCGCCGGCAATCTCTATGCGGCCCGCAGCAAACGATTCGGCCGTTTTGATAACTTCTTCATCCTCGACAAGAGGTGGGTTGACCAGTGAGAAAGTTTTTTCCAACGGGCTGGGCTGCCGTTGAAGGCTGAAGATGTCCCCGATTATCTCACAAACCGGTTGAATGGAGCCTTTGATAATTTTCTAGAAACCCTGCCTCAGAATAGCTACGCCAGTGTCAACGAAAAAGGATGGCAGCTATCTGTAGACCCGGCTGAAAAGCTGGATGCAGCCAGCAAGCAGCGCCTGGAAACATTGGAAGCCTGGTTTTCGGAATTCCTGCGGAACATCAAGCTGCCAGAACTACTCATTGAAGTGGATAATGAACTGCACTTCACCCATCCTTTTTTACCGCCAAGTCAACAGGCGCAGCGAGAGGCAGACCAGATATGTGCGATCCTGGCAACGATCCTGGCCCACGGCTGCAATGTCGGGCCGTACACGATGGTGCAGTTAACCGAGGGGATAACCTACGGGCAGATTAAACAGCTTACCGACTGGCAGTTGACAGAGGACGCCCAGCGCCAGGCTTTGGCCCAGGTTGTGAATGCTATCAGCCAGCTGGACATTACCCAAGCCTGGGGTGAGGGAAAAACATCCAGCAGCGACGGGCAGCGTTTTCGGCTCAAGCGGCGGGTTTTGCAGCAGACGTACAGCCACCGCTTTCACGACTATGCCCTCGAATTCTACTCTTTTGTCGCCGATAACTATGCCCCTTTCTACAGCACCGTGATTGAATGTACCGAACGAGATGCGCCCTACGTGCTGGATGGGCTGCTCTATAATGAAAGTGACCTGGTGCTGGAGGAGCATTACACCGATACACACGGATACACAGAAATTAACTTTGCTGCCTTTGCCATGCTCGGCCGCCGCTTTGCGCCTCGGATTCGTGGGTTGCAGCACCAACGAATCTACCGGATTGACAAGGAGAAGGATTATGGGCCGCTCAAGCCCCTCGTCCATCGTCCCGGCCATATCATTCACCTGTATTGGATTTGTGATCAGTGGGACAGGATGGGTCAACTGTATGCCTCTTTGGAAAGCGGCCATACGACTGCTTCTACTGCTCTGAAACGCCTGGCAGGCTACACAGGTAAGAATCACTTTTATCGCGCCAATCGAGAGTTAGGCCGCGTCTTTAAAACAGAATACATCTTGCGCTTCATGTCCGACCCGCTGGCCCGGCAGCGAACGCGGCGCGGGTTGCTCAAGAGCGAGGAGTTACATGCCTTGGCCAGGCAGGTGGCGTACGGCAAACAGGGCAAAATTACTGGCCGCGACCTCCAGGCGCAAAAGAATACCAGCAACTGCCTCACCCTCATTATGGCCTGCATAATTTATTGGCAAGCAAAGGAACTGAATCGAGTCATCTTGGAATGTGCACCGGAGAAAGCTGGCGTTGATTTAGACTTGCTGGAGCATATTAGCCCCATCGGTTGGGAGAATGTCGTTTTATATGGAGAATACGTTCTCAATCGGAACTTGATTAAAGGGTAAGTTGCTTCACCGCTATCTCCTTGCTATTATAGAACAAAATTTCTGTAGTAGCTGGGATTCTTGAGGCGTCCCTCCTCTTTGTGAGTCCTCCACTGTACTGTTGCTGGATGACACGCATCAAGTATATCAGCATCTGCGCAATGTCATTTAAGAAAGGCTTACTCGAAGAAGTTCGGATCGAATCTACGTATCATCCTGCAGGGGTGTACGATAAACGCTTCCTCGCTGGTGAATTTTTTGACCATTTCTAAAATGACCATGAGCCAGATATAAGCGCCTGGTTGGCGCAAGTTGAGAATAATCATTCGGCCACTTTTGGGTCGGACCTAGCGATTCCATTGGAGGTTTCACGATATGAATGCAAATGCCTTTCGCCACTTCTATGATTATCACTTCGCCGAAAACCGCAAGATTTGGGATAAATACGTCACCCCCCTATCCCATGAACAATTCACAAAAGAAATGAACTACTCGCATGGGTCTGTTCGCGATCAGATCCTTCATCTCATCGACGTGGATGAAGCCTGGTTCAGCGACTTGCAAGGTGGCGAATTTCGGGACTCACTCGTTCCTGAAGATATGGACGATCGCGCAAAAATTCGGGCGCACTGGGATAACGTTGAGCAAATGATGCGCGACTACCTTGCTGCACTAGAGGACGAAATGCTATCCGAAAAGCCGCTAAAGGGGGAGGACGAAAATCTCATCCTTTGGCAAGTACTTCTCCATGTCGTTAATCACGGGACAGATCATCGCGCCCAACTGCTCAGAGTCCTTAATGATCTGGGCGTCGAGACAACATCTCAAGATTATATCTTTTACGTTTACGACAATCCGTAGGTGGTCATTAACAGAAGGCTTTAAGTGGATGCAGTCTGGAAAAAGGTCCTGGGATAGCTGTGCTGACCATTAATGTTGATATAGCTCGTCGTTTTATTCTCGGCAAGCAGGGCTTGTGGCCCGGTCGGCGTTGGCGTGGCATCGAGGGTACGGAGCAGGCCATGCGAGCGATAGAGTACCTGCAACTCGACCCGCTGCAAATCATCGCTCGCAGCCATGACATCACGCTCCATAGCCGCGTCCTTGACTACACGCCCGACCTGTGTGAGGAGGTAATTTACCAGCAGCGTAAGTTCTTTGATTGGGGTGGCTGGTTGGCCGTTCGGCCAATGGATGAACTGCCATACTGGCGCCTGGTCATGCGCCGTGAGGGTGTTGGTAATTCCCGCATTAATGCAATGGGACGCGACCACGCGGAGGCCGTTATCGAAATGCGGGAAATCCTGGCGGAGCGCGGCACCGTGAGCAACCGCGACTTCAAAATGAAAAAGCGCACGCGCACGCAGCATTATCGCGGCCGCAAAGACAGCGCTCTGGCTCTCTATTATTTGTGGCGTATTGGCGAAGTGATGACGCACCACCGCGAAAACTTTGAACGGGTCTATGCCCTCAGCGAAGCGGTTGCGCCGGTGGATCTCCTCCGGGAAAGCGATGAGGCTGAGGCTGGCCGCTTCCTACTTAAAAAGGACATCAGTTTCTCCGGCCTGTCGCGAATGACCCGCAATTCTGATTTGTTTTACAGCAGCGTGCCAATTGGAAATAGGAAGCAGATCATCGAAGCCATGTTGGCCGATGGCAATATCATTCAGGTGCGGGTTGAGGGATGGAAGCACATGCATTATGCACTCGGCAGCGATGCCGAGGCGCTGCGCGATTTGAGCGCCGGGTGCGTGCCCCAGGCCTGGACACCACTGGAGACGACCACGACTGAAGAGGTCGTCTTCCTCGCCCCGCTCGATCCCGTCAGCGCCCGGGGGCGAGCCAAAGTCTTATTTGGCTTCGACTATGTGTGGGAAGTCTACAAGCCTAAGGACAAGCGTAAGTTTGGCTACTATACACTGCCAATTTTGTGGGGCGCCCAGCTCGTCGCCCGATTCGACAGCAAACTCGACCGGACGACCAACACCTTTGTCATCCTGGGTTTTTGGTTGGAGGATGAGGCTCTGGGTAAAGATGAGGTATTTGCGGAGGCATTGGCCCGAGGGTTTGCCCGCTTCATCAATTTTCTCGGTGCCAGCCAACTGGATGCAACGGCGATTCACGAGCCGCTGCTGCGCAGACGTGCAGGCTCTTTATAAAATGTGAATTCAAACTGGGTATTGATACTATTTATTGAAGAGTAAGTTATCCCGTCTATTGCACAATTACGGACGAAAATTGGAAGTACCCTATTTCGCCGCAAAAAGAACGCATGTGCTATAATTTTTAGGTGAAATAGCGAAGTAAAAAACCTTCTTCCTTGCGCATCAGCCATCCCATCAATTGGCAAAACGTGCTGTTGGAGCAAATTCGCCTGGCAGGTCTGCCAGAGCCTAAAACTGAATACCGCTTCCACGCCAATCGCCAATGGCGTTTTGATTTGAGCTGGAAACCGCAGCTCGTGGCCTGCGAAATAGAAGGCGGTATCTGGCTGCAAACAAAAACGGGTCGCAGTAAGGGGCACGCCCATCCAGAACGGTTTGAAAGCGACTGCGAAAAATATAATGAGGCGGCGCTCTATGGCTGGTTGCTCATCCGGGTAACCCCCAAGATTGGTTCGAGATGGTCGTGCGTTGGATTGGTTAGAACGTGCCCTCCTAACTGATTAACCGTTCTGGCAAGCATGTGGGCTACCCCAGCATACCGGGCTAAGTACCCACGCCCGGTATGCCTTTCGTCGGCCGGATGAGCCAGTCTGGCTGCCAGCCCATACCTGGCTGCTGGCGCTGCCGGATTCCGCAGACGGCCGTTCCGCCCACCCCATGTGCGGGCCATTGTCGCCGACCGGCGCATTCTTTCCTGGCACTATCCTTAACCAGCTTTCATCACTTTTGGCAGGTTGTTTGTCTGGCTATCTTTTTGATTATGCGAAACTAGAGTTAATGATGCTTATAGAATGTGTGGACCCCACACAAAACCCGATTTGGCAAAGATTTGTAGCGCAAACCGTTAGCAGGTGTTCCATTCACCTGAGTGGCAGCGCGTCTTAAAAGAGACGGAGTATGCGTTGTTTACATAATGATTTGCCGCTGGAAGACGGCCGTTTCACCCTCACCAATCGCGCCAAATGGCACGTCATCGACCTGCAAGGAGACGAAACAAGCAGTTGGCAAAGGCTGCGTGGTTCGGCCCGACGCGCCATCAAAAAAGCGCAGCAAAACGGCATCGTAGTGCAAGCCGCCCAAAGCAAAGAGGGGCTGCGAGCCTTCTTTGATCTTCACCTGCGCGTGAGAAAATACAAATACGGGCTTCTGGCCCAACCCTATCGCTTTTTTGAGAATATTTGGGATCAATTCATTGCAAAGGGAAAGGGAACCTTAATGCTGGCCAGTTACCAGGACCAAGTGATTGGCGGCGTTATGTTCCTGGAATGGCAAAATACGCTCTATTACAAATTCAACGCCTCAAATCTTGAAATGATAACGCTGCGGCCAAATGATCTGATCATCTGGGAAGGCATACGCTACGGCCAGTCCAGGGGGCTTCGCTTTCTGGATTTTGGCTTAAGCGATTGGGATCAGGAAGGGTTATTGCAGTACAAACGCAAGTTTGCTTCAGCTGAAAAAACAATTTCCCTACTGGCCTACACACCTGAAGGCTCACCCTCTGCCAAAGAAAAACAAATTCGCCAGCTTCTACCAAAACTAACCGATCTGTTCGTGGATGAAACGGTTCCCGACAGTATCACAGAAAAAGCAGGAGAGGCGCTGTACCAGTTTTTCACCTGATAGGATTTCTGCCGCACATCAGCGGAAACGTAAAACCGGCACTATTTATCCCCTATAGCATCCCGCCCGCTTGATACCCAGGGAAACTTTGTTTCTGCCAAAGCACCTGCCATCTGCTCCTTGCGGGATTCTTCGCTTCGCTCAGAATGACAATTCAAGATCAGTTGTCATGCTGAGAGCCTGTGCTGAGGCTGCCGAAGCATCCTCCGAAGCATCCCGCCCGCTTGATACCCAGGGGACTGTCAACGACAACTAGAAATGCCCATATAATTCCCATAAAAATCGCACCGACAGGCCACCAGCCAGCTTGCCAACCATTGCCATAGACCCTCCTTGATGCTTCCCATCTGTCACATCACCTCATTGAGAATTGCTGCCTGATCGCTTTACCAGTCGCCAGGAATTGTTTATTGAGTACAATATTATCTAATCAGCATCTAGCAAAACAGGAAGTGAATATGTCTCAGGAAGAGAAGCAAGAACCAACTGTGAGTATCGGTGATATTGAAGCGATTGTGGGTGGCTATCATGGCAATCCATTTGCCGTATTGGGACCACATGAAGTGGCTGGGGGGCTGGCTATACGGGCATTTTTGCCCCAGGCGGCGGAAACGGCCGTTCTCATCCAAAACCAAACCCACCTCCTCAACCGACATCATTGGGACGGCTTCTTCGAGGTCGTTTTGCCCGACGTCCCCCTGGACACCCCCTACCAGCTTCAGCTGCAATATCAGAACGGCGACATATCGCTACACGAAGACCCTTACGCTTTCGACCCCTCCCTTTCCGACCTGGATCGCTATTTGCTGGCCGAAGGCACCCATGAAAAAGCGTATGAGAAGCTAGGCGCGCACCTGATAGAGCACAACGGCCGTTCCGGCGTTCGTTTCGCCGTCTGGGCACCCAATGCCCGGTGCGTCAGCGTCGTGGGTGACTTTAATAATTGGGACGGCCGTCGCCACCCTATGCGCTTTCACCCCGGCAGCGGCCTTTGGGAACTCTTCATGCCCGGTCTCTCCCAGGGCAGCCTCTACAAATTTGAAATCAAAACCAACTATAAACAGTACACCGTCGCCAAAGCAGATCCGTTGGCTTTTGCCAGCCAGCTGCGGCCCGATACCGCCTCGGTCGTCTGGAACATCGACACCTACCAGTGGCAAGATGACGGCTGGATGACCAATCGCGGCCAGCACAACGCCCTGAATGGCCCCATCTCCATTTACGAGCTGCATTTAGGCTCCTGGAAGCTTAAAAATGGCTGGGAATGGCTCACCTACCACGACCTGATCGACGAGCTGATTCCCTACATCAAAGAGATGGGCTACACCCACATAGAGCTGCTGCCCATCGCCGAGCATCCCTTCGACGGCTCCTGGGGCTACCAGGTCACGGGCTATTTTGCCCCCACCAAACGCTTCGGCACGCCCAACGACTTCATGGCATTTGTCGATGCCTGCCATCAGGCCAACATCGGCGTTATTCTGGACTGGGTTCCGGCCCACTTCCCGATGGATCAGCATGGCCTCGGCTTTTTTGATGGCACCCATCTGTATGAACATGAAGACCCGCGCCTGGGGGCACATCCTGACTGGGGGACGTATATATTTAATTACGGCCGTCATGAAGTCCGCCAATTTCTTATCAGCAACGCCCTCTTTTGGCTCGACAAATACCACATCGACGGCCTGCGCGTCGATGCCGTTGCCTCCATGCTCTACCTCGATTTCTCCCGCGAGCACGGTGAATGGCTGCCCAACCGGTATGGTGGCCGAGAAAATATCGACGCCCTCCGCTTCCTGCGCGAATTCAACGACCGCGTCCACGCGCTCTACCCAGACACGCTTACCATTGCCGAAGAATCCACCTCCTGGCCCGGCGTCACCCACCCCACCGCCGACAATCCGCAAAATCTCGGCTTCGACCTTAAATGGAACATGGGCTGGATGCACGACACGCTGCGCTACATGAAAAACGAGCCGGTACACCGCGCCTACCATCAAGGATCGCTCACCTTCTCCATGCTCTACGCCTTCACCGAAAAATTTACCCTCCCCCTCTCCCACGATGAGGTGGTTCACCTGAAGAAGAGTATGGTAGACAAAATGCCCGGCGATCTGTGGCAAAAGTTTGCCAATCTGCGGCTGCTGTACGGCTACCAATGGGCCCATCCTGGTAAGAAGTTGCAGTTCATGGGAGGCGAAATTGGCCAATGGCAGGAGTGGAGCGAAGCTCGCAGTTTGGATTGGTACCTGCTAGATCACAAGGAGCATCGCGGTTTGCAGGATTTTGTTAAAGCGTTAAACCATCTCTACAGCTTGGAACCCTCGCTATACGAAGATGATAACAGCTGGCAGGGGTTCCAATGGCTCGATTTCCGGGATGCGCAGCGCAGCATCCTTGCTTTTGCCCGGCTGGCTCCCAGCAAAAATGAGGCACTGCTGGTAGCCTGTAATTTCACCCCCGTGGTTCGCCCCGATTATCGGCTGGGCGTGCCGCAGGCAGGGGTTTATCGTGAGGTGTTGAACAGTGATACGGCCGTCTACGGCGGCAGCAACGTCATCAACGAAGGAGAATTTGAGGCACAAGCCATGCCCTGGCACGATCAACCCTACTCTATCGTCATCACCCTGCCCCCTCTGGGCGTCACCTTTCTCAAAATCTCAGGAGCCAAACATGCCTAATTGGTGGCCATTCCAAAAAGATGATTCCCAGGCAGTAGAAACCGCTGCCTTCAAAACGGCCGAATCCACCTTACGCGATCAAATTAAACAGCAGCAAGCCGAAGGCGTTTCGGCTCAGGCTATCCTCTATTTCATTGAAAGCCAATCCCAGGCGCTGGAACAAACAGAACAAACGGCTGATGTCAAAGGCAAGCTGCGTGCCTTTGACCTGCTCTTCAGCGAGCTGCGCCCCCGCCTGCTAGACAATTTATCCAGCGGCAAAGCGTTGGAAATGGCCGGGCAAATCGAAACAGCATGCCAGCATTATGAGCAAGCGATCAAAGATCAGGCAGCAACTCGTTTTCCCTATGAGCATCTGCGCGTTATCTATCGGCGCGAAGGCAAATTAGAAGAGGCGCTGCGGGTTTGCCAGGCTGCTGTCCAAAATCCATTCCTCAGCGAAAGCGATCACGCCCATTTTCACAGCTGGGAGCAGCGGCTCCGGCAGCAGTTGGCTGCCTAAAAAAGCGCTTTGGACAAACTTATGACAAACCCAGATGAATTCTTGAAAATCGACACCCCAGAAAACGTGGTGTTTGGCTATGAAGTGGTCGGAATTGGCTCCCGCTTTTTGGCGGCGCTGATCGACACCATACTTATTGCGCTGCTTTTACTGGCGGCCAACGCCATCCTTATTTTTGTACTGCTGGGTGGATTTGACGGCCTTGGCATAGGCGATTCGTTTATTCTGGCCCTGCTTTCGCTCATCAGCTTTGCTTTTTTCTGGGGCTACTACATCTTTTTCGAGATGCGCTGGAACGGCAGTTCACCCGGCAAGCGGCAGGTGGGCATTCGCGTCATTCGGGCCGATGGCACTCCCATCACCCTGGCCGAATCAGTCATTCGCAATCTGGTGCGCCTGATCGATTTTTTGCCACTGGCCTACGGTCTGGGGCTGGTGACAATGTTCATCGACGGCAAGGCGCGGCGGTTGGGAGATCTGGCGGCCAATACATTGGTGGTGCGGGAGCAAACGGCCGTTTCCCTCGAATCCCTCAGCCAATCAACTGCCCCTGCCAGCCCCGTCCTCAGCCGCGCTCCCGGCAACGCCGAGCGCGAAGCGGCCAAATGGCCCGTCGAAAAGCTCACCGAAGCCGATATTCAGCTGGCCGAATCGCTGCTGCAGCGGTACACCGAACTGCCCAACGGCTCCACCCTGGCCAACCAGATTCTCAACCGGCTGGTAGAGCGCATGGAGCTGCCCGCCAATCCGGTACGGCCGTCTGAAGCAATTTACGCCATTAAACGAATCGTGCAAATTTACCATTACGACCGGTGAAAAAGCGTAATTGGGTAATTACCTAATTACCCAATTACTCAATTACAATCCCCCCACTGCTGCCAGGTAATCGGTGTAAGCTCCGTCGAATTCGGTGAAACGGCCGTTATCCAACTCCACCACCCTGTCCACCACCTGATCCAAAAAGTAGCGGTCGTGCGAGACAATGAGCAGCGTGCCGTCGAACTCCTCCAGCGTCTGCTCCAGTACCTCAATCGAGGCGATGTCCAGATTATTGGTCGGTTCATCGAGGAGGAGCAGATTCGGCCGTTCCAGCACCAGCTTGGCCAGCTGCAACCGGCTGCGCTCGCCGCCGCTCAGCTTGCCGATCGGCTGCTGCATCTGGTCGTAAATGTACAAAAAGCGGTGCAGGAAGGCGACCGCCACCTCCCGGCTCACCGGGGCTGCCTGACGAATCTCGCTGATGAGATCGCGGCTGTAATCCAGCGTTTCGTGCTCCTGGGCATAATACCCAATCTTCACGCTTGGCCCGATTTTTATCTGCCCGCCTTGGATGGTTTCCGGGTCCAGCAGCTGCTTCAGCAGGAACGATTTGCCCGCACCGTTTGGCCCCACCAGCCCGACCCGCTCGCCATGCCACAAAATCTGGTTGAGCCGGTTGAAGATGGTACGGCCGTTTTCAAACCGCCGCGTCACGTTTTCCAGTTCCAAAACCTTGTTGCTGCCCCGCCAACCGGCCAGATCCAGCGTCATGCGCCGCTGCTCGTTGACCTTTTCCACCTTGTCCATCTTGTCCAACATTTTACGGCGGCTGCGGGCCTGCTTGATGTGCCGCTCGTTGACTACCATGGACGCCCACAGCTCAAACCGGGCAATCGCCGCCTCGATGCGGGCGATCTCTTTTTGCTGGGCGGCGTATAGCTGCGCCTGCCGCAGCCGGGCCAGCTCGCGGGCGTTGGTGTAGCTGGTGTAGTTGCCGTGGTAGAGGGTGATACGGCCGTTTTCCAACTCCGCAATGTGGGTCGCCACCTCATCCAGCAGATAGCGATCATGCGAAATGATGACAACACAGCCAGTGTAGCTCCGAATGACGTTTTCCAACCGCTGTTTCGCTTCAAGGTCCAGATGGTTATCCGGCTCGTCCAGCAGCAGCACGTCTGGCTGCTGCACCAGCAGCTTGACCAGCATGATCAGCTTCTTTTGCCCACCGCTCAGGTGCTCCGTCAGGGTCTGCCACTGCTCCTGGGGGAAGCCCAACCGCACCAGCGTTTCCTTTACCCGGCTTTCGTAGCTGGCCCCATCAAGCTGATCCAGCTGGTGCAGCCATTTTTCATGCTGGGTCAACACCCTGGCCAGTCGGCTGCCGTCCTCATAAACGGCAGGCGTGCCCATTTGCTGCTCCAGTTCGGCCAAATTTTGATGGATGGCGGCAATTTGAGGAACGGCCGTCATCGCCTCAGCCAACGTCGTTTTGCCAGATGGCAAAGCGGGTTCCTGCTCCAGCCGCCCCCAGGTCAGCCCCGATTTACGGAAGATATTGCCCTCATCCGGCTCCAACTCACGCGCCACCAGCCGCAGCAGGGTCGATTTACCCGCCCCATTGGGGCCAACCAGCCCCACCCGCTGCTGGTTCTGCACCTCCCAGCTCAGACCAGAAAAAATGAGCTTGCCGGTTAAAGAAACCGCCACTTTATCGACGTTAAATAAAATTTCAGCCATGATTCACTCCACATTGGCGGTGCAGGCTGGCGCTTGAAGGCCACCAGCCTCCAAACGCATGATTTATAAACAAAAAAGGCCGAGACGATTTTGTCGCCCCGGCCTTGAAAAAAACTCTAAAGTTTACATAATATTCATCGAGGAGGCGCACCATTATTAGGACAGGGCGAAACAGACCCAATACGGGTGGCTTCGGTATAACGGCGATCAAACCAGACAATGAACATCATAAGCAAAGCATATCCTAAGCGCAGACAAGGTGCAAATGCCCGTTTGCCCGATCAACGGTATACTTCTGGCCATGAATAAAAAGGTGCCAGTTTTACTTTTTATGCTGCTCTGGCTAATGGTCAGCTGCGACCTGGCCAATCAGTTCAACTCACCAGCCTCTTCCGGCGTTACACCAGAAGCAGCGTCGAGCAATACGGCCGTTTCCACCGTCATCACACCCCCGGAAGCTACGCCAGATATTGCCATTCCCACAGCGGCCGTTGTCCAAACACGGCCGTCTCTGCGCGTCTGGATTCCACCCGAAATTGCCCGTTCCACAGAAGAGAGCGCCGCCATCCTCAACGCCCAATTTGCCACCTTTCGCAGCAGCCACCCAGATATCAACCTGACCATTGAGCAAAAAGCGGTCAGCGGCCAGAGCGGCATTCTGAACTACCTGCGCACCGGGCGCAGCATCGCCCCGTCCATCTTGCCAGACCTGATCGCCATCCCCATCGACCAGCTCAATACTGCCCTATTGGAAGAGCTAATTTATCCAATCGATGGCCTGGTAGAAACCGCTGTGCTGGAAGATTTATACCCGGCGGCGTTCGATTTAGTCTTCAAAAACAACCAGGTTAGCAGCTACCCCTTTGTGCTAACCGGACTGCCCCATCTGGTCTACAACAGCCAAACCGTGACCCAAACCATACCCGCACGTTGGGATTCGTTCACTGCTATGCCTTACAGCTTCGTCTTTCCTGCCAATGGCTCTCCCGCCGGGCAGCTATGCCTGGAATTCTACCTGGATGCCGGTGGCTCGCTCACCAATGAGGCGGGGCAGGTGGCATTAGAGATAGCCCCCCTGACGACTGCTTTACAGCAGCTGCTCGCGGCCAAAAGCAGCGGCTTTATTCTGGACCAGAGCAGCAATTACACCACCTTCCAGGAATCGTGGCAGCTGTTTCAGGCGGGCACGGCCGATTTCACCCTGACCAGCAGCGAACATTATTTGCACAATCGAAATGAGGATGGAACTTATCTAGTAACGGCCGTTCCTGGCTTGCAACGGCCGTTAACCCCTCTCGTCAGCGGCTGGGTCTGGGCCATTAGCAGCCGAGATCCTGCCCAGCGCGAAATAGCCGCCGAACTGCTCAACAGCCTGATAGAGAGCGACGCGCTAGGCGAGTGGAGCTACGCCAGCGACTTTTTACCAGCCCGCCAGACGGCACTGGCCTCCTGGCCAGAAAACGACGCTTACGTCGCCTTTGCCAGCGAACAGCTCAGCCAGGCCAGCGCCATGCCGGTCAGCAGCGCCAACAGCATCATCACGGCGCTCAACAACGCCGTGTTTGATGTGGTGACGCTGGCCAAAACGCCCCAGGCTGCCGCCGAAGCCGCTGCCACCGCACTGCAACCCTAAAAAAAGATCATGCCGCTCCACTTTGCCCAGTACGCCGACCACATTCAGGCCCTCACAGCCGCTGCCCTCGCCCAGGCCGATCCGCAAACGGCCGTTAGCCACCACCTGCAAAAAAAGGGCAGCCAGCTCACCATCGGTCCACACGCCTTCAATCTGGCAAACGGCCGTCTTTTCATCCTGAGCATCGGCAAAGCGGCCGTGCCGATGGCCCAGGCGGTATGCGATATTGTGAGGCAAACGGCCGTTTCCGGAGGCATCATCACCAAATACCGACCCCAAAACAGCCTCCTTCCCCTGCCCATTTACGAGGGCAACCATCCCGTTCCAGCAGAAAAGAGCGTGGCGGCGACAACGGCCGTTTTGCAAACCGTCAGCCAGTTAACCGAAAACAATCTGCTGCTCTGCCTCATTTCTGGCGGGGCGTCGGCGCTGTTTACCCGGCCCCTGCTGCCGCTGGAGCTCTGGCAGCAGCTCAACCAGGCGCTGCTGGCCAGCGGCTGCACCATTCAGGAACTCAACACGGTGCGCCGCCAGCTGGACGCCGTCAAAGCGGGCGGGCTGGCTCGATTGGCCGCTCCGGCCAAAGTGATCAGCCTCATTCTCAGCGACGTGGTGGGCAACGAGCTGGCCGCTATCGGCAGCGGTCCCACAGTGGCCAGCAGCGAGACGCCAGCCGATGCGCTGGCCGTTTTAGAGAGGTACCGGGTGTGGGATGGGTTGGAAACGGCCGTTGCCCAAACAATCCAAACCACGCTAAAAAAATTGGCCGAAACCAACCAGCCCCACCCCACCAATATCCTGGACAACATCATCATCGGCAGCATTCAGCAGTCGGCACAGGCAGCCGCAGCCAAGGCAGAATCGCTCGGCTTCCGCACCCGGCTGCTCACCACCCGGCTGGAAGGGGAAGCGCGACAAGTGGGCCAGTTCGCCGCCGCCCTGGCCATCGACGCCCCACCCCAAAGCGCCACCATTCTGGGCGGCGAAACCACCGTCACCCTGCGCGGCGCTGGCATTGGCGGGCGTAATCTGGAAACGGCCCTGGCTGCGGCCATCGGCCTGGCTGGCTGGCCCAACCGCACCATCACCAGCTTCGCCACCGACGGCGATGACGGCCCTACCGGCATGGCTGGCGCCACCGTCACGGGCAGCACCGTTCAAGACAACCAAACCGCCCTGGCCTACTTGAACCAAAACGACAGCTTCACCTACTTTCAGCAGCTAGACGCCGCCGGACATGGCCCACATCTCATCCAAACTGGCCCCACCGGCACGAACGTAAATGATCTTATTATTATTTTGAACTTTGAAGTGGAGTAGAAAGTAAAAAGTGAAAAGTAAAAAGTTGATGTGCGACTTATCACTTTTTACTTTTCACTTATCACTGTTCATTCCTCCCTTTAGGAGCACACATGACAATCAAATTTGGCACCGACGGCTGGCGCGCCGTCATTAGCGAAACGTTTACCTTTGGCAATTTGCGGCTGGTGGCCCAGGCCATTGCCGACTTCGTTCGGGAAGAAAACGAAAGCAATCCCAGCGTGGTGATCGGCTTCGACACCCGCTTTTTGTCCGACCGGTACGCGGCCGAAGTAGCCCGCGTCATGGCGGCCAACCGGATCGATACCTGGCTGGCCCGCGCCGACACGCCCACCCCGGCCATCAGCTATGCCGTGCTGCAAAAAGGCGCTACCGCTGGCGTGATGATCACCGCCAGCCACAACGCGCCCCGCTACAACGGCATCAAGCTCAAATCGTGCTACGGCGGCAGCGCCAGCCCAACCCAAAATGAGCGGGTCGAGTGGCTGCTGGAACGTAATCTTTCCAGCGGACGCGGTCCCAACCTTATGGATTTGGATGAAGCAATCAAGCGGGATCGGGTGCATAAATTTGACCCCGCCTGGGCGTATTACGAACATCTCAGCGGACTGGTGGACCTGGATATCATCTCCAGCGGTGAGCTGCGGGTGGTGGCTGATGGCATGTTTGGCTCCGGGCGGGGCGCTATTAGCGAGGTGTTGGCGCGCGGCCGCACCCACGCTCACAACATCCGCCACGAGATGAACCCCGGCTTTGGTGGCATTCACCCTGAACCCATCGCCCAACACCTGGGGCTGCTCATGTCCACCATCCAGAGCGGGCATTGGGATGTAGGGCTGGCCACCGACGGAGACGCCGACCGCATCGGCGCGGTTGATTCGCGGGGCAATTTTGTGGATCCGCACCGGATTTTCGGCCTGGTGCTGCGCTATCTGTTAGACAAACGGGGGCTGCGCGGCAAGGTAGTGCGCACCGTCTCTACCACACGGATGATTGATCGCATCGCCGCTCAATACGGCCTTGACCTCATCGAAACGCCCGTCGGCTTCAACCATATTGCTGATTTGATGATTGCCAACGGCGTGGTGATGGGTGGCGAAGAGTCTGGCGGGATGAGCATTCAGGGACATATCCCGGAAGGGGATGGCGTGCTGCTGGGGCTGCTGCTGCTGGAGGTAATGTCTGCCGCCAAAATGCCACTGCACGCCCTGGTGGAGGATCTGCTGGCGCAATTTGGCCCGGCCCAATACGCCCGCACGGATATGAAGCTGGTTCGCCCGGTAGAAAAGCAGCGCATGGTGCAAATGCTGCTCACTCTGGCCCCCAAAGCGATTGCGGACGTGGTGGTGGAGGATGTGCAGACGGTGGACGGGGTGAAATATTACCTGGCGGATGGCAGCTGGCTGTTGATACGGCCGTCTGGCACCGAGCCCGTCCTGCGCGTCTACGCCGAAGCGCCCAACGACGAGCGGGTAAAAGCGCTGCTGGGCTTTGGCGAACAAATGGCGGCGAAGGCGTAGGGGAAGTAATTGAGTAATTGGGTAATGCAGCCAATTACCCAATTGCCCAATTACCTACTCTCTCTGGGCAAACTGCTCGATGATGCGGGCGGTGTGTTTGGTACCCAGCAGGAAGTAATCCAGGCGCATGTTTTCGTTGGGGGCGTGGACCTGGCTGCCGGGGTAGCCCACCCCAGCGGCCACCAGCGGCAGCCCCAGGGTGTGGATAAACGGATAGTTTGGCCCGCTGCCGCCAATCATCGGGGCGACGTTTGGCTCTTTGCCGTAGACGGCAACGGCCGTTTCATTGGTCAGTTTCACAAAAGGATCATCCGGGTCAACCTTGGCCGGTCGGCCGCCGCCGTGCAGGGTGATTTGCACATCCTGGAAACCCTGGGCATCCAGATGAGCCCGCAGCTTGGCCACAACTTCCTGCGGCGACTGGTTGGGTACCAGGCGGAAATCGACCTTGGCGCTGGCCTGGGCGGGCAGCACCGTTTTGGCCCCCGGCCCCTGGTAGCCAGCGGTGAGGCCGCAAATGGTGCAGGTGGGTTGGAAAACGGCCGTTGTCTTCAATTCCAAATTATCCTCCATCCCCAACAAAAAGCCGTCCAACCCAAACATCTCTTTTAGCTCAGCCGCCTCCGAAGGCATGGCAGCCAACATCTCCAGGTCGCGCTGGCTGGGGGGCTGCACGTTGTCGTAAAAGCCGGGGATGAGAATGCGCTCGTTCTGGTCTTTCAGGGTGCTGAGCGCCCAGGTGAGCCGCCACGCCGCGTTGGGGAAGATCGAACCACCCAGGCCGGAATGGGCGTCAATCGAGGCGGTTTGCACGGAAAGCTCCACGTAGCAAATGCCGCGCATCCCCAGCGCCTGCCCAGGGCGCTCCTCATGGTCTACCCCGCCAAACTCCCAGATACAGGCGTCGGCGGCCAGCTTTTCCTGGTGCTTTTCCACAAAGGCGGGCATGTTGGGGCTGCCGATCTCTTCCTCCCCCTCGATGATGAATTTGACATTGCAGGGCAGCTCGCCCAGCACATCCTTCACGGCGGACAGCGCTGCCAGGCGGCAGATGATATGTCCCTTGTCGTCGCTGATGCCGCGGGCATACAGCTTGCCGTCCCGCTCGGTCAGCTCAAATGGGGGCGAGTCCCACAGCTCCAGCGGTTCGGCGGGCTGCACGTCGTAATGGAGGTAGAAGAGGAGGGTTTTGTTGGAACGGCCGTTTCCCGCAGCCTCGCCATACACCACCGGATAGCCATCTGACGGCATGATTTCGGCGCGGTAGCCCTGCTCGCGCAGCATGGTGGCCACCAGGTCGGCGCATTCGGTAATGCCAAAATTTTGGGCCGAAACGCTGGGCTGGGCGCAAAGCCGGGCCAGTTGGCCGATCCAGTAATCGACATGTTCATCAATGTGGGCGTCGATTTTGTCCCAAACGGGATTTGTTGGTTGCATTGTCATTTTTTTCCTTTTACGGTTAGTTTTGACTCGTTCCCACGCTCCGCGTGGGAATGTGATTTTGGCGCTCTGCGCCGCAGAGGACGCTAAAGCGTCCCCGCTTTCATTCCACGCAGAGCGTGGAACGAGTTGACTTAATCTTCAAGATGGCTGGTGTCGTTCAGGCGGGTGACGACGGGGCCGTGGCTGTTTACTTCCACCACGCTGAGACCGGTATTGCCGCGCATGGAGAAACGGCCGTAAATCATTGCATCGATCCCCATGACCTGGCCCAGCAGGGCATGAAGCAGCCCGCCGTGAGAAACCACCACCACGATCCCTTCGCTGTGGGCAGCCAGGACGGTTTCAAACGCCCGCCAGGCGCGGCTGAGTACGTCGGCAAACGGTTCGCCATTGGGTGGATCGATCATGCCTCGCTTTGATTTGGCCCAAACGTCGGGATATTGCTCGCGGGCCTGTCCACCCGTCAGTCCGCTAAAGTCGCCCACGTCCCGCTCGCGCCAGAGCGGGTTTGGGATCGGTTTCAGACCCAGCGCAGTGGCCAGGGGAACGGCCGTTTGCACGCAGCGCTGCAAATCACTGGTATAAATGGTGTCGATGGGCCAATGACGCAGCCGTTGGCGCAGCGCTTCGGCCTGCTGCTGGCCCGTTTCGTTGAGGGGAATATCGGCATGGCCTTGCCAGCGGCCTGCTTTGTTCCAGTCGGTCTGGCCGTGGCGGGTGAGCAAAATGGTTAAATCTGTCACAACTGTTTCATTCCTTCCTGTTTGGCTTTGGCAATGATCTGCTGCACTTCGGTAACGGCCGTTTCGGGATAGCTGGTGAGAAACGGCCGTAGCTCCCGCATCCCCACCGCCAGCAAACCCTCCGCCGCCGAAAGCATATCCTGCGCTAAAAAGTGGTTGATCTCAGCCCCCAGGGCTGGAAAAACACGCTCAAAACGGCGAAACGGGTCCAGATTATCCAGCAAGTGGCCCATCTCTGTGGGCGCAAATTCCGCCAGCAGCCGCAGCAGATGGGTTAAAGCATGGCTCTGGATAAACTGACGGGCGCTCAGCTGCTCACCACGGGCGTGCCGCCCCACTCCAACAAAAATGTTCGTCAAAAATTCGGCGAACCGCCGATTTGGATCGGCCTGAGAATGGGTTACATAATCATGGGTAGACAGCGCCAGCTCAGCCAGTCTGGGGCTGATATCGGCCTTGTCGAGCAGCACCCGGTACCGGTTTACCCGGGCCATTTGCAGTTCGTTTTCGTTAAAAATAGCAAACTCCAGCAGATGGCCGCCGCGATAAAGCGCCTTCAGACCATGGTCCGTTTCGCGGAAGGAGAAGGCCAGCGCATCCGGTCTGGGCAGCCAGGACAAATCTTGCCGCATATCTTCCTGCACGCCGTGAATGGTGATGACAAAAAAGTCATGGTCAGACCAGTCGTCGGGCTGGTAATCTTGCTGGGCCATCGAACCAAGCGCAACCAAAGCCAACACCCGATCATCTCCAGCCAGCTTCAGGCGAAGCGCCTCGGTAAATTGATTATATTCTGTCAAATTCATGCTTCTGGCTCCTTTTTGCGGGCATAGCGCACCAGCCAGATATCCCGCTTGCCCTGCTCTTGCCAACCGTCGATGATCTGGAAAGCGGCCGTTTCCAACAAAGGGTCCAACGTTTCCGGCTGCCAATAGGTAAAAAAGCGGGGCAGCGGCTGGCCGTAAGCCGTGGCTGCCCACTGTTCCCCGCTGCCCAACTTCACGGAGAGATACAAAATACCGCCTGGCTTCAACACCCGGTGAAACTCACGCAGGGCGGGCAGCACATCCGCCCGTTCCAGGTGCAGCAGCGAGGCGCAGGCCCAGATGCCGTCTACGCCGCCGCTTACGGGCAAACGACGCATATCTACCTGGGCAAAGGGCAGCTGGAAACCGTGTTTATCCCGCCCGGTTTGCATCATGGCGTGGCTGTAATCCAGGCCGATGGCGGTGAGGTGGTGGGTTTGGAAAACGGCCGTATCCCAGCCCGGCCCACAGCCCACATCCAGCACCAATCCACCAGGCAGCAGCGACATAAATTGCTCAATGTGAGCCAGCAGGTGGCCCCGCTCCTGCTGAGCCTCGGCGTAGACAGCCGCAATTTGCCGGTATGTCGCACGCGTTTTATCCATATGATTCATAACTTGTTGGTTGAGGGCTTGGGCGGCAGCTGCAAAGAACGGGCAATTTCTACCAGGGTAGCGCCATCGATGAGCGTCATTGGTTTGCCCTGTGCCCAGATGCGGGCCGCCTCGGAGATGTCGGCGGTGGTCACTAAAAAGGCGTGGGAAACGCCCTCATGCATCAGGGTGCCGTACAGTTCGCGCACCACGTCTGGACCAATGGTGCTGCGGTATCGCTTGCACTGAACGATAGCTCGCTTGCCACCGCTGCGGGTTATTACCAGATCGACGCCTAAATCGCCGCTGCGGCCGCGCACGGTCACTTTATAGCCTCTTTGCCGAAACAACCGGGCCACGTACTGTTCAAAATCGGCCGGGTGCAAATTGTACAGCGCATCCAGGTTGAGCGGAATCAATGGCTGGGCGATTTCTTGTCGCCCCTGCCACCAAACCACGCCCCACAAAACGCCCAGCGTCGCCAGCCAGCCCATTTCTACCAGGCGAACAAATTCAAACGCCAGCGGCGGCAGCTGGGCAAGCCACTCAGGTTGGCTGACGGCCCGTACCAGCAACCAGAGAAGGTAAACGGCCGTAATCAACCCAATAATCCAGCGGCTGTTCCAAGAAACGGGCTGCCGTGGCTGCGGCTTAAACTGGGGGGATTGGTGGCGAAAGCGCCACTCTGAGCGTACAACCATGCGCGGAATTGTAATCGCGAGTGGCAAAATTCCCAAACAATAGTCGGGTGAGTGAATAATACGGCCGTATCTCACTACAGAGGCCAAGGAATACGGCCGTATCCTCCCCACCGTATCACCCCGGGCCCATTCGGGTTCACCGTACAGAGAGTAGATGCAGATGCAATGGATGACGGCCGTTTCCATTTGTCGTAAAATGAAGGGATAGTTTGCACACAGCCACACCTATTTTCAGTGGAGAGATCAATGAACAAAAACAAAACCCGCACCTGGGAAAAAATCCGCCTTTTACTTATTGTTTTATTGACGTTGGGGATTACGGCCGTTTCCGCCACCGCCCAATCCGACGACCCCGCCAGCATTCCCCCGCCAGACACCGTCACTATCGCCGGAACGGTGCAGCCCGCCATCGGCTGCTCCGGCGAATGGAACACCAGCTGCGCCGAAAGCCAGCTCACCTACGACGCCGCCAACGACATCTGGCTGGCCACCTTCGACGTCCCGGCAGGCAATTATGATTACAAAGCTGCTCTCAACGGCAGTTGGGATGATAATTACGGCCTCAACGCCGAATATTATGGCCCCAACATTCCGCTGACGGTTGAAGAAGATACGGCCGTTACCTTCTGGTACGACCACAAAACCCGCTGGGTCAGCGACAGCGTCAACAGCCTCCTCGCCACCGCTGCCGGCAGCTTCCAGGACGAAATCGGCTGCGCCAGCGATGATGCCCCCGACTGCTTGCGCGCCATGCTGCAAGACCCCAACGGCAACGGCCTCTACACCTTCATCACCGCCAGCATCCCGGCCGGAGAATATGAAGCCAAAGCCGCCTTTAACCGCAGTTGGGACGTCAACTACGGGCTTGATGGCGAGCTAGACGGCGCGAATATCCCCTTCACCGTGGGGGAAGCACAAGCCGTCATTTTCACCTTCGACGCCGCCACCAACCTCCTCACCATCACCGTCAGCGACGATATCCCCGCTGACCTGCCCGCCCAAACCGGCGGCAGCAGCGGCGGCCTGCCCCCGGCCGCTGCCCCCTTCCCCGACACCGTTGTTATCCCCGGCACCATTCAATCCGTGCTGGGCTGCGCCGGGGATTGGGACCCCACCTGTGAAAACAGCGCCCTCACCTTCAGCGAAGAAGATCAGCTCTGGATCGGCAGCTTCGACATTCCCGCTGGCGATTATGAATACAAAGCCGCTCTCAACGGCAGTTGGGACGTGAATTTTGGCCTCAATGCCGAACAGGGCGGGGCCAACATCCCACTTTCCCTCGCCGAAAACAGCACCGTCAACTTCTACTTCGATAACCAGACCGGCTGGGTGGCCGACAGCGTCAACAATTTTATCGCCAACGTGCCCGGCAGCTTCCAAAGCGAGCTGGGCTGCGCCGATGACTGGATGCCCAGCTGCCTTGCCTCCTGGCTGCAAGACCCTGACGGCGACGGCACCTTCACCTTCCAAACCCTCAGCATCCCCGTAGGCGAGTACGAAGCCAAAGTGGCCGTCAACGGCAGCTGGGACGTGAATTACGGCGAAGGGGGCGCACTAGATGGGGCCAACCTTTCCTTCAGCGTGCAGGAAGCAGACACGCTCGTCACCTTCACCTTCGACTCAAGGAGCAACCTATTGAACATCTCCGTCGGCTCCGGCGGCATCCAGGGCAACATCAGCCAGCGCAGCGCTTACTGGGTAGCTGCCGACACCATCGCCTGGAACATCGAACCAGCCCCCGGCGATCAACATTTCTTCCATTATGACCCACGCGGCGGCGTGTTCTCGCTGGGCTTTAACGGCATCTCCGGCGGCGAATCAGTGCCGCTTACCGTTGACCCCAACGGCTTCAGCGACCAGACTCTGGCCAAATTTCCTCACCTGCGCAACTTCACCGCGCTGAAGTTTAGCCCGGACGATCTCAGCGTGGCCCGCGTGGCGCTGAAAGGGCAAATTGCCGTTTCGGCGCAGGATGAGAGCGGCCAAACGATTGATGCCGCCGGACTGCAAATTCCTGGTGTGCTGGATGATTTGTACCCCTACGATGGCGATCTGGGCGTCACCTTCAGCGACGGCGTGCCCAGCCTCACCCTCTGGGCGCCCACCGCTCGCCAGGTACGTCTGCACCTTTTCGACGACGCCAATCCAGACACCGCAGCCGAAATCATCACCATGCGCCCCACCCCCAGCAGCGGCATCTGGTCGGTAACGGGAGAAGCTGATTGGGCAGGGAAATATTATCTATACGAAGTGCAGGTCTTTGTGCCCACCGAAGGCAGCATGCAAACCAACCTGGTGACGGACCCGTACTCCTTCAGTTTGGCTACCAACAGCAGCCGCAGCCAGATTGTGGATTTAACCGCCCCCACCACCATGCCAGACGGCTGGGTAGGCACGGTCAAACCAGGCATTGCCGCGCCGGAAGATATTGTGATTTACGAACTGCACGTGCGCGACTTTAGCGTCAACGACGCCAGCGTGCCGGAAGAGCTGCGCGGTACCTATCTGGCGTTCACGGCGCTGGATTCCAACGGGATGCAGCATCTGGCCGCGCTGTCAGGTGCAGGCTTGACCCATTTGCACCTGCTGCCCACCTTCGACATTGCCACCATCGACGAAGACAAATCGACCTGGATTGCCCCCTCGTTTGAAGAGCTGGGCAGCCTGCCCGCCGATTCAGAAGAGCAGCAGGCGCTGATTGCCGAAATTCGCGATCAGGATCCGTTCAACTGGGGCTACGATCCGTTCCATTACACTGTGCCAGAAGGCAGCTATGCCGTGAACCCGGAAGGGATCAACCGCATCGTGGAATATCGGGAAATGGTGCAGGCGCTTCATGAGATTGGCCTGCGCGTGGTGGTAGACGTCGTGTACAACCACACCAACGCCAGCGGCCAAAGTGAAAACTCGGTACTGGACCGCATCGTGCCGGGCTACTATCACCGGCTGAACAGCACTGGGCGAGTGGAAACCAGCACCTGCTGCCAAAATACCGCCACGGAACACAACATGATGCGCAAGCTGATGGTCGATTCGGTGGTGACCTGGGCGGTGGCGTACAAAATCGACGCCTTCCGCTTTGACTTGATGGGCCACCACATGAAGGAAGATATGCTGGCGGTACGCGCCGCACTGGACACCCTGACGCTGGAAGAACATGGCGTGGATGGTCCCAACATCTACGTGTACGGTGAAGGGTGGGACTTCGGCGAAGTAGGCGGCAATGCACGTGGCATCAATGCCACCCAGTTCAACATGGCGGGCACGGGGATTGGCACCTTCAGCGACCGGCTGCGAGACGCGGCCCGTGGCGGCAGTCCGTTTGGTGGGCAAACGGAACAGGGTTTCCTGAACGGCCTGTACGTCTATCCAAATGAAACGGACCAGGGCAGCGCAACGGAACAGTTGGTGCGCCTGCAAAACTTCATGGACATCATTCGGGTTGGATTGGCCGGCAATCTGAGCGATTACACCTTCATTAATTCGCGTGGGGAGACGGTAACGGGCAGCCAGGTGCTGTACAACGGCTCCCCGGCAGGCTACACGGCCGATCCGCAAGAACAAATTGTGTACGTCTCCAAACACGACAACGAGACGCTGTTCGACATTATCCAGTACAAAGCGCCGCTGGAGACCAGCACGGCCGTTCGCGCCAGAATGCAAACGTTGGGCAACTCCATTGTGATGTTTAGCCAGGGCATTCCGTTCTTCCAGGCCGGGGACGATTTGCTGCGCTCCAAATCGCTGGACCGCAACAGCTACAATTCGGGCGACTGGTTCAACCGGCTGGACTTCACCTACCAGAGCAACAACTGGGCCATTGGCCTGCCCCCGGCGGCCGACAACCAAAGCATGTGGCCCACGATGCAGCCGCTGCTGGCAAACCCTGACCTGGCCCCAACGCCAGACGACATCGCTTTTGCCCGCGACACCTACCGGGAACTACTGCAAATTCGGGCTGGTTCGCCGCTGTTTAGGTTACAAACGGCCGTTCAAGTCCAGGACCGTCTGCTGTTCCACAACACCGGCACGGAGCAAATCCCCGGCCTGATTGTGATGAGCCTGAGTGACCTGACAGGCGAGGAGCTGGACCCGAACGCCGACATGATGGTGGTGCTGTTCAACGCAAACCCCGAGAGCGTGAGCTTTACGGAAACGGCCGTTGCCGACCTCCCCTTCACCCTGCATCCCATCCAACAAAATTCGGTGGATGGCGTGGTGCAAACGGCCGCTTATGATACAGCCAGCGGCACCTTTACCATTCCGGCGTGGACAACGGCCGTCTTTGTCTTGCCGCAGGGCAGCGTAGAGACAGTCAGCCTCACCGAAACGGTGGAGATCGAAGCGCCGGTTGAAGAGGAAGCTGTGGTGGAAACGGCCGTTGAGCCGACAACTGAAGCTGCCGCAGCCGAAGCTGAACCCATCGCAGAAGCAGCGGGCACGCCGTGGGGCATTTTGCTCGGGGCAATCGGTGGCGGCTTTTTGCTGGCACTGATTGTGGCCTGGCTGAGCCGGCGCAAGCGGCAGGATGCGGGGCAGCATTGAAATTGAGTCATTTGGGTAATTGGGTAATTGAGTAATTGGGTAATTTCTCGATTGCTCAATTACTCAATTGATTTTATTTTAATTCTTCTTCCCTCACCCCTGTTTGAATCGATTTGTTTTACTACCCCGCTTAGAACAGATGTGGTATACTTATGTCTCGTAAGAATGAGTTCATTTCGAGGCAAAATAAGCTAGATTTCTCCTGATTAATACCCACTTATCAGCAAGCTAATAACCAAACAGGCTGCCCTTTTATCGGGCAACAGATGGTTAGATTTTGCCCGACTAGCTAGATTGTATAAGGAACGTTTCATGGCAAAGAAAACCGAAGCGGAAAGAAAATATGATGCCAGCAGCATCCAGGTCCTCAAAGGGCTGGAAGCGGTGCGCCGTCGTCCCGGTATGTATGTCGGTGGCACCGACGTCAAGGCGCTGCACCATCTGGTATATGAAATTGTCGATAACTCCATCGACGAAGCGCTGGCCGGACGATGCGGCCGTATCGAAGTCATCATTCACGCCGATAACAGCGTCACCGTGCAGGATGATGGCGTGGGTATTCCCGTGGCCATGCACCCCACCGAAAAGGTGTCGGCGCTGGAGTTGGTGCACACCACCCTCCATGCCGGTGGTAAGTTTGACAATGACGCTTACAAAGTATCTGGTGGTTTGCACGGCGTGGGCGCTGCGGCTGTCAATGCTCTGTCTGAATGGATGGATGTGACGGTGCGGCGCGAAGGATCGATCTGGTATCAGCGGTACCAGCGCGGCCTGCCGGATGCCCCCGTCAAGAAAATTGGCAAAGCGGGCAAGGATGAGGGCACCGGCACCACCACCCACTTTAAATTCGACGAAACCATCTTTGAAGCGGAAGCCACCTACCGCTTTGAAACGCTGCTAAACCGGTTCCGGGAAATGGCGTTTGTCACCAGCGGCGTCTTTTTGCGACTGCGGGATGAACGGCCGTCTGTCCCCCGCGAAATGAGTTTCTACTTTGAAGGCGGCGTCAAATCCTTTGTGCGCTACCTCAACCGCAACCGCAAACCGATTCATGCACCGATTTATGACCAGAAAGAGCAGGAAGGTATTGAGGTAGAAGTCGGGCTGCAATACACCGAAGGCATCGTCATTACGGAGCTGGCCTTTGCCAATACCATCCACACAATAGATGGCGGCACGCATTTAACCGGGGTACGAACGGCCGTTACCCGCGTCATTAACACCTACGCCCGCAAAAACAACTTCCTCAAGGAAAAAGATACCAACTTCTCCAGCGACGACACCCGCGAAGGGCTCACCACTGTGGTCAGCATCAAACATCCCGATCCACAGTTTGAAAGCCAGACCAAGGTGAAGCTGATGAATGCAGAAGTGGCCGGTATTGTGGCCTCCGTCACCGCCGACGCTTTTAGCCTTTATCTGGAAGAAAATCCACGCGAAGCCAAAAAGATTATCGAGCGCTGCCTGACCAGCTCCCGCGCTCGCGACGCCGCTCGCAAAGCCCGCGAACTGGTGATGCGCAAGAGCGCTCTGGAAAGCCTCACCCTGCCCGGCAAGCTGGCCGACTGCTCCGAGCGGGATCCGAACAAATGCGAGCTGTACATCGTCGAGGGTGACTCGGCTGGTGGCAGCGCCAAGCAGGGGCGCGACCGGCACTTCCAGGCGATCCTGCCTCTGCGCGGCAAGATTTTAAACACCGAGCGCGCCCGTCTGGACAAGATTCTGGCCAACAACGAAGTAAAGGCGATGATTTCGGCGCTGGGCACGGGGATTGGCGAGACGTTTGATGTAGGGAATTTACGATACGGCCGTATCATTATCATGTGTGACGCCGACGTAGATGGCAGCCATATCCGCACCCTGCTGCTCACCTTCTTCTTCCGCTACATGCCCACGCTCATCGAAAAAGGGCATCTCTACATCGCCCAGCCGCCGCTCTACAGCCTGAAAGCAGGCAAAGAGATGCATTACGCCTACACCGAAGCCCAAAACCAGGAGCTGCTCAAAGAGCTGCAAAAGAACGGCAAAAAATACAGCCTCCAGCGGTACAAAGGTTTGGGAGAAATGAACCCGGAGCAGCTGTGGGAAACAACCATGGACCCGGCCGAACGCCTGCTGCTGCAAGTCACCATCGAAGACGCCGTCAGCGCCGACAAGACGTTCGACATGCTGATGGGCAGCGAAGTCGGCCCCCGCAAGCGGTTCATCATGACCCACAGCAGCGAGGTCCGCAACCTGGACGTGTAAAACCTTAGCCTGTGTAGGGTGGCATAATTTTTGATTCCAACCTACACAAGGTTTTTGATTTTTCCTGGAACGCACAAAACAGCCGCCAAAGAGCGGCTGTTTTGTTTTTTTACGGACAAGATTCTTGATTCAACCGCAGCTTCTTTCTGGCGCGCAGCAGGATGAGCAAGAGAAATCTTGCCCTACGGGTCTAGCTAGGGATACCGTATCTGCACCCTGCAGCCGACCGCCCAATCATTATGGCCGCCGTCAAAGACAACCAGATTCGCCCCCGGAACCGCCTCGGCCAACGCCCGCGCGTGTCGGACAGGGATAACCCGATCCTCTTGCGCCCCAAACACGTCAACCGGCCCCTGATAATGGGCCAGAGACGCCCCATTATCCCAGTCGCTCTGCAAAACCCACTGAACCAGGAACGCCGGAAAATGATCTGCGGCCACATCCGCTAAACGGGCGAAGGGTACGATAAAGACCAGCTTATCGGGCGGCATGGGCTGGGTCGCCAGCGAAGCGGCTGGCCCGGAGCCAAGCGATTCAGCCGCCACCC
>JBGTCV010000083.1:0-33993 GCA_041748655.1 Promineifilaceae bacterium (SeqCode) | reverse complement strand
CTCCTAGGGGGAGGGCTAGGGAGGGGGTTTATTTTGGCAGCAGATACCAATCCAAGAACGTTTCCATACGGCCGTAAAAATCCAATACCGTCTTCTTATGCAAAAAGCCGTGCGCTTCCCCGGCGTATGTTTTGTACTCAAACGTCTTGCCCGCCCGGCGCAGCGCCTCCACCCACTCCTCCGAAGATTGGGGAGGCACCACCGTGTCGTCCAAACCATGAGCGATAAAAACGGGCTTTTGCACGTTGGCCACCTCGGTAATGGGGGAGGCAGCTAGATGCACCGGCCGGTTGCTGGCCGGATGGCTCAGGAAAATCTCGGTGTACAGCCGCAAATCCCGGTTGCACTGCGCCCAGGAGCTGATCACGTTGGCGTCGCCGTACTTGTTCACGCCGCAGGCAAACAGAGTGTCCGGGTCGCGGCTGAGGCAGCAGGCCGTCATGTAGCCGCCGTAGCTGCCGCCAAAAATACCGATTCGTTCTGGATCAATCTCCGGCATCTGCCCCAAAAATCGCGCCCCGGCCAAACAATCCTGCGTGTCACCGACGCCCCAATCGTTGTAGTTCGCCTGCTCAAAGGTGATGCCGTAGCCCGTGCTGCCGCGATAGTTGGGGGCCAGCCAGGTGTACCCCTTGGCCACAAAATATTGGGCCACAATGTCCCAGCCAAAATTGTAGAGCGCGGAAGGCCCGCCATGCGGATGCACCACCGCCGCCCCGTTCGACTGAGCCGGGCGGTACAAAAAGGCGGGGATTTCCAGCCCGTCATAGCTTTTGTAGCTGACAATTTCTGGCATCACCAGCGGATTGGCGGCCAGGGCGGGCAGGTTGGAGAAGGTGAGTTGGGTAGCGCGGCCGTTTCCCACTTCAACCCTGTACAAATCGGGCGGCAGCAGCGGATCTTCATACTCCATCGTCAAAAACGTGCCATCGGGCGACCAGTTGGGCAGGGCATGAACCCCTTGCCCCGCCCGCAGCGTGCGCACCTGGCCTGAATCTACGTCCAGCAATGCCAGCTCAAACGCCCCCTGCCGATTGATGCTGCACGCAATCTGGCTCCCGTCCGGCGACCAGGCCAGATCGGCAAAATCGGCTCCTTCGTGGGAAAGCTGCCGCAGGCCAGAGCCATTGGGGCGCACCAGCCACACCTCGTTAAACTCGGGCCGCTGGGAAATGAAGGCGATTTGCTGCCCGTCGGGCGACCAGATGCCGCCCCAGTTCCGCAGTTTGGGGGTATTGGTCAGTTCGCGCACCTGCCCGGTTTCCAGCTCTACCAGCCAGATGTCCAGCCGGTTCAGGTCGTCGAAGGGGCGGTGGGTGAAGAGGAGGAAACGGCCGTCTGGCGACGGTTTGGCGTCCCAGGCGTCTCCAGGGGTGTGGACGATCTGGCGGGGCCAACGGCCGTCCCGGTCCGTCAGCAGCAGCTGCACCTGGTCGTTGCGCTCCACGCTCACCACCATCTGGTTGCCATCCGGCAGCCAGACCGGGGCAAACGCCGCGCTGGCAAAATCGCTGATTTTTTGCGGTAAGCCACCGTTGGCGGGAGCCACATGCACATGATCCTGCATGGTGAAGGCCAGGAAGCGGCCGTCGGGCGACCACTGCGGAATTTCATCGGCCCAGTACGCCACCGCCGCCCGCCGCATGGAGATGCGCCGGGGCCAGCCGCCCGCGCTGGGCATCACGTACACGTCAGACTGGTCCTCCCGGTCCCAGATGAAGGCGATTTGTGTGCCATCGGGCGAAAGCTGGTGATTGCGGATGCGGTTTACGGCCGTTAGCAGCGACAAATCCCAACCGTCCGGCGGCTGCAAGTCTGGCCGTTTGATGGCGGGCCACCCCTGCCGCTCGTACTTTTCCTCAATCACCTGCCCATCGGGATTCCGCACTATGCTCATAAAAAAATCCTCCCTGAAATTAGAAAATCAGGGAGGATTATACGTTTGCTAATTGAAAAAAGGTCGGTTTTGGATCACCAAGATTTACACGGCCACCAGCGAATCGTTTAACCCTTTCTTTTGTCCAGCCAACGCTGCAATGAATGCTGGCTCTCTCCTGAGGGTCGGCCTAAAATCAACCCTTCAACGCTAATATCTTCATCCAAATCTGGCCAATGAATGCCCTCGCCCTCGCCAATGAGTTCCCAATTTTCACGTTCCTGCTGGCTGCCATGAAGCAAGCGCGGATACCAGGCAGTCGGCACAGAGAGGGAACGGCCGTCTGCCAATTCCACCATCAAGGTGTCTTCAATTTCAGCCGCATTCAAAATTTTCATGACCCAAATTATACGGCCGTCCCTCCGCAACACATAGCAACTGGCAAAAACTACTTGGTGGGGTCGAAAATGGCTATACTTTTGGCCCTCAAAATTTGACGCAAAGGCGCAAAGAAGCAAAGGAAAAAGCCCGTAAAAAATCCTTTGCTCCTTCAAAATCTTTGCGTCCTTTGCGTCAAAAAACACCCCACAAAAAGAGGCCCGATCATGAAAATTCGCACCGACTTCCCCCACACCGTCACCATCCTGGAAAACGTCTGGATTCCGCTGGCCGATGGCAGCCGCCTGGCAGCCAAAATTTGGCTGCCAGACAGCGCCGCGCAGCAGCCCGTGCCCGCCCTGCTGGAATACATCCCCTACCGCAAAAGCGACTACACCTCCGCCCGCGACGCCAAGCGGCAGGCGTATTTTGCCGGGTTTGGCTACGCCAACGTGCGGGTAGACATGCGCGGCAGCGGCGATGCGGACGGCATTCTCTACGATGAATATTTGCCGCAGGAGCAGGATGACGCACTCGAAGTCATCAACTGGATTGCCGGGCAGCCGTGGTGCGATGGCAACATTGGCATGCACGGCATCTCCTGGGGTGGCTTCAACAGCTTGCAAGTCGCCGCCCGCCAGCCGCCCAACCTCAAAGCGATCATCGCCATTGGCGCTACCGACGATCGCTACCACGACGACGTGCATTACATGGGCGGCTGCCTGCTCACTTCGCAAATGCTGCCCTGGGCGTCGCTCATGTTTGCCTACAACGGCTCCCCGCCCGACCCGCGCTGGGTGGGCGAGCAGTGGCGCGAAATGTGGCTGGAGCGGCTGGCGCAGTCGCCGCCCTACATCGAAGCGTGGCTCAGCCACCAAACGAGGAACGCCTACTGGAAACACGGCTCCGTCCGCGAAAATTACGCCGACATCCAGATTCCGGTTTACATGGTGGGTGGCTGGGCCGACAGCTACAACAACTCAATCCCTCGCCTGATGGCCGGGCTGAACGTGCCGCGCAAGGCGCTCATCGGCCCCTGGTCCCACGCCTTCCCGGAGCAGTGCGATTCGCCCGGCCCGCCGATTGGCTTTTTGCAGGAGAGCTTGCGCTGGTGGGATTATTGGCTCAAGGGAATCGACACCGGCATCATGGACGAACCGATGATGCGCTGCTGGCTGCAAGACGCCGTACCTCCTGCCCCTGCTTATCCCGAACGGGCCGGTCGCTGGATTGCCGAACCTTCGTGGCCCTCGCCTTACGTCCAGGAAAAAGTCTACTTCTTAAACGAAGCCACACTGGCTGACCAGCCGCAGCCCACACAGGAAATCAGCCTGCTTGGGCTGCAAAATCATGGGCTGGATGGCGGCGGCTGGGGCGGGCACGGCTCGCCGGGCGATTCGCCCGGCGATCAGCGCAGCGCCGATGGGGAGAGCCTCACCTTCACCAGCCAGCCGCTGGCTGAGCCGATGAACCTGCTGGGGCACGCTGAGGTAGCGCTGACGCTGAAGGTGGACCAACCGCTGGCACTGGTAGCGGTGCGTTTGTGTGATGTGGGGCCAGACGGCCGTTCCACACTCATTACCTGGGGCCTGCTCAACCTGACCCACCACCACAGCCACGAAGCGCCCGAACCGCTGACGCCGGGGCAGGTGTACCGCGTCACCGTGCCGCTGAACCTGATGGCCTACCAGCTGCCCGCCGGGCATCGCTGGCGGGTGGGCATCTCCCCCACCTACCTGCGCCACGCCTGGCCCTCGCCCAAACCGGTGACGCTGACGCTGCTGCTGGGTGAGGGATGTAAATTGGTGGTGCCGAAACGGCCGTTTCAACCCAGCGACGACAATCCACCCAACTTCCCCCCCGCCGAAATTGCCCCGCCCGAACCCATCGAACAGCTGCGCCCCGAACTGCGCCGCCAAACCGTGACCCGTGAAGCTACCACCGGCACCACCACCTACACCCTCTACCAGGATTCTGGCCGCGTTCGCTACCAAAACCACAGCCTGGAGCTGGACGACATCAGCACACACACCCTCACCATCCAGGATGACGATCCGCTCTCACTGGCGCAGGAAGTCACCTACCGGCTGGAATATCGACGGGCTGAGTGGCAAGTTGTCATGGAAACAACCAGCAAGCTTACCGCCGATGCCACCCATTTTTACCTCTCCAACCGGCTCGACGCTTACGAGGACGCCGTTCAAGTGTTTAGCAAAACGTGGCACAAAAAAGTACCGCGCCAGGGAAATTAGCATTTAAGAAAATTTGGATTATGGTAGGGGCGACCCTTGTGGTCGCCCATTTGGGCAGGCACGAGGCCTGCCCCTACAAAAATGCCCTCCTTTTTATTCCTTACACCCTCCCTGGCACTATTTGGAATATTCTGAGAATTAGTTTAATGTTAAGATATTTAATATTGATTTATATGGGCAAATCTGCTACGCTGCGGCCATCAAAACAACAGCACGCTTTAAGGAAACTATGGGAACCCATTACGAAGGCACGGCCGAAGAAACCCTGGCCCTGGACTGCTACATCAAACTGTTCCGCGCCGCAGAATCGGTGGGGCAGCGTATCAACGCCCACCTGCGCGAGCACGATTTGACCACCAGCCAATTTGGCGTGCTGGAGGCGCTGTACCATTTGGGTCCCATGCAGAGCGGCGAATTGGCCCAGAAAATCTTAAAGACGAGCGGCAACATGACGATGGTGATTGACCATCTGGAAAAGCGTGCCCTGGTCACCCGCCACCGCCGCAAAGACGATCGCCGCCGCATCGTCATTCACCTGACCGAGCAAGGCCGCGTCTTAATTGAAGCGATTTGGCCCGCCCATCTAGCCGGCGTGGTGGCCACCCTTTCGGCCTTAACCACCACTGAACAAACCCAGCTGGCCGCCCTTTGCCGGACGTTGGGTCTGGCGCAAGCGTAAATTATTTCCCCGGAAACTGCCTTCTAATTCATTCACCTCGCTAAAAGTTTCCGGGGAAATGTAGGAGTAAAGAATGAAACCTGTACAAGGACTGCACCATATTACGGCCGTTGCCAGCAACCCCCAAAGCAACGTCGATTTTTACCACCACATCCTGGGGCAGCGGCTGGTAAAAAAAACGGTCAACTTCGACGATCCGGGCACCTACCACCTCTATTACGGGGATGAGGTCGGCACGCCCGGCACCATCATGACCTACTTTCCCTGGCAGCACATGAGGCGGGGCAAACGGGGCAATGGGGAAACGGCCGCATTCGCCTACACCATTCGCCCGGAAGCAGTGGGTTTCTGGCAAAGCTGGCTCAAAAAGCACAACATCAGCACCGGCGAAATCCAAACCCGCTTTGGTGCCGACGTGCTGCCCTTCACCGATCCGGACGGCCTGACGCTGGAGCTGATCGTCTCAAATGAACCGGCCACCTTGCAACATTGGGCCGCTGGCCCCATCGGCGAAAAAGAGGCGCTGCAAGGCTTCCACAGCGTCACCCTCTGGCTGGATCAGGTAGAGCCAACGGGTCAACTGCTCACCGGGCAGCTAGGCTACCAGTTTGTCGGCGAGGAAGGCAATCGCTTCCGCTACCAGGCCGAGGCCAACGACATCGGCCGGTACGTCGATATTTTGCACCGGCCAGGGCAGCCAGCGGGCCAGTTTGGCGCGGGGTCTATCCACCACATCGCCTTCCGCACGGTGGATGACGCGGAGCAGCTGGACTATCTGCAAAAGCTGCGCCAGGCGCGGGTGCAGGTAACGCCCGTGCAGGATCGACAATATTTTCGCTCGATCTATTTCCGCTCCCCCGGCGGCGTCTTGTTTGAGATTGCCACCGACGCGCCAGGCTTCCTGTATGATGAACCGGTAGCGGAGCTGGGAACACACCTCAAGCTGCCATCCTGGCTGGAGCAGCACCGCCCGTCCATCGAGCAGCGCCTGCCGCAAATCGAGCTAAAACCCGTGGTCCCCGCCACCCTGTAGCCGCGCTTTCTTAGCGCGAATAGCCACAGATTTTGCAGGCTTGTGGTGAGCGCAGCCGAACCATTACACAGATTTTCCTTCTCTCTGTGAACCTCTGTGTCTACTCTGCGCAACTCTGTGTTCCGCTTTTTTACAAGGAGTAAACGGATGACGACAACTGAAACAAATGGCCCACATCAAGGGCAACCGGTTTTGCAGCAGGGCAAGCCGCTGGCCAAAGCCAAAGCGGCGATGATTCTGGTACACGGGCGTGGGGCAACCGCGCAGAGCATTTTGGAGCTGGGCAGCGTCTTACCCCACCCGGAGATGGCGTATCTGGCCCCGCAGGCGGCAAACAATACCTGGTATCCTTACAGCTTTTTGGCCCCGATGGCACAAAACGAACCGGGACTCAGCTCCGGCTTGCAGGCGGTGGCCGACGCCGTGGCACAGGTGGAGGCCGCGGGGATTCCGGCCGACAAAATTATCATCGGCGGCTTTTCGCAGGGGGCGTGTCTGGCCAGCGAGTTTGCGGCCCGCAACGCGCGGCGGTACGGCGGTTTGCTACTGTTCAGCGGTGGGCTGATTGGCCCACCCGGGACGCCGCGCAACTATGACGGTTCGCTGGACGGCACGCCGGTTTTTGTGGGGTGCAGCAATGTCGATTTTCATATTCCGGTGGAGCGGGTGGAGGAAACGGCCGTTACCCTCCAAACCCTCGGCGCATCCGTCAACAAAAAAATCTACCCCAACATGGACCACACCATCATCCAGGACGAAATCGACGAAGCGCAAAAAATTGTAAACAGTTTATTGGCCACGGATTAAATAATTCACCGCAGAGCACGCGGAGGGCACGGAAAAAAATGAAGAACTCCGCGTTCTCTGCGCTCTCCGCGGTAAAATGGAGGAAATCATGCAAAAAATTCAAGCTCAAGGCGTACACCACATCACTCTGATTGGCGCAGATCGCCAGACCTCAATTGATTTTTGGGAAGGCGTCCTGGGGATGCCGTTCATCTTTGAGCAGCCGAACCTGGACGTGCCGGAAGAGAATCATCTGTACTTTGATCCGGGAGACGGCCGTCTCGTCACCATCTTCACCAACGAAAACCGCCAGCCCGACCCCACCCCCAACCCCGAAGGCATCGGCAACCTGCACCACATCGCCTTCAACGTCTCCCGTGCCGTCTACACCCAGGTGAAGAAGCGGCTCGACGAGCGGAGCATCACCAACAGCGGCGAAGTGGATCGCGGCTTCATGTACTCCATCTACTTCCGCGATCCGCTGGGGCAGCTGTACGAACTGGCCAACTACAAATTCGATCCCCCGCCCGGCGTCAGCCATGCGGAGGTGCTGCTGCTGGCCCACAAGCTGCGCACCGAGCGCGGCGATTACAACATCACCGACGAACATCTGGCCGATGCCATTGAGATTTTTGTGCAGCGCACCACCAACACGCTGTCGTCCGATCGCAGCCCCAAAAATCCATACTCATAGACATCTTCACCGCTGCATCAGGAAAGGCAGTCGCATGATTGAAATAGCAGAAAATGTCTACCACATCCCGCTTTTCCCCCGTAATCTGATCAACGCCTACATCGTGGAAGGATTTCTAATCGATGCCGGTATTCGCAGTTCGGAACGCACACTTCTCCAGGCGATTGATCAACTGGGGCGGAAGACGATTCAGGGCCATGTACTAACCCACGCTCACCCGGACCATCAGGGAGCCAGCGCCGCTATCTGCCAGGCGCTGGAGATTCCGCTCTGGTGCGGGCGTGGGGATGTGGCCGCGATAGAAAATGGGCTGTTTGCCGATGCAACCCCGACCAAAAATCTGATGATTCGTTTTCAGCAGCGTTACTGGATTGGCCCGCCGCATCCGGTGCAGCGCAGCTTGCAAGAAGGGGACCGGGTCGGCACGTTTGTGGTGCTGGAGACGCCCGGCCATTCTCCCGGCCACATCGCCCTGTGGCGCGAGCGGGACGGCGTACTCATCGCCGGGGATGTGCTGTTTAACGTTAACCTGGTGACAACAATCCCGGGACTCAGAGAACCACCCACCGCCTTTACGCCGGATGTTGCCCAAAATCGCGCCTCTATCAAAAAACTGGCCCGGCTGCGGCCAAAACTAATCGGTATGGGGCATGGGCCAGTTCTGCGGGACAGCGCCACATTAAGCCGCCTGGCCGAAAGTTTACCGGCGAGCTGAAGGACGAAATCCGGTGCGTTAGTGGGTGGGACTCGATTCGATGCGCAACCGCACCCGCTGCTTTCCCGCGCCGGGAATCCGCTCGATCACGCCACGCGCTTCTAAATCGAGCTTCACTGTCGTCACCCACCAACCGGGAGAAGTGGTGTCCAGCAGTTCTTGGGCCAGATGGGGCGTCACCGCCTGGCTGAGATCGGCAAACGGAATTCCCGCCTCCGCCGCCGGAATCACCTGCAATAAGGCCGCGCGATATGCCTCATACGTCGCCTTTGTCACCCGCGTCCCATTTTTCTTGGGTCTGGGTGTAGAGCCTGGAACATTTCTGCTTGATTCATTCGCTTATGCTCTGTAAAAAGTACACCTTTTCATGACAATTTGTCAGACAACATCTCCATTTTATATGACTACTGGCTGTCGTTGCGGAATTTGTGGCAGAAGACGAAGAAAAAGAGCATACGGCAATGATTGTTGAATGGAGCAACCACTACTATGAAGCAGAATTGTTCATGGCGCAGAAGCTGCTTGCGCGGTTTGTCATGAAGACGCAGAGGTGAAATAAAATATGCAACCAATTCGCCTATTGATGGTTGATGATCATAAGCTGTTCCGCGAGGGCTAAGCGCCCTGCTCAATGCGGCCCCAGAAACGGCCGTTGTCGGCGAAGCCGCAACCGGCGCCGAAGCCATTATCCAGGCTCAGGCCATCGTCAAGGCGCGGGATGCGGGCCTGCACCCTTAGTGCTTTTTCCAACAACTGAGAATTTCTGAAAAAGTCAATATCTGCTAGTGGCGGCCACTTCCCGGCCAAAATGGGACATTTGCCCCACGACAACGGGACATACCTGATTGTATAGTGACCTCATCTTACATTTTGGGAGGTCAATATGTCGAAGGTAAATAGTGGTTCTTTCTTTTTGCAGTGGGTAACGGCCGTTACCGTTACCATGATACTGGCCGTGATGGGCTCGTTTATGTTCATATGGTCAATTGGTGAGATGGTTCAGCGAGCTTGGGGTGATGTGGCCGAGGCCCTTGTAATGGGGGCTATCTTTGGTGGCTTGCTGGGGCTGGGCATAGGGTTGGGTCAAGCGATTGTCTTACGCAATCTAGGCATCCCGTTCATGCGGTGGCTGGGGCAAACGGTGTTGGCTGGTGCGGTCGGTGTGGCGATTGGCTTTACGCTGGTGTTTAGACTTTTTAATCTGGATAACGTACCGGAGATAGCTGCTGGCCTCATGATGGCCCTATCAGCAGGAATACCGATTGGTCTGGTGCAGTGGCAGATGTTGAAGCCGTATGTGGCGCAGGCACAGTTATGGCTGCCCATTTGTATGGTGGCTTTCCTCATCGGTTTTGCCGTTGGCCTGCCCTTGGGCGGCGAAGGGCGTGAATGGCTGTCGGTGGGCGTGGTGTCCCTGTTGACGGCCGTTATCTCCGGCGCTGGCATGGTATGGTTGGCACGGGGTGGGGAAACGGCCGTTGCCGTATAAGCGACTATAGATTGGTTCAATCTTGAAGATTGAACCAATCTGGATGAAGGAAATCAAACCATGAAAAACAAACAGTTACTCAAGATTTTGGCTCTCGTTTTGTTTTGTCTGACTTTAGCCGCTTGCAGCAGCAGTGGCGGCGATGAACCAGAAGCGCGGGTCTTTTTTACCAATATCAGCGATGGCGACACGGTAGACAGCCCGGTGACGGTGCAGTGGAGTGCCGAGAACTTCACCATCGAACCGGCTGGTGAGGTGAAGGCTGGCGCGGGTCATCTGCACATTATGGTGGATGCGGATTGTGTAGCCGCAGGACAAATTGTCCCCGCCGACGACAACCATCTGCACTATGGCAAGGCGCAAACGGAAGCGACACTGGAGTTGACCCCCGGCGAACACACCCTCTGTCTGCAGGCGGCCGATGGTGTCCACACAGCCCTGGCCGGAGACGGACTGGTGCAGGTGGTGAGGATTACGGTGCGGTAATCAGTGTTCGGTTCTGCTTCAATGTCTTCTTGACGCTCACCTTCCTTGTCCTGATTCCCGTGACCTTTTGGTTGATTACCTACAATATGGCACAAGCAATGTGGATCAGCGTTACCGCAGGCGCGTTGGGTAGTGCGACTACGGCTCTGGTTTCCTGCCTCAATCGTCGCGCCAATGGCTTTGAGGATCAATGCGGCCGGCAAACACCCGATCCTGACACACGCAAGGAGCGATTTAATCAAGGAATGTATTATTGGTTTTTGGCACGGCCGTTGCTTGGAGCCACTGTTGCTGCGGTTATCTACTGGGGTATTCATGGAGGTGTCTTTGAATTGTCTCTGACACAATCGACAGAGGTGGCGTTTTATGGCTTTCTCAGCGGTCTGCTGGCTAAAACGATCCTTGATTTATTACGTGGTTTGCTGAAAAATATCTTCAGATAATCATCAAGCTGGATTCAAATCAGCAAGTCAGAAAGGGTTGCTGAAAATTATGGGGTAGCGGGCGAGATGAATCGTAAAGCAAAGATAATTTTAGCAATTTTGTTGGGTGGCCCAGTGGCTCTGGCGTTACTGGTTTATGTTGTTTCCGAAATACAGTTGAACCGGGTTTACTCCATTCCTGAGAAAAATTTACTCATTCCTGAAGACAAAGCCAGCCTGGCAAGAGGGCAGCATTTAGTAGAAACAGTGGGTGGTTGTGAGGATTGTCATGGCTATAAATTGGGTGGCGATCTGGAGTTTGACAATCCCTATCTGGGAACATTGGCCGCGCCTAACTTGACATCGGGCCGGGGTGGGATCGGCCGTCACTACACTGCCGCTGATTGGGAACGCTCAATCCGGCATGGGGTAGGGCAGGATGGCAAAGCCCTGGTTGGGGTATCGGCCGTTACCTTGCATAACCTGAGCGATGCGGACGTGGCGGCTATGATCGCCTATCTACAAACGCTGCCACCACGTAACCAGCAATGGCCGCAACGAAAGATAGGGCCATTGGCACGGCCGTTTCTGCTTATTTTCCCCGGCGAAGTGCTGCCTGCGGCCGTGATTGACCATCAGGCTCGTCCTAATGCGCCTGCGCCCGGCGTGACGGTGGCATACGGCCGTTATCTCGTTTCCCTGGCCTGCGTCGAATGTCACAAAGAAGATTTGGGCGGCGGCAGTGAACCAGGTGAAGGAATGAACATCACCACTGGCGGCAATTTGGGTCAATGGACAGAAACAGAATTTATCTTAACCCTTCGCAGCGGCCGTACTCCCGATGGTCAATTTTTGGAAACAACCTATATGCCCCAGCGGCGCCTGCGCCACTTGACGGAAGATGAACTCCGGGCTATCTGGCTTTACATCCAAACTCTGCCGCCTGTGTACCGGGAAAATGCCCGGCCATAATTTCGTGATATATTATCATGAGCATGTCATCCTTAGCTCCGTATCTTCCCGCCTCATCCCGCCGTCTGGCCATCGCCCGTCTGGGTTGGGTAATATTGGTACTGGTGGTCTTAGGTGTGATTGTGGGAGGAATTAGTCCTTATTTCCAACAGTTGGTGCAAACCTATAATCCTATTTTTGCCAATCTTGGGCTTTCATCATCTCGTTACGCCGGTTATGTCATTGGCATTGATGTGCTGGTCTGGCTGGTGCATCTTTTGCTAGCGTCCGTTCTCTACTACCGCCGTCCCCGAGACATGATGGCCCTCCTGGTGGCTTTCACCCTCATTAGCAATGGTGCCGTCATCCCCTTTTCGCTGCTTGTCCGCAGCGCCATCTTGCCGCCTATCATCACCTGGCTGGTAGATTTGATTATCTACCTCGGCTTGATCAGCAGTGTAACGGTGTTGTATCTCTTTCCCGACGGCCGTTTTACCCCACCCTGGACACATTATCTCACCATCGCCTGGTCGCTGCTGCTGCTGCCAACCGTCCTGTTAGCCGACAGCCGTTGGGATTTTGGCAACTGGCCTTTTTTATGGCAATGTCTGCTTTTGCTGAGTTGGTCAGGCACTGGGGCTTGGGCGCAATTGATTCGCTACCAACATATGCCCGATGCCAGCCAAAAACAGCAGACGAAATGGGCAGCGTTTGGCCTGTTAGCGGCCGTCGCGGCCCCATTCGTCTACTACTTGCTGTTTGTGATTCTGCCAGTTTTGGAAGAAACGGCCGTACCCAACCTCCTCCGCCAACGCCTGGGCCTTTCCTTCTTTAGCGCACCCATCTACTTCCACTTCATGGGCATCGCCCTCCTGCGTTTGCTGACTCTGTTATTCCCCATCTCCTTCACCATCGCCATCTTACGCCATCGGTTGTGGGAGGTAGATGTTTGGATCAATCGCACGGTGGTCTATGGGGGGTTAACGGCCGTTATCCTCACTCTTTACGGTCTCACCGTCGGCCTCATGAGCAACCTCTTCCAAAGCGGCAGCAGCCTGGCCCTTTCCGTCTTAGCCACCGGCCTCATCGCCATCCTCTTCAACCCCGTCCGGCAGCGACTGCAAACGGCCGTTAACCACCTTATGTACGGCGAACGGGACGACCCTATCACCGTTCTCACCGCTTTGGGGCGACGGCTGGAGGAAACGGCCGTGCCCGCCCAAACCCTGCCCGCCCTCGTCGAAACCATCGCTCAGACGTTGAAGCTGCCTTATGTGGCAATTGTGGGAGCAGGGGAACAGGGGGGCGGGCTTGCACTGAGCGCAGCCGAAGTGGGAGCAGAGGAGATTTTGGCTTCTTATACTGCGCCTCTTGCCTCTCACCCTTCGCCCATCGCTTTTCCGCTCGTTTATCAGTCCGAGACCATCGGCCAACTGCTGGTCGCGCCCCGCGCACCGGGGGAGGCGTTCAATCCGGCCGAGCGGCGATTGTTAGAAAGTGTGGCGCGGCAGGCGGGAACGGCCGTTTACGCCGCCCAACTCACCCACGACCTGCAGCGCTCCCGCGAACGGCTCGTCACCACCCGCGAAGAAGAACGCCGCCGCATCCGCCGCGACCTGCACGATGGCCTCGGTCCGCAGCTAGCCACCCTCAGCCTCAAAGTAGATGCCGCTCGCAATTATTTAGCGCATGATGTAGAAACGGCCGATCATCTCCTGAGCGAACTCAAAAGCGAAATCCAAGATGCCATCAGCGACATCCGCCGCCTGGTCAATGATTTGCGACCACCCACGCTCGATCAGTTGGGGTTGGCTTCGGCCTTGCGGGAATACGTGGCGGGGCTAAAGGGAAACGGCCGTCTTCAGATCAGCCTCACCGCCCCCGACACCCTGCCCCCGCTGCCTGCCGCCGTCGAAGTCGCCGCCTACCGCATCGCTCTCGAAGCCCTCACTAACACCATCCGCCACGCCCAAGCCCACACCTGCCAGCTTCACCTGCAAATCAACAACGGCTTCCACCTGCAAATCCGCGACGACGGCGCGGGTTTACCCATTGGCTATCAGGCCGGAATCGGGCTATCATCCATGCGCGAACGCACCGCCGAACTCGGCGGCACATTCCAAATCGAGTCCACACCGGGCAGTGGTACGGTTATTTCAGTGCAATTGCCCCTTAGTGGAGATTAGAGAGTGGCGATGATTAATCTTCTAATCTCCAACCTCCCGTCCAAACAAGGCAGAAAATGGACGATCCCTGGCAATTAGGTGAGGCTTATGAGAAGTTTATGGGTCGCTGGAGTCGTCCGGTGGCGCGGGTATTTTTGCGCTGGTTGAATGAGGCTGAAAACGGCCGTTGGCTAGACATCGGCTGTGGCACAGGAGCTTTAAGCGAAATCATTGTCAACACGATGGCTCCGGCAAGCGTGATCGGGGTGGATTTTTCTGCAGGTTTTATCCGCCATGCGCGGCAGTTACACCCCGAAGCCGTCTATGATTTTCGCCTGGGCAGTGCGCTGGATTTGCCAGTAGCAAGTGGCAGTTGTGATGTCGTCGTGTCGGCCATTGCCCTGAACTTTTTCCCGGAGCCGGATACGGCCGTTGCCCAAATGCACCGCGTCGTCAAACCAGGTGGCACAGTCGCTCTCTACGTCTGGGACTACGCCACCGATATGCAAATGCTGCGCTATTTTTGGGATGCCGCCACAGCCCTCGATCCAGACGCGGTAGCATTGGACGAAGGCCCCCGCTTCCCCATTTGCCAGCCAGAGCCGTTACAAAAATTGTTTGTGGAAGCAGGGTTGACTGAGGTTGAAGGGAAGGCGTTAGACACAACGGCCGTATTCTCCAACTTCGACGGCTACTGGCAGCCCTTCCTCGGCCAAAACGGCCCGGCTCCCGGTTACATTGCCAGCCGCACCCCTACCCAAAAAGAAGCCATCGCCCACCACCTACGCCAACATTTGCCCATCCAAGCCGACGGTACAATCCCGCTAAAAATGCGTGCCTGGGCCATACGCGGCACAAAATCGTAAATCATGGAACCCATTCACATCCTCATTGCCGATGATCACACCCTCTTTCGCAGTGGCTTGCAGGCACTGTTTGAGTCATTGGCAGATACGGCCGTTATCGCCCAAGCCGCCACCGGAGCCGAAGCCGTCGCCCTCGCCGCCCAACACCAGCCCGATGTGGTGTTAATGGACATCCAAATGCCTGACATGAATGGTATTGAAGCCACCCGCCGTATCGTCCACACCAGCCCCCACATCGGGGTCATCATCGTCACTATGTTCGAGGACGATGATTCCGTCTTTGCTGCCATGCGAGCCGGAGCGCGGGGGTATGTGCTAAAGGGAGCCGACCAGGAAGAGATGCTGCGGGTTATCCGGGCGGTAGCCCAGGGCGAGGCCCTCTTTGGTGCCCCAATTGCCGCCCGGTTAATGGATTTCTTTGCCGCACCGCAACCAGCACAGGCTTTCCCCGAATTGACCGAACGGGAGCGGGAGGTGCTGAACCTTATTGCCCAGGGGCGCAGCAATGCCGACATTGCCCGCGAACTGGTCATCAGTATCAAGACCGCCCGCAACCACGTCTCTAACATTTTTAGCAAGCTGCAGGTAGCCGACCGCGCCCAGGCTATCATCCGGGCGCGGGATGCCGGATTAGGATAAAGAGCCGTTGAATTGTACCGGGGCGAATTTCTGTCCGGCTTCCACGGTGATTGTAGCGTTGATGACAGCCAGGCAAAATGGCAATCCGTTCAAGTTCGCTGGTATGATGGGCAAACGCAATGGATGGAGAAATCTTCCCACGCTTGGAGGTTCAAGTTATTTTTAACCAACACAAAACCTAAGCTTCGTCTACAACCTTCGGCAAAGGCGGCAGCAACCGTGCCACCTCGCTCCCCACAATCTCCACAATGCGCTGCTGTGCCTGAGCCAGATCCCCCGCCTGCATCAATGCCAGCACATCTGAATCAACCATCTCATACCAGCGGGCTTTGCGTTCACGGAAGATAGGGTATTGCGTCGCCATTACCGGGCGCAGCGCCTGCATCCATTCCAGAAACAAGCCATGCTCCGGCCCAAACTCTCGCTCAAAGCGTTCGCGGGTGCGCACGGCCAGAGCCGGGGCCGCTCCGCTGGTCGAAATGGAAATAATGAGCGGCCCCTGCCGCACCACAGACCCCGCCACAAAATTGCAGTGGGGAATGTCATCCATCACGTTAACGAGCCCCCCTTCTGCCTCCCCTTCCTTCCAGATGAGCGCGTTGGTGGCTGGGTCCTGCCGTTCGGCAATAATTAAGAAGGCTCCGCGCAGGTCGCCAGGTTGATACGGCCGTTGCAGCCAGGTAAAGCGCCCTTCCGACGCCCACGTTTGCAGTGGCTCTGTCAGCGTGGGGTGAATCACCGTCACCACCGCGTCACACGCCAGAAGCCCTTCCACTTTGAACGCCGCCTCATGACCGCCACCAATCACAATGCAGTGCCGGCCTTCCAGCCCCACCAAAAAAACAGGATATGGTTTCATGTTGTTTCCTTTAATAATAGTACAAACAGGGAATGAAACGCGGTGCCTTGGCGCAAATCACCAAAGCCTCATTTCTCACGCAGCAGATTGCCAAAACCGCGTTCCATTCCCTCTAGTCCAGCCGCACCACCGTGCCGTCCGGCTGAATGTGAATGCCACATTCCGTCTTGTCAGAATCAGTCCAACGGCCCGCACGTTCATTGGTTTCGCCTGGCTCGACAGCCAGGGTACAGGGCATGCAGCCGATGCTGAGATACCCTGCATCATGCAGCTGGTTATATGGCAGCTCGTACGCAGTGATGTAGGCGTGTACCTGTTCCCGCGTCCAGCTTGCCAACGGTGCCAGCTTCACCAGATTATTGGTGTTGTCCCAGGCCACAACGGCCGTATCCGCACGGGTTGGGGATTGATCGCGGCGAATCCCGGCAATCCAGGCGCGTTTGCCCGCCAGATAGCGGCGCAGTGGTTTCACCTTGCGCAGGTGGCAGCACAGGTCCGGGCTGCTTTGCCACAGCTGACGGCCGTATTGATGCGCCTGCTCGTCCAATGAAAAACCGGAATGCACTTCCACAAAGTCGATATTAAACTGCTCAGCCAGCTGGTCGCGCAGCGCTAGCGTCTCAGGAAAGAGCAGGTCGGTTTGCAGGTAGAAGATGGTGGTAGACGGCCGTATCTGGATCATCATATGCATCAACACCACTCCCGTCAGGCCAAATCCGGTCGCCAGCGCCAGATCCCGGCCATAGGTCGCCGCCGCCCAGCGCAACACCGTCTCCGGCGACTGTCCCTCAAGCCGGGCATTGATCTGCTCCAGATTAGCGGGCCGCCCCACCGGCGTTACGCCTGTTTGATAAAAATCTTGCTGCCTCATATCTCCATTCCTTTTGGCTTAACAATTAACGGTTTGGGCCACAGCCGCTGGTTCAAGCGGCGAGCCATTGGCAGTTCCCGCCGTCATCAATTCGGCAATTGGATCCTTGGGCAGCAGCTCCGGCCGGAACCAGGCAATCTCCTGCGCCAGCGCGGCTACCTCGCCAATAATGATGATGGCAGGGGAGCGTACCTGCGCCACTTTAGCCGTCTCGGCAATCGCTGCCAGGGCATCCTGTACAACCCGCTGTTCAGCGGTGCTGCCCTGTTCGATAATGGCGACGGGGGTTTGGGGAGCACGGCCGTGTTCCATCAACCGAGCCGCAATATGAGGTAAATTTTTGACGCCCATCAGCACGACTAACGTCCCTTTTTGCGGCAGCGCCGCCCAGTCCACGGTACACCCATCCCCGTCGGCGGTGTGGCCAGTAACCACCGTAAACGAGGTAGCCACACCCCGATGCGTGACGGGAATACCTGCATAAGCAGGTACCGCCAGGGCGCTGCTGATGCCGGGGACAACTTCAAACGGAATGCCGTTTTCAGCCAATGTCTGGCACTCTTCACCGCCGCGCCCAAACACAAAGGGATCACCCCCCTTGAGGCGCACCACCGTTTTGCCCATTCGCGCTTGCCTAAGCAAAATCAGCTCAATTTCAACCTGACTGGCGCTGGCAATATTCGGCCCTTTGCCAACGTAGATCAATTCTGCCCACGGCGGCGCTTCATGCAGTAGCTGCTGGTTCACCAACCGGTCGTACACCAGCACATCCGCCTGCCGAATGGCGCGCACTCCTTTAAGGGTGATCAGGTCAGGATCGCCCGGCCCGGCTCCCACGAGAATAACTTTACCGAGCCTTGTCATGCGACTGCCTCGCCTGCCAGGACGGCCGTTGCCCAGATCGGCTGCGTAATGTTGGCTTGAATGGTAAACGGCCGTCGCTCATCGTCGTTCGCCCGAACCAGCTCAGCCAGGCCGCCGGCAAGCTCGGTGAGGACGGTTTGGACAGTGGGAGCAACGGCCGTAAATGTCGCCGTCGTGTTCGGATAATGCAGCCGATCTACCAGGCTGATCAACAACTCTTGGGGCACAAACGAAACGTTTAGCGTGGGTTCAGCTGCCAGCAGTTGGGCCGCCTCTGCCGCCTGTCGCAGCGTCAGCTGCAAGCGCTGGGCCAGATCGTCGTTAGGCCATTCTCGTTTGCGGCTGGCAAGGAAGCCGATACGGCCGTCATTGCTGTCAATGGCATAATCCATCTCGTGCCCCACCAGCAAAATGCCCGGACCATAAGGCACATGCTTGTAGTCGGCCACATCAATCAGCAAACCAGCCAGCACCTGCTCCTGAATCCAGCGCTGAAACACGGGAATAAACGCCGACCAATCTACCGTCTGCGCTTCAAACAAAAACTTCACCTGAATCTTATTGGCACTCATCATAGCCTCCTAATACCGTTTGTTATAAACGAACGCCCCCTGTTAATGCACCAGCCATGCGGGCATCACAAGCATGGCACGCCTCGATAAACAGATTCGCTTCCTCAGCCAATTGACGGGCGCTGTCCTCGTCCAGGTTGGCCGGTGAGTTCTCGTGTCGATTGAACAGGTAATGGGCAAACTTCCCTTTGGCGTAGCGGTCATAGAACAGCTGTGTCTCGTAATAACGGCTGCGGAACTCCTGCACGATTCGCTCTGGATCATTGCCGACATCCAGGAACTGATTGCGCACCAGGGCGCGGGCCGCCAGGATCATGGCATTGTAGGCGCGGGCATCCGCTTGCGCGTAATCCTTCTCGTCGAGGGCGATGAGCGCATCAAACGCCTCGCCCTCAGCTTTGGCAATCTCAAAGGAAAAGAGGGAAACCACTTCACCCGCACATTCGCCTACGCCAATATCGCCAATAGTGAATTCTCGTGGATCGCCCCAGTCGGAATAAAAAGTGGGATTGGCTGAATATTCAGGCACCTCTGTGAACGGTTCCAAAAGCGCCTTCACCTCTTTTTTGCCCAGGCGCGTCACCCAATCCTGAAAGCTTTCTTCCGCCGCACGCTCCGCAGCATAGCGGCTGGTAATGGCGTCCAGCACGTCTGGCACAGCTTTGGAAGGCACTGCGCCCACCGCCAGGCCATAGCTGCCTGCGTTGTCGCGCCAGCGTCCGCCCAGAATTACCTGGAAGTGCGGCACGGTGCGGTTATTACGGCGGCGGCTGTTGCCAAAGAAGCCAATATCGGCCACATGATGCTGGCCACAGGAATTGAAGCAGCCGCTAACTTTGATGCGCAAATCTTTTACAGCTTGAGGCAGGGTAGCGTTGCGAACAGCCAACCGGGTGCGCAGTTCGCTGGTCAGGCCACGGGAGGCGGCGATGCCCAGTTTACAGGTGTCGGTACCGGGGCAGGTGGTGATGTCGATGATGGTGCCTGCACCTGGCTGGCCCAGACCAATCTCATTCAAATCGCGGTAGACAGCAGGTAAATCACCGTCGGCCACCCAACGCAGGATGATATTTTGCTCGACGGTGGTGCGAATGGTGTCGCCGACATAGCGGCGGGCGACATCGGCCAGCCGGTATGCCTGTTCTGAGGAGAGATCACCCAGGGGGAGGTTGAGCGTGACAACGTTGTAGCCCGTCTGCCGCTGCTGGTAGACGTTGGTGGCGGCCCACGCTTCATAGCCGGGGGGGAGTGGCGTGTCAGTGAGGGGAACGGCCGTTTTCAATGGCGTCTCAGCAAAAGCGTCCAGCTCATCCAGATAGGTGGTCCAGCGTTCATCATGGGGAATAGTTTCCAGCTCTTCATAGGTAAGGCGGCGAAACTCAGCCACACCCAGCCTGGCTACCAGAAACTTGACGCGCGCCCGATTGCGATTTTTCTTCTCGCCCAGGCGAGCAAAGACGCGGCAAATGGCTTGCGTCAGCGGCAGCATCTCATCTTCCGGCACAAAATCGACCAGCACTTTGGCCTGATGGGGCACAGTGCCCAAACCGCCGCCCACGTACACGGTGAAGCCGCGCACGGGCTGCCCCCCAATCTGGCGTACGCGCGCCAGCAAGCCCAAATCGTGCATCTTTACCAGGCCACACGCCTCCTGCTCACAGCCGGAGAAAGCGATTTTGAACTTGCGGCCAAAATCTTGCACATCGTCGTGACCGAGAAGGTAGTAGGTCATGGCATTGGCGTAGGGGGTAACGTCGAAGGCCTGAGTGTGGCAGACGCCTGCCAGGGGACAGGCTGTAATATTGCGCACGGAGTTGCCGCATGCTTCCTGGGTGGTAATGCCAACAGCAGCCAGTCGGCGCATCAGGTCTGGCGCGTCGTCGATATGAACAAAATGCAGTTGAAAATCCTGACGGGTAGTGACGTGCAGAATGCCGTCGGCATACTCCTCTGCCAACTGAGCCAGTACCTCAAGCTGGTCGGGATTCATGCCGCCAAATGGGATTTTGATCCGCTGCATGCCGGGCGCATCCCACAATGTATCCGGCCCTTTGGTCGTTTCCGTGGGATAGGTGAGCGTGCGCGTGTTCGTGCCATCGTGACGCTGGCCATTGTCATAGCGCTGGCCATAAGCGCCTCGGCGCAGCCGCGTTTCGGCGAACACTTTTTCGTCAATCTTGTCTTGACGGCGCAGCTCCATCTGCCCTTCAAAAATGTCGATCTCTCGATTGACATCATCAGGAATCTGTGCTTGTAGCTTTTCTCTCCAGGTTTGTGACATCTGTTTCTCCTTTAACATAAATGAATGCGAAGATGCAGAGAACGCAGAGGCCATCTGTGTGGCTGCGTTCGGCCGCATCTAGATAATCGTGTCGGGGATCGACACAGTTGGTATACCGGGTTAGCGGTGGGTTTGGTCAGGAGCCTTGGGGGTGAGAACGGCCGTTGCCGGGCAAAATTCAGGGAGAAACAGGGGTATAAGCGGGGAAATACGAATAATCAGGCGGAAACGGCTGTGTCCGCAGGCATCCTATCCAGGGTCATATTCAATTTGCTAGAGACCGCGAGGGAGTCCTATCCGGGCCGGGTTAAGAGGCGTGGGAAGCCTGTACCAGCCGGATGGGCGTCAGCCCTCGCCTGATACACATGCACATACAACAGGCCATTGTGGATTGGCTGAAAGCGTTCGGGGAGAACAATTTGTTGTATGTTTTCATTTCTTGCCTCTTCGGTAAAAAGTTATTGAGAAGCGATATTAACAAAGAAGCCTGGCAGAGTCAATGGTCATGTTGCCCAAGAATTGCGCAGAGAAATTGTTGATAAGACGTAGCTATACACCTGGCTAAACAGCGTTTTCGGATAGATTCTTATATCTACGGCCGTATTCCATCCCTTTCCTGGTCAATCTCAAAAATGACGGCGTACTCATCCCGATAAACCTCCGTCACGTTGGGCGCTTTGGCCAGCTGTGCCAGCAGCGCCGTGTGGTCCAGATCAGAAAAGATGTAGTCGGCACCGAATTTTTCTTGAATGAGCGGCACGGGCTGGGCCACCTTGCCGCGCGTCAACGCCACCCAGTCATGGTACAACGGCTCATCGTAGCGGGCCAAAAAGGTTGGGTCTAGCCCCACCGTGTAACGCGCCTGGCTGTTGTAAAAAAAGAGCCGGGTAAAGTCATCCCAATCGGCCTGGAAGACCATGCTGTCTGGCTGGCTGTACGCCTTCAGCCAGAGCGCGGCGGCGGCATACTGGTCAGCTGGCTGGGAGCTGGCTACCGAGCTGCGGGCGGCCTGGACCGTGTGCCAGCCGGGCAGCAGCAGCAGGGCAGTGCAGCCAGCCAGCAGCCATTTATGACGAAACGGCCGTTCCGCCCACCACCCGACCAACAGCGGCGACAGCGCCACCGCGCCAAAGATGAGCACAAAAGCGGGGAAATATTCAATAAAGCGGCGGGCACGAAACAGCATGAGAAGGAAAACGGCCGTAATCCCAAACAGCGTCAACAGCCGGGCATCCCAACGAACCCGGCCCCAGTTCAGCAGCAGCAGCGTCCCCAAAAAGAGCGCCAGCGCCAACCCGGAATGCTGCACCAGCGACCAGGTATCATACGGATACCATTCGCTGCCCACCGGGATGGCCGTCGCGCCTACCAATTTGTCAAGCAAATGGTGGCCGATGAAGGTAAGGTTTTGCGGAAAATACGGGTTCACAACGAGGCCAACGACGATGCCTGCCGTCGGATAGAGCAGCACGGGCCAGAGAAAGCGGCGCTCGGTGAGGGCAACGGCCGTAAAATAAATCCCGCACAGCAGCAGCAGCAGCGGAAAGGCATCGTACAGCCAGACGTACACCACGCCCAGCGGCAGCAGCCGACGATACTGCCCCTTCAGCAGCCAGTGCAGGCCAATCACCAACACCAGCAGCGAAGCGGCCTGCGCGCGGGGCATGCTCATTCGGTAGAGAAACGGCTCCGAGAGGGCCAGTAGGGCCAGCGTCCACAACGCTGGCCAGCGCACGCCCTGGCCGCGCAGCAGCCACCAGATGGCGGCAAAAGGCAGCACCGCCATGAGAATGGAGGCCAGCTTCACCTGCTGCGTCAGCGCCAGGCCGCCGTCAATCGCGGGGCTGGTTTGGGTAAACAAGGCAAGGTAGAGGTGGTAAAGCAGATGGTGGTTATAAAAGGCGTCCCCACCCAAAATGGTAAACGGCAGCAGCGGACGGGCGGCGTCCAGACCTTCCTGGCGAAGCAGCAGGGCCATTTTGGCGTGGTAGTAGCCGTCGTTGCCCACCAGCGCCGGAGTGCTCATTTGAATGAGGGCTAAAACGGCCGTTACCACCCCCAACGAGGCCAGCGGCACACCCACTTCCCGCAGCCACGCACCCACCTGAACGGCCGTCCAGCCGTGCGCCCGCTCTGCCTGCCGGTACGTCAGCCAGACCATCAGGCTGGCCACCATCATTTCCCCACCCTCTTCAATCGTCACCAGCAGCTCGCGCAGGAAGGGATACGGCCGTAACAGTTCCAGGCTCATCACCTGCACCATATCCACCGCAATGCCAAAAAAGGCCAGCGCGACCAGCGCCAGCAGCAATTTCTGGGTAAATTTCCGGGCAACGGGGCGGCTGTGCTGGTAAGTAAAAACCAGGGCGGTTAAAAGAATCAGGCCACTGACGCCAGAGAAAGCCAGCTCCCCCAGGTCACGCGCCCGCAGCGTCAGCACGGCGGGCAGGTTGGCCGCCTCAGCCAGCCGCAGCCCCCAAACTTCGTGCAGGCGCAGGCTGTCATCCAGCAGCAGATAAGCAAACAGCGCCACCCAGAACAGATAAAGCGGGGCGCGTTGGCGCTTGAACAGGGCAAGCAGCAGCACAATCGCGCCGCTGTACTTTAGATATTGAAACCATTCGCCATAGCCGCCATCTCGATCCACGTAAAACCCACCATCGCTCAACAACGGCGTAAAAACCAGCAGAAAATGAGCCAAAATCAAGAGTAGATCGCCCGCCAACAGGCTGGCCATGAGGCGAGCGGACCAGGTGGCAACGGCCGTTTTCGCCAAAGCGCTGCGGGTCTCATTCTGGCCAAGAGAGTTGGTTATCCAGTCAGTCAGGTTAATCATGGTTTCATCTTATGGAGCAGTAATTGGGTAATTGGGTGATTGGGTAATTAAACATTAACCCGATTACCCAATTACCAATTACCTTTTCAAAATCCTCTACCCATTATTGTTCCGGTTGTTATTGAAGTTCCCATTGCCTCTGGGCGGCTGCGGAGGCTGTGGCACAACGATGACAATTGGCTGGTAAATAACGATAATGCGTCCCGTTATCACAATGGTACCGTCGAAAGCAATGCACAGTGGGAAAGCCACCACGCTGTTGATTCTCGTCCCCAACAGATCAGCAAAATCATCATCATCGTCATCCAGCGACAGGGCAGGCCAATGTTGCAGCAGCAGCTGGTTAGACTGCAAACCCAGGAAGGTGGTGTTGATGACAAAACAACCCAGACCAAAGCGGGGGGTTAACGGCCGTATCGCCACCACCTGCCACATCCCATTCCCCGCCAGACGAATCCGCACCTGCACCAGCTCGCCCAACCTGATATTACCCTGAAGACGGGAATCGTCCGTCAGGAACAGCTGCAACCCATTGACAATCCACGGGTCGATGCTGCTAACCACGCCGACCAGCACAATCGTGTTGTAATCGTCATCGCCACGGCCATCGTCAGCATCATCGTCGTCATCGCCGCCAGAGCGATTGAGCCGCTCGATGCTGCTGGCCACCCAGGTGCCATCCGTCAAAATCACCCCGCGCACCCGCACCCGATCGCCCTGGGAAATGCCTGGCTCCACGGCCGTCCATTCCCGCGTCTCAAACGTCAGCCCCGCCACTCGCCACGGCTCTATGCTTTGCACCCGCCCGGTAAAGGTAAACTCTGGCAACTCCTCCGCCGCCCGCATGATGCGGCGGGCCAGCCAGGTGCCGTTGGGCAGGATACGGCCGTCTACCATCACCAAATCGCCCACCGCCAGATCATCATCCTGCACGGTATTGGCATCGAGGGCAATGGCCACCCCCGAGATAGTCCAGAGATCGCTACTCTTTATTTCTACCAGACCGGTAAACCGGAAGGGCTGGCCTGGCTGCCCATCCAGCCGCTCGATGCGCTCTGCCCGCAATGCGCCACCAGCCACAATTGCGCCGGCCACCTGCACCGCATCACCTACGGCAATGCCCTGGTCGATGCGGGTTTGGGCATCCACCAGCAGCGTCTGCCCGGCGACGGTCCAGACGGTCGGGTTCATCTCGTTCACCTCGCCCGTCAGGGTAAACCGATTGGCCACCGCCCGCCGCTGCAAAACGATCCGATCCGCCTGACGGCTGCCGTCGTCCAGCAGGCGGCCTTCCACCCGCACCAGATCACCCACCTGCGGATTGCCCACAATGATGGTTTGATTGGTCGTCTGGAACGTTTGGCCACCAATAGTCCAGACCGCACCGATCTGGCCCACTTCACCTTCGCCGAAAATGCGAAACGCGGGCGCTTGTGGCGGGCTGCCGGCCAATACGGCCGTTACCTGCCCCGCCACCACATCCACCACCTGATTCAACCCGGTCACGTCCACTCGCCCCTCGCTGACAATAAACTGTGCCAGCAAGCCAGGCGTCACCACTACCTTGAACTGGGTGCCCCGCGCCAGCCCGGAACCGGCGGGCGTATTCACCTCGTAGCGAGAACCGCCATCGCCACGGAACTGGACGTTATGGTCACTTTCACCCACGAACTGGGTCATCACCACGGTGCGCAGGCCCTCTTCTGGACGCTGGGCGTTGAGCTGGTCGATAGACAGCTCGCTGTTGGCGCTCAGCGCTGCCTGGCTGCCATCATAAAAGGTGAGCGTGGCCAGCGAGAGGGGGCCGGTGCGAATCCGCTGCCCGGCGGTAAGAGTGGTTTGCTGCGGCAGGATGGTCCAGCTGCCGTCGGCAGCCTGCTGCTCCACCAGACCATGCACCACCTGGAGAACGGCCGTTTCCGCGTTCACCTGCAAACCAAGCACGGTTGTGGGTAAAAAGAGCTGGTAGCCGGGTTCTGTAGCGGAGGGGGAAACGGCCGTTTCTGTCCCATCTCTTTCTTTACCCTCGTCTACAACCGCTGCGACATCAAGTTCATCTTCCGCCGCCATCTCTGCCACCTGCCCTGAATCATCTCGTTCAGCGCGTGGTGATGGGCGGCTGTCTTGCGAGCGATACAGCCAGACGCCACCTACCAGCAAAACGATCAGCAGCGCGGCTCCTAACCCAACGGCCAGATCGCGCCGCCGCAACACACCATCTACCTGCGTACCTAACCAGGTGAGAAAGCGTGTCAGCGCCGCCAGAATGTTTAGGGATTTTGTTTCTGCTTTTGAAGTCGAGGGCTGTGTCATCGTTATCTCCTTGGCCGCAGTGAGCAGCCAGGCACGCTGTGCCGCTACCGCCGCGTCCTCCTCTGTGGGGAAGGGCGTTTCTGGCAGGCTGGCCGCCAGGCGCAGCAGCCGCGCCTCCTGCTCTGGCAGATCGGCCACAACTTCGTCTAAAGGATAACCCATCTCTAGCTGGGTGAGCTTTTTGGCGAACAGTTCTTCAGAATCCATCATTTGTATCCTTCCATTTGCATGACTCATTTCAGCGCCACTTCCAGCGCAAGTAAGCCACGATGCTGCTGCGATTTTATGGCCGCAACGCTTTTATCCAGCATGTCGGCCACTTCTTTGAGCGAATAGCCAAGCAAAAAGCGTAAAATGATAACCTCGCGCTGGGTTTCATCAATTTGCGCCAGAGCCTGTTGTACCGCTTCCAGCACCAGCTGCCGTTCAACCAGCCGTGCCGGATTTTCTTCCCGGCTGCTGTGATGATCATCGGCCAAAAACAGCGACACATGCTGATACTGGTTCTCTTTCTGGCCGATATGATTCACCAGATGATTATGGGCGATCCGGTACAGCCAGGCGGAAAAAGGAACGGCCGTAGCCCGGTAATCGGCCAGGTGGGTAACCATTTTAAGAAAAACCTCGCCAACCAAATCTTGAGCCAGCTGATTGTCGTATATGCGGGCCCGCACATAGCGAAAAATGCGCATTCGGTGCCGGTCATATAACAAGCCGACGGCATCGATTTCACCATTTTGGGCGCGGTCTACCAGTTCCACGTCGCTCAAATCTTGCATGGGACGTCCTTTGCGGTTCCATTTGTTCAATTAATAGATCGTCATTCCTGAATTCCTGAACGGCCGTTTCTGCCCGTCCAGATTCATCATGTGATAACCTTAGGTTTGGCCATGTTTAACCATCACATTATGCTCGTATAACAAAAAGTTGCTAAAAAGGATTCAAATTGCAACCTGAAATCCCTCACCGAAGGCGGAACGGAATGATTAGAATTGCTACTCTATCGCTAATTCCTGTGCCCAAAAACGGATTGCTGGTTAAAATAAACCCCTATTCCACACAAAAGCACAGTTCAATTTGGAGGCTCCCATGGCTGGCACACAATTCTTTGGCGAACGAATCAAACGAAACGAAGACCCCCGTCTGCTGACCGGGCAGGCGTTGTTTACCGACGATGTGAACCTGCCAGAGATGCTGCACGCCGCGTTTTACCGCAGTCCGTATGCACACGGCCGTATTCTCAGCATCGACGTCGCAGCGGCACGAGAGCGTGAAGGCGTGGTCGCCGTTTACACCGCCGACGATTTGGGCGACTACTGGCAGCCGGGGCCGCTGCTCGTCTCGCCGCCGCCGGTAAAAGATATTGTCTTCAACCAGCGCACCCAGGTGCCCCTGGCTAAGGAGAAAGTGCGTTTTGTCGGTGAACCCATCGTCATGGTCGTGGCCGAAAGCCGCTACATCGCTGAAGATGCCGTGGATGATATTTTTGTCGATGTAGAGCCGCTAAACGCCGTGGTTGATCTGGCGTCGGCGCTGGCGTCGGATTCCGCACTGGTGCATGATGAGCTGGGCAGCAACATCTCGGCCCATGTGGTGCAGCGCAAGGGCCGCTATGAAGCGGCCAAAGCCCAGGCCGATCATCTGATCAACCGCACGTTTACCTATGACCACGGCATTGCTGCGGCGATGGAAAATCGCGGCGTGGTGGCCCAGTGGGACCGCCGCGCCCAGCGCCTGACGATGTGGGACACCACCCAGGCGCCCGTCTTTATCCGCAACGGCATGGCGGCGCTGCTGGGCCTCTCGGAGAACCAGGTGCGGGTGATTGCGCCGTTCATCGGCGGCGGCTTTGGTCCCAAAATCATGATGTTTTACCAGGAAGAGGTGCTGGTGCCCTGGGCGGCCATCAAGCTGGATCGGCCCGTCAAATGGATTGAGGATCGCTCGGAGAATTTTGTGGCGACAACCCACGAGCGCAGCCAGACGCATACCGTTGAGGCGGCGTTTAGCAAGGACGGCCGTATCCTCGGCGTCCACGACGTTTTTCTGCACGACCAAGGGGCCTACGCCCCCTATGGCCTCACCGTGGCGCTGAACAGCCAATGTACCCTGCTGGGACCATACGATATTGAACATTATTATTCGGAATTTACGGCCGTTTTCACCAATAAAACCATCGTCACCCCCTACCGTGGGGCAGGGCGGCAGCACGGCGTCTTTGTCATCGAGCGGCTGCTCGACATCGCCGCCCGCGAACTGGGCATCGACAAGGCCGAAATCCGCCGCCGCAACTTCATCCCGCCCGACAAATTCCCCTACAATAACGAAATCATCTACCAGGATTTTGCCCCGCTCAAATACGACAGCGGCAACTACGAGCCGGTGTTGGACAAAGCGCTGCAAATGATTGGCTACGACGATTTTTACACAAATCTTCAGCCGCAGGCCCGCGCCGAGGGACGTCATTTGGGGCTGGGTCTTGTCGCCTACGTCGAAGGCACCGGCATTGGTCCGTACGAAGGGGCGCGGGTGCAGGTCACCAGCAGCGGGCGGGTTAGCGTGGCCACCGGCATCGGCACGCAGGGGCAGGGGCACTTCACCAGCTTCGCCCAAATCGTGGCCGATCAGGTCGGGGTCGATGTGACCGAGGTGGATTTGGTAACGGGCGACACCGACCAGTTCCACTGGGGCGCGGGCACCTTTGCCAGCCGGGGCGCGGTCGTGGCGGGCAACGCTATCAACGAAGCCGCCCACGACGTCCGCCAGAAAATCCTCAAGCTGGCCAGCGAAATTCTGGAGGCGGCCGAGGAAGATTTGGAGCTGGGCAATGGTCAGGTGCAGGTCAAAGGTGTGCCCGATCGGGCCATTCCGCTGGGGCAGCTGGCGCAGCGGGCCAACCCGATGCGCGGCGCGGTCAAGCCGGGCACGGAGCCAGGCCTGGAAGCCACCAACTACTTTGGCCCGGAGTATGGCGCAACCGCCAGCGGTGTCCACGCCATGATTGTGGAGGTAGACCCCGACACGATGGACGTGCAGATTTTGCGCTACGTGGTGGTGCATGACTGCGGCGAGGTGATCAATCCGCTTATTTTGGACGGCCAGATTCAGGGAGGCGTGGCTCAGGGGATTGGCAACGCCTTCTACGAGCAAATCATTTACGACGAGCAGGGGCAGATTTTGACCGGTTCCTTTATGGATTACCTGCTGCCCACATCGCTGGACGTGCCGAACGTGGAAATTGGCCATGAGGTAACGCGGTCGCCGCTGAACCCCTTGGGGATCAAGGGTGCTGGCGAAGCGGGGGCCATTCCCACCGGCCCGCTCTTTGCCCAGGCGGTGGAAGATGCGCTCGATAACCGGCTGGAAATCCGAGAAATTCCGCTCAGCCCCAGCAAGCTGTGGACGCTTGCCCAGTAGTAATTGCTTCTCTATCGTCGTATCTTGTCAAACTGCCAGTAACGGTAATCGGTGAACGGTAATCAGTAAAAAGATCGATTACCGAATACCGAATACCGAATACGGATTACCGTTCACTCAAAAGGAACCACCATGACCCACAAACCCGGCCTGTTAAACGGCATCCGCATCATCGACCTGACCCGCGTGTTGGCGGGGCCTTACTGCACCCAACTGCTGGGCGATTTGGGCGCAGATGTCATCAAAATTGAAGCGCCGGGGCGCGGCGATGACACGCGCCACTGGGGGCCACCCTTCACCGACGCCCCTGACGGCCAGCGGGGCGAATCCGCCTACTTCCTCTCTGCCAACCGCAATAAGCGCAGCCTGACGCTCAATCTGAAATCGAAAAAAGGGCTGGAAATCCTCAAGGAGCTGATTCGTGAAGGAGACGTGCTGGTGGAAAATTTCCGCACGGGCACGCTGGCACGCTGGGGGCTGGATTACGACACACTTCAGCAAATTCGCCCTGGCCTCATTTACTGCACCATTACCGGCTACGGCAGCGACGGCCCGTACAAAGACCGGGCAGGCTACGACTTTATGGTGCAGGCGATGGGCGGCTTTATGAGCGTCACCGGCCCGGCGGAGGGAACGATGACCCGCGCGGGCATCGCCATTGCCGATCTGGCGACGGGCATTTTTGCCAGCAACGCGATTTTGGCGGCCCTGTTTGCTCGTGAACGGACGGGCGAGGGGCAGCGCATTGATATGGCGCTGCTCGATTCGCAGGTGGCGCTGATGTCTTACGTGGCCAGTAATTATCTGGTTTCCGGCGAGCTGCCGGGGCGGTTTGGCAACGGGCACCCCAACATTGTGCCCTACCAGGAGTTCCAGGCACGGGACCAGCAGTTTGCTTTTGCCTGCGGCAATGATAACCAGTGGGGGAAGTTTTGTACGGCCGTTTCCCATCCCGAATGGATCTTAGACGAACGGTTTGCCACCAACACCGCCCGCCTGGCCCATCGCGAAACCGTCGTTGCCATGCTCAACGAGCTGTTCGCCAGCCGGGATGCCGCCGAGTGGATGGCTCTTTGTGACCAGGTGGGCATCCCGTCCGCACCCATCAACAATATGGCCCAGGTATTTGAGAACGAGCAGGTGCAGGCGCGCCACACTCGTCTGGATGTGCCGCATCCCACCGCAGGCAGTGTGCCGCTGGTCAACTCCCCGCTCAAAATCCCCACCACCCCCACCAGCGTGCGCACCCCACCGCCCACCCTCGGCCAGCACACGGCCGAAATTTTGCAGTCGCTGCTGGGGTGTGATGAGGTGGAGCTTGAGCAGTTAAAATCTGAGGGGATTTTTTAATTGAGTAATTGAGCAATTGGGTAAATGAGTAATTGACATAATTACCTAATTACCCAATTACTTTCTAAACCTATGAGACAAGTCAGCATCGTCGGCATCGGCCAGGTGCCGGTACAGAAGGTTTATGCACAAAGTTTAAGGTGGTTGGGGGCAACGGCCGTTCGCCAGGCCATGTCGGCTGCGGGGGTGGATCGCGTCGATGCCCTGTTTGCCGGGAACATGCTCAGCGACGAGCTGCAAAACCAGAAACATCTTGCCGCGCTGATTGCCGATGAGGCCGGGCTTTACGGCATCGAAGCGCTGCAAGTGCGGGCTGCTACCGCCACCGGAGCGGCTGCGCTGCGCATGGCTTACCTGGCCGTCGCCAGCGGTGAAGCAGATTTAGCCGTGGCTGTAGGGGTGGAAAAGATGAGCGAAGGGGCCGCCACGCCCGCCCTGGCCAAAGCGCTGGACGCCAGACAAGAAGTGGCTGCCGGGGCCACGCTCATCAGCAAAAACGCCGATTTGATGCGCCTCTACATGGCGCGGCACAACATGCCGGAGGATGGGCTGGCCAACTTTGCCGTCAACGCTCACCAAAACGCCCTCACCAACCCCAACGCCCTTTTTCACAAGAAGATTTCGGCGCGAGACGTGCGCCAGTCGCGCCACATCGTGCCGCCGATTCGGCTGCTGGACTGCTCACCCATTTGTGATGGCGCGGCGGCGGTGGTATTGGCCCCGCGTGACGAAGCCCGCGCCTACACCGACACGCCTGTCCACATCCTTGCCTCCAGCGTAGCCACCGACCGTTTCCGCATTGCCGATCGGCCCAATCCGCTGGCGCTGGAAGCGGCCCGGCTGTCGGCCAAAAAAGCGTTCCGTCGCGCCAACGTGAATGCCCTAGAGATCAGTCTGTACGAAGTACATGATGCGTTTAGCATTATGGCCTGCCTGCTGCTGGAGGCGGTCGGCTTTGCCCAGCCCGGCCACGGCTGGCGGCTGGCGGCCGAAAAACAGATCGGCCTGCGTGGCCAGGTGCCTATCGCCACGATGGGGGGATTGAAGGCACGAGGCCATCCCATCGGGGCGACGGCGCTTTACCAGACGTGCGAAATTGTGCAGCAGTTAACGCAGCAGGCGGGCAAAAACCAGGTAAAGAATGCGCGAATTGGCCTGCTGCAAAGCGTCGGCGGCGCAGCGGCAACGGTATTGACGCATCTTTTTGGGGTAGATTGAGACTTAATGGTTCTTTGGGAATTCCCGGGGTTTACAGCCCGTGAAACGTGATGCGTGACCAGAGGTGAATCACGTTTTACGTTTCACGTTTTACGTTTCACGAAATTTCCAACAGCCAACTACAATTACATGATGCCTGGGTAAAACCAGCCGTGGTAGTCGAACGGAATGCGGAAGTTGAGGTTGCCCTGGGCCATTTGGGTGAACGATTGGCCGTCCAGCACCAGCAGGTAGGATGCGTTGGTGTTGGCGTCGTAGACGTTGGACAGGACGACGCCGTCGTCTTCGGCCGTGCCGTTGGGATTGGGCACGAAGACGGGTTCGCTGGGGTATTGCAGGGGTTGGCGCCAAACGGCCGTTTCTCCCGAAGTCACATCAATTTTCACCAGCTGGTTGGGGAAATCTGGTAAATCCTGGTATAGGCTGACCCCGTAGGCGTAGCGATACGGCCGTGTGTTGTAGCCATAATTGATGCGCGGCAGCTCCATGTTAATTTCCGCCAACACCTCCCCGTCGATGCGGCTGCTGGGCTTGCCTAGCGGAATGCGGAAGCGCGTTGTCTGGGCGGGTGTGTGGGGGATGTTTGTGTCGGAGCGCAGCCGGTCGAGGAAAAAGTCGTACAGCACGCTGGCGTCCGGGTAGGCGGCCAAATCCATGATGATTTCGCCATTTTGCTCATAGGCGTTGAGCTGATGAAAGACAAAAAAGGCATCCGTCATGGCCTGGGTCACCACCGCGCCGCTGTTCCGGTCGATTACCTGGAAAACGGTGGGCTGGCTGCCGTCCCAGACGAAGTTTTCCATGAACGGTTTGTTGCCAAAGGCGAGGGCCATAATGCCACGGCCGTATCCCGGCAGCTTGAGCGGCTGTTCGGCCAAAATCACGTAATTTTCCGTCAGGGCAAAGCTGTGCATATAGGAGGGGGATGTCACTGGCACGCGGCTCACCTGCTGGTACGCCCGTCCGCGCACGTTGAACACCTCGTAATAATTAAACAAGCTAATTTTGAGCATGTAGTTCACGATCAGATTGTTACGTTGGGGATCGATCTGCGGGTGTGCCGTTTGCATCGTGGCGTTGATTTTGTGGTCGTACTCGTACTTGGCCACCGTTTGCAGGCTGATCGGATCGATCTGATACATATGCGGCAGCTCCGTCATGATCACAATGGTGCCCTGGTCATCGACCGTTTGGATGTTGCAGTTGTCGGTGACGTCGTTGATGAACAGCGCCTTGATTTTGTCCCACAAGGTACGCTGCGGATCGACAAAAACGCCGCGATAGTTGAGCACGCCCGTGGCGTTATCTTTGATATACGTATCGCTTTGCAGGAACCGGTTCTGGAAGGAGAGTTTGCCGTTCTGAAAGGTGTAGCGGTGCGGCATACTGAGGCCATCGAACCAATGTTTGTAGGAGGCGTGAGCCTGCTCAAACTGGCCGGGACCGCAGCGGATAAGCGTGCCGTTGAGCCAGGGGGGCAGGCTGCCGGTGAGCGGCACGTCAGGCAGATGAACTTCCGCTTTTTGGGTGACAAAGTTTTGCTTGAAATGGTTGGTCATGGGCTAACTGCCTTTTGTTTTACCGCAGAGTGCGCGGAGATCGCGGAGGGGGAGTCGAATTTGGGTGATGTTAGGTGTTTGCGGGCAATCTTACTGCACAGGTGGGAATCGGTCTAATGGTTTTGCAGGCAATTGATCGGTTTCTAGCAAGCTGTCGGAAAAGTCTGTTTTCTTTTTAATGGGACACAGATTTTCACAGATTACACAGATTTCACCTGATTGACTGACAGATCTCATTTTATTCACCAATGACTACAGCGAATTGGAGAAAATAACGAATTTTTCTGGTTCTTTGGGAATACATGGGGTACACCCAGATTTGGTGGTGATGTAGAATGGCAGTTATTTTCAAAAACGGAGTGAAACCAATGCCTATATCTATCCCTGCCAAAATTAGTTTTCCCCTGGATATTGCTCAGGTT
>JBGTCV010000082.1:0-5748 GCA_041748655.1 Promineifilaceae bacterium (SeqCode) | reverse complement strand
GGCGCCGGCGACCGTGAGGTAGACGGCCCCCGCCCGGCCGAGGGGGTCAGGGTGCCACGCGCCCAGCGCAAGGAGCGCAACGGGTGCCGCGCTGAGGACGTTGACCGTCATCGCGATCGCCACCGTCCGGCGCAGGCGGGGGAGGTGCTCGGCGGGTCGGGACAACCAGCCCAGGCGATGCACGAGCATGCCCGCGATGACGAGCGGGACGAACGTCAGGAACAGGAACGCCATGCCCATCTGGAATGTGGCACCCGTGACGCCCATGACCATGTGTTCCAGGTAAGTGTTGCCGTAGAGCGGCTCACCGGGCGGTGGGGCAGGGAACGGGATAACCCCGGAGACAAGCAGGGCGAACACCGGGGTCTGCACCAGGAGCACGTAGGTGCCTGTGACCCAGAGCCACCGGCGCAGCGCCCGGTCCGAGCGGTGGACCAAGGCGAGGGCGACGAGTCCGGTCGCGCCGTAAGCACTCAGGATGTCGCCGAAGAACAGGAGCAGCGCGTGTAGGACACCTAGCCCGATGAGGGCGAGGCTGCGGCGGGCGAGTACGCGGCGCACGCCCGCCGGAGTCAGGCCCCGGCGTGTCAGGTTGTCGGCCATGACCGCGATCCCGAAGCCGTACAAGATCGCGAACATCGGCCGGGAGCGGTCGGCGACGAGCAGCTGCTCTGCGACGTGCAGGGCGAGGTCGATGACGGTGCCGTCGGCAATGTGGCCGTACGTGTCCAGCGGCCGGCCCCAAAGGTAAAGCAGCACGTTGGCCAGCGCGATGAAGAGGAGCATCGCACCCCGGGCGATGTCGGGAGCGAGCGAGCGTTCGGTTCGGGCGATCGGGGCCGCGCGGCGCGGTGAGACGCCCGCCGCCTTCGCCTGGACCGGGACCTGTCGGTCCTCTAGCGCGGTGAGTTCTACTGTCTGGGTTCTCACGTCGTTACTCCTTCGCTTCTGTCGGATGGCGGGTTGTCGAGCAGGTTCGGGGTGTTCGTTCGGATGGTCATCGGCTTTTTGATCGAATTCATTTTTTAGTCCTTGTCTTGAATAATGTAGGAAAGTGTTGTGAAGGGTCCTGCATGGAATTGCGGTCGCCATGCTGTTCCTCGGGAGTTGAACTACAGCGGAGACGCTGCCAATTCTTCCACCATGCCAGGGATATATACAGAAAGGATGTCTGCTTTCAACATATTGAACATAACCACAATCCAAAGCGTAGAAAGCAAGACTTTCGTGTCGATCTTTTTCGTAGGGGCTATGTGTGATTCATTCGTTCTCCTTGCATACACGATGCGTTTCATTGAGCTGGTTCCGATTGACCGAGATTAATTCCATTCCCAGGTCACGCACTTTTTTGATCAGACCGTGCAAGGAAGCCTGGTCAATCACCGGGCCGGTTAACAGCGTATCGCCGTTCTCTTCCCGCGTAACGGCCATACCCTCAAACCACTCTGTCCATTGAGGTCCCAGATGGCCCTTGATCCTGATTTGATAGACCACTGGCTGATCTGGATCTGTTTGTGGGATGAATTCGTCCGACATGCCTCTGTACCTTTTGTGGCTGTTTGTATCACTCTGTGCCGCTTGTTGTCTGTACGAAGAGCATACAGGCAACGGGGTACTGGTAAACAGACACTACGGTGTTATTTGAGGTGTTATTTTGGGGTGTTGCTATACACGGCCGGAGCGAGAAATCTGTTGTTGACCGGGCGAGAAGGTGGTATTGAGGGGTGTTAGCAAGAGGTATTGGCGAGGAAGTGTTATCCAGAAGGTGTTTCCAGGAGGTGTGCGTTGGGCTACAACAGCCCGATCTCGCGTGCGCGTGCAATCGCTTCGGTGCGCCGTTGGACCTGTAGTTTACCAAAGATGTGCCGGTTGTGTCCTTTGACGGTATTCAAGGCCAGGAAGAGCCGCTGACCAATCTCATGATTCGACAAGCCTTGCGCAATGAGGTGTAGGATTTCAAGCTCGCGGTCAGTGAGCGGTTCGATGATCTCGGGTGACTGGTTGGATGTCGCAGATTTTGAAACGACCTTGGCCGGTGGCGAAAAAGCCGCAAGGATTTTGTCTACATAGCTGTGCAGTGGATGGACGGGTTGCTTTTCATTCGCTGAGCTGAAATCCAAGAGCAACTGGCGCATCGCTTCGCTCTTCTCAACAAACGTGCGAAGGTAACCTTCTGGCTCAGCCAATTGCAGCGCGCGTTCCAATGCAGCATGGGCATTCAGCCGGTCACCTTGTGCCTGATCGACCAGCGCCTGTGTCAGCAGGATTTCGATCACACTGCCTGTCCGATGTTGTGCTTCCGCCAATGCCAGCAAGCGTTCTAGCAGGTCGTTGACCCCATCGAAAGAACCCTCAGCCAACCGCACGCGCGCCAGGGTAAGATGTTCGTATTCGCTCAGGTAGCGAACCTCATCCTTTACCGAAATGCCCCGCTCCTGCGCCCAGATTTGCGCCCTATCCAGCCGCCCTTGCTTGAGATAGATCCGTGCCTTATGAGCTTCGATGGGCTGCGTGATGGGCACTGGATTTTTGACGTACACCCGCCCAGCCTCGTTTAGCCGTTCGAGCGCCGCATCCCAGGCTTCGGCAGCTTCCTGGAGCCAAGCCCGAGCCATGCTCCAGCGGTGCGACCAATTTGTCAGGGGGGTGCGCTGCCCCAGGTCGGCGGCGATTTGCAGGTGCTGTGTCATTGCCGCATCATCGCCCTGCTCATGGGCTAAGAGACCTAACCCCAGGTGGTGATGAGCGGTGACAGTTTCAGCTTCCGGGCCGAGCGCGCCAGCCTGTTGAATGGCCTGCTGGAGGGAATTTTCAGCTTCCCTCAGTCGCCCCAACACCACTTCCATATCCGCCACGGCAAAAGCGCTGGCGACCACAAACTCCTGGTTCCCCAATCGCTGCATCTCTTTCATCCAGACGTGCATGGCCTGCAGGGAAGCCCCCAGATCACCCGTTGCCCAATGTGTCATCCCCAACGTGATGAAGGCCTGGGCAAGGAGCTGCGTATTCTCCTTGGGGGTGAGTTGAATCGCTAACTCAGCATACTTCACCGTTTCGGCCAAGCTGCCTTGGTTTTGGGCGTTCGTGGCGCGGACCAGAGCGATGGTCCCCGGCAATCGTTTTGACTCGTCCTGATGCATCCTTCCTGCCAGAGCGTGCTCGGCGTTTTTTAGGTATGCCTCGCTCGCATCGAGATCCCCAACATCGGCATAGGTCCTTCCAATCAGGACGCACAACGTTGGGCGCACGCTAACGACTGCATGTGGGATTTTTTTCACCCATCCAAGCCAGGCGGCGGTCTGAAACGTGAGATCCATGCTCTGCCAGAGATCTTCTGCCAGGCGCGCAGCCCGCTCGAATGCCTCGGCTTTCAGGGCGTGGTGCAAGGCATCCGGCATCCGGTCATTCTGTTCATACCATTCGCTGGCGCGGATATGCAGTTCTTTGATTTCGCCTGGAGAGAGAGACTGCCCTAACCGCTGGCGCAGCAAATCCGCAAAAAGATGATGATAGCGGTACCAACGCCGCTCATGATCCAGTGGGACAATGAACAGGTTGGCCTGTTCAAGATATTCCAGAGTCTCTGGCCCGGAAGCAGATGTATCGAGCAGAACGGTATCACAAAGGGGGCCGCATAAGCGGTCGAGGATCGATGTGCGCAACAAGAAAGTCTGGACGCGGGCAGACTGCTGTTGCAAGACTTCTGCAAGTAGATAGTCCATCACGAAATGGTGCTTGCCGGTGAAGGATTTGATAAAGTTGGTGGCATCTTCATGTCCCTGCAAGGCAATCGCGGCTAATTGTAGTCCAGCAATCCAGCCTTCAGTGCGAGCTTCCAGAGCTGTGACATCTTCCATCGAGAGGTTGAGGCCCATCACCTGGTTGAGAAATCCGGCAGCTTCCGTGGGGGTAAACCGCAAATCGGTGGCACGCAGTTCGGTCATGTGACCGCGCGCACGTAACCGAGCCAGGGGGAGATGTGGATCCTCGCGCGTGGTGATGACCAGGTGCATCTGTGGTGGCAGGCGCTCGAGCAGGAAGGTGAGGGCTTGGTCAACCGCGCCCTGAGGGCTCCCGGCATCAATCACATGGTAATCGTCCAAGACGAGGACGAACTTGTCCGGGATGGTAGCAATTTCATTGAGCAGACTCGTCAGAACGGATTCAGTTGGCGGGGACTGCGGAGATTGCAGCACACCCAACACCCCTTCTCCAAGATGCGGCGCAATCGTCTGCAAAGCCGCAATGAAGTAAGCCAGAAAACGAGTGGGGTCGCTATCCGCTTCGTCCAGCGACAGCCAGGCGGCGGGTCGTTCGCCGGTGGCGAGCCATGCGCTGATCAGCGTGGTTTTGCCAAAACCAGCCGGGGCAGCGATAAGCGTCAGTTTGCCGTGCAGCCCTTCGTTCAGCCGCTCGAGCAGGCGTGGCCTGAGGACACCTTTGGGCCGAGGCGGCGGGATATAAAGCTTGGTAGTCAAAATCGGCGCCAACATAGCTCAATTATACCTTTATTACAGTCGGTGGGGCAGTCTACCCGCCCCACCGCTGATTCAAAACCGGACTTGAGAGGCTACCCTCATCCGGCTCCTCACGTGATTGGCTGCTGTCATCAGTGCCTCTAACCGTCGCAGCTTTTCATCTTTGACAGTTTTCTGGTGGTGACAGTGAGCATAAAGAAGCTGCCAGTTTTTGTAGCCATCTTTGCCACCTCGCACTCTGGGGTAGATATGGTCTACTTCTAACTTGTCCTCCACGCCGAAATACAATCCACAATGAGCGCATTTACCAGCTTGCCGTTTGAGCAGGGTCGCTACTCGTTTGGGTAAGCCGGGTTCTCTCCCGCGCCGTGTTGCCCAATAGATCCAGTCACCATCATACGGGCTTTTGTTCCCACGCACCTTAACATGTCGTTGTATGGGTGTTTCGTAATGTCGTATGAGCGAGACCTCATCTTTAGGCGCGAAGTTCCAAGAACCTGTTTCCAAACGCCAGTATTTGCGGACAATCCATTTTCTGGATTTGGTTGAGTGGCGGCGTTTGGCCCAGCGAAACGGCTTGACAAAGGCCAGGTGTGACACTTTTTCAAATGTATCTTTGGAGACGACCGTGGCGTAATAGTTTGCCCATCCCCGGATGATAGGATTGAGTTGGCCTATGAGCCGGGCTTGAGGTGTTGCCAGATTGGCATCTATGAGGGGTCACAATATTTTTTCCGGGGATGTTTGCGTTAAGCGAGCTTTTGGGCTTGTCTACTCGACTGAACTCGACGTATAATTTACTGCTTAGATTATAAAATATTTGTCGTATTGTTTGATAAGATAAATTGTCCCCCTCTGTAGACTCCTCAAGGGGGTGGCAAAAAGTTGGTGAGTTTGGCTCAAAAACTCGTCGCATATTCAAAAATCTGTCAAAGTTTCAAAAGTTTCAGGTCACTTTTGGACTTTTGGCCCACTATTCATTCAAGCCAAACGGCCGTTTGATCCAAATCAGTTTACCATCCCGCCAAAGTCTTTGCTTAACGTAGTAAATCCCGAAAAAAATATTGTGACCCCGTAAGGGTATCTCCCGGATTCCTACCGTATATTTACGCATGAAAATGGACCCTGTTGGCGAAGTCAAAGTGGTGAAGTCAAAACCGCAAATGGCGAGATACGAGTCGCCTCCGGCCGTTCGCCCATCAGCCAACGAGCAACCCGTTCCAAATTAATAGCGGCCGCTATTGCTAAATGCTGTAAATGGGTTCGCTCT
>JBGTCV010000081.1:0-73083 GCA_041748655.1 Promineifilaceae bacterium (SeqCode) | reverse complement strand
TCACAATCGTATAAATTGCTACTATTTTATCGTCCATGGGAATCTCCTTTTGGTTGTGGGTTGGGTTCCAACAACTTTAAAGAGATTCTCCATGGACATCAAGCAAGCTACTTCACAAGGTAGCAACTTGGGTTAATTATTACTTATTGTTGCATGTAGTGGGTTTGTAAATGGATCGCAAGTTTTTTGCGCTGCTTGTACTGTTTAGTCTGCTTGTACTGGTTGGTTGCAGCAGCCCTCTGGCTGTGCCAGATGGCGCTGTTTTGCCAACGGCCGTTTCCAACACCACCACACCCCAGGATACGGCCGTATCCCCCACTATCCCACCAACCAACACCCCATCACCCCAACCAGTTCCTTCGGAAGTCGCCGCCGCCCCCCTTCCCGACCTCTCCATCAGCGAAGAAGACATTTTTCTCTACCCGGTTCCAGAAATTTACGCCGGAGACAAAGTGACATTTCAAATATTGGCTTATGTGCCAGAAATTGTCGATCCTCGCTCCGTGACGGTTCATGTTTTGGTTAATTACCAAGATGTAGCCGAAGGCACCTTGAGCTCGCCTAACCTGGCAGGGGATGCCGTGGGGTTGTTTGAGTGGGCCTGGGATACCACTGGCCAAACGGGGGAGCATCTGGTTCATGTTATTTTAGATCGGTACGACCTTATCACCGTGGGGGATGAAGACCGGGACAACAATCTGGTTACCCTGACGGTAGAGGTGCGCGATCCGCTAGAGCTGCCGCCCAACGAACGCAACGCTACCTGGGTTAAGGCCGAAACCAGCTGCTGTTTTGTCCATGTCGTCAGCGGAACGGCCGCTTACCGGGATTTGCCAGATTTATTGGGGGTGGTGGAAACGGCCGTTCGTCAGGCAGCCACCGTGTTAGAAGAAGATATTAACCGAAAAATTGATATTTACCTGATTGATCGCGTCATTGGCCAGGGCGGCTATGCAGGCAATGCCATTGTCGTTTCCTACCTGGATCGCCAATATGCCAGTCAGGGTTTTGAACAGATTCTCGTTCATGAAGCCATCCACATCATCGACCGCCAATTTGCCCCAGACCGCATCACCTTTCTGGCCGAGGGGTTAGCCGTGTGGGGCAGCGGCGGTCATTATAAGCCGGAGAATCTTCGACAGCGGGCCGCAGCGTTGGTTGCGCTGGACCAATATGTGCCCCTGGCCGAGCTCATCGATAATTTCTACCCCATCCAGCATGAAATTGGCTATTTGCAATCCGCTGGTTTTGTCACCTACCTCATCGACACCTACGGCTGGCCCCGGTTCAAACAGTTCTACGCCGATGTTTCCATTGCCGATGCCGCCACCATGTCGCAGGCGATGGACCTGAAGTTGCAGCAATATTTTGGCGTTACGCTGGCTCAGACAGAGGCCAACTGGCTGGCTTACCTTACCAGCTTGCCAGAAGATCGCGCCGTCTTGATCGATTTACAAACCACCATTCGCTATTACAACGCCATGCGCCGCTACCAGCGCTTTTATGATCCCACCGCCTATTTCCTCACCGCCTGGCTGCCATACCCCGACTCACTGCGCACCGAAGGCAATCCCGCCGACCTCACCCGCCATCCCCAGGCCGAAATTAACGTGACGCTGGAGGTGATGCTGCACGCCGCCGACACAGCTTTACGCGCCGGGGATTATAACCGGGCCAACGTTTTGCTAGACAGCATCACCCGCGTGCTAGACAATGATGGCGTTTTTATCGATCCGTTGGCCGCCAGTTACCAAAATTTGGTTCGTTTATTGACCAATCAGGGGTATGAAGTACAGCAGGTATCGCTCAATGGGGATCGCGCTGAGGTGCTGGTGAGTGGGATGAATACGGCCGTACTCACCCAGCTAAACCTTACTCTGTCCGGCCAAAATTGGGTTCTGTCCAACTGACTTCCCGCCAAACTTTTTGCCATTGGCAGCATGGATAAATTTTAACTTTATGCTACAATGCCCCTAAGCATGAGCAGCAGCGTAAGCACTGTTCTCAAGTAGTTACCAGGCATCTGTCATTCAACCAAATGAATACGACACATGCCAAATGAAGAGGGTAAACATGATCGAAGTTGTCGTAGACAGCATCCGCATCAGCCTTGTGTCTCAACATCGCATCGTGGTGCTAAAAGAAATTGATAGCGAACGCCAATTGCCCATCTGGATTGGCCCCTATGAAGCGGACGCCATCACCATTGAACTCCAGGACGTGGAAATGGCTCGCCCGGTCACCCATGACCTGCTTAAAAATGTCATCACCGCCATGGGCGGCAAAGTCTCCCACGTACTCATCAAAGCGTTGAACGACGGTGTCTTCTACGCTAGCCTCTTTATTGATGTTAATGGCGAACTACAAGAAATTGACAGCCGCTCTTCCGACGCCATCGCCCTGGCCGTGCGTGTCAAAGTCCCCGTCTTTGTCAACCAGGAAGTGATGGACGAGGTCGGCGTTTTGCCAGAGCCAGACATCTTACAAGAAGAAGCCAAAGAAGGCGGAGCAGAAGAACCAGAAACGCTGGACATCTTTACTGATTTTGTCGATTCGCTCGATTTTGAAGATTTCGACGAATAAACTGTGTGATCCTACACAAAAAAACAAGCCAACCCGTAACCCTTAAACGTGAAATGCACCCATGGCGCATTTCACGTTTTCATTCTTAAATACCGAGTCCAATTTTATGAGCACTATTGAACGCCTGCCCCCTCACAGCCAGGAAGCCGAAGAAGCCGTGCTCGGTTCACTCCTCATCGACCCAGATGCCCTGTTTGAAGTCTCCAACTTTCTACGCCCAGATGCCTTCTATCGCACTGCCAACCGGTGGATTTATGAATCGATCCTCAGCCTGAGCGAGCGGCGCGAACCGCTGGATTTTGTTACGCTTACAGAGGAGCTGCGGCGACGCGAACAGTTAGAAGATGTTGGCGGTGAAGCGTACGTCATTGGCCTCATCAACACGGTGCCTACGGCTATTAACGCCCGCAACTATGCCAAACTGGTAGAAGCTGCAGCCCTGCGCCGCAAGCTCATCGGCGCGGCAGGCACTATCGCCAACCTGGCCTACGACGAAGCCGAAGATATCAACGTCGTTATCGACCGCTCTGAGTCTGCCCTGTTCAGCATCAGCGAGCAGCGCACCACCCGCGATCTGGTGCCCGTCAAGCAAATTGCGGGTGAATACCTGGACCGCATTCAGCGGCTTATGGAGCAGGGAGAAGATGTCATTGGTGTGCCCACCGGCTTTACCGACCTGGACCGGCTGCTCGGCGGCCTGAACCGCTCCGATCTGCTCATTTTGGCGGCGCGGCCCGGCATGGGCAAAACCAGCTTGCAAAACGCCATCGCCCTGACGGCCGCTATGCGGTACGGTAAGCGGGTGGCCATCTTCAACCTGGAAATGTCTGGCGAACAGCTGGTGCAGCGCATGATTGCCTCCGAAACCCGCATCGATTCACAGCGCTTGCGGCGTGGCCAGCTGCATGAACATGAGATGCCTATTTTTATGGAAGCAATCGGCCGTTTATCTGAAACGCGCATTTTCATCGACGACACCCCCTCCATTACCACTAACCAGCTGCGCACCAAATGCCGCCGCCTGTACGCCGAACACGGCCTCGATCTGATCATGATTGACTATTTGCAGCTGATGTCGGCCGAACATTCCACCAACAACCGCGTCATGGAAATCAGCGAAATTTCCCGTGGTCTGAAAGGGTTGGCCCGCGAGCTGGATGTGCCTGTATTGGCCGCTGCCCAGCTCAGCCGCGCCGTCGAACAACGCCAGGATAAACATCCCCAGCTCTCCGATTTACGCGATTCTGGTTGCCTGGCTGGTGATACATTGGTTACGCTCGCCGACAGCGGCAGGCGCGTGCCCATTCGTGACCTGGCGGGTAAATCCGGTTTTTCGGTTCTGGCTTTAAACGAAGGCACGCTCAAAATAGAGCCTGCCCTGGTCAGCCGGGCCTTCTCTACAGGCACAAAGCCAATTTTTACGCTGGAAACGAAACTCGGCCGTTCCATCCAGGCCACAGGAAACCACAAGTTCCTAACAATCGAGGGCTGGAAGCGCCTGGACGAACTAGCTCTTGGAGGCCGTTTGGCTTTGCCCCGTCGTTTGGAAGGAAGTGCCGAGATTGTTAACTCGGAAGCGTTGGGCCAACTGGCAAGCAATGATGTGTATTGGGATCAAATCGTCTCCATCGTTCCGGCTGGTGAAGCGGAAGTTTTTGATTTAACGGTGCCTGGACCGCATAACTTTGTGGCTGATGACATTATTGTGCACAACAGCATTGAGCAAGACGCCGATATTGTGATGTTTATCTACCGGGATGAATATTACCACCCGGAGACAACAGAACGGCCGAATATCGCCGAACTCACCATTGCCAAACACCGCAACGGCCCCACCGGCGTGGTGGACCTGTACTGGCACAGCAAGCTTGCCACCTTCCGCAATTTGCAACGCCAGGAAATTAACCTGTAGTGCGGTATACGGTGATCAGTAATCGGTGGTTCTTGGTCGTTACCGGTTCTTATAAAAGCGTATAAGCGCCGATCCACAACCATTGACAATTAACCATTAACCATTAACAATTAACCATTATGAAAGGTTTCCCCGGCTTCCCAGACGGCAAATTGCGCACCACCCTGGTGCCCAACCTGTTTTTTAGCGACCTGCTGCCGCACATCGACAATATGGCAGAGCTGAAGGTGACGCTCTATGCCTTTTGGGCCATGGGGCAAAAAGAGGGCCAGGTGCGCTACCTGCGCCTGACCGACTTTTTGAACGACATCGAGTTTATCAAAGGGTTGGGGCCAACCACCACCCTGGCAACGGAAGCATTGATGGACGGCATTGAGCGGGCGGTGGCTCGCGGCACTTTTTTGCATGTCAACATCGAAAGCGCTGATGGGACCATGGACCTTTACTTTTTTAATACGGAAAGGGGACGCGCCGCCTTTGAGGGGATTACCAGAGGCGAATGGCGGCCCAACCCGGATGAAGATGAGCCGATTACGCTGCTGGTGGAACGGCCGAATATCTTCATCCTCTACGAACAAAACATCGGCCCCCTCACCCCCATGTTGGCTGATGAGCTGCGCGACGCCGAGCAAACCTATCCGCTGCGCTGGATAGAAGAAGCAATTGAAACGGCCGTTGCCAACAACGTGCGCAAATGGCGCTACATCGTCACCATTTTGGAACGGTGGCGCCAGGAAGGAAAGAAAGATGGAATCGGCCGCCGAGATACTCAAAAAGAGCTACGCCAATCAGTCCCGGATGAATACCGCGACATTATCAAACGATAGCCCCGTCCCCGATGACTCCGCTGAAGCCAGCGGCTTGGGCCAGCCTGAATGCCCCCACTGCGGCGGTCTTGGCTACGTTATCCCCGATGTTCCGCCCGTAGACCCGCGCTTTGGCCGGGCTGTGGCTTGCGCCTGCCGCGCCGCCGAGCGCGAGATGGCCCGCATCGACGGCCTGATGAAGCTCAGCCAGTTGGGGGCGCTGCAACATTGCACTTTCGATGCCTTTTTGCCCGATGGCCACGGACTCACTCCCGGCAAGCAGCTCAACTTGAAGATGGCTTATGATCGGACGCTGGCCTATGCTCAAAATCCCGATGGCTGGCTGGTTTTGAAGGGCGGCTACGGCTGCGGCAAGACCCATCTGGCGGCGGCCATTGCCAACCAACGCATCGAGATGGGGCATCCCGCCCTGTTTGTAAGCACGCCCGACCTGCTGGACCATTTACGGGCCACCTACAGCCCCAACGCCACCACTGGCTACGATGAGCGATTTGAGCAAATTCGCAACACCCCGCTGCTCATTTTGGATGACCTGGGCACCCAAACCAACAGCGACTGGGCCCAGGAAAAGCTGTACCAGATTTTTAACCACCGGTATAACGGCCGTCTTCCCACCGTCGTCACCACCAACCTGGAGCTGGAAGCGATTGAAATCCGCATTCGTTCTCGCATGGTAGACCCCAGCCTGGTGCAAATTATCCATATCGCCGCGCCAGACTTTCGGCGGGCGGGGGTGGACCAGGAGCAGTCGGAGCTGTCTACGCTGAGCCTGCACCACGACAAAACGTTCGACAATTTTGATTTACGGGAGCGGGAGCTGCCGCGTGGGCAAGCCAGTAATTTACGCAATGCGTTCGACACCGCCCGCGACTTTGCCGAAGCGCCATCCGACTGGCTGGTGCTGAACAGCATCGGGTTTGGCAACGGTAAAACCCATCTGGCAGCAGCCATTGCCAATGAGGTACATAAAAAAGGGGAGCCTGTGCTCTTTATTTTGGTGCCAGATTTACTGGATCATTTGCGGGCGACGTTTAATCCGGCCAGCGGGATGCGCTACGACAAGCGGTTTGACGAGGTGAAAACGGCACCGCTGTTGGTGCTGGATGATTTGGGTACAGAAAGCGCTACGGCGTGGGCGCGAGAGAAGCTGTACCAGCTGTTTAACCACCGCTACAACGCCCGCCTGCCCACGGTGATTACCACCGCAACCCCTATCGACGAAATCGACCCCCGCCTGGCCACGCGAATGCTGGACGGCAGCCGCTGTACCTTCTTTTTGCTGGAAGTTCCCAGCTATCGCGGCGGGGTGAAGCCGAAGCGAAGCCGGAAGCAGTGATCCAGTAATCAGTAATCAGTATTCAGTTTTGAGCACAACTGATTACTGACCTACTGCTCACTAGCCTACTGACCTACTGATTACTGGCTATCTGGAATTGTCAGCACGGTGCCAATTATCACGCGGTCTGGGTTGGTGATCTGGTTGGCGGTGACGATGGCCTGGACGGTGGTGCCGTAACGTTGGGCGATGGTGGTGAGGTTTTCACCGGCCTGGACGGTGTGGGTTTGAGCGGGAACGGCCGTTGGGAAATCTTCCGGGTTGACAGGTTCAGGGGCAGCTTCTTCTCTGGCTTCGGGGGTGGAAACGGCCGTATCCACCGTATCCTGCTCTCCTTCCATCCGCTCCTCTTCATCAACCAGTTCCTCATCGTCAGTAACCGGCTTAATCGCTTCAGCTTCGGCTTCGTTGCGGACCAGCGGGGCGACGGACTGCCCTTCGCCCAACACGGCGGGGATGATGGTGTTGAAGATATACGGCCGTAACAACGCAATAATCAGCACCGTAAACAGCAGCACAATGGCCAAAAGACCAAACTTCACCAGCTCGCCGCGTGGTTCATCTTCTGGCTCTGCTTCTACAAGGATGAGATCCGGCTCATTTACCTGCCTGGACCGGTCTTCAACTTCGTACGGATCAACATTGGCTTCACTCATGGCAACCTCTTCTCCTTAACAAAGTCATTGCGTGAAAGGGTCATTGTGGGCCTTTGCCTGTCCACTACCCCATCACCAAACTGTTTGTGAGCGATGCGCATACACAAACGCTAAATTTTTTGTAAAACATTATGACAAATGATGTCCCAGATTAGCAGGCTTGCCCGGTTTGGTCAAGCCGCTTCACCAGGGGACCTGGGGATAAATCCCCAGGCTATGCCCAGGCTATGTATGGAAACGTGCTTTAGCACGTTATAAACGGGCCTACGAACCTGCTTCAGCAGGTTTTTTATCTCAACCTCCGGTTTCAACCGGGGTAACGTAGGTGAATTTGCTCTAAATTTAGAATTGCTGAACTTCTGGTAGAATGAGCCAGTTCAGGGAGAATTTATGATGCAACTGAAATGGCTTGGCGGACTGTGCCTGGCGCTCATGCTGTTCTTTATTTGGATGATCGGACACGCCCAGCCCACAACAGCGGGTGGCAGCGAATCGATTTTTCTGCCGTTGGTCAGCGTGCCCTCGCTGGGGCCAAATTTACTGCCTAATCCCTCGTTTGAAGGCGGCTGGTTCCATAAAGACGGGATTTCGGAGCTGCAAATACCGGCAAACTGGCAGTTTAACTATCTTGAAGGGGAGAATGCTCTGGACCCTGACAGCTGGAATGCGTGGCGACAGCCAGAGTCCCGTGTCTTGCCCTCAGCTTTTTTGCCACCGCATGAGCATGAGTTGTTCATCTGGCACGGTGACCAGACGGTGAAAGTGTTTAAGGAACATGGGGCAATCAGTTTTGAATTGACAACGGCCGTTTTCCTGCAACCTGGCACCTACCTTCTACGCATCCACGTCTTCCCAGACCTGGTGGTGGGCTACGACAACGGGCAAAAAATTTGGGCGCCCGATCCGCTCTCTGGTGAGGTAAAGCTGATTGCCGGGAACGGCACCACCGGCTGGCTGCTGCCCACCTTTGGCCAAAAAAACCGGTTCCAAACCACCTTTACCGTGGCACAGCCGCAAACGGTGACTATTGGCGCAGCCATGCGCGGACGTTGGGCGATTCAAAATAACGGCTGGTTCATGGATGATTGGGGCCTGTACAAACCGTAGCCAAGCGCAGCCACAGATTTTTTTAATCTGCGAAATCTGTGGTTAAAAAACTTCTCATGAATGAAATTGGGACTCTGGCGGAAAAATCGCTCCATGCGGGCATTAAGGAATGGTACGGCCGTTCCAATGACCAGTTCGAGGTGCAGCTAGACGGCTTTATCATCGACATTGTGCGCGGGGAGCAGCTGATTGAGATTCAGACGCGCCACTTTGGGGCGATGAGGCGCAAGTTGAGCCGCTTGCTAGAGGCGCACCCGGTGCTGCTGCTGCATCCCATTGCCCAGGAAAAGTGGATTGTGCGGCAAACGGCCGTTGGCCAGCCCATCAGCCGCCGCAAATCTCCCAAAAAAGGGCAGGCGCTCGACCTCTTCTCTGAATTGATGCGTATTCCGCACCTGCTGCCGCATCCTAATTTGGTGGTGGGGGCTTTGCTCACCCAGCAAGAAGAAATCTGGCGCGACGATGGCCAGGGCAGCTGGCGGCGCAAAGGATGGAGCCTGTACGATCACCGGCTGCTGGGCGTGGTGGGGCTGCACACCTTCGCCACCCCCGCCGACCTGCTCACGCTGCTGCCGCCCACCCTGCCCCAACCGTTCACCAATCGTCACCTGGCCCAGCTGGCCAAAATCCAGCCATACCTTGCCCAGCGCATCACCTATACCCTGGCCCGCTGTGGCGTGGTTGAGCAGGTGGGCAAGGAGGGGCGAGCGAATTTGTACCGGTTCAGCGTGCAAGCATCTGACTTGTAGGCACTAGCACAAAGATTGAGCCAAACCTCCCCGTCTTTCCCCGCTCGGCGCGGTGAGAGAAGAAGAGATCGGTGCGGTCGGCGGTGCAGAGGCCAGACAGTTCAATCTGCTGCACCCCGGCGTGAGCCAAATTGCGCCGATTGGCTTCGGGGAGATCGAAATGGTAACGGCCGTTTCCCCCCTCCTCCCGCTTCATCAACAACGTCTCCCAATCAGGAAACGCCGCTTGAACCTCGCTCACCAGCGGCTCGTCCACCTCGTAGTTGGCCCAGCTGATGCATGGGCCGATCCCCGCCCGTAAATCGGCTGGACGGCTGCCAAACTCCCGCTGCATCGCCCGCACCATCGCGCCGGGCAGATCCAGTACGGCCCCTTTCCAGCCCGCGTGGCCCAGACCAATAGCGTGTCGCACCGGATCGACCAAAAAGATGGGGGTGCAGTCGGCGAAATTCATCGTCAGGGCACAGCCTGGTTCGTTGGTGATGAGGGCATCGACCCGCTCGACCCAGGTGCCGTTGTTGGCCTGGGTTACCCGCGCCACATCATTACCGTGCACCAGGTGAGCGTGAACCACGGTGTCGTTTTGTCGCCCAAACAGCCCGAATGCTTTGGCACGATTGGCATACACGGCCGTTTTCTCATCCGGCACGCTCACGCTTAAATTCAGCGATTCATGTGGCGGCTGGCTCACCCCGCCCTGGCGAGAAAAGATGGCGTGCTGGATACGGCCGTTTCCCCCAAAGCTCTCAAACTCAAAATAAACAATGCCTGCCTGTTTTTGTTCAATCATCTTGCGCCCCTATGAAATAGACAATATCGGAAATAAGAATTGATCCACAGATTAACGCAGATTTCGCAGATTTTTTGCCTTTAATCTGCGAGCGCCATTTGCGCCAATCTGCGAAATCTGCGGACTATTTTTTGACATAACGTTAATCCCAATAATGTTTAATAATTTCGTTCCACCCAACTGATTGTGATACGATTTCAGCCAAAACCGGCGCAGTTGGCACGCTGCTTTTTTTCGGTTTCGCTCAGCACGAGCCTGCGCCGCTGCGATCAAAAAGGAGTTTACCATGTCTGCCACAATGATTTTACTAAACGGCCGTATCTATACCCAAAACCCCAGCCAGCCCACAGCAACGGCCGTTGCCGTGCGAGACGGTAAAATTTTAGCCGTGGGCAGCGATGACCAAATCAAACCGCTGCTGACTTCTGGTGGGGAACTGGTGGATTTAAACGGCCGTTGCCTCATTCCCGGCCTTGTCGATGCCCACGTTCATTTTCAATTTTTCGCCCTCAGCCTCCAGCGTGTCGATCTGCGCGGCACCACCACTCTCGACGAAGCGCTGCAGCGCATTGCCGCCAAACTGCCCACTGACCACCGTTCACCGAATACCGACCACTGGCTCGAAGGCCGTGGCTGGCGCGTCAACGACTGGGGCCAGACCCACTTCCCCACCGCCGCCCACCTGGACGGCATCGCCAGCGACCTCCCCATCTGCCTGCGCGACCACAGCGGGCACGCCGCCTGGGTCAACAGCCGTGCCCTGCGCCTGGCCAACATCGACGCCCAAACGGCCGATCCGCCCGGTGGCCAGATTCAGCGAGACGAAAACGGCCAGCCCACCGGCATCCTCTTTGAAGATGCCATTGACCTGGTGACGCGCCACATCCCTGAAACGACGACCAACCAGGTGGTACAGGCGATGCGCCAGGCGCAAGATTACTGCTGGCGCGTGGGGCTGACGGGATTGCATGATTTTGACGGCCGTTCCTGCTTCATCGCCCTGCAAAGCCTGCACCAAAATGGCGAACTGGGGCTGCGGGTGGTGAAAAATATACCGGTTTATCGACTGGAGCACGCTATCGGGGTGGGGCTGCGCAGCGGCTTTGGCGATGAATGGCTGCGCATTGGCGGCGTCAAGATTTTTGCCGATGGGGCGCTGGGGCCGCGCACTGCCGCCATGATCGCCCCATATGAAGGCGAGCCAAACAATTACGGCATTGTTGTGACAGACAAAGAGGAGATGCTGGAAAAAGCCAGTGCGGCCAGCGCCCACGGCCTCGGCGTTACCGTCCACGCCATTGGCGACCGGGCGAACCATGATGTGCTGGATGTGTTTGAAGTGGTAAGACAGCAGGAGCGTGATGGTTTAAGCTCTAATCCCCAACCAACCAATCTCCGTCATAGAATTGAGCATGTCCAAATCATCCACCCCGCCGACCAGCACCGACTGGCCCAGCTGGGTGTCATTGCCTCGATGCAGCCGATTCATGCGACTTCGGATATGGAAACGGCCGTTCATCATTGGGGCAGCCGTACCAAAGATAGCTACGCCTGGCGCACCATGCTCAACAGCGGTGCCACGCTCGTTTTTGGCTCTGATGCGCCCATCGAGAAGATCGATCCGCTGCTGGGAATCCATGCCGCCGTTAGCCGCCGCCGCGCCGATGGCAGCCCAGGGCCAGAGGGTTGGCATCCTGAACAGCGGCTGACGATGGCCGAAACAATACACGCCTTTACCACCGCCGCCGCCATCACCAGCGGCCAGGAAGCGCAGCAGGGCCGCATCGCCCCCGGCATGTTGGCCGATTTCACCCTGTTCAGCCGGGACATCTTCACCATCCCCGCCGATGAACTGCTTGATGTAGAGATTAGCGGCACGGTCGTGGGGGGCAGCTTCAAGCACCGTACGTTTTAGGAACAGAAATTTAATAACTTACGGTTTACCCCCTCCCTAGCCCTCCCCCACATGGGGAGGGGACAGGAGTCCCCCCTCCCAAAGGGAGGGGGTTAGGGGGAGGGTAAATGCGCAAGTTATGTAATGTGCCTGCCTTAGCGACGGGGGCGAGATTGCGAGCGCCCTGGGGCTTGCAGTCCGCCGGGGCGACCTGGATTGGTTCGGTTGAGTGGGGTGCGGGCGTTTGGCTGGCCGTTTTCCGTCTGGGAATGCTGCTGGGAATGCTGCGGGCGGGCGCGCATGGGGGCCGGATTGGGTCGGAACGGCCGTTCAACAGCAGGCGCACGGCGGACAGGTGGGGTGGGATACGGCTGTTCCCTGGCAGACGGCCGTTTCTCGACAGACGGCCGTTCCCCGGCAGGCAGCCTGCTGATCTGGCGCTGGGACGTGGCAAACAGATGTTCGCCCGCTACCGAAATGGCTCCGATGAACAAGATGCGCGTCAGCCAGACCAGCGTGGCCACAAAAAAGGGCACCCAGCGCAGCAGCTGCTCCCGGCTCAGCACCTCGTTGCCAAAATCATGCGTCAGCAGGGTTAGGGAGATGGCCCACCAGGTCATGACGGCGTTCATCGTGGCCCCCAGCAGCCAGGCACCCATGAGATACCAAACGGCCGTTGGCTCATCCTGCCCCCGTTCTGGCGTAAACAGCCGGGCCAATCCGGCAAAATCAATGGCGCAAAAGGCAATGGCCAGAATGGTGGCCCAGCCCACGCCCGCAAAGCGCACATCCCCCAGCAAGCTGTTGAGGGCATAGCGCGTGGTATCAAAGTTAAACAGCTCAAACGCCAACAGCGCCACCACCAAAATGACGCCCACGATGCTTTTTTGCGGTAAATTTAGCCCTAGCAGCAGATTGCTGCCGGTCTGGTTAGGGCGCGGCTTGCCGCCACTATTTTGTATGCCCTGTGTCTTCATGATTGTTCTCCACGGTTTTCCCCCTCCCTAGCCCTCCCCCACAGGGGGAGGGGACAGAAGTCCCCCATCCCTTTGGGATGGGGTTAGGGGGAGGGAAGATGTGCAAGTTATTTAATATGCGTTCCTAAAACAAAAAACCGAACCAAAGGTTCGTAAGCTCTTGCCTCTGTTCTCTTTTGCTGCTGTGGTGCCCCCGTTGGTCGATTGTGTAGAAGAGGAGTGTGGCGCTGGTAAGGGTCGCACTTACCAGCGCCACTGTTTTGGGGGGAAGAGGGTATGAGGGTTTGAGAAGAGGGAAGAGGGTTCCGTATGTCTGCAAAAGATAATAGCACGCATGTTCTAAAAAGTCAACCCGATTTGGCACGAAAATACGGTATGTTTTTCCCCCAACTGGCGAAACGGCCGTTACAATTTCGTAGCCGCGATTGGTTGTAGTTTAAGAAAATAATCAGGTAGTTATTTTGTCATTACTTCGGCAAGCTCAGCACAAGCCTGAGCGAAGCGAAGAATCCCGCAAGGAGCACATGGCAAGTGCTTTGGCAAAAACAAAGTTCCACTGGTTATCAAGCGGGCGGGATGCTTCGGAGGACCTCAGCATGACAAGTTTATTACCCGAATTAATTTTTTATTCACAAGAAATCGCGTTTGCCGGGTGCTTTTTTGAGGGAGAAGGGTTGTGGGTCCTGTGCTAAAATACGGCCGTTCTAATGGTAAAATGTGAATGATGTATGGTGAATGGTTAAAGGTATGAGTAGTTCGGATTCGTTGACGAAGAAAATTGAAAAGGGGTTGTTCCGGGTGGCGAGGGCATCGGCCCGGTTGAGCTACCCGCTGCGCTGGGAAAAGCTGGAGATTGATGAAAATCGGTCGGTGTGGGCTTCGTATACGCCAGATTATCGGCCAAATGCCGCGCTCAGTGGGGCAGAAACGGCCGATTTATGCATCATCGGTGGCGGGTATACCGGGATTTCGACAGCCTACCAGTTCAGCCAGCGCTACCCGGAAAAGCGGGTTGTTTTGCTAGAGGCCAAATCGCTGGCCAACGGAGCCAGCGGGCGCAATGGCGGCATGATGCTCAACTGGGTCTACGGCGTTGGCCCAATGAGCGATGAGATGACCGCTCGCGTCTACCACGCCACCAGCCAGACCATCGACAGCATCGCGCAAATCATTCAGACGCACAATCTGGACGTGAGCTACCGGCGGGACGGCTGTTTTGAGGTGTTCACCAACGAGCAGCGGGCCGTCGAGGCGCAGGCCGAAGTGGCCCATCTGAACAGCATCGGCGTGCCGGTGCAGTTTTGGGACGCGGCCCAGGTGCGGCAAAAGATCAGCCTCAACGGCATTTATGGCGGGCTGTTTGATCCCGGTGAGGGGCAGCTGAACGGGGTGCAGCTTATCCGGGGTTTGCGCCCGGTGCTGGAGGCACGCGGGGTAAAGATTTATGAGAATACGGCCGTTACCAAAATCAAAGAAGGCCCCACCATAGAAATCAGTACCAGCCACGGCTCCGTGAAGGCCAAAGCGATTGTGCTGGCGACTAACGGCTACACTGGCAAGCTGGGCTACTTCCGCAAGGCGTTTTTCCCGCTCCACTCCCACGTCTTCGCCACCGATCCGCTCAGCGACGAGGCGGCCAGCCAGCTGGGCTGGCACGGCGCGGCGGGCTTTTCAGACGATCTCAACCGCATCTCCTACGCGACGCGCACCCGTGAAGGGCACATCGTGTTTGGCGGTGGCAGCAATATTTCGTATAGCTACCTGTTCAACAACCGCACTGCTTACCCCGGCACGCCAGACAGCGCCGACCCCGCCTTTGCCGAGATGCAGCAGACGATGGGGCAATATCTCACCGGCAGCGGCGGTTTGCGCCGCGCCTACCGCTGGACGGGCACGCTGGCCATCACTTTGCGGCGCAACTGCTTTATGGGGGTGCGCGGCGAGTACAACAATGTCTATTACGCGCTGGGCTACAGCGGGCACGGCGTCACGGCGGCCAACATGGCGGGCAGCGTGCTCACCGATCTCTACAGCGGCAGTGACGAACAGTGGCGCGGCCTGCCCTTCATCGGGGCCGATTATTCGCCGGTGCCACTGGACCCGTTCCGCTGGCTGGGCTACCAGGTAATGACCCGGCTCACGGGACGCCTGCCCCGCGAGCCGCATCGGTGAGGGGTGAAGAACGCAAACTTTTTTGGCTCGAGGGTAACAGTCGTGATGCGCGACCGGAGCCATTTTCCGCATCACGCTCCACCCCAACCCTCGCAGGGGGAGGGCTGGGGTAAGTTGCGCTAATCTATGCTAAAATCCACCCTACGCCGCTTATCTCAACAAACAATTGGAATAACAGATGCCCTACCTGAACCTGAAACCGACTCACAAACCCGTCAGCGACTACTTTAAGGCGCTCAAAAAAGTACAGCAGCTCAGCCTGCTGCACGAGGGTGCTGTTGCGCCGCAGTTTGCCAACCTGCTGCGCGCCTGCGCCAGCCGCATGGGCTGGACGCTGGCCGAGCAGCACCAGATTCCGCGCAAGGGTCGCCGCGCCCTGCGCGCCGATGGCGTCTTTTTGGACGAGTTCAAGCTGCGCCACGGCATCTGGGAGGCCAAAGGCAGTAACGATGATCTGGCGCTGGAGGTGAAGAAGAAGTTCAGCGAAGGCTACCCGCAGGACAATATTTTGTTTCAGGCTCCCGAACGGGCGATTTTGGTGCAGAACGGCCGCATCCTCTTCGACGAACCGATCACCAACCCCGACAACCTGGTGGAAGTGCTCAAGCTGTTCTGCGAATACCAGCCGCCCGAATTTGAGCAGTGGGACGTGGCCGTGGAGGAGTTCAAGGAGCGCGTGCCGGAGCTGGCCCAAAGCTTGCTGGCTCTCATCGAGGTGGAGCGCAAGCAAAACAAGGCGTTCCGTGACGCCCTGACTGGCTTCAAGCAGCTCATGCGCGACGCCATCAACCCCAATCTGGCCGATGAGGCGGTGGAAGAGATGCTCATCCAGCATCTGCTCACCGAGCGCATCTTCCGCAAGGTGTTCAATAATCCGGACTTTGCCCAGCGCAACATCATTGCCCGCGAAATTGAGAAGGTGATCAGCGCCCTCACCAGCCGCAGCTTTAGCCGCCACGACTTTTTGCGCAGCCTGGACCGCTTCTACGGGGCCATCGAAACCACCGCCGCCACCATCGAGGAGTTTAGCGAGAAACAGGACTTTTTGAACACGGTCTACGAGAAGTTTTTCCAGGGCTTTAGCGTGAAGGTGGCCGACACCCACGGCATTGTCTACACGCCGCAGCCGATTGTGGACTTTATGGTGCGCTCCGTGGACGACATTCTTAAGCGGGAATTTGCTAAACCTGACGGTTTAGCGAGCGACGGCGTGGCCATTTTGGACCCGTTTGTGGGTACAGGCAACTTCCACTTGCGCGTCATGCGCCAGATACCCAAGAGCAAGCTGCCCTACAAATACAAACACGAACTGTTTTGCAACGAGGTGATGCTGCTGCCCTATTACATTGCCAGCATGAACATTGAGCATGAGTATTACGAGCTGACGGGCCGCTACGAACCGTTTAACGGCATCTCGCTGGTGGACACCTTTGAACTGGCCGAAGGGCGGCAAATGCCCCTCTTTGCCCCGGAGAACACCCAGCGCGTCCAGCGCCAGAAAAACAGCCCCATCTTTGTCATCATCGGCAACCCGCCGTACAACGCAAAACAGATCAACGAGAATGATAATAATAAAAATAGGCAATACCCTGTGCTAGATGAGCGTGTTGCTGAGACTTATTCAAAAGATTCTAAAGCAACGAATAAAAATGCCTTATCTGATGTTTATGTAAAAGCCATTAGGTGGGCAACCGATCGGATAGGTGATGAAGGAATCATTGCGTTCATCACAAACAACAGCTTTATCAATGACTTTTCCTTTGATGGTATGCGCAAGCATTTGCAAGAAGATTTTAGCCATCTCTATGTTCTTGATTTAAGAGGTAATATTCGCAAAGATTCGATGCGTGATGGCATTCCGCTAGGTGAAGAGCATACTATTTTCGGTTTGGCCGCGATGGTTGGTATTAGCGTCACTTTTTTTGTTCGTGGCAAGCATATAAACGACAGCAAGATTTTCTACACAACTGTAGACTTTAGAGCTACAAGAATAGAAAAATTCGATTTAATTGAAAACGCTCAAACCATCTTCAACTTGACTTGGGATGAACTTGCCCCGAATCGAAAAAACACTTGGTTAACTGATGATTTAAGCGACGCATTTGAGACCTACTTGCCAATTGGAACAAAAGAAGCGAAAAGTGGAGCGGGTGAAGCAATATTCTCAACTTATGGTAGAGGTGTTGCAACAAGCAGGGATGCGTGGGCTTATAATTTTGACGCGGCAACAGTTGAACAAAATATGTCGAGGTTAATTGACGTATATAATGAGCATGTTTTTCGTTACACCAGGCTAAATCCAAAACCTAAAACAAATGATTTTATTGAAACAGATCATACGAAAATTAGTTGGAGCCGTGATTTAAAACAAGATTTGGAACGCGGGAGTTTTGCAGAATTTAAGACTGAAAAGATTCGAGAATCTTTGTACCGGCCATTTTCAAAGAGGCTTCTATTTTTTGATAGAATTCTAAATGAAGAAGTCTATCAATTTCCGAGCTTTTTACCGACACCAGATAAACAAGTGGAAAACTTCATCATTTGTGTGTCAGATAAGGCATCTGAAAAACCCTTTACCAGCATTATGACCAATACAATTGCAAATTTGGTTCTTTCTGGTGGTTTTGGAATGCCAACGCAATGCTTCCCCTTCTACACCTATACCGCCGCCCCGCAACCTCCCGGGGGTTCCGAACCCCCGGGAGGTTTGGCGTACACTCGCCGCGAAAACATCACCGACTGGGCGCTGGATCAGTTCCGCACCACCTACGCCACCGCTCCTAGATTGGTCCAATCTCAAAGATTGGACCAATCTCCACCACCGCTCACTAAATGGCACATCTTCCACTACGTTTATGCCCTGCTGCACCACCCCACCTACCGCGAAACGTACGCCGCCAACCTGCGCCGCGAACTGCCGCGCATTCCATTCGTCCAGCCGCAGCAGTTCTGGCATTTCGTCCAGGCCGGTGAACGCCTGGCCCACATCCACGTCAATTACGAATCCCAGCCCGAATACCCCGTGCAGCAACTCGAAAACCCGGACGAACCGCTGAACTACCGCGTGGAAAAAATGCGCCTCAGCAAAGACAAAACCAGCCTGAAGTACAATAACTTCCTCACCCTGAACGGCATCCCGCCCCAGGTGTTTGCCTACAAACTCGGCAACCGCTCCGCCCTGGATTGGGTCATCGACCAATACCGCATCAAAACCGACCCGCGCAGCGGCATCACCAACGACCCCAACAACCTTGACGACGAAACCTACATCCTCCGCCTGATCAAACAGGTCATTTCGGTGAGCCTTGAGACGGTAGAAATTGTAGAAAATTTATCGCCGTTGGAGATTATCGAACCGAAATGACCCCATCACACGTCAGCCTGGAACAGGTTAAAACAAAGCTCGATGACCAACGAAATAACTTTTAAGGTAAAGTGAGCCCGGTGAAAAACTTTTGAAACAATGTATTTACGATAAGCAGGGCGTACTTTGTTAACTGAGGAATTACTGACTTACGTTTTTGGTGGCCAGCCACACCTGCTGGCGCAGCCAATGGCCGCGTGGCTGGCCTCGTCGCGCCGGTTCATGACCTTTGTCACCACCTACCGCGACAAAATCCGCAAAAAGCTGCGCACAACGCCAGACCAGGCCAGCCTGTTCGATTTAAAGCTTGAACTGGAAACCGCCTACTTGCTGCTGGGTCAACGACGGCTGAGCCTGGCCTATGAACCACGGTGTGAACAGCCGCGCTGCCCTGATTTCGCGGTTACCTTTACCACCAGCCTGACTTTTATGCTGGAGGTAACTCGCCAACAAGCCGAGCAAAAGAACACGCCAACTGCTCCACATAACGTTCCCCAAAATCCGCTTGTAGATGAGCGCCTGGCTGATACAATTTGCAGCAAATTCGGTCAGCTACGGCCGCACTGTAGCAACGTACTGCTTATCGGCCTTGAGACTTTGTCCGTGACGCCCGATGATCTTCGGGCCACGATGGTACACTTACAACAACAGGCCGAACAAAATGATTCAGGTTTCTTGCCGCGGCATCAGCTGCGCAATCGAGCCGATTTCTTTCGCTACTACGGGCGGTTGAGTGAAGTTCTGGTACGCGGGCCAGATTTACAAACGGCCGTACCTATAACCGTTTGGGTCAACCCTCAGGCAAAATATCCGTTAACAAGTAAAGTGCGAACGGCGCTTTATCGCAGCCACACGGGAGAATTTAGATGAAACTTTCAGAAAAAGATGCCAACCTGTTTTTTGATCTCATGTTTCCGCTGCAATTTTATGTCAATCAGAAAAAGCAAATCCTGCCTGATGTGTCGTCCCTTGAGGCGTACATTGAACTCGATTTGCAGGAGCAAGCGGCCGTTAGAGACGCTTTGTGGGAAGAACCCTCACTGATTGCCCGCTATGTGGCCGAAAACCCCAACAAGTTACCGGCTGAACATCTGGCGCTTGTTGAAAGTTGGCAATCGCGCATTTTGGATCGTTTTGTCATTGAGCGCTTGCTAAAAAAGCACGCTATTTTTATAGCCAATGAGAAGGTGTATGCGGTTCTGGGGCTGCACAATTCGTTTGATGAAATGATCCCCAAAGAGGCATTGCCGGTTTTTGTGGAAACGGTTCTGCTGCCGTTTGGGGATGTCATTATTTACGATGGGCTGATCCGTGGCGGCAACATTATGATCGGTCCCAATATGGCCTACGGTTTCAAAGAAACTTACATGGCCGCCAAGCGCAAGGGCAAAATTATTGCCAGTCTGAACCCGGAGACGCTGGCACGGCAGGCAGCCCAAAAGCCCAAACCGCTCAAAGATTGGCAGCCGCTGCTCAGTTCGCTGGCAGATGAGGCCAAATCCTTGCGGGCAGAAGGTGGTTCGCCGCCGACCTGGGGACCGGCGTTTAGTTTGGTGAAGGCAAGTTTGGCTTTTGCCGAAACGGCCGTTTCTACCCCACAAGATTATGACGCCCTGTGGAAAAGCTTTGAGCGCATCGTGCGCAGCGTGAGCAAGGTAGAAAATGGCATCTTCTATGCGATGGATTAAAATCTACCCTTTGCGCCTTCTGAATTCTTTGCGTTCTTTGCGTCAAAAATCTTCATTACTGGAGCACGATGCAAAACGGCCGTTACCTCCACATTTTCTTCCTAGATGGCGTCGGACTCGGCGGGGATGATCCCGACGTGAACCCGTTTGTCACCGCCAGCCTGCCCCACCTCACCAGCCTGCTGGGCGAAGGCTGGTACCATGCCCGCGAGCCGATTGTTACCGAGCGGGCCAGCCTGGTGCCTACAGACGCCAATCTGGGGCTGCCCAACAAGCCGCAAAGCGCCACCGGGCAGGCCACCATCCTCACCGGGCGCAACGTGCCGGAACTGGTGGGCGAGCATTACGGCCCCAAGCCCAATCCCGCCGTGCAGGCGGTCATTGCCCAGGGCACCCTGTTTCAGGAAGTGGTGGACGCGGGCGGGCAGGCGGCGCTGATCACGCCGTACCCGCAGGGCTACTTCGATGCCGTGGCGCGGGGCAAGCGGCTGCTGTCGGCGGTGCCGCTGGCGGCCACCCAGGCCGGTTTGGCATTGATGACGGCGGACGATTTAAGGAACGGCCGTGCTGTCAGCCCCGGCTTTACCGGGCAGGGCTGGCATGAGCATCTTGGCTACACCGACATTCCCCTGCTCAGCCTACCTGAAGCGGGGCGGCAAATTGCCCAGGTGGCCCGCCGCTACCAGTTCAGCTTCTTCGAGCATTGGCCCAGCGACCGGGCCGGGCATCGCGGCACGCTGGCCGAAGCCGCCGCCCACCTGGAAACAATCGATGCCGTGCTGGGTGGCCTGCTGGCCGCCTGGGACGATGCCAACGGACTATTGATTCTTACCAGCGATCATGGCAATATTGAGGAAAAAGACCAGCGGCAGCACACCCGTAATCCGGTGCCCACCTTGCTGGTTGGCCCCGACCACGCCCAGCTGGCCAGCCAAATCCACGACCTGCGCGACATTGCCAAAATCAGCCGCACCTTTTTGGGTTTACCACTCCGCAACTTTTCGTAAGCTTTATTATAATTCGCAGCGGGTCAGGTATTGGCGATGCTGGAATAGGGTCAAGGCATTGCACTTTAAGAAAATAATCAGGTAGTTATTTTGTCATTACTTCGGCAAGCTCAGCACAAGCCTGAGCGCAGCGAAGAATCCCGCAAGGAGCAGATGGCGGCGTTTTGGCAGGAACAAAGTTCCATTGGTTATCAAGCGGGCGGGATGCTTCGGAGGACCTCAGCATGACAAGGCAGTTCAACTGTCATTACTTCGGTAAGCTCAGCACAAGCCTGAGCGCAGCGAAGAATCCCGCAAGGAGCAAATGGCAGGCACTTTGGCAGGAACAAAGTTCCATTGATTATCAAGCGGGCGGGATGCTTCGGAGGATACTTCGGCAGCCTCAGCACAGGCACTCAGCATGACAAGTTAATTGCCCGAATTAATTTGGCTCTTCAGGATTTCATGGGGTGGTGCCAGATGTAGGGGCGACCCTTGTGGTCGCCCTCGACTGGGCGGGTACAAGACCCGCCCCTACATTTAGCGATACCCCACGAGATCCGAAAGACCCATTAATAATCCACAACGCCTTGACCTTATACAATTACCCAATTACCCAATTACTTAATTACAACAAGGATTTCCTAATGACTATCAGTTCAGAAAAATTTCGTGAAGCGCTGCGCCACTTTCCGGCAGGCGTCACCATCGTTACCATTAAATCGCCCAAGTATGAAAATCCGCACGGGCTGACTGTATCCGCCTTTGCTTCGATTTCGCCAGAGCCGCCGCTGATTATGATCGCCATCGACCACCGCGCTTCCGGATATGAGATGCTGGAGGATGAGGGGGCGGTGTTTGCCGTCAATATTTTGTCGCAGGATATGAGCGAATTGTCCAACCGGTTTGCCTGGATTAAGGATGAGGATCGGTTTGCGGTGGGGGATTGGGGAACGGCCGTAACCGGGGCACCCGTCCTGAAAAATGCCCTTGCCTGGCTCGACTGCGCCATTCACAACCGGTACGAAGCCGGCACCCACACCATCTACATCGGCGAGGTGATGGCTTCCGATACGCCCGGTACAGGTGAATGCCCCCTCATTTACTGGAATCGAGGCTACCGTTACCTGAAAACCAGCGACAATCCCACAGATTGAGTAATTAAGTAATTGGGTAATTGAGTAATTGGTCAATTACCTAATTACCTAATTACCCAATTACAACGAACTACTCAGATAAACCAGATGAGCGATAATCAGCCGGAAAGATGGCCAGTTCAGGTGATTCGCAGCCAGAAGCGGCGCAAATCGGTCAGTGCGGAGCTGAAGCAGGGGGTGTTGGTGGTGCGCGCCCCCGCCCGCATGACCGACGCAGAGCTGACGCCCATCATCGACAAGCTGCGCCAGCGGCTGGAAAAGCGCCGTCGCCCCTCGCCCCCCACCGACACCGATTTAGAGAAGATTGCCCAGCAGCTGAACCGGGAGTTTTTTAACGGCCGTCTTCGCTGGCAATCCATTCGTTACGTCACCAACCAAAACAAACGGTTTGGCAGCTGCACCCCCTCAACCGGCACCATCCGCCTCAGCCACCGGTTGGCCACCATGCCCGCCTGGGTGTTAAATTACGTGATTGTCCACGAACTGGCCCACCTGGAAGAAGCCAACCACGGACCCAACTTCTGGAAGCTGGTGAACCGATACCCCCTCACCGAACGGGCCAGAGGTTACCTCATGGCCATCGGCCTGGAAGAAGACGAACCCGCCTGAAAATTTACTGCAAAACCAAAACGGTGACGTGAGCGGCAATAGTCGTTTCGGCACAATCACGAAAAACGCTAACGCGATGGTGCCCATCCTGAACGTAGTAGGCATCCCCCACGGCAACCAGGGAGATGGGGGGCAGCGACGCCAATTTTTGGCGGGCTTGCTTGACGCCATCCAGGCGGCTGCGGTTGTGGCTGTTGGTCAGACGGAAATCGGCATCAAAGTCGTGGCTGCGGGCGTCGCTGGCGGTGCCCTTGATCTGGCTTAGTGCCACCTGCTGCACCCCGGCGTAGCTGTGGTCGGCGATGGTTTGGCCAGCGGTGGCCTGGGACAACGTGGGCAGCGGCTGGCTTTTGCTGGCCAGACGGGAGATGGTGTTGGTTGCCCAGTTTTGAAATTTTTGCGTGGTGGTGGTTGTCCCTGAAAACATGATTCACTCCTTATCGTTACCGTTACGTTTTGTCTAAAAGTTATCTGATGTGCAGGATACGGCCGTTCCGTGACGCAAACGTGACACATTCCCCCGCATCAGCTAAAATGCAGCCGCTCCCCAACAGCAGCTTGCTTCGCTGGCAACTTTTTTTGAAGGACAGAAAAATTTCATGCACCTGGCGCTCACCTTCTTTGGTGGTTTTCACGCCGCAGTTGATCACACCCCCATCCCTGAATCGCGGGCCAAGCGGATTGAGGCCCTGCTGATTTTTCTTGTCATGGAAGCCGCCCGCTCTCACCGGCGCGAACTGCTGATTGGCCTGCTCTTCCCCGACATGCCAGACGAAGCCGCCCGCACCAACCTGCGCCAGACGCTCGCCCGGCTGCGCCGCGCCATCAACGACGAGGCCGCCGATCCCCCTTTTTTGCTCTCTGCCCGTGAATCAACCCAGTTCAACCGCGACAGCAATCACTTTTTTGATGTGGCGCAGTTTCAGGCGGGGCTGGCGGGCTGCGATCGGCATCGCGGCAGGCGAGCAGCGGGCTGTGCCGATTGTATGGCGTTGGCGGCAGCGGCCGTTTCCCACTACAAAGGCCCGTTTTTAGACGGCTTCTTTCTGGAAGACAGCGCCGCTTTTGATGAGTGGCTGCTGGGCTGCCGGCAGCAGTTTCAGGAGCTGGCCCTGGCTGCCCTGGCCGAATTGGCCCAATTCCACGATCGGCGCGGCGACTATGAGCAGGCTGCCGCTTTTGCCCGCCAGCAGCTGACCCTTGAACCGTGGCGCGAAGCCGCCCAGCAGCAGCTGATGCGTGCCCTGGCCAACCTGGGGCAGCGCAACGGGGCGCTGGCGGCGTACCAAACCTTCTGCCAGATGCTGTGGGACGAATTGGGCGTAGAGCCGTTGCCGGAAACGGCCGCTCTGGCGGAACAAATTCGCAATGCAGCGGCGGAACGGCCGTATCAACTCCCCCCGCGTGAACAAAATCTGATCGGCCGCCGCGAAGAGCTGGCCCGGATTTCTGCCCAGCTGGCCGATCCGGCACAGCGGCTGCATACCGTGGTGGGGCCAGGCGGCATGGGCAAAACCCGGCTGGCGCTGGAAGCGGCCTGGCTGGTGGCCACGGCCCACCTTGGTCCCTTCATCCACGGCGTCTTTTTTGTGCCGCTGGCGGGTGTGGCGGCGGTGGAATCGGCGGGCTTTAATCCGCTGGTAACGGCCGTTGCCGAGACGATTGGCTACACCTTTGCCGGATCGGCCGAACCGCAGGCGCAGCTGTTGGGCTACCTGCAAAACAAAAACATGCTGCTGGTGCTGGACAATCTGGAGCATCTGATGACGCCCGGGCGGGGGCTGATTTTGGCGCTGCTGCAAAAAGCGCCAGCGCTTAACGTGCTGGTGACATCGCGGGAACGGCTCAATCTGGCTGAGGAGCGGACGTTGACGCTGGGCGGCCTGCCGACGGCGGTGAATGAGACAGCGCTCAGCCCGGCGATGGCGTTGTTTGTGCAGCGGGCACAGCAGGTGGAACCCCGGTTTGTCCTGATGGCTGAGGGAGAATGGTCGGAAACGGCCGTGGCCGATATTTGCCAGCTGCTTGATGGCCTGCCGCTGGCGATTGAGCTGGCGGCTGCCTGGGTGCGGCTGCTTTCTTGCCCGGAAATATTGGCCGAACTGCGCCATAATCTGGATGGTCTCAGCGCCACGGCGCTAAATCTGCCAGAGCGGCAGCGCAGCCTGCGGGCGGTGTTTGATTACTCCTGGCAGCTGCTCACTGCCGACGAGCAGCAGACGCTGGCTCAGCTGGCCGTTTTCCAGGGCGGCTTCGACCGGCAGGCGGCTGTCCAGGTGGCCAATGCCAGACTGCCACAGCTTTCGGCCCTGCTGGATAAATCGTTTTTGCGGCGGCAGGTGGGGGAAACGGCCGTTTCAGTGGCCAATTCGCGCTATGAAATGTTGGCCGTGGTGCGCCAGTTTGCCGCTGAACATCTTACAACGGGGGAGAAGTCTGCGCTGCCGCAGCGACACGGCCGTTACTTTTTGCAGCAGGTGGCAGAGCAAGAAGCGGCCTTGCAGGGCAGCGAACAGCTCCGCGCCCTGGAGTTCATCAATCAGGATATAGAAAATATCCGCCTGGCGTGGCGTTTTGCCGCCCGGCAGGCCGATGCGGCGCCGCTCAACCAGGCCACGACCGCTCTTTCCCTCTATTTTTATATGCGCAGCTGGTTCCGTGAAGGGCTGGAACTGTTTGCCCTGGCGGCGCAACAGCTGGCTGGCAGCGCCCCGCTCCAAACGGTGGCCAAGCTGCAAGCGCGGCAGGGCTGGTTTGCTTTCTTGTCTGGCCAGGGGCAGCAGGCGTTGGACTTGCTGCAACAAAGCCTGGCCGCCCTGCGCCCCGACGGCGAGCCAGAAGCGCTCATCTACGCGCTCAACTTTTTGGCGGTGGTTCACTATTCGTTGGCAGATTTTGAGGCGGCGCAGCGCCTGTGTGAAGAGGGACTGGCGATTGCCACCGCTAATGCCCAGCTGTACAGCCAGGCGATCAGCAACAATATTTTGAGCCAGATTGCCTACCAGCAGGGGGCGTATGAACAGGCTCAGTCCCATTCCCAAATTAGCCTGGAGCTGGAGCAGGCGCTGGGTAATCGGTGGAGCATGGGCTTTTCGCTGGTCAATTTGGGCCGGGTGGCGGCGGCGCTGGGCGATTTTGCCACGGCGCAGGCCCATTATGAGGAAAGCCTGGCCATCCGGGAGGCGATGCAGGATGCGCGGGGGCAGGGGTTGTGCCGGATTGGTTTGGGGGATACGGCCGTTGCCCTGCAAGATTTCGCCGCTGCTGAAGCCCATTACCAACATGCGCTGGTTGTTTTTCGCCAAATTGGCGACCAGGGCATGGTGGCAAAACTACAAACACGCCTGGCGAAAATAACTGGAGATTAGGGATTGGAGTTGTGGCAATCTCCACTCTCCCAAATTAACAGGAATTCTTATGGACGTTGTCCCCGAAAAAAGTGTACAGACACAGTTAAAAGAGAGCTTGACCCCACAGGTTTTTCTGCCCAGCCTGATGGGCGGCGGTCTGATGGCTTTGTTTGAGGTGATCTTGGCCATTTCCCTGGCGGCGCTTATTTTTACCGGGCCGCTGGCGCCATTTCTGGCCAATGGCATCGGGTTGGCGTTGGTTGGGACGATTATATCCGGTTTGGTGGTGGCTGTACTGACCACGCTGCCCGGCATTATTTCTGGGATTCAGGATGTGCCGGCTGCCATTTTTGCGGTGGTTGCGGCGGCTATTGCCAGCCAGCTGGCTGGTTCGCCTGAGCAAATGTTTGTGACGGTGGTAACGGCCGTTGTGCTAACCACACTCTTAACCGGCCTCTTTTTTCTGGGATTGGGCTACTTTCGCATGGGGCGTTGGGTGCGCTTTTTGCCTTTTCCCGTCATTGGCGGTTTTTTGGGCGGCACTGGCTGGCTGCTGTTTACCGGCGCGCTTGGCCTGATGACCGATTTGCCGTTTGAGTGGACGCAGGTGGGCCTTTTTTTTCAGGCAGAGGCATTCATTCGCTGGCTGCCAGGGCTGATTTTGGGCATCGTATTCTTGTTGGTTAACCGTTACGCCGACCATTTTTTATTGATGCCTGGCTTTATGCTGGGTGGGTCGCTGCTCTTTTATGGCTTTGTCTGGGGCGCTGGCTCCTCGGTGGCGGAGGTTCAGGCGGAGGGCTGGCTGCTGGGGCCGTTTCCCGACCAGAGCCTGTGGTTTTCGCTGGCCACGCTCGATCTGAGCCAGATAAATTGGGCTGTTATTGGCGGGCAGGCGGGCAGTATCGTCACCATTTTGCTGGTTAGCACGTTGGCGCTGCTGTTGAATGCGGGCGGGTTGGAATTGAGCGCCGGTAAAGATGTAGACCTGAATCAGGAGCTGCGGGCGGCGGGGATAGGCAATCTGTTGGCGGCTCCTTTTGGCGGTATGGTTGGCTTCCATCAGTTGGGCATTTCTGCGTTGAACATCAAACTGGGGGCCGGGACGCGGCTGGCTGTCCTCATAGGGGCAGCCTTATGTACCGTGATGCTGTTTCAGGGGGCGGCGGTGCTGGCCTTTGTGCCGAAACTGGTTGTGGGTGGGCTGCTTTGCTATCTGGGGCTGGTCTTTTTGCTGGAATGGGTGGTGGAATCCTGGTTTAAGCTACCGCTGGCGGATGCGTGCATTATTTTGCTGATTGTGGTGGTGATTGCCACGGTGGGCTTTTTGCAGGGTGTGTTTCTGGGTTTGCTGGCGGCGGTGGTTTTGTTTGGGGTGAATTACGGCCGTACCGATGCCGTGCGCCACGAGCTTTCTTGCCAATATGTGCGCAGCCGGGTGACACGACCACACCAGCAGCGGCAGCAGCTCAAGCAAGCGTTGGAAAAAATTCATGTCTGGCAGCTGCAAGGCTTCCTCTTTTTTGGTACGGCCGATGCCTTGTTGAACCGCATTCGCAGCCGTATCTCGGACCCAGATGCCCCCGCGCTCAGTTTTGTGGTGCTCGATTTTTATCGGGTGACGGGGCTGGATTCAACGGCCGTTTTCAGTTTCCAAAAGCTTCAGCAGGTGGCAGCCAGGCAGCAAATCACCGTGATTTATGCCGGGATGATGGCTCAGTTTCAGCAGCAGCTGCAGGCGGCGCTGGGGCAAAACGATCAGGTGCGCTGGTTTGGCAATCTGGATGAAGGACTGGAATGGTGCGAGAATGCGCTGCTGGCCGCCGAGGGGCTGGTGCCAGCGGTCGATCTGCCCACGTCGCTTCGCGAGCAGCTGCAACAGCTCATCCCAGACGAGGCTGTGGTGGACGGCCTGATGGCTTATCTGGTACGCCGTGAATTGATGGCCGGGGATCTGTTGATGAAGCAGGGCGCCCCGCCGGACGGGCTTATTTTTGTGGAGTCTGGGCAGGTAACGGCGCTGCTGGAACGGCCGTCTCAAGAGCCGGTACGGCTGGAAACGATGGGCAGTGGCCGGGTGGTGGGGGAGATGGGCTTTTATCTGGGTCAGGCGCGCACCGCCTCCGTGGTGGCCGATGGGCCAGGCGTGGTGTACGAACTGTCGCGCCAAAATCTGGCTCGAATGGAGGCAGAAGCACCTGAAGTCGCCGCCGGGCTGCACCGCCTGATTGCTCATTTGCTGGCGGAACGAGCCACCCATTTGGTGGAAACGGTGGATGCGCTGCAGCGCTAAGAGGAGATTGGAGATTGGGGTAATCTCCAATCTCTACTCTCCTGACGGCCGTTTCCGTTCATACTGCTCTGGGCTGTCGAGATCGCGCAAGATTGAATCAGTGGGGACGGCGACCAGATGCAGCTGGTCGGCATGGCGGCGCAGCAGGGTGCGCGGGGCGTCGCCGGGGGGGAGGGCCAGCAGCTCGGCAAAGTAGCGGCGGCCAATCAGCACCGGATTGCCGCGCCGTCCTTGATACGCGGGTGCCATCAACTCCCCTTTGCCTTGCCAATACGCCGCCAAAATCTGGTCAATCGTTTCCGGCTCCACCATCGGCTGGTCGGCCAGCATGACAAGAACGGCCGTTACCTTGGCAGGCAGCTGGCGAACGGCCGTTTGCAGCGATGAGAGCATTTCTCCGGCGGCATAATCTGGGTTATGTAAAGTCTCCACCCCTGCTGCCCGTGCGATTTGGCGCACTTTGTCTGCTTCGTGCCCGGTGATGACGAGCTGGTGGTGAACGGCCGTTTGCCCTAAATTCCGAATGGTTTGGCCCAAAACAGTGGTGCTGCCCCATGGGAGCAGCTGTTTGGTTTGGCCCATGCGCGCCCCTTCGCCCGCCGCCAGAATAACGGCCGTCACCCGCTGCTGCACCTCGCGCACCGGCTGGTCGGTTTGCACCGCCCCGATGACGACGCGCTCAATGCGGGGGGAATGCAGCAGCTGTTGGGCAATCTGGCGGGCGGCGTGGGTCTGAACGGCCGTTTCCACCTTGTTGATGAACGGCACCACCCGCGCCCCTTCCGGCACCCCCTTCAAGCCACCCTGCGGATGGGCTATCAACTGCGCCACATCCGCCACCGATAACCGATCACCGATAACTGAATACCGAAGCAGCGCCGCTGCTAACTCTGGCCGGTGGGTGATTTGGGAGAAACGGCCGTTCAGCGCATCGATCCCCACCACCGGCACCACCAGCGTGGCCGCAGACGGAATCACCGGCTCATGCGCGGCGGGCGCTTTGATGGGGCGCATTCGCGAGCCATCCGCCTCTACCAACACAAAATCAACGTCAGGCCGATTTTGCCACAAATCCACCCGCTCCGGCGGCAGCCCGACGGCTTTATCGCCCGTCACATCCCCCACCACCAGGCAGGTGCCAAATCGATCCAGCGCTTCCCCAATCTTTTTCTCCGCGTTCTCCGCGTCCTCTGTGGTGAATTTTATGACGGCTTGGGCGTGCGCCATCTGGGCGGCAAAGATGCGGGTGGTGGTGGTGAGCAGGCGTCGCCCCGGCAGCGCCTGGGCCAGGGCAAACAGCAGGCTGGTTTTGCCGCCGCCCCCCACAAAGGCGATCAGCTCCTTTTGCGCTTGCAGGTTAAACGCGGTGGGCAGGGTGAAATTGCTCATGTTTGCCGGTTTAGATGGGTGAGCACCGCTTCCAGCACGCCACCGCCGATGGCTAGCGCCTTATCGGAGATGGTGAAGCAGGCCGAAACGTCGGCGCGGGCATCCAGATCGCCAATTTTTAACCCGGCGGGTACCTGGCTGCCGGGCGCAATCAACCCGCGCAGCACGCCGGCAAATGGCGCAGTTATCGTTTGGCTTGCCACATCCCCAATGAGATCACCTGCCTGAACCAAATCTCCAATCTCCAATCTCCAATTCACCTGGCCTGCCGCCGGGGCGCGCAGCACCCGCTCGGCCCCTTTACCCGCTACAATGCCGGGCGTGCCGGTGTTGGGGATGGCGCTGCCTTGCCAAATGACCCGCCCCAGGCTGTGGCCGCGCATCGTCTCGATGACGGCGTGGCAATCGATCCCGGCGGTGAAGCCGGGCCCCAGGGCAATGACTAATTCGGCCTGGTCGATCTGGGAGTCGATGTTGCGCTTGGCCATGCGGGCATCGATGAGGATCGGTATTCGGTATTCAGTAATGTCGCTTCGCGGCCGCTTCGCGTACAGTGGTCGGTGTTCAGTAATCAGTAACCGCTCACTGATTACTGATAATTGATGACTGATTACTGGTAACTGATAACTGATCACCGACAACTCCGGGGCAACCAGCACCGGAATCGTGCCTGAGTGGGCCAGCTTGAGGGCGTGTTCAACGGATTCGGCGTGTTGGGCGTGGAGGGTTTCGATGGTGATCTGGTGTTGGAGAACGGCCGTTGCCAACGCAACGGTGCGGCGCACGACCAGTGGCTGGGACAGCTCCAGCACAATGAGCGGGAAGCCAGCCTGATGTAAACGGTAAGCGATGCCGGTGGCCAGGTCGCCGCCACCGCGCAGAATGGTGAGATGGTGTGGGAATAGCATGGGCTGATCTTACCTGAGGTGTGCCAGTGGGCAAGCAGTTCGGTGAGTGTTAGTTGAACTGTAAGAATGTGATGTCATTTGATCCATTAAATTTGTTGGATACAACGCACACAAAAACACCGGCCATTGTGACGCTCTCAATGGCCGGTGGGTAAAACCGGGTCTAATTCCCGATGTTGTGTTCCCGCAATTTAGCTACCACGCGGGCGGGGGTCAGCGGAATTTTGTCGAACCAGATGCCGGTGGCGTCGTGTACGGCCGCTACAATTGCGGGAGCCAGCGGCAAAAAGGGCATTTCGGCCATGCCGCGTGCGCCCCAGGGGCCAATCGGATCCGGCACTTCCATAATGACGGATTGCACAATCTCCGGCACGTCTTTGATGCCGGGGATGAGGTATTGGCTGAGGAAGGGGTTGAGGATACGGCCGTCTTTCACCTGCAAATGCTCCATCAGCGCATAGCCGTGCGCCTGCACCACCGCTCCTTCAATTTGCCCCTCAATCAGCATGGGATTGATCGCCTTGCCCACGTCGTTGGTGCAAACCACCTTGTCTACCCGAATGTGCCCCGTCTCGATGTCAACCGTCAGCTCTACCACCTCGGCCACGTAGCCGTAGCTAAAGTTGGGCATACAGACACCGGTCTCTTCGTCGTACGGTTCCGTGCCTGGCGGTACATAGCGATGATGGCCAATCGCCGGGCGATCTTCGTTGGTCCAGGCCGTGAGCGCCGCTTCGGCCGCGCCACGAATGGAGTTGCCCGCCATCCAGGTGAGCCGCGACGCCGACGCCGAGCCAGAATTGCCGCTGCTGGCCGTATCCGACATATCCAGCTCAACCAGACTTACATCGACGCCCACCGCTGCCGCCGCCATCTGCCGGAATGCGGTGTGCGCCCCCTGGCCCACATCTGCTCCGGCGTGGCGCAGCACGACGCGCTCAATCTCCGTCTTGCCATGCAGTTCAATGATCGCCTCGCAATTTTCCGGCGCGCCAAAAGAGAAGCCCACGTTTTTGAACGAACAGGCAATCCCCCACCCCTTGCGCAGCGCCTGCGGATTGGCGGGCAGCGACTGAACAGTCGTAAATGGAGATTGATTACTGCCCACTGAATACCGACCACCGTTTACCGAATATCGATTACCGTTCCAGCCCGCTTCTGCGGCACACCGCTCCACCACCTCGGCCATGCTGATACCAGGCGGGGGTGGTGTTTGCACGGTGAGCAGGCTGCCTTCGCGCAGCACGTTCTTCAGGCGAATCTCAACCGGGCTTATGCCGAGTGCTTCAGCCAGCTTGTTCATCTGGGTTTCGGCGGCAAATGCGCCCTGTGGCCCGCCAAAGCCACGAAACGCGCCGCCGGGCACGTTGTTGGTGGTGATGGCGTAGCTGTCGATGTGGGCGTTGGGGATTTCGTAAGGGCCGGTGACCATAAGATGGAAGTTGCCCAACACTTTGGTGCTGGTGTAGGCGTAAGCGCCGCTGTCCATATGAACCGTGGCGGAAACGGCCGTAATCTTTCCCGCTTTCGTCGCCCCCCACTTGGTATATACCGTTGCCTGGTGTCGCTTGTGGTGGCCAAAAATGCTCTCTTCCCGCGTCCAGATCATGCGCACCGGGCGGTTGATGCCCCGCTGATGCAGGCGATAGGCCGCCAGCCCTAGCACAATTTGCACCGACATATCTTCCTTGCCGCCAAACGCGCCGCCAATGGCCGGATAAATAATGCGCACTTCTTCTTCCGGCAGCCCCAGTGAATGTGCCACCTGCTCTCGGTCTTCATGGGCCCACTGCCCGCCAACCTCCACCGTCACGCGCCCCTTGTCGTCGATGTAGCCGATGCCTGCTTCGGGCTGCAGGAAGGCGTGTTCCTGGTAGGGTAAGTGGTAGCTGCTTTCGATGACGATTTCGGCCTCGGCCCAGCCTGCATCCATGTCCCCTTTGCGAATCTGGTACTTTTTCAGGATATTGCTGCCGTGCCACGGTTGGATAATCACCCGATCTTTCAGCGCCTCGGCCATGCTGCCCACGATGGGCAGTGGCTCCCATTCAATTTTGATGAGGCTGCGGGCTTTGGCAGCGGCCGTTTCGCTTTCGGCAACAATAATGGCCACCTGGTCCCCTTCCCAACGGCTGACATCGGCATGGGGATTGCTGCTGCCCAGCCCAATCAGCACCGGCTGGTCGGGCAAAATGAGGCCGTATTCATTGACCGGCACATCCTTAGCGGTGAAGATCGCAACAACGCCCGGAACTGCTTCCGCAGCAGCGATATCCATAGAGATCATGCGGGCGTGGGGTTGGTTGCTGAACAGCACTTTGCCATGCAGCAAATTGTCTGGGGTAATGTCGCCCGCGTACAGGGCATCGCCGGTTACTTTGGCGGGGGCATCAACGCGATAAATAGATTCTGACTTGAGCATACTTTTTCTCGATTTGTGGGATTTGTTTTGAAAAGCCACAGAGGGCACCGAGAATACCGAGTGGCGCGAGGCGCTGGCCAAACGGTTGGCCAGTGCCTTGTACCTGAGTAGTTACCTGATTTCTTTTTAATGGGACACAGATGGTTCAGCTGCGCTCACCCCAAGTTTTCACAGATTTTACTCAATTTCAGGTCAAAATCTGTGTCCATCTGTGTGCGCAACTTGCGCCCATCTGTGTCCTATTTTTCTTTTTCCGACAGGCTGCTAACTCTCTGTGTTCTCTATGGCAACTAGCTAAAACGATCGTCGAATGGGTCTTTGTTGCGGGAATGCATGGTGGGATCTCCGGTACGGCGGCGTCCTTCCGGGCTGGCCAGGATATAGCCCAAGGAAAAGATGATTTGCATGATAGTTACCAGTCCGAAAACCATGATGAGCTTTAGACCAATTTCTGGTACCCAGCGTGGGATGTACAGCTGATTGTAGAACATGCCGACCGTGACAATCCCTTCGCTAAACATGTAATTGGTAAAAAAGTAGGCCAGGGTGCCGGTAACGAGCAGCCAGAGAATCTGGATAATTGTTTTACCGGTATGGCCTTTTCGTTGAGCCAATTTTTCTTCAAGCTTTTTTTCTAGACGCATAGGTGACCTCCAATGGGTTATTTAACTTTGGCGGCTTTTTCAACGGCTTCGATGATTTTATAGTAGCCGGTGCAGCGGCAGAGATTGCCGCTGAACGCTTGTAAAATCTGCTCACGGTGGGGAGACGGCCGTTCCTCCAACAGTTTAGCCCCGGCAACCAAAAAGCCCGGAATGCAAAAGCCGCACTGTACTGCACCCGTCTCCACAAACGCTTCTTGCAGTGGATGCAGGGTACCGTCATTGGCCCCATTGGCCAATCCCTCAATGGTCACGATGGTGGCTCCGTGGGCGCGGGGAGCAGGCACCAGGCACGCCATCACCGCCATGCCATCCAGAATGACGGTGCAAGCGCCGCATTCCCCTTCGCCGCAGCCTTCCTTGCTGCCGGTCAGAAGCCCTTCTTCGCGCAGCCAGCGCAGCAGCGTTTTGTGGTTGCCGCCTGCAGCCGTGGTTTTTTTGCCGTTCACCGTGGCAGTGATGGGGGTGTCGGGCAGATGGCTGGCGTGGAACTGATCGCCGGTGGGGAAACGGCCGTTTGTCTCCCCCCACAGCATCACCGGTTCTTGCGGCCATTGGCTGCGTTCTGTGCCGTCTCGCAGCGCGGTTAGCGCCCGTTTGGTGAGCACGCGCACCATCTCCTGGCGATACTCGGCCGGGCCACGCACGTCGTCAATGGGCGTAGCGGCAGCGGTGGTTAGATTGGCGGCGTGAGCAATGACATCATCACTCAGCATTTTGCCTACCAGGTACGCTTCTGCGCCTGGGGTGTTGATGATGGTGGGTGCCACGCTGCCCTGGGTGATGGCGGCGCTGGCGACGGTGCCATCGGCGGCGAAATCCAGCACAAAGGCCAGATGCACCACCGAAATGGCCTGCGCCCGACGCAGCCCCAGCTTCACAAAGATGCCGCGTGCCGTTTCTGGCAGGGGGGCAAAGGAAATATCGGTCACCATTTCGTCTGGCTGCACCACCGTTTTACGCACGCCGGTGTAAAAATCGGCCAGAGGCACGACGCGCTCGCCGCGAACAGAGGCCAGGGTGAGGCTGGCGTTGAGGGCGCGCAGGGGGGTAATGGTATCGTTGGCCGGGCTGGCGGTGATAAGGTTGCCCGCCACGGTGGCCCGGTTGCGCAGCAGCGGTGAGGCGACTTCCAGGCTGGCCTGGGCCAGCGGGAGCGCTTTCTGCACCACCAGCGGCGAGGCGACCACCTGGTTATGCGTCACCAGCGGGCCTAAATGGATGGTGCCCGCGTTGTCCTGGCTAATGTTGGCCAGGTCGGGAATGCGGGTGATGTCGATGAGCAGATCAACATCGGGGCGGATGCCGCGCTCCAGCTCCAGCAGCAGGTCGGTGCCACCAGCGACGAGGCGGGCTTTACGGCCGTATTGCGCCAACAGGTCTAAAACGGCCGTTACGGTTGTGGGTGTCTCATATTGCGTGATTTCGTGGGAATGAGTGTTCATAGCCTAAGTATAAAGTTGTGGGATAAGGGATGACAAGTGAGAAAAGTCATCTGGATTTTTAAGCTCAGGGATGTCAGTCAGCGCCAGAGCGGATTCCATAACCTGATACTGTCTGGGTATCCAGTCAGAACAGGGTTAGCTGCTACACGGCTGGCCGCGCGCGGCGCAGCTTAATAATTTCAGCCAAAATGGAGACGGCAATTTCTTCTGGCGTTTCTGCCTCGATTTCCAGGCCGATGGGAGCCTGCACCCGCGCCAAATCGTCGGTAGACAGGCCATCTTCCAGCAGCAGGCGCTTCGTCTCGGCCCAGCGGCGGCTGCTGCCCATCATGCCAATGTAGCGAGCGGGTGAATGGATGAGCAGCGGGACGATTTCTCGGTCTACCAGCACGTTGCGCGTGACCAAAACGATGTAGGTGTTGGCGGTGACAGGATTTTGCGTCAGGGCATCTTCAAAGCTGCCGGGCAGGTGTAAATCGGCGTTGGGGATGTTTTCGGGCGTGGCCAGCGCTTCCCGATCGTCGGTGACGACAATCCGATAACCAAGGAAATGGCCCAGGTGGGCGACAGCTCGCCCCACGTGGCCACAGCCAACGACGAGGAGCGTGGCGGGTGGCGCGTACGGTTCCAGGTAAATTTCCACCTCGCCGCCGCAGACGCCGGGATCGCCCCGGTCGGGTTCTACCAGGGAGTAGGGCAGCACGCGAGTACGGCCGTCTTGCAAAGCCAGCAGCGCTTCCTGTACCACCCGTGCTTCCATCTCGCCCCCGCCGATGCTGCCAGAGATACGGCCGTCGCCAAACACCAGCATCTTGCTGCCGCTGTGGCGCGGTACAGAGCCACGCGCTTTAATAACCGTGGCCAATACAACTGGCTCCCCTGCCTGCTGGGCAGCTAAAAGTTCAGTGAAAATGCGTAAATTATCGCTCATGGGTGATGATTATTGTGGGTTTACGCAGCTGCCCGCCACCCAGCTGGTGGGGCCGCCTTCGGCTGGCTGCACCGCAAAAAAGTTGAGGATGGAGGCGGCCCCGGTTATGTCTGCAATGGTGCGTGGCTCCTGCCCTACAATGAGTACGACACTGTCGTTGGCCAGCACGGTGTTGTGGTCGCGGGTGGCAGGGCCATTGCTGTGGGCCAGAATGACGATACGGCCGTCTGCCGTAGTGCCGCATTGACCCTGGCTCAGGCAGCTTTGGCTGCAAACCAGCCTGCCGGTGGCTAGAGCTGCAGCTTCGGGGACCGCAGCATCTTCGGCCGCATCATTCCCTCTGCCAAAACAGGCGGTGAGCAGCAAAAAAAGCAGCAGCAGCCCAACCCAAGACGCCTGACGGGGCTGCATGAGATGGATTCTGGTTACGTCCTGATTCACTTGAACTCCAGTTGAGAATAGTTAGCGCGTTTCCCAAATGCGCACGCCGTTGAGAATTTGCTGCACCTGGCTGGCAAATTCTCTGGCACGCAGCGGCTTGCTGAGGAAACCATCGAAGCCAAATTCGCGAATGCGGACGGTATCGTGTTCCAGCGTGCCCGCGCTAACGGCCACAACAAGCACCTTTTGCAGGCGGTCGTGCCGACGCACTTCATCTAACAGATCGAAGCCGCTTTTTTGGGGCATGTTGATGTCTACCAAAAAAAGATCGACCTGAGGCAGCTTTTCAGCAAAAGCGATGGCTGAATCGACACTGCGGCGGGAGTAACAGCGGTTGGCTCCGCCCATCCGCAGTAAATCCAGCGCGACAAGCTGGGCGTTGGGATCATCTTCGACGAGTATGATAGTGGCGTTGGCTAATGGAATAGACATCTTTTTCCTATTTTACCTGGGGAGAGTGTATCAAAACGGCCGTTTTGGGGCAATGGCTCTGGCTGTGGTTGACTGGGGCGTGGCTGTCCCATTGCTGCTTTCCGCTTCAGCCAGGGGCAGGGTGATGGTGAAGATGCTGCCCTGACCCTCGCGGCTGCTGACGGTGAGCGTGCCGCCGTGACGTTCGATGAGGTGGCGGCTGATGGGTAGTCCCAGCCCGGTGCCAATGCGTTGGCGAGCAAACGTTTCATCCAGCTGGCGAAACTCCTGGAAAACAGTTTCATGATGTTCTTCGGGAATGCCGATGCCGGTATCTTCGATGGCAAAGGTGGCGGTATGCTGATGAGTACGTACGCGCAGTATGATTTGGCCTTCGTCGGTGTATTTGGCGGCGTTGCTCAGTAGATTGAGCAAGGCTTGCTGGAACCGCTTGGGATCGACGAACAGGTCGGGCCAGACTTCAGGGTAATCCCGTACCAGAGCAATTTCTGGATTGCGCAGCAGGCCGCGTACGCTGCTCATGGCTTCTTCACAGACCTCGGCTAAATCAACCTTTTGCCGCTTAAGCCGGAATTCGCCCGCATTCATTTGGGCCAGATCGAGCAGATCGTTGAGGACGCTCATGGAGTGCCAGCCAGATTTTTCGATGCGACTCAGGTAATCGACCTGTTTTTCGCTAACGCCGCCCAACTCACCCTGGCTAAGAATGTGGGCAAAGTTGACGATGGTGTTGATGGGGGTGCGCAGTTCGTGGCTCACCTGGTTCATGAAGCGGGTGCGCAGATCTCGTTCGGTAACGGCCGTTGCCCGGGCTTTTTCCAGCTCTTCATTGCTGCTGTGCAACCGGGCGTTGGTCCGACTTAGCTCTTCCTGAATGGCAAACAGTTCGTCGCGCCGGTGCTGCACCTTGATGTGCAGCGCACTGACGGATTCTACAGCCAGCTGCCATTCCAACGCCGAGAGGTAGGCGGCACCGGCCACAAATAGATTGACCAGAAGCGGGCCAGCCAGATGCTGCGCCAACTCCGTAGTGGTGTTGGTGTGGTGGCTGATGCCCAGGGCGGTGAGCACGGTGGCGAAACCCCAGGTGATAAAGCCGTAATCGGGCTGGGTGAACATGCTGCTGGCGATAATGAGCACGGCAATAAAGTAGGGGACCATGCTGCCGGGCGTCCAGTTTTTGTAGATGATTAAAAAGAAGATGAGGAGGTGAACGGCCGTAAAAATGACGGTACCGCTCATGGCCCGGTCACTTTTGAGGAAACGCCAGCCGATCGAGCCGCTGGCAATGGACAGCACCATGCCCAGCCAAAAATGCCAGACCGAGAGAAATGATTCATCGGCAATGCCGGCAATCATAGTGGCCAAAGCGGTTGCCCCAGCAATCAGCGGGATCAAGATGGTGGCTGTATCGGAGCGAAGTTCGTTAGAGTATGCCTGGTTCATGAAGCCTCATTGTAAAGCGAATTGGGGACCCCTGCCGTATAAATTGTGTTAAGGTCGTGGTCCACAATCGTTAGCGTAAACACGCCTGGCGAACCTGTCAATGTGCGTTTAGTTTAATAGACATTATTGGAATTAACGTTATGTCAAAAAATAATCCGCAGATTTCGCAGATTGGCGCAAATGGCGCTCGCAGATTAAAGGCCAAAAATCTGCGAAATCTGCGTTAATCTGCGGATCAGTTCTTATTTCCGATATTGTCTAATCATCTACATACCAGCCAAGCGCCTCCAGGTTGGCGTTGGCCAGAATGTCGGCGGGGACGTCGGCCAGGGTCATTTCGGCTTCGGCGGCGACGGTGCCGTCGGGCAGGCGAATCTCGCCGACGGCTTTGCCCAGCCGCCCGCGCAGCCGCACGATGCGGCCAACGGCCGTTAGCTCAGTCTCAGTCGGCACGGGGTGGCGGTATTTCACTTCCAGCTTGACGGACATCATGAAATGGTGCGGGTCGCCAATCATGGCCACGCGGGCGACGACTTCATCCAGCAGAGCAGCGACGATGCCGCCGTGGACGATGCCGGGGTAACCCTGGTACGCTTCGGGGATGGTGTGGGTAGTGTGGACTTCGTTACGGCCGTTGTCGTAAAAGGTGACGTACAGGCCATGTGGGTTGTTACGGCCGCAGACGAAGCAGTAGTCGGAGTTGGGTTGTTTGATCATAGTTTTGAGTGGTTAGTGGCTGGTTGCTGGTGGTTTGTTTCTTACCAGCCACCAGCCACTAACCACTTTTTAGAAAAATTATACCGCAGCGATTGGTGCTATACTAAAGTCGATGGACGATGAACGATTGATTCCAATTAATGAGACGGTGCAGATTCCGATGGCGGAGTTGAACTTTCGCTTCTCGACCAGCAGTGGACCGGGTGGGCAGCACGTAAACAAGAGCGCCACCCGGGTAACGCTGCTGTTTGACGTGGCCAACTCCCCCAGCCTGCCCGACGAGGTACGCCAGCGGCTGTTGACGAAGCTGGCCAATCGAATGGACAAGGAGGGGGTGTTGCAGCTGCATGTGCAGTCGTCTCGCAGCCAGCATCGGAACCGGGATACGGCCGTTTCCCTCTTCCAACAACTCCTTGCCAACGCCCTGAAAAAACAAAAAAAGCGCCGCCGCACCAAACCTTCCGCTGCCGCCCAGGAAAAGCGAATTGCAGAAAAGAAAAAGCGCGGCGAACGCAAAAAAGAACGCGGCCAGGATTGGAATTAAGCTATAAAACGACGCCATCCGGGTTGTTACCGGAGTCCAGCATCGCTTTGCGCACGTCTACCGTGCTGAGCAGAATCAGCCCCACCACAAAGAAAATGATGAGCGAAACAATCGCAATGCGCTGCGAGCCGGTAATCTGTACGGCGGCGGCAAAGGCTAGCGGCCCCAGCCAGGAGGTGCCGCGTTCGCTAATTTCGTAGAAGCCAAAATATTCCGCTTCATGGTCGGCCGGAATCATTTGCGAGAAGAGTGAGCGGCTAAGCGCCTGCGAACCGCCCAGTACAATGGCGACAAAGAAGCCCATCACAAAAAGCTGCGTTTCGTTAGTGAGGAAGGCGTAAGCATAAATGACCAGCGCAGACCAGATGACGAGGCTGAACATGATGGAGCGCTTGGCTCCAATTCGCTGGGCCAAATAGCCAAAACCAAACGCCCCCGCAAAGGCCACAAATTGAATCATCAGCACCAGCAGCAGCAGGCTGCTGGTTTCGACGCCCAACTCGTCGGCGGCGAAGGCAGTGGCCACCACAATGACGGTTTGGATGCCGTCGTTGTAAATAAGGTAGGCGATGAGGTAATGGAGGGTTGAGGGGTATTTCTGGCGCAGTTCGCGCAGTGTGTGCAGAATTTGGCGGATGCCGTGGGAAAAAAGCGAGGTGCCTTCCGGCAGCTGGCGGGCGGCGTCGCGTACTTTTAGCCGCTTTTGGGGGAAGAGATAGGTAAAAAGCAGCCACCAGACGCCAGCGCTGGCCAGGCTGATGCGCACGGCCAGGGCGGTATCTTCCATGAAGGTGAGCAGCCCCAGGTTGCCCAGCAGCAGCAGGCCGCCCCCCAGATAACCGTAGGCAAAGCCGCGTGAGCTAACGGCGTCGCGCTGGTCTGGCGAGGCGATTTCGGGCAGGAAGGCGTTGTAAAAAACGATGGCCGCGCCAAAGCAGAGGTTGGCGATGATGGCCAACACGCTGGCCAGAAGTACCGCACCATTGGTGCCCAGGACGGGCATGTCAGCCTGAACGGTAAACAGCAAAATGGTGGTAATTGCCCCTGTGTAGGCAAAGGCCATCATCATTCGTTTTTTGAGGTTGGTGTAGTCGGCGATGGTGCCGAGCAGCGGCAGGAAGAAGACTTGCAGCAGCACAGAGAGGGAAGCGGCGGCGGGGAAGATGGCGGCGGGCTGGATGGGAAACCCGAAAAGCATCAGGGGGATATCGCTGGATTCGGCCAGCGCGAGGATGTAGGGGCCTAGCAAGGCGGTGACGACGGTGGTGCTGAAGGCGGAATTGGCCCAATCGTACATGGTCCAGCCGAAGATTTCGCGTTTGTCGTTCAAGGTCTCTTCTCCTGTTTTTTAACGCAGAGGCGCGGAGGCGCAGAGAAGGGGTGTTCTCGATATGCGTTATGGGTTGTTGAGGCTACGGCCGTTTCATCCGCTAAAAATGAAAAAGCGACAGGCTCTGGGAATGGGCCTGTCGCTAAAGGGACGGTTATGGGGGAACGGCCGTTTGGGCTGCCACATTCAGGCGGGGATTATGCCTGCGAACGGCCGTTTTCGCAATGCAAATTTGGCTTATTCCAGAAATTCTGTGATGGTCAAAAACAAGCTACACAGAGTTACGCAGAGAAGACACAGAGTTTCACAGAGAGGTTTAGGAGAAATCTTTGCGCTCTTTGCGTTCTTTGCGGTGAAAATTTTGTTTGAAGTGTGCTTGACCATGACATTATTCCAGAAATTCTTGCGGTTGGTACAGCTGGTTCAGGCAAGGGTCATAATCCTCACCCAAAATAACCCGATACTCGTATTCAACCTCATCCGCCTCCGCCAATTGAATCTGGCTGCGGTACATGCCAAAAATCCAGCTAATCATCCAGTCAAACGAATCCTTGAAGTTGGGACGATAATACAGCATCTGGGTGGTTGGCTCCGTTTGCGGGGCGTCGTCGCCAATGACGGGGACGAAGCCGTACCATGCCAGATTGTCGGCCGCCAGCAGGGCCATGTTCGGGTTGCCGCTGGCGTTGACAATTTCCACGGTGATGGGTCGGCGATTGGCTCGATTTAGCGCCGGTACCCGGAAGAGGCGGCTAAACGTCTCCTCCAGATTGTTTTCCCCTTCCCAGACGGGTAGATGCACCTGTGCGCCGCTGCCCGTTTCCCAGGGGACAATGCCGCGTACCAGATACAAATTTTGCACCCCGTTTTGGCGAATGGCGGGAGCCAGGGAAGCCAGCTGCAACATACGGCCGATATCCAAATCGGTTTCCACATTGGTTTTGTAGGCATCCCAAAGTGAAGGGAATTGAGAGAGCAGCCCGATATCCACTCCCTGGTTGAGCAGGCCGCGCAGCAGCTGCTGTTGGCGGCGACCCCGGTCGAAGTCGCTGGTGGAGAGGCGGGAGCGAGCAAACCAGAGCGCCGTGTCGCCATCCATGTGGTGAATGCCTGGCTCCAGGGCAAACTGCTCCCAGTTATCTTCATCTTCTGGGTCCAGGTCGGGCGAGATGAGCCGCCAATCTTGTAGGCGGCAGCTCACGGCAATATCGACTCCGCCAATGGCATCTACGGCCGTTTCAAACCCCTGGAAATCGACGCGGGCGTAATAATGAATGGGAATGCCAAAATTGTACAAAATGGTTTGTTTAAGCAGATCGACGCCGCCTGTTGCCAGCGCGGTGTTGAGCCGGTTCATTATTTTGCCGGGTAGATAGACGAACAGGTCACGCGGCAAAGAAATCATCGAGGCAGTGGGGCCATCCTGGTTGATGGAGACGATGATCATGGTGTCTGTGCGGGTGTCGTTGCTGCCAATAGGCGTATCGCTGCCCAGCAGCAAAATGTTGGTGGTGGAGCGGGGTATTTCAAAGGTGGGTACGGCCGTGGGAACGGCCGTTGACGGGGTCGGTATCCCTTCGAGCAAATTTTCTGGGGCAGAGATGGTAAGAACCGGGTCGATTTGGGGCAGACTGGTGGGGGTGGCAGTGGGAACGGCCGTGTTGGTGGGGCGCGGCGTAAAAGTGGCCGTATTATCGTCTTGTGTCGGGCTGGAGCCAGGCGTGGCTGATGCGGCCCGGGTCTCCGTGGCTGTGGGCGTCACTTCAGCTGGTGTGGGCGTGGCGCTGATGGCGCTGGCGTCGTTGGCCGCAATTTGGATGCCAACGGTGGGCACCAGCGTGGGCACGACATCTGCCTGACTATTGGTACAGCTGGCCAGCAAAAGCGCCACCAGAAAAAACAGTAAAGTTACCGAGTGCAGATAAGTTGTAACGAATTTTTGGTTCACAAACATAGTGTTTAATTCTGCCTTTTTCATAACGGGGGGCATTATAACATGGTCAAGCAATCCCCAATAACCCGGCAGCGAGGTCGTAGCGTTTTGGTAGTGATTACGTCAGATTGGGCGTTATTTTTTACAACTTTTCGCCAAACAGGTGTTCTGAGCGGCTGAAAACGACGTAGCCGATGATGAAGAAGAGAACGGCCGTAATAAACGTCCGCAGCAGCGCCAGCGGATCCATAGAAGCTGGCCCGTTGCCGCCCACATTCCCCCACAGCACCGTGCGGTATCCATCCACAATCGAGGCCATCGGGTTGAGCCAGCGCATCAGCCGGGCCGGATTAAAGACCAGTCCCCACAGCTCGGCCTGGTTACCGAACCGCTCGAATGGGTAAAAAATGGGCGTCAGGAAGAACCAGGCCAGCAGCCCTACCTCCAAAATCATCGCCATATCCCGGTAAAAGGTTTGCAACGTAGCCACGATCAGACTCAGCCCCAGCAAAAATGTAATTTGGGTCAGCAGGATGAGGGGGATCCACAAAGCGTGAATGCTTAACCCCACGCCAAAAGCAAAAAGAAGTACCAAAAGCACCAGGGATGCCAGCAAAAAGTTTACCAGATTGGAAAGCATGGTGGCCATTGGCAGCAAAATGCGGGGGAAATAAACCTTCTTGATGATGGAGGCGTTGCCCGTGATCGATTGGGCGCTGGCGTTGAGCGTGCCCGTGTGAAACTGCCAGGGAATGAGCGCCACCAAAATGAAAATCGGGTATTTTTCGACGCCTTCATTGGGAATGAGGATGGTGAACAGAATGGTGTAAACCATCATCATGAGCAAGGGGTGTAACAAGCTCCAGAAGATGCCTAAAATTGAATTTTTGTACCGGATTTTGAGATCGCGAATGACGAGATTGCGCAAAAGATAGCGATAGTGGTACAGCTCGACCAGCTTGCCGGGCAAAGATTGCAGCTCGTCGCTGTCAAAACGGTCTGTCTGCACCATCATTGGTTTGCTCGTTTGTGATGTCATAATCAGTTGAAAACTCGTATAACACGGTAAAAAACCGTGGCTACAATAAAAAATTTGTGAAGATGATTGTGCCCAAAATGAATCAGACCCATAAACTTTATGGCCAAATGGCTATTTTAGCATGTTAGGATTTTTTTTGCTTTACGGCCGTTTCATAAAGCATCTCAATTTCGGCCAGATGCTGGGCTATGCTGCGCACTGGCTGAATATTGTCGCGCAGTTCCCGAAGCCTGGCGGGCTGCTGGATCAGCCCGTGCAGGCTGGCGTGCAGCGCCTGGCTGTCGTTGGGCGGCACCAGCAGGCCATCGACGCCAGCCGTCACCTTTTCTGGGATAGCGCCAATGTTGCTGGCAATCACCGGCACGCGAGCCGCCTGGGCCTCCTGAATAATGAGGGAGGAGGTTTCATACCAGACCGAAGGCACGACCAGAACGTCGGTTTGGGCCAGGACGCGCCACAGGTTTTGCCGGGCCAGCCTGTCGCCAAACTGAATCGTCTGGGGATTGGCGCTCTGCTTGAGTTGGGCCACGTAGTCTGGGAATGGTTCCGGGTCGCCATAAATGGTGAGCCGGGCTGATTCGGGCGGCAGCTGGTTAACGGCCGTTACCAACAAATGCACCCCTTTTTGCCACGAAAGGCCGCCGATGTAGCTGATGTTGAGGGGATGGTGGGGGAACGGCCGTTTCTCCAGCAAAAGTTGTTGATTGACCGCATCTGGCAGTTCGATGCCGTGTCGCACCACCCGCATCTGCTGTGTCGGCAGGCCGAGCGCGGCATACTGCTGCTGCACAAAGCTGGAGGGGGCAATGATAGCTGCCGCTTTGGCCAGGACCCGTCGCAAAAGATAGTGACGCGCGGCAAACAGCGGTGCAATGACGGGACGGGCCAGGACCACATCGGGCCGTTCGGCGCGGGCCATTGCGCAGCGGGCGCAGTTGAGCCAGCCATTTGGCCCGGCGCAGAGCGTGTTGTCGTAATTGGTAATGAGTTGGGCGTTGGCGCAGCCGTACCAGTAATCGTGCAGCGTCACCACGTAGGGCAGCCCGAGGCGCTGAAGCTGGCTGGCGATGCTCACGGGCAGCCCCATGAGATGCTGCAAATGGATAAGCTGGGGGCGTGTCTCGGCCAAAACGTGGTCAAACGCTTGCTGCAAAGGGGTGCTGCGAAAGGTGGCTCGGAAACGGCCGTTGGGCGTCATCGGGCCATCCCAGGCAGACCAGACCGTTACCCCCGCATCCTGCCGCTGCGCCACGCCGCTGCCCGTGCCGCTGGCGCGATGAAATACCGCCACCTCATGCCCCTGCTGCTGCAAGGCGCGGGTGAGCCAAACGGTATACAATTCTGTGCCGCCCACGTGGTCGGGTGGGTATTGGTGAACAATGTGTAGAATGCGCATATTTTATCCGGCTGGGGATGGTATGGTAAGATGCTGCGCCTGTCAAAAAAAGGCTCGTGAAACGTGAAGCGTGAAACGTGAAACGTGAGGTACTCATCACGTTTCACGTTTCGGCGCTCAAAAATTATGGATGTTTCGATTGTCCTCTTAAACTGGAATGCGGCTGAAGACACGATAGCGTGTTTACGGCCGTTGCTAACCTGGCAGCAGGTACGGCCGTCTCTCATCGTCGTGGATAACGCATCTGAGGGGGATGATGTGGCCCAAATCCGGCAGGCTCTGCCCGGCGTGCAGCTCATCGCCAACAAGGCCAACGAGGGCTTTTCTGGCGGGTCTAACCGGGGCATAGCTTTTGCCCTGGCGCACAGCGACGCCCCCATTTTGCTGCTGAACAACGACGCGGTGATTGGGGAAACGGCCGTTCAGCGCCTCATCCAAACGCTCAAGGAAAATCCCCAAATTGGCATGGTGGTACCCCAACTTTTTGATGAAGATGGCAAGCTGGTAGCGGTTGGCGGTAAAAACCCCGTCTTTCACCTGAAAACGCGGGTTCAGGGCTTTGCCACCGACGCTCCGGTGCAGCAGGTGGAGACGATTTCGGGAACGGCCGTTCTCATCCGGGCGGCCATGCTGCGGCAGGTAGGGCTGCTGGACGAGCGCTTTTTCTTCAGCACCGAGATGGCCGATTTGTCTTTGCGGGCGCGGCGGCATGGCTTTGTCTGTGCCGTCGAGCGGCGAGCCAGGGCCAGCCACACCATCAGCCGCTCTGCCCCGCTGCGGAATTCACTTTATGTCTACTACATCGTGCGCAATCGCTTCCTGATTTTGCGCAACCATTACCGCTGGCGGCTCGATTTGTACGGTTTTTGGCTGGCGTACACGGCGGCGCTGTGGCTCAAGCTGCGGTTGGGCGGGCAGCACAGCACGGCGCGGGCCGTCTGGCTGGCGCTGGGGGATGGGGTAAACGGCCGTTTTGGTGGCCAAAATGAGCGTGTGCTGGCAGCCTGTGCCAAGGCGGCGAACCAACGATGAACATTCTGTACCACTTCACCAGCCTGCCGCCCAGGCTGCCTGCGGCCGAGGCATTGTCTCAGGAGATCGAGGCGCTGCGGCGGCAGTTTGCCGGGGAGATGATCTATCTGAACCCCAACGTCGCCTCGCCCATTTATCTGCCCCGGCTGCTGTTTGGCTTCCACAAGCTGCCGGAGATTCGCCGCCGCGAAGGTCAGATTGATTTGCACCACGTCTACAACCCCGACCCGTTTCCGTTCCCGATTTTGCGCTTTTTGCGGCGGCCGGTGGTCTATTCGCTCAGCAGTGGCCTGGGCGACAAACGGCCGAACCTGCGCTTCCTGGCCAAAATGACGGCCGTTACCGTGCCAGACGAGCGGAGCTATGACAAACTGCGCGGTTGGGGTTTGGGCAATGTGCATTGGGTGAAGTCGGGGGTGGATAGCGGCCGTTTCAGCCACACCCCTCAACCGCTCAACGGCAAAATCCGGCTGCTGGTCGCCTCCGCCCCGTGGACCGAGGCGCAGTTCCAAAGCAAAGGGATCGACGCGCTGCTGGCGCTGGCGGCGCAGCGAGACGACATCGAGCTGGTTTGCCTGTGGCGCGGTCATCTGCTGGCCGAGATGCGTCAGCGGGTGGCGGCATATCAGGTGGCCGACCGGGTGCAGGTGATTGACCGTCTGGTGGACGTGAACGACATTTTGGCCACGGTCCACGCCACCGTGAACCTGGCGGCCGATGCGGCCATCATCAAGGCGTATCCGCATTCGCTGCTCGATTCGCTGGCGGCGGGCAAGCCGGTGCTGGTGAGCCAGGCCATCCCCATGGCGGACTACGTGACCCAAACGGGCTGTGGCGCGGTGGTGGAAGCCGTGACGCCGGAAGCGATTGGGCAGGCGTTGGTTGCCTTGGTGGGGAATTATGAGATGTTGATGGAAACGGCCGTACGGGTTGGCCGGCGGGATTTTACAATAAAGGGAATGTTGAATTCGTTTCAGCGGGTCTACGAACAGGCAGTTTCTTGACGAAACTCAGCGTCGCATTTGCTTCCAGCGCCAATAGCTGCGGACTTCCTGCCAAAAAGCGGCAAACCCGCCCAGCCGAATCGTGCGCCAACTTTTGTTCAACAAAGAGGTTGATTCGACGCGCTTTGTGGGTCGGTTGTGCGGCTTGTCAGCTGCCAAACGAGGTGCCTGGCAAAACGCAATCAGCGGCTGTGTAACAACTTCCCACTGGAACTGGCGGGCCACCTGACGAAAACGGGCTGCTAAATTTGGGCGCAGGTCCGGGGTATCTACCCATTCCAGAATTGCCTGCGCTACGCCTGCCACATCACCAGGCGCGACCAGCCGGGCCAGTCCATGCTGCGCCAGTAATTCACCCATCACATCTCCTTCTGTGGCCACGGTGGGTAAACTGGCCCACAAATGGTCCAGTAAACGGGTTCTAAAAGCAAAACGGGTTTCGATGTGATCCAAATGCAGGCTAACGGCGATGTCGGCTTCCAGCAGGTAGTTTTGGCGCTCGTTATAGGGAACCCAATCGTTGAAATAGACGATCCGATCCGTTAGCCTCAGTTCCTGGCTGAGGTGCATAGCCCGTTCAACCGCATCTTGTTTGGCGATGGTGTTGTGCGGCCGTTTCACCCCCATGAAAAAAAGTTTAACATCCTCCCGCTGCTGCTGGATGAGATGCATGGCCCGAATCAGAATTTCAGCATCCAGCCAGTTCCAAATGCCGCCGGCCCACAAAATGACCTTGTCGTCGGTGGCAATGTTTTTATAAACTCCTTTGAGTACGGCACCTGTATGCTGGGGAGCTTCTTGGGGCAAACCGAACGGAACCACATCGATTAACTGGCGCAATGAATGATCGTGCTGGTGTGTATTTGGATTGATGCGCCCAAGGGCAGACAGCGCCCCCAGCCAGTAATCCCGCTGCTTTTCGCTGGCGCACAGAATGAAATCTGCCTGCCTGAGCTGCGTGTTGAGGCTGGCTAAATCCCGCTCATGGGTTGTTATTTGCTGCCACTCGTCGGCGTGGGCGATTTGCTGCAAACCCTCCAGCAAAAAGGTGTTGTACAGGTCCAGCACCAACGGTTTGCCCAACTGTGCCAGAAAGGGGTAAGCCGTTAAGGTAACGCCGCGGGTGAGGATGATGTCACATTGCTGCACCTGCTGGCGTAAATCGGTTTGGTTGTGGCAAATGGCCAGGTGAATGGCGTCGGGTGGCTCGATGGGGGGAAAGTTGGCGGCAACGATTGGCGGGAGGATGAGATGAACACGAAAGTGCCGGCTGAGCACCCTGGCAAATTCCCACATGCGAATGCCTGGCCCGGCCATGTTTGGGCCAACAACGTCGTTGGGGATCAGGGCGATTACGGCCGTTTCTCTAGCCACACCGTCACTCATTCAGCACCTGCTCATACACCTGCCGCCAGCGAGCTGTCACAATGTCCCAGGTGTAGTGACACAGCACTTTCTCCTGCCCGGCCTGGCCCATTTGCCTTCGCAATTGTGGGTCCTTTAACAGCCGCAGCAAAGCTTGTGCCAGCGCCTGAGGATCGTCAACAGGAACCAGCAAGCCATCTTTATTTTCATCAATCACCGCCGGCACCGCACCGGTCCGGCAGCCAATCACCGGTTTTCCCGCAGCCCACGCCTCCACAAAAGCAATGCCAAAAGATTCATAGCGCGAAGGATAAGCAAATAAGTCGCAGGCAGCAAACAGCAGCGGCTTTTCTGCCTCGGCAAAATTATGCTTGTAAATGATGCGCGATTGCTCAACTGGTGACAGCTCACTTGTAACCAGCAGCTGCAACTGTTGGGTAAAGTGGGTTTTGGAGCCGGCAATGAGCAAGCGGGCCTCTGGAATGCTGCGCCACACCTGCTTCATGGCCAGAATGAGTGTATCTACCCCCTTGTTTGGCCCTTGCTGGCCGATAAAGGCAACCAATGGCTGGTCTTCCAGCCCATGCTCTTGACGAAATTTAGCGGCATCAGCTTGAATATACTGCTCTGCATCAACGCCAGCACCAATGACCGTGATTTTCTGCGGCCGTATGCCCCATTCCTGAATGAGATAATCCCGTTCATAGCTGGACAGCGCAATATAAGCATTTGCCTGGCTAATGGCCTGGTAGATCATGGGGCGTTGGTAGTTGTAGGCATTCATGGGATGCAGGGCGCCAATAAAAACCAACGGCTTTTGCGAACGCTGGCACGCTTTGAGGGTGGTGAACATGTGTAATAAGGGAAAGGCGGCGGCGGCGACAATGTCATGTTCGGCCGTTTCTATTGCCCGGCGTAATCCCGGCATGATAGGCCCGTTATAAAGTGTCCGCAGGGATTGATTGCCGGGCAGACCCAGCTGATAGGCCAGCTTTTGCAGGTGGTAGAGCGGCTTGCCCAGGCGATTAAAAACGGCAAAGCGACGGATGGTAACGCCATTTAACTCTGAACTGGTTGCAGGCAGTCGTGGCTGAGATGGATCGGCGAAAAGTTCATTATTGTAGCCATCGGCGGTGAAAACGGTAACGCGATCCTCAAAAGCATGGTGCAGGTCTTCTGACACACGCTGGATGAGTCGCTCGCTTCCGCCAAGTGCCGGATAGTAGCCATGCACCACATGCAGAATGTCCATTGTTTGCTCTCAGGATTGGCACGTGTCTTAGGCGACTCTTGTGGTCGCCCCTACTGCCTGTCTAATTTTTAATCTATAACAGAGGCGTGCCAATCCTGGTTGTGTAGTCGCTTTTATCTGATTATTTCAGGCAGATAGACGGAATATAAATCCGCCACAATTTTGACGGTAATGGATAGATTCTCAGGGCTGTTAGCCACAGGACTACCGCCATCTGTGCCTGCGATTGTAACCGTATATGTGTGATTTCCCAGCGCCAACCCGTTGGTATTGATTGTAATTTGGCTGGAGGCGTTTGTGAAAACCGTACCGCTGTTTGGTGACACACTGACTCTGCCATCACTGGTTGACGTTGACCAGTTAATGGATTCACCGCCCAAATTGCTGATTTGCACATTCAATTTGATCGATGAATTATCGCCCAGCTCATGCAAAACCAATTGTGATGTTGGTTCTGCAAAAAGGTATGGCGGTAAAGGCGAAACACCATGATTGAACTGATTTTGCCGGAAGGCGGGCCAGGGCATTTTGCCATCGGCACTACCAGAAAAGTCCCAGGCATAAATCATACCAGACGAGCCACCGCTGTTAGCCCCGCCGATGACCAGCTCAACATCTCCATCTCCATCAATATCACCGATGGCAGGTGAGCTGTTCAGCGTAAAGTTTGCGCCCAAATCCCATTCATCGGGTTGCGGGGAAAAAGTGGTTGGGGTCAGTTGGTTGCCATTTTTATCCCAGGCAACAACTTCCCAGGTAGAGACCAGGAATACTTCAATGTTTCCGTCACCATCTACATCAGCCGCAACGGGGGAGGCGAGTGTGGGATTGGATGCGCCACCAGGCGTTACCGGGGTGACCGGCCAACCGGGTACTTGGCTACCATCGCTGTTTAGGGCATGCACTTTGCCGTCTGAGGAGTTGATAATGACTTCGAGCTCTCCGTCATTGTCCAGATCGGCTAAAGCGGGCGAGCCCCAGGTGTAGCCGTTTAGGGTTACTGGCCAACCGGGCAAAGCGTTTCCGTTACGGTCCCAGCCATTCACATAGCGGCCAACGCCAGGCGTACAGCCATCGGGATGACCGCAGTTTGGATTACCCCAGAAATAACCGGTGCCAACCAATATTTCTGCCCAGCCATCGCCGGTGATGTCGCCCAGAGCGGGAGAGGAATAGATGACTTCATTGATAAATTTGGGGAAGCCTGGCAGTTCGTTGCCATCACGGTCAAAAGCGTGGATGCGCCCCCCTTTAGTTATGTTGCGGGATACGTCATCATTGCTGTCGCTGCCGATGACGATGTCGAGACGGCCGTCTCGATCAATGTCTAAAATAGCCGGCGATGACCAAACCGTGTCATAAGTTTCTACACGCCAAACCAGGGAGCAATCATGATTGATCAGGTGGATTCGTGCATCCCAACCGCCAAAGACAATTTCCATCTTACCGCCATCATTTTCATCAATATCAGCTACAGCTGGTGAAGACCAGACCCCATCTCGCCAACCGTCTTGCCTGAAGTCCCCCGTCTCATACGAGCACTGTAAATTCCCCAGATGATCAATGACATAAAGTCCACCATGAGCGTCGGGCGTAAAGGTACTGCCCGCGCCAATGATGATCTCGCTGTGGCCATCCTGGTCTATATCGGCAATGGCTGCCTTGCCTTCAATAGCGGCATTCCCGGTATCATATTCCCACAATTTATTACCTGTTCCCTGGTAAGCGTAAACCTTACCGTCCGCCCCTCCTACAACAATGTCATCGATCCCATCTCCATTTACATCACCTAGAGCAACAGAGGCGAAACGAATGCGCTCTCCAGAAAGCGTGACCGGAAAGCCCGCTTGATTATTTACAGAAGCCGGTTGTGCCGCAACCGATGCAGATCCCAGCAGACCGGATTGTCTCTGGCTGGTTAGATGTACAAAAACGAATAACAAGAGCAAGCTAATAAGAGGAACCCATTTCATTTTTTCTTTTTTCATACAGATACTTCCTTTACATAAGATTGATCGAATTGTTGTGACAATGCAGTGCTTCGTGAATTAGTCTTTACTGTTACCAATAATCCGCTAAATGGTATGACAACTGCGGAAAGTTTTCCATCTGGCAGAAAAGTATATACCATACGCTTATGTTAGAGGTGGACAGACTACCTGTGAAGATGAAATTGGTATGGGTTAGCTGGGCTTTTGCGCAATCATGGTGAGGGGCATGTTGGCAGCAAGGTGTAAGAAGGGGAGGAGAAGGCCTGCTATAAGGCGCTGACCGATGGCATAACGCCACATAGGCAGTAGGGCATAGCGCCCTAACCGGCCAAAGCGATGCACAATTTGATTTGGGTTGTTACTAAATTCATCTTTAACAACCGGAGACAAAAAGATATTTGGTTTTAGTCCTGCCTGGCGGGCGGCATTTAGGTATTCGCGTAGGGAATATATGTTTTCGTTGATGCCGTGTTCAATTTCTACGCAGCCGTCCAGCGTGTTTTTTTGTCGCAAACCACCCACGGGTTCGTTGATGAGGATGGCGATGCCACCAGGGACAAGGGTGTCGGCGACCTCTTTCATGGCCTGGTTGGGGTCGGAAGTGTGGTGCAGGGTGGCTGTCATGAAGGCAATATCGAAGGTGGCGGGACGAATGGGCAGATTGTTCATATCACCAACAATCCGCTCAAAGTAAATGTTGTCGTGTTCCAGAAAAATATCGGCCGTTTCCAGACCAATGAAGCGCTCCGTTATAATGTCAACACCAACAGCGTAGCTGGCTCCGGCTAACACCATGTGGCGCGTTGACCAGCAACGTCCTGCCCCAATATCCAACACCTTTTTCCCATTAAAATCGACTTTCTCCATAATATCATCAAAGCTTTTGGCCACATTGATCCAGAGAGGGTCTTCGCCATAATGGGGCAGTTGCAGCATGGTATCAACCAGTTCTTCAGTTGTTTCACCCAGCAGTTCGCTCCAGCCCTGCTGCTCACTTTGTATGGTTTGGTCTGGGTTGGGCATTAGATCAACGATGCCGTTGGCAATGGGGTAGGTGGTGTGGCAGGCACAACAGGTGATGGTTCCTTCGCGGATTTCATGGTGGTTGGTAACGGCAGTTTCCAGCTCGAACGCCATTTTTTTGCACATTGGGCAGCAAATATGGTCTAAGATTTCTTTACGCATTGGTTGTGTAGACTCCAAACGATTTAGGAAGATATTTATAGAAATGACGGCAGTTTAATTGTTGAATTGTTTCTTTACCATTTCACGTATAGAAACCTTCCGCATTTGCCAATATGCTTTTTGTACAAAACCGTCAACGATGTCATATTTGGTTTTTAGTGGGCCATAAAAGGTGTGGTTCCAGAACTTGAAGCGGCGTAACGCCTTCGCGAAATTTTCATCTTGTTGCTCCAGACGCTCGGCAAATAGCTGTTGAGCAAATTGGTATAGCTTAATATCCAAATCGTTTTCCTTTTCAATCAAAGCCATTGTTGCAGGAGCAACCTCATCCTGATATGGACGGCGCGGTGTTTTATTTTGACGATTGTAAAAGATATTACTCCAGCCGAAGGCCTTTTTTAAAAGGAGGAGCGATTCATCAAACCGTTCAACCAGCCCAACTACAGCAAAATAGTCGTTTAAATTATTTATAGCCGTTTCCAAATGTTCCTCTGTATAAGTGTTTGGGGGAAAGTCGTATGGTAAACCTGCTATCATACGGGTTTGCACATTTTGAATGTCACGAATTAATTCGCGTTCCAAGGCTTCATGAAAGTCAATATTGTGCTGCCTGATATATTTGGCAATCTCGAATTCTTGAGGGCGACTTAAAACATAGTAATAGTGGGAAATTGTTCGCTCAATGGGATCCCGTAGAAAAGTAAAATAGGTTGAAGTTCCTGGCAGATGTTTATGAACACCAAAAATTAAATGGCCCCATAGCATTCGGATTTGGGATCTGCGTTCAACCGATAAGCTGTTTAATGTCTCAACAATATCTTTTTCCAAGAGAAGTTGACCATGATACATTTCGGTCTCGTGATATTGTCGCCTGATTAGATGGCGGATTGTTACGCCTGCGGTCTTGGGAATATGCAAGAAAATAGCGGTTTGAGTATGCAAACTTGTCCCTCAATTGACGATTTTTTCATAAACGGCCAGCGTGCCCTGCGCAACTTGTTCCCAGGTGAATTTTTTAGCCTGCAATAGACTTTTCTGGGACAGTTCAGTCCGTTGAGCTTCATCTTCCAAAATTAATAAGATAGCGTTGGTTATGGCGGTTACGCTCGTGGGATCGATGAGCAAGCCAGCGTTCCCGACAACTTCTGGCAGGGAGGAGGTGTTGGCGGCGACAACGGCCGTTCCACAAGCCATCGCCTCCAAAGCCGGTAGCCCAAATCCCTCATATAATGTGGGATAAACCAGCAGCAAAGCGCCATTGTAAAAGGCTGGCAGCTCCTCATCGGTAACGGTGTCCAAAAACAGGACACTCCTGGTTAAGTTGAGCGCCGTTACTCTAGCGTAAACTTCATCATAAAACCACCCTTTGCGGCCAACCAACACCAGTTTGGGCGGCTGCGGCATGGCCTGGTGTACTTGCTGGTACGCCTCAACCAGGCGCACCAAATTTTTACGCGGTTCGATGGTGCCTACGTGCAGGATGTAGGTTTGGGGTTCCAGTCCGTAAGCCGACAAGGTAGGGAGGGTAGCTTCGGTGGGTAACGGCCGTAAACCCGGCTCCACTCCTTCATACACCACATGTACCCGTTCCGGCTCAATGCCTAGCAAGCGCACGATGTCCCGTTTTGTATTCTCCGAAACGGCAATGACCGCATCGGCCTGCTCCTGGGCAAAGCGAAACTTCTTAGCCTGCATTTTTTGAACGTGTGGCAAATGATATTGTGGCAGAATGAGCGTGGTTAAATCATGAATGGTGGTCACGCTTTGGGCACCGGGCAAGGCATAGTTCAGTACATCCGACGAGTGAAAGATATCGACGCCGGCCAGATGCTTTTGCAACTGCGCATTTTGTACAGCACCGGTCAGCTTTTCCCAGGTTGGTTCTAGCAGGTGATCAATGGTACGCACGGCCGTTTCAATCCCCGGCTTCTGCAAGAAAGAGAGATGAGACGATTTGCGATGACGCAGTCCTGGAACATGTAGAGCTTGCGCCCGCTTTCCTGCCAACTGCTCAATTTCGGCCAGATGGTGTGTTGCGCCGTTGTGTAGAGGCAAATAATCTAGCAGCACAAATTGGTACCCAGGCGGGGCCACTTGCAATAGTGCCTGAATCAGCCGGTAGTGATAGGTAAACACCCCGGCCCAGGCACGATAAAGCACAGTTATGTCAATTGCAACTTTCATTCTACAGATAGCCTGGCTTTACACATCGATTTCCTGTAACCGGGCTTTGATCTTTTCGGCCGCCTGATGCCAGGTCCATTTGCTTAGTACTTCGGCAGAAGCTCGCTGCCCTTTTTCGGCCGCTTCTGCCCGATTTTCATACACATGCCGCAGCAGATGCACCAGATGATCTTCATCCGGCTCGGCCCAGCGGAACCCTTCGTAGTAGGGACACTTGGCTACGGCTGGAATCAGTTTGGCCACCCGCAGCGGGTACGCAATCGTTTCGTTCATAAAGTCGGTGGGGGCGCTCCAGTCGGTGGCTATGACGGGCAAACCGCATGCCATTGCCTCTATGTGGGGCATCCCCCAGCCTTCACCGCGCGAGGGGGCAACGAAGCAGTCGGCCGAGCGGTACAGGCTGCCCATCTGGTGCGTGGGCAGCTCCTGATTGTAGATCATGGCAACCGGTGGTCCATCCTTTGGCAAGTTTAGGGCTTTAATTTGCTGCTGTACATTGACGCCACCATCGGTGTTGATGACTTTGGCCAGCAGCAGCACGTCATCTTTACTGCTAAAGGCGCGATGATAAGCGCGGAGCAGCAGTTCTGCCCCTTTGCGCTCGCCCCATTCAAAGATGGCCAGGAAAGTGTAACGCTCTGTAGGGCGGTACGGCCGTATCTTTGGATTGTAATAATCAGGATTGACGCCCAACGGCATCACGTGAATGGGCACTTTGAGGCCGCTGTCCAAAAAGGTTTGCTTGTTGAAGCTGGAAGGCACCCACACCTCATCCAGTTCGTTAGCCTGTAAAATCCAATCTTCGGGGATGCCATCTACCTCTAGCATGGTATAACCGATGCGGTAACGGCCGCTGTTTTTGCAAAAGAGATCGCCAGAGGCATATACAACCTGTGGCAGGTTCAGGTCTTTGGGGCGGCGGCGCATAGCGGCCAGTCGATGGTCGTCACGTTGAGTGTCCATCCAGTCGGTGCCGTACAGGTAAGCCAGGTGAACGTCAACGTCCAATGCATCCAGCTGCAAGAGAATTTCTCTGGCCGAGACAGCATATCCAGAAGGATTACCCACAGCAGATTGCCACAATACGGCCGTTTCAAATCGATTCATAAGCTCATGTTCCCACTGTTTACGAAAGATTTTTTGCGACTTCCGAAACAGTTTAGAAAAATTAACCCGGTTGATGTTGGTGCTAACATTTTCATGATGCACAATGGTGACGTTGCCGGCACACATCGTGCGAAATCCTGCCTTGGCCGCCTGGAAGCAGTAATCGGTGTCTTCAAAGTAAGACAGGAACGCTTCGTTGAGTGGGCCGATGGCCTTGATAACGGCGCGCTTGATATAAAAACAAGCACCGGTAACGGCCGTTACTTCCCGATCCAGCCCGTATTGATTGACATCTTTTTCCAGGCTGCCAATCTGCTGTCCCCAAAAGCTATCCTGGGGCATGTAAGCGCCGGCGTGGAGCAAACGGCCGTCGCCCAACACCATGCGGCAGCCCACAATGCCCACGTCTTCGGCTGAATAGGCCACACGCTGCATCTCGGCCAGCCAGATGTCTTGCTGGATCACCGTGTCGTTGTTCAGCAGCAAAATGTCATGGTCTGGCGGGGTAGCCTGGATGCCCACGTTGTTGCCTTTGACAAAGCCGAGATTACGGCCGTTTTCAATTAGCGTAATCCAATCAAGCTGGCGCAGATAAGGCAGCGTGCCGTCTGTGCTGCCGTTATCTACTACCATAACTTGCGTTCGCCCGTCCAACCTGGTATGGGCCTGAATTGAGTCCAGGCAGGCGCGAGTGTAATCCAGGCCATTCCAGGTGAGGATGATGATGGTGGTAGACGGCCGTTGCTCACTCACGCTCTGCTGTTGCGGCCCCAATCGATTTTAGCGCAGCCTCTAGCTGGGCCACTTTTTCTTGCAGCGCGGCCAGTTCCGCCGCCTGATTTTGTCCGGTTGTTAAAAAATCTTCCTGGTTCTGGGCGAGATGGGTGACGGTGACGGCCGTACTCCGTTGAAAAGCGCGAATTTGCTGCACAACTGGCTCTGTAAACCACCACGTCAGCCGGCGCACCAGCTGTTGAAAGCGAATAATCCAGGCACCAAGCCCTGGCCGGTTAGACAAAATCACGGCGTTGCTGTCGATGTGCCACTGGCTGTTAAGCTGGCGTACCTGCTGTTTGGCTTTTCCCGTTTCATGCAGCAACAAGGAGAGATCAAGCGGCAGCGTTTTACCCGATTCCCAGGCATCCAGTGCCTCACTTACATTGCCCAGCAAAACCTCTACATCTTGTTCATCGGCGCTTACGCTAAAAATATTCAATCAATCACACTCCCTTGTAAATAGAACGCTGATTTACCTGATCAGGTAAATCAGGCAAATCTGCGTCCCATTCATTTTCATTATAGTGCCCTTTGCTGTCGTTTATGATTTGCTGCGCGAAAGCAACGTATTTTTGGGCGACCGTCTGCGGATCGCATTCCTGGCTGGCAAAGGTAAATGCTTTTTGGCCTAACTCTTGCCGCCCAGCTTCGCTGTCCATCAGCCTGGTCAGCGCCGCTTCAATTTGTGTCTGCTCATCTGCGCCAACGCCGATCTTCACACAAATTTCATTGGGCAGTTCGGCAAATGCATCGACGTTAGAAACAAGAGCCGGTTTAGCCGCGGCCATCAAGGCCATCAGGGTACCCGATGTTTCACCAAGTGTCGGGTAGCGCAAATTGATCCCAATGTCGGCTGCGGCCAGATAGGTTTGGAACAGCGTTTCATCCGTATACCCGACCAGACTTACAATATCTTCCAAAGCAAGCTGCTGCAGCAAGGATTGAAGATTATACCCCTCCACTTGTTGACCAACCAGCGCGTAACGCATTCGCGGCAGCGGTAAACGGCTGCGTAAATTGACCAACGCTTGCAGCACAATATGGATGCGCTTGCTGGGTGAAACATAGCCAAACGAGGCCAGCAAAATATCATCTGGCTGATAACCTAGCCGGGCTTTGGCTTCCGACTGAGACGGCAATTGCCCGATCGTTGGCATGAGGTGATGAATGTGGGCCACCGTTTTTTGGGGACAGCGCCGGTTGATCAATTTTTTGCTGTACTGATTGTGAACAATCAGACCCAGGCTTAACTGAGCGATCCGTTCAAACAAGGGGTATCGTGCTACATCATACTTTGATCCTTTAAATTGGGTTTGCCGGGCGTGGGCCAGGCCTGTTTGTCCATAGGCAAAGGCCACCTCGCGCGTGTAGGCGGCGAATTGACCTTGCTTCATCAAATATTCGCCATAAAAGGAGTGCAGATTTGTGTCGTGCAGGGTGACAATGCCGGGAAAGCGGCACAGCGTTTCATAAATCTGGCTGTGGTAATTGACGTTGTTCCCCATCTGGTACAGACAAACATCGAAACCTTCGGCCAATGGACCGGCAAACTGCTTTGTATCCCGAACGGAAAACTGCTGCTTGAGCGCTTCATCCGTTTCGTCTGGCCGGTCTGTGAAGAGGGTCAGGTTGGCGAGTTGAGCCAGGTGGGGCAGCAGCTGAGCATTGTAGGTAGCAACGCCGGTTTTTTGCGGTGGCAGCGGGGTAAAGCAAGCAATCTTCAACATTTTATTCCTGCGGGATGATACGGCCGATTTGCCCCTGCCACGTTTGAGTGAGAACGGCCGTTGGTCGCCGCACATACACATTTTCTAGAGCTGTGGTTTGGATTGTGTAGGTGTCGATGGCAATCACAGTCCAACTAGCCAGCGGCCATTCGGGGCTGTTAGCAACCGCGAGCCAGTAAACCGGTTTGCCTGCTTGCTGCCACTGGCGCAGCTGCTGTTCAAACAGGGCAGCGTCAAGCTGGGCCATATCTCGCAGCGTTAAAACGTCCTGACCAAATATAAAGCGCAGCGGCGTACCGAGGATGTCTCCCTGGCCGATAGGGGCCGGATCGTTAAAAATAAGCACGGCGTTGTCCTCAAACTGGGCGCTTAGCTGTGCCAGTTGGGGAAATATGTTTGGATGATCCACCTGGGTCACAAACCCACGCGCAGACCAGGCGATGCTGCCTAGCCAAACGATCGCCAAAAGATAAGCGGCCCCCTGGAGCCACCGTTTTTGATGCGCTGCCAACCAGCCAATGACCAAAGTGCCGCCCATCACAAAGAAAGGCATAACGGATGGCATATAGCGGCGCATAGCATAAATTTGATGCGGATTGGCCCGGATGTTCCACAGGTAGATACCGGCATAGATGAGATTGACGGCAATGAGGACGGCCGTTTGTAAATTCAGCCGCCAGATCAACAGGGCAACACCAACCAGCCCCAGCCATACACCCAGTGGAGAAAGATACCAGCCCAACCGCACCAGATTTTCATGGTTTACCTGGGGGATGAGTCCCGTACTGTACGGGTCTTGCCAGGCAGGCGACGGTTCGAGACCGGCACGGATAAACCAGAGATAGCCGGCAAACAAGAACAGCAGAGTGATGATGGTGAGGGTGAACGGCCGTTGATACCGTGCTAGATAAACAAACCGGCCCCTAAACCGGCCCAAAATAATTAAGACCACAGTCCCCAAAGCAGCACCAGCCAAAGCCAGCGGCCAGTTAACGATAAGCAAGCGCCTGGCAAAGTCAAACAGGTCAAAAAAGTAGGGACGACTCTGGGTGAGGGCGTGCAGCAACGAGTGGCTAACCAATGCTGCGAAAGGGAGCAAAAACCACCAAAACGCCTGCTGTGGTTTGCTTTTGAGCCAGAGCCAAATAACTAAAACCGCAAGCACAGGCAGGATAAACAGGGCATCAATCCGGGTCAGGAAAAAGTGTCCCAAAGTCAGTCCAGCCAGCAAAGCCCATACTGTCTGTGGTTTACGGCCATTTAACCACACCCCAATGCTCCACAACCCGGTCCACAGCAAATATTGCGACAAGGCTTCGCTCACTGGGTAACGGGCAAACCAGACTTGCAAAGCGTTTAAGGATAAACCGGCCAGAGCGAGAACGGCCGTTTGCCAACCGGCAATCTGCCGCACCGTAAAATAGACAGCCAGCGTGCCCAGCAATCCCCACAAGCCACCCAGGAGCAGTTCTGCCTGGACGCCTGCCGCCAAGTCGCCGGCCAACACAAAAGCCACCGCCAGCCAGACCGGGTGCAGCGCATAAAATTGCGGCGTTATTTTCCCGGCCGGTTCCTCAACAACAAAAAATGCAGGCATAATATAGGCTGGGGCAATGGGGTTATCGATCGGCCGTAAAAATGCCGGATATAGCGCCGGGTTGAGCTCTGCTAAAAAATCATCCTGAATCAAAATACTATCATTTTGGGCAATCTCCGCCCCCAGGTTGACATAAACGCCAGCATCGGCCGCCCCGGTGATGTATTGATGCGGCCGAAAGAAGAGCCAGACAGCTACGATGAGCCACGCTCCCAGTACAACAGTTTCTACCCGGTCAGGAATGAAGTCCAGACGAAAAACAGCAAAGCGCGGCGAGACTGACTCATCATCCTGCGCCTGAACTGTTGCACTTGTTTGCTTTTTGTGCCAGACAACGGCCGTAAAAAAAAGAGCCAAAACAAGCCACAATAAGCCCAGCAGAGAAAATAAGCCAAGTTCAGCTAAAAATACGGCCAGCCATCCCGTGAGGCAAATGCCCAAAGTCAGGCTAACAAACAACTTCTCTGGAAGTGAAGCGACAAGCTGCTGCTGACGAGTCAAGGCAAGAAGCAGCAGCCAGCCCAGCCCCAAATTGGCGGCAACAATCGCTAAAATGACTAACGTGGCAGACATCGAAACTATTGCCTCTGGGTCAGGCGGGCAAGGCGAGCTTCTACCGCTTGCAGCTGCTCGTTGACCTGGGCAATTTGGGTACTCAAATTGGCTAAAGTTTGAATCATCTCAATTCCATTTGCATCTTGCTGCATTAATTTTACCTGGTGCTGGTTAAAGTAAGAAGTGACCAACTGGTTAAATTCATTTTGCTGCTGTATCAGGGCGCGCACGTAGTGGCGCGTGGCCACATTGCCCCACATGGTGCGCAGCCAGGCGACAGCTTTGCCTACCAGGGGTAGTTGTGAGGTGAACGGCCGTTCCGCCACCACCTGTATATTTTCCAAAGATAAAGCATTGTTTGTATCTGCTGCTAAATAGGGCGATTGCCAGGCTTTCTGCCGCAAATCGCGTAACGCGCGGTCAAGTTGTGTCTGCTCATCTGGTGTGGGAAATGCGAGATCGGCGGCTTGCCGCGCCCGCCAGATTGGCCTTAAATTTTTGAGCGTGGCCACATAGGCGTGAGACGCACCTTGCCGATGGACTGGCGGTAGGGTGTCAAGCCAGGCGGCCTCTACCGGTATCGTTTCGGCCAGAATGATGGCTATTGGCCAATGCTTAAACAGGTAACGCCAGCGGCTGGTGTGGTAAGTTTGGAAGTACGCAATATTGTTCCTGGTGACGGTGACCGATTCAATATGAACGGCCGTTGCCTCCGGCACATACACCACCCGAAACCCGGCGCGTCTGGCCCGCAAACAATAGTCACATTCCTCATAGTAGAGAAAAAAATCTTCGTCCATCAGGCCGATTTGCTCAATGACCTCCCGCCGTACAGCCAGAGACGCGCCAATCACGTAATCCACATCTCTGGGTACATCGTGTTGGCCCGAATCTGCTTCCCGCAAACCATAATGGCCGGGCAGGGCCTGGGGCGAGGTGATGTAACCACCTGCGTGTTGGATGAGCGTGCGACCTGGATAAAACAGCTTGCTGCCAGTGATGCCGATTGTTTCATCTGCCTGCATAGGCGAAATAAGGTGATGGAGCCAATCGGCATCAACAATGACATCGGGATTGACCAGCACCACAAAATCCGTGTCGGTCTGGCGCAAAGCCAGGTTGTTGCCCGCGGCAAAGCCGCGATTAGTCGGGCTGCCAATCAACTCAACGTGCGGAAAGCTACGGCGTACCATTTCTACCGAATCGTCGCTTGAGTTGTTGTCTACGACCACAACTTGAAAGTTAGGATAATTCAAATCAAGCAAGGCGGTGAGGCAATCTGGCAAGAAGCCACCGGCATTCCAGTTAAGTACAATAATGGTGACAGAGGGGAACGATTGGTTAACCGGGGTCATGATGAATCGGACTGCTGGGTTTCCAGGCGGGCCAACTGCTCATCTAACTGCTGTAAACGGCGGCTGATTTGTCCCAAGTGAGTGGACATCTGTGCCAGATCGCTAGCCAACTCTGTCTGTGCACGGTCCTGCAAAATGAACCATTGATCATGCTCGTGGAGCTGAGACACAACGAGTTGGTTAAAACTGTTTTGCTGCTGCAACAACGGCCGTACATACCATTTTGTTGCGACACTATTCCACGCTTCCCGAAAGCGTACAATGAGTTTGCCTACGATTGGTTTGTCAGAGGTAAACTGCCGTTCCTTCACCTGTGATTTAGTCAGGAGCCACTCCGTATCTCCCAACGCTATTTTCTCTTCCTTCATCCTCACACCCTCTATCCAAATAGATCCTGGACCATTGTTTTACTGAGAAAGGGAGGAATGTCAAAAAGACACACCATTACCAGTAAAGCCAGAGGGTGAGTTTACCAGAATCTTTGGGGAATAGTAAATGACACATCCGCCGATAATTTGCCATTAACCATTCATCACGGCCGCCAACCCATACCGGGCACAACGGCCGTTGCCGCATAAGGCCCCGCCGCTAAATCATCAAAATAGCCATTTTTTAGCAAATCGCCGTAAGAGAACAGCGCGTGCCCCGCCGTACCTGCCGCCCGCGCCATCCCAATTCGGGCTTCAATTTCAGCAAAAGAGCAGTACCCTGTGCCAATGCCGGGAATGACGTAACGGCCGTTCCCCGCCGCCTGAAAATCTGCCACCAACGTCTGCCACCGGGTGCGAATCCAGTAATCGGAGGAAGTGAGGGCGGGGTCTTCCAGGTAGCTGCCCGCGTCGTCACACTTGTTGTAAACACCGCCAGGGTAGATCATTGGTGAGATGCTGTCGATATACCCGCCCGCCAGCCACGCTTTGGAATCCTGATAGTAGGTAATATTGCCCTGCTGCGGCGAGCCGGGGAAGCCCCAGGCCGGGTTCAGTTCGTGAATGGGCCAGACGGCTGCCGAAAGCCACAAGCCGGGTTTTAGCGGTACCACTTCTTCATAAAAGCGGCGCACCGTGCCGTTTACCTGCGCTCGCTGCCAGTTAGCGTAGCCGCTGTTGCTGAAACAGCCGGCCCCATATCGCCCTTCGCTCACCGGGTCGCAAGAGGTGTTGCTGCCGTCGTAGCGAATGTGGTCCAGGTGCAGCCCGTCGATGTCGTAGCGCGTCACCAAATCTTTGCCCACATCGATGAGGTGGTTGTCCAGAAAGATGGAAGCCGGTGTGCCGCGCAGGTAACCGGCGCAAGAGAGGTTGTAATCTCTATCCCACATCAGGCCGTTGGCCTTGCCGCCGGTGCTGCCGTAATGGTTCAACAATAAATGGTAGAGCGGGGTAGGCGCCACGCTGGCGCTGGGCAGGGCGATCTGGCTGCAATTGCTGCCGCCGTTCCACACCGCATAGACGTTGATGTAGGCGTGTACCTGGATTCCGGAGGCGTGGGCTTTGTGTACCATCTGGGCCAGCGGATCCCACAGTGGATTGGGCGGCTGACCATAACTGCCGCTGACCCGGTCGCTCCACGGCTCCAGGCTGGATTGGTAATACGCATCGGCAATGCCGCGTACCTGGAAAAAGATGACGTTAAAACCAGCGTCGGCTATGTTTTGCACCATCTCGTCAATTTTGGTCGGGCTGGCGGGCTGCCCCGGAGTGGTCCAGTCGAACCGGGTTATCCAAACGCCACGAAATTCCACCATCGGCTCCGGCGGTGGCGCTTCTGGGACAAAGATGAGGGGCAGGTAAACGCTCGGTGCTGAGCTTGCCGAAGTCGCCGTGTCTTCCCCCGCCGCCACGTTTTCCCCAGTTTGTAACCCCAACATCAAGACAAAAAAGGCACTCAGTAAAATCGCTGCTCGTTTCATGTTTGAAAACCTCGAAGAAAAAATAGAAGGCCGATCTTCCTGACCTGGACAAGCCAGAAAATCTTTTGACGCAAAGGGGCAAAGAAGCAAAGGAAATAAAGATTCTTTGCCCCTTTGCCCCTTTGCGTTAAAAATTCTTGCTCTTTGCGCAAGAAGCTGACTGACAAGGTGCTAATTTTCCTGATGTCATTTCATGACCGCTTTACGATCAGGTTGATCAGGTAAATCTGCGTACCATCATGATTTCAAATATAGGCACATTGTGGCACAGAAACGGCCGTCCCGCCGCCAAAAAACCATGAATTAATTACCCAATTACCCAATTACCCAATTACCCACTAAAATCCCCCCATGAATCCACCACAAAAATTCACAACCAACGCCGGGCGCATTATTTACACCTTCCCCGTGCAGTCGTTCCCCAGTCTGGTCAACAATATTTACCTCATCAGTGACGGCGATTCGCTGATTTTGGTGGATTGTGGCTCTGGTTTTGCCCAGGCCAATGACCAGCTGCTGGCGGGGGTTACGGCCGTTTCCCACCAGTTCAACGAAGCGATCAGCCTAGAAGTCGTCAGCCACATCCTCATCACCCACGGCCACATCGACCATTTTGGCGGTTTGCCCTTTGTGCGCCAGTTTACGGATGCTCCAGTGGGTGTGCATGTGCTGGACCGCCGGGTTCTGTCTAATCACGAGGAACGTGCCATCTTCTCTTCCAGCCGTCTAGACTCTTTCCTGGAAGGGGCAGGCGTCTCCGAGGAGCGGCGGCAGGCATTGATGCAGGTCTACCTCTTTGGCAAGCAATATTACAAATCAACCGCCGTGCAATTCTTGCTGGAAGAAGGTACGCCGACCGTGGGCGGCATTGAGGTGTTTCACGTACCGGGGCATTGTCCGGGGCAGGTTTGCCTGCTGGTGGATGACGTGCTGCTGACGGCCGATCACGTCCTAAGCCGCATCACGCCCCACCAGGCCCCGGAAAGCATCACCAACAACATGGGGCTTGGCCACTACCTCGATTCGCTGACCAAGATCGAGAAGGTGCCGGGCGTGCGGCTGGCGCTGGGCGGACATGAAGAGCCAATGACGGATCTGTACGGCCGTATCCAAACCATCAAACAATCCCACGACAGTCGTCTCAATAAAGTCCTGGAAATCTGCCGCCAGCCCAAATCCCTGGCCGACATCAGCCGCGAGCTGTTTGGCCGCGTCGAAAGCTACCACGTCCTCCTCGCCCTGGAAGAAACCGGCGCCCACGTCGAATACCTCTACCAGCGCGGCGAACTCATCGCCGCCAACCTGGACGAAATCCAAAAGACGCACCATCCTATCGTGAAATATGTTCGTATGTAAAAGCAAAAATCGGCTAAAAACCTGGCTCCATGTTCTCATTTTAGGTTTGCTTATTGCATTGCCTAGTTGTACGCAGCCCTCCGAAAATTTTGAAGCAACTCAGCTGCCTCCGATCCCAAGCCCCACGTCAATTCCTTTTACAAATGTTCCTCAAATCGAGATTGAACCTACAGCTACACAAGAAATCCCTACTCTTGCTCCCGAACAGGTAACCCCAATTTCAGAACAAATGGATGCAAATTTAACTGACCTGATATTTCGATTTGGCGGTTTATATGGCTTTGGCTACGTGTATCATGATTTGTCGAACCGCACTGAAACTGGCATTGCCGCTCGTCAGAGGATTGATCAGGAATTAGCGGGAATTCAGGGCGAAACAATTGGTTATCCTGGGATTTTAGCCTTTGCCAATTTTTCTAACCAGATTGCTTTTTGGGCGCATAATGTAGATGGTCAGCCAGGATTTTGGCTGTCAGATATTGCCCTCACCAACCCTCAGCAGATTTTTATTGATGATAAAGAACTGTTTTCGCCCGCAGATTTTCTCGAAATCCCGGTTCAAATTGAATGGCTGGTTAATGACAAGTATGTCCTGGTAACTTCCGCGAAAGACCAAACAAATCAAATTCTGGTTAATGTTGATTCGCAATCTTTTGAGGAATGGAGTTGGCTTTGCGATTCTGTAATTGTCTCTCCAAACACAAAAGAATTGGCTTTAGCTTGTACCCAAACTGAACAACTTCCATTGATCATTGAGTGGGATGGTGAAATGTGGCAAAGTGAGGGCGATGATATTGTCGTTATCAAAACACAGGCATCCCCCGATGATAAAATTAGCTGGTCTCCTGATGGGCAACAAATTGCTGTCGTTGCTGACAACGCTCCGGATAGATTGAATATCATACACGTTGATGGTTCTGTGCTGGAAGTTCCACTGGCAGTGAGTGCGATTTTGCCTGAGACATTGAGTTGGTCTGTTGAGAACGGCCGTTTGCTTGTTGGCGGCTCATGTCAATCGTTAAACTTTTGTTGGTTTGTGGTAGATGGAACTACAGGTGATGTCTTGTGGAGCCTAGAAGATTCCCAGGGCTTACATGATGGATATCGTGAGGATTTTAGCATAACCAAAGCGGCTATTTCTGCTTTAGGACAATTTTTGATTTTACAAACGAACCGTCGGGACATTCCGTCCGGGAACTGGATGTTGTTAGCTGATGTAGATAAGAACCTTATTGATGGCATTGTAGCTGATGTTGGCAGAGGCGCAGACACTTTCAGTTGGGGAAAATGATTTTATCGAACAAGATCGTTAATCTGTTATTGAACTGGTGGGATCATAACCATGCCGACCTGCCCTGGCGGCGCAGCAAAGATCAGTACGCCATCTGGGTGTCGGAAATCATGCTCCAGCAGACACAGATCGCTACCGTCATCCCCTACTTTGAGCGATGGCTGGCCCGCTTTCCTACCGTGCAGGCTCTGGCCGACGCGCCGCTGGACGATGTGCTGAAGCTGTGGGAGGGGCTGGGCTATTACAGCCGCGCCCGCAATTTGCACACGGCGGCCCAAATGGTGATGCGGGATTGGAACGGCCGTCTCCCCACCACCGCCGCCGACCTCATGAAGCTGAAGGGAATCGGCCGCTATACCGCCGGAGCCATCGCCTCCATCGCTTTCAATGAACCTGCCCCCATCCTCGACGGCAACGTCATCCGCGTCTTTAGTCGCTTAACCGACCTGCCCGACGACGTGACCCAGACCCGCACCAAAAACGATCTGTGGCGGCTGGCTGAACAGCTTGTGCCCTCCGAACGCCCCGGCGATTTTAACCAGGCGTTCATGGAGCTGGGGCAGCAAATTTGCCTGCCCGCCAAACCCATGTGCCTGTTGTGCCCCCTCACCGAGTTCTGCCTGGCGCGGCAGCGCGGTACCCAATTGGAGCGCCCTGTCCGCCCGCCGCGCCAGCGCACCCCGCATTACGATGTGGTTGCGGGCATTATTTGGGAAAAAGAGGCTGTGGTGGGTGATCCCAAAAGTAAATTTTTGATTGCGCAACGGCCGTTCGACGGCCTTCTTGGTGGGTTATGGGAGTTCCCCGGCGGCAAGCAGGAACCCAACGAAACCTTGCCCCAAACCCTCATCCGCGAAATCCAGGAAGAGCTGGCAATACAAATCGAAGTGGGCGATTTTGTCACCCAAGTTAAGCACGCTTACACCCACTTTCGCATCACCCTCCATGCCTTCCAGGCCCACCACCTGGTGGGCCAACCGCAGCACCTCGGCGTCGCCGACCACGCCTGGGTCACCCTCGCCGACCTGGACACCTACGCCTTCGCCGTCACCGACCGGAAAATCATTGATGCGCTGCGTTCGTGGGTGAACGGTAATCGGTGAACGGTGAACGGTTATCTGAAATCATTTCCGAATACCGAATACCGATTACCGATTACCAAATACGATTCACGTCCCCTTCATTGTCAATTCGCTTCCCTGGTGTATCATATCGTCATGTCAGATACCATTTCCTCTGGTCAATTTAGTCTAGAAGGCGTATCAGCTGCTGCCGCCACCGCCTTTCGTGAAGGCCGTCTGGCCTCCAGCGAGCAGGAATTTGACAAGGCGATTCAATATTACACAGAAGCGCTTGCCTTCGACCGCCTCCCCGACCTTTTCCGAGCCCGTGTATTTGAATATCGCGGGCTTTGTTTTTGGTTGATTGGCGAATTCAAGGCGGCCGAAAAAGATTACAACGAATCCCTGACAACCAGCGGCAGCATCGACCAAAAAGCACGTGCCCGGGTTCGGCTTGGTGAACTGGCCGATTTTCGCGGTGAATATGTGCAGGCAGCGGCTCTCTATAATGAGGCACTGCAAGAAGCCAATGCCACAGAAAATCTGCTTGTCATCGGTCGAGCGCGGCGCGGTTTGGGCATCCTGGAGCGCCGTCAAGGCAATACAGATCGGGCGCTTAGCCAGCTTACTCAGGCGCTGGCAATCTTTCGTCAGGGGGGTGAAACGCGCGAACAAGGGCGCGTGCTCACCAGCTTGGGGCGCACGCGCCAGGCACGCGGCGAATACCAGCAGGCACTCTCTGCCCACCGCGAAGCCTATCTCATTTTGGAATCGGTTAACGACCGCTGGCGCGTGGCCCAGGCGGTCAACGACATTGGCGAATGCCACCAGGCCCTCTACGACATCGAAAAAGCGTATGAGCACCATCAACGTGCTCTCGAGTTGGCTACAAAATCGGGAGCCAAACTGCTCATCCCGGAGATCAAGCGCAATTTAGGTGTCGATTTAGTGGAATCGGGCCAATATGATCAGGGACTGGTCTATTTACAAGCTGCGTTACAGGGGACCCGGCTGCACGGTAATCGGGAGCATGAGGCATTGACACTGTACCATCTGGCGCGGGCCTACCTGCATCATGGCAATGACGGCTTGGCGGTGCAGGTCGTGCTGGCTCTAACCCACCTGGCGGAACAGATTAATGCGGATCGTTTTCGAGCGTTGGCGGCTTTTGTCCACGGCGAGCTTTTGTATCATCAAGGCCGCAAGACAGAGGCGCTAAACGAGTTGAATCTGGCCATGTTGGCGGCGCAAACGGCCGTTGACCGGGGCATCCTCTGGAAATTACACGCCGCCATGAGCCACGCCACCGAAAACGAGAAAATTGCGGCCGTTCACCTCAACATCGCTGCCGAATTTATCCGCCAAACGGCCGAACCGCTGCAAGATGAGCAGCTGCGCCAAAGCTTTCTGAATGCGCCACCTGTTTTGGCCGTGCTGCAAGCCGCCAACATGAACCCCTACCAGACTTAACCCCCATGCCAGCCGTTTTACATTGGTTAAAAGAGCGTTTGCACGATGCCTGGCTGTGGCCGCTCAATTTGGTGCGCGATTTTCCGGCACGAAGCGGCCGTTTGGCTATTACCCTCTTGACAGGGGGAAAATCCCTGCTGTTGCTGCCGCTTTTTCTATGGCAGGCCGGGCGCAGCCGGACCATGAAGCCACAAATTCGCCGCGCTGTCCGGCAAACGGCCGTTTGGCTCCATCTATTCCTGGCGCAGTTGTTCGATCTGGTCGGTGGCCCGGAAATCTGCCAGTTTGTCATGCATTTGGGGATGCACACCACTCCCCTGACAGCGGCGGAGCATACGGCCGTTCAATCCCTCTTTGGCCCAAATAATCTACGCTATCAGGATGTGCGCCTCGCCGAAGGCGGTATTTTGAACCTGATCTTCCGCTACAACGGAGGGCTGGCTTTTGCTACCTGGTATACCATTCATTTGCCTCTAAAGAGGAGAGTGGGGGAAACGGCCGTGTCCAACCGCAAAAACCTGCCCCTTCTTATTCACGAACTCACCCACGTCTTCCAATACCACCATGTCGGTTCCCGCTACCTGGGCGAAGCCATCTACTACCTGGTCACTACCAGCCGTAACTGTTACCAATACGGTGGCAGTGCTGGTTTGCGCACCTGTTGGCAGCAGGGCCAAGCCTTTCGCCAATTTAACCGGGAGCAGCAGGCCCAAATCATTCAGGATTATTTCAGCCACTCCCAAAAAAACCTGGATATATCAGCCTATCTGCCCTACCTGGTTCAGCTTAGACAACGGCAGCTGTAACGGCTCTGTTGCCGCTTCGCTACTATTACGCCCTCAATTGTCCCCTATTTGTCCCTTGTTTGACATTGTCAAGTGATCGCTCTATAATAGTTTTCAATGGTATGTTGGTACATTGCAAACCCTGCATATGCAAAAATTAGCATATTTGTAATAAACCAGACCCTTGATAAGAAGAGATATTCTTGTATATCAATGCAGCTACCCAAAAGCAATCTTGTTTAACCTGGCACAACTAATCTTACTTGCGTGAGTTTGGGTGTGCCTTGTTTGTATATTCAAAAATATGGGAGCCGAACTCTGTTTTTCTGTAAGTAATAAAAAATCATGTACATTCCAGCCTGCCTAAATCAAGTCAAGTATGGAAACATGGACGCTAAATTAAAGAAAAACAGTCATTAATAAATTTTGAGGAGGTGATGCGATTGCGTTGACTGCAGCTTTATCTACGGGCATCAATCATTTTATGCTCGTAAAAAGCTGACCAGCCATTAACCAGAAATTCATGAAGCAACCTGGTCAGAATTCAGATAAAACCCCTTATTCAAAAACATGAGAGGAGGAAGATTTTTCCATGTTAAACACAAAAAAATGGGCGCTTGTCGCCCTACTCGTTGCACTTGGTGCAGTTGTTTTGGCAGCTTGTACCCCCACCACCGAAACCGTTGAGGTTGTTGTTACCCGCGTTATTACCGAGACAGTTGTTGAGGAAGGTCAAACTGTCGAAGTAACCCGCGTTGTTACCGAAACTGTTGTAGAAGTTGTTGAGCCAGAAGCCCCCCCGGCTGGCCCCAAAGACCTGATCGTTTGTATGGCTCAGGAACCGGACACCATGTATCCCTATGGTGGATCGATGTTGGCTGGTGCCGCTGTGCAGCACGCCATTTTTGAAAACAACTTCACCAACCTTTCCTTTGGTTACCAGGCGCAAGGTCTTGAGAAATTGCCAAGTCTGGCCGATGGCGATGCCGTTGTGGAAAGCGTAGAAGTAAACGCTGGCGACACCGTTGTTGATGCTGGTGGCAATGTTGTTGAAGTTGAAGACGGCGTTGAGCTGAGCAACAGCGATGGCGAAACGGTTGTCTTTGATGGCACCCCCGTCATGATGGAACGTCTGGTTGTAGACTTCACCATGAAAGCCCGTGTTTGGAGCGATGGCACCCCCGTGACCGCTAACGACTCCGTTTACACCTTTGGAGTTGCCGGCGACCCCGATACACCAGCCAGCAAATTCACGGTTCAGCGTACCGCTAGCTACGAAGCCACTGGTGATCTGAGCACCCGTTGGACTGGCGTCCCCGGCTACCAGGATTCCACTTACTTCATTAACTTCTGGCCACCTTTCCCGCAGCACGTTTGGGGCGCTTTGTCTGCAGCTGAACTTCTGCAAGCCGAAGAATCCAGCCGTTTGCCCGTTGGTGATGGTCCCTTCGCTATTCAGGAATGGATCGCTGGCGACAGCATCCGCCTGACCAAGAACGAATTTTACTATCAAGATGGTCTGCCTTACCTGGACAGCGTCACCTACAAGTTTATCCCGGACACCAATCAGTTGATCGCTCAGCTGCTCTCCGGCGCTTGTGACATCGGTACGCAAGATGGTATGGACGTTGGTCAGGCTCCGTTCCTCATCGAAGCTGAAAACAGCGGCCTGCTCATCCCCTACTTCCAGACCGGTACCGTTTACGAACACATCGACTTTGGTATCGACAGCTATGGTGACTATGGCGATGGCATCGGCCGTCCCGACTGGTTCGAGACCGCAGAAGTTCGTCAAGCTATCACGATGTGTACGGATCGTCAGAGCATGGTAGACAATATCCTGTTCGGCCGTTCCGAAGTTATCCACACCTATATCCCCAGCGTTCACCCACTGTATCCAGAGGGTCTGACCGAATGGCCGTACGATGTGGCAGCAGCTAACGAAATGCTCGATGCAGCTGGCTACGTAGACAGTGATGGTGATGGTATCCGTAACGATCCAATCACTGGTGTTCCGTTCTCCGTATCGCTCGGTACAACCTCTGGCAATGAAATGCGTCAGCAGTTGACCCAGATCTTCAAAGAGAACATGCTGGAATGTGGTATCGACGTTACGTTGTACTACCCGCCCGCAAGTGAATGGTTTGCTGATGGACCTGATGGTGTACTGTTCGGTCGTCGCTTCGACTTGGGTGAATTCGCCTGGTTGACCGGTGTTGAGCCGGCTTGTAACCTGTACATCACCGACGAAATCACTGGCCCAGAAGAAGAAGGCTTTGGCGGTTGGGGCGCTTCCAATCCCACCGGCTGGTCTAATGCTGATTTCGATGCAGCTTGTAAACGTGCTTTGGGCGCCCTGCCGGGTACCGATGATTACACCCAGGGTCATTTCGATGCTCAGGTTATCTTCTCCCAGGAAGTTCCGGTAATCCCGTTGTTCCTGCGCTTGAAGGTAGCTGCGGCTCGTCCAGAAATTCTGAACTTCTCTGTTGACCCTACCCAAAACTCCGAGATGTACAACATCTTCGAGATCGACGTTCAGCAGTAAGCTCTAGCAGTTAAATGAGTAGTGGCAGCGCCCGGCGCTGCCAC
>JBGTCV010000080.1:0-21266 GCA_041748655.1 Promineifilaceae bacterium (SeqCode) | reverse complement strand
CGGTGGGATTAAAGGTTCTATAATGAGCCACTGGGCATCCGTTAAATCTGTAGGGTAAGGTTTTCTTACGTTCACAACCTACAAGGATGCCCAATTTTTCTCCTTTTGTTAAGTTTACATAACTTTTAAAACACTTTCTCACCGCAAAGGACGCAGAGAGCGCAAAGATAAAGAGAGAACCTTCGCGTTTTTTGCGAGTAAATCCCAGAGAAGCTGTATAGATAAAAAAATTGAGTCTTGCGTATAGAAACGGCCGTCTCCCCAGACGGCCGTTTTTTATTTCAATTTTTCAGGTTAAGCAGGCGCAGCTTTTCCCCCACCGAAATGGCAATGTTGCGCATCACCCGCAGACCAATGCGGGGATACCGGTTGATGAGATTTTCAAAATCGTGGTGCTTCAAGGCTATCAGCGTGACATCTGTGGCGGCAACGGCCGTTGCCGAATAAGGCTGATGACTCACCAGAGAAATCTCTCCCAAAAAATCACCAGCCTGCACCATACCCACCGAATGAGAACCATCAGGCGACAAAATGTCCATCTGCCCTTCTTTGACCATGTAAAACACATCCCCAGTTTTGCCCGCTTGCAGCACCGTTTCCCCCGCGGTTTTGTGCAAAACGGAGCATAAACCGGCAATTTTGCTCAGCTCACCCTCTTGAAGACCCTCAAAGATAGCCATGTGGCGCGTGGTTTCATTCACCGAAATACCTAGACGCTTTTCTTCAAAGCCTGTTCGCACCAGCTCGAAGATTTCCTGACTGGCTGGGGTGAGCTGCGCCCCGTCGATATTGAGCGGTACATACAGCTTGGCCATTTTCAACGTATCTAACCGCTCCACCTCATGGAAGACAAACGAGGGGCAGTAAGCCACCGGCACAAAGCCCAAATTGCTCAGGGTGCGCTGAATATCAGGCCAGTAAGCGGAAACGGTAATTTCAATATATTCCGCTTTATAAATCTCCTTGGCCCAGGCGTCCAGCTCCTTGAGCAAGAAGCCCGCCACATCATCGCGTAAATCGATTAGCTCCAGCACCTTAATGCTGTGCCCGATGGGGTCCACGGTGAAGCCAATCGCGCCCACAATGCGCTCATCTTCGCGGGCGACGAGGTAGCGCACGTTGCGCGATTCCAGCAAAAAGAGGCCGTAACTGAGCTGCAAATTGCCAAAAACATGCCGCCGCGACAAGCGCCCCCGCTCAATGCGCAGCAGGTAGGGCAGGCCAGATTCGGTTAGCTCTTCCACCTGGAAGTCGGTGCCGATGGGGTAGCCATCCACATCGTCCACCGCGATGAGATCGCTGCGGAAGCCCATGTTTTGCAGGGCCAGCTGCCCCAGTAGAAACGCCTCCGGGATGATGCGGGGGTTGTTCAGGCGCAGATCGCGGGCAGGGCCAAACGGTTTGGCCATCATCACCAGGCTTTCCCGGTCGTCTAGCAGCACTTTTTGGGGCAAAAAGCCAATGGGGCGCAGATCAAACTTTTCGGAAATGCGCTGGGCGTAGGGGTGGGCGGTGCGGCATTCGGCGAGGCCAAAATGGAGGCGGCGCTCGGCAAAGGCGAGGCGGGCTTCCATGAGGGCGCTGCCGACGCTGTGCCCCCGGTAATCGGGGTCAACGGCTAAACGGCCGAATTCGCCACACAAATCGGCATAGGCCCCCACCTCAAAATAGACAGATGCTGTCCCTACAATCTTGTCTGCCAGCTCAGCCAGCAGAAATAGATAGCTGTCCTGGTAGATGCTGCGCTTGAGCCATTCATCGTTGTAGAACTCTTTGTAGGGATATTCTTCGCCATAACTGCGGTAGAAAAGATCGCGCACGGCGGGTAAATCGGCTTCCGTGACGGGTCGCACGTTAATTTTTGGGGCCATCCTTTGAACTCCTCATCTTATTTAGCGCCACTTTTGCATACATCGTGCCCATAATAACTTATTTTGGACAAAATGCGGCAAATTATTGCATAGTTTGCGTGTTTGGGCGGGTTAAGGGGGGAAATAATTGTGCTTACGCAACTATAATGCCGCTGTGATAAAGTTGCTCTTTTGTGAGCTGTCTGCTGACGGCACACTATGTTACAATCACGGATTGGCTCGTTTTGATTGGGAAACGGCCGTATCACACAGAGTTACCAACCAGATGGCATACGGATTAGTAGACGTTCGCATTCTGCAAAGAGAATATTTGTTGGCCATTTCCCGCGCCATTACGGCCGAATTGGACCTGCAAGACGTGCTGCGCATTATTTTACGCGCCGGTGTGGAGTTGGTGGCGGGTAAAGCAGGCATGATCGCCCTGTATCACCCGGAGCTGGACAGCGTGCGGGTTGCGGCCGTTCATGGCATTCCCGCTGCTTTGGTGGATCATTTTGCCCCGCTGCTGCGCGATATTTTGCCGCTAGACGCTGCCGAGCAAGAAGCCGAACTGACCCGCCGCCTGCAAACCATCGCCCGCCGCTCTAACCTGGGCTTTACCCAAATGGTGCGCCTGCCCATGATCAGCGGCGGCGAGACGATAGGGCTGATTTACGTCTTTTTATCCGGCACACCGTATCATCTGCCCAATGAGGCGGCCTCGCTGCTGGGCAGCTTTGCCGAGCAGGCGGCCATCGCTGTGAAAAATGCCCGCCTGTATGAGCAGGTGAATAAAGAAAAGCAGCGTCTGGACGCCATCATCCAGCAAAATGCAGATGGGGTGATGATTTTGGACCAATCATTGCGCATTTCGGTGTTTAACAAGGCACTGAGCCGGATGGTAGGCTGGCCGCCAGAGGATGCGATTGGCCAGCCGCATGAGGTGTTGTTTAAGTGGCTGTCGCTGAAGACGGAGATGGATTTGCACCAGGCGCTGGCCAATGGTTGGCCGCTGCCGGGGGCGGCCCATTTGTATGTGGAAGGGGATTTGCAACGGCCGTATGAAGAACAATCCAAATCGGCCGACGGGCAGCGCATTAGCCTGGGCATTACCTACGCGCCGCTGATGGATGGAGACGGCCGTATGACCGACATCATCGCCAACGTGCGCGATCTGACCCGCTACCGTGAAGAAGAGGCGCTGCAAAAGACGTTCATCTCCGTGGTGAGCCATGAGCTGAAGACGCCTGTTTCCATCATTAAAGGGTATGCCGGCACGCTGCGGCGGCAGGATGCCAACTGGTCCCCCGAAATTATCCAGGATTCTCTGGCGGTCATCGAGGAAGAGGCAGACAATCTCACCGATTTAATCGACAGCTTGCTGGAAGTGTCTCGCTTGCAGGCGGGCACGTTTAGCCTGGAGGTGAGCGAGGATGTGCGGCTGAATCGGGTGGTGGAAAACACGGCCCGCAAATTTGGCAGTCAGACCGATAAACATCAAATTAAGGTGGTATTTCCCGATGATTTCCCCCCCATTTGGGGGGACGAACGGCGGCTGGGGCAGGTGATGAACAACCTGATTAGCAACGCTATCAAATATTCGCCCGAGCATGGCGAAATTGTGATTCGGGGCGAGATGCATCCGCAGCACGTCACGGTTTCTGTGCGCGACAGCGGCATTGGCATCCCAGAGCATGAGCAGCACCGTATTTTTATGAAATTTTCACGGCTGGACAATGCGTTGAGCCGTAAAACCGAAGGCACTGGCCTGGGTTTGTTCCTCTGCAAAGCGATTGTTGAGGCGCATAACGGCCGTATCTGGTTCCACAAAAATCCAGACGGCCCTGGTACGACCTTCACCTTTTCCTTACCAAGAAATTGAGCTAGTGGATAGTGGCTGGTGGCCGGTGGATAGTTCTAAAGCGAGCAACCAACAAACTAGCCACTAAAACTAGCCACTAGCCACTAAAACTAACCACTAAATTTAGGAGCAATAATGTATACACAACTTACGTGCCCCCAGTGCGGCACGCCCTATTCTGCCGATGTGCACCAGGTCGTTGACACCAAACATACGCCGCATCTTAAGCAGCAGCTGCTCAATGGCCAGCTAAACGTGGCCGTTTGCCCTAACTGCGGCGCGGGTGGCCAAATCGCCAGCCTGATGCTCTTCCACGATGCGGACCATGAAATGTTTGTGGTGCATGTGCCCCAGGAGCTGCATCTGAACCAGGTGCAGCGGGAGCAGATGATCGGCCAACTGGCCAAGCAGGTGATGGACGATTTGCCCGCTGAGGAGCGGCGGGCGTACATGTTCCAGCCCCAAATTATGCTGAACTGGCAGGCGTTTCTGGAAAAAGTGTTGGAAACGGAAGGGGTCACCCCGGAAATGATCGCCCGGCAGAAGAAACAATCGGAACTGCTGCAAACGCTCATTCGGGCCGATAAGGATGTGCAAGATGTGCTGCTAAAGGAACGTGTCAGCGAAATTGACGAGACCTTCTTTGCCATGCTGCAACAATTTGTGGATATGGCTTCGCAAATGCAAGACAACAAGCAAATGGTGAAGATTACCAATTTGCGGGCGCGTTTGATGACGGAAACACCAGCTGGCCAGCGGATGGAGCAGCAGCAGATGGCGCTGTACAAGCTAAGCCGTGAAGCTAAAAAGCAGGGGGGCTTATCCCCAGCCATGCTGGTGGCGCATGTTGTGGCCAACCAGGAGCAGCCGCACGTGGTGGATGCGCTGGTGATGGCCGGGCAGGGGGCGTTGCAGTATGAGTTTTTTAGCCTGCTGACGGCCGAAATTGAAAAGGGTGAGCAAGCAGGGGATAAAGCATCTGTGACCCGGTTGACGGAGTTGCGGACCAATTTGCTGAAAATTTATGAAAGGATGCAGCAGCAGTCTAAAAGTATGCTGGAAGAGGCGCTGGCCACGTTGAATACCATTGTTGCGGCACCCGACAAGGGGCAGGCGCTGGCAGAAAATGCCCAGAAAATTGATGATGCGTTTATGGCGGTGCTGGTGGCCAGGATGAACGAGGCAGAGCAGCAAAACGACCTGCCGCTGTTCCAGGCGCTGAATGAAATCCACAGCCTGATTTATGCGCAAATGGAGCAGACCATGCCACCCCATATCCAGCTGTTGAACGAGTTGGTAGGGGCCGACTCACCCGAAGAGCAGGCGGCGCTGCTCAATGAAAACGAGCAGCTGGTGTCTGATGAACTGATCCAGCTGATTGACCAGGTGATGGATCAGGCTGGGGGGCAAGGGCAGGAAGAGTTAAACGGCCGTCTCCAATCTGTCAAAACGTTGATTCAAACAAGGCTGTGATTTGCCAGTAGTAACGGGTGATTAAACGATGGTCGGCAATCAGTCAACTGGTTGCTGACTATTTTTATTTTTGGTGTCCTTCAGGCGGATGGTTAATAGCGTTGTCATTGGCTCTGTAAGATTTACATGGTTGCATGGGTTCATTTATTAGGTAGATTCATCTTTAATCATCTTATTTGAGAGGACATCATGTTATTTTTAGAAAATGAGGGACAGCAAGGACAGGGGCTGATGGAATATGCCCTTGTCCTTGCCCTGGTGGCGGTGGTGGTGATTGCCATCATTAGCCTGGTAGGGCCTCAAATCGGGAATATGTATAGTCGTATTACCCACGGTTGGTAACGGTTTTATTGCCAACCTCATCGCAGCCTAAAAAAGACGCTCTTTGCAAAAGGGCGTCTTTTTTGTTGGGCGCATTCCGTAAGCAAGCCAACCGTAGCCAACCAGAGCTTTGTGTTATAATCCCCGCCATTATGAGCTTGCCAACCCTTGAAACCCTCGTTTCTTACCTGACCATTGTGGCCGCCGTGATGGGTGCGCTGCTGGCGGCGCTGTGGCTGAGCCTGGTCATTTGGGCGTTCCGGGATATGCGGGCCCGTTCGCGAGACCCATTTGCCCAGCTGCTGGCGGCTTTGCTGGTGGCGGCGCTGCCGGTGGTGGGGATTGTCATCTACTTCATCTTGCGCCCGCCGGAGACGTTGGCGGAGGCGTATGAGCGGGCGCTGGAGGAAGAGGCGCTGCTGCAAGAGATTGAAGAACGGCCGCATTGCCCTGGCTGCTCTCGCGTGATCGATGGCAAATGGCTGCTTTGCCCCCACTGCCACACCCGCCTGAAAAAAGCGTGCCCCGACTGCAATTCCCTGCTGGAGCTGCAATGGAATTTGTGCCCTTACTGTGGCAACCATGCGGTGGATCCGTACAAGGCGAATGTGGTGGATACGGCCGTTCCCGCCCCCGACCCCTTGCCGGAACCCGAGGAGCCGGAGGATGTGGAACCGGTTGGTGAGACAGATTTGTAATTGGGCAATTGAGTAATTGTTGGCTACCAAATTACTCAATTACTCAATTACTTCCGAACGCCATGTCACAACCTTTTGCCATTCAACTGGAAAACGTGAGCAAAACCTTTGGCCGTGGCCGTAAGCGGGTGGAGGCGGTGCGCCAGCTTAGTTTGAACGTGGAATCCGGGCAGGTGTTTGGCTTTTTGGGGCCAAATGGCGCGGGCAAAAGCACCACCATTCGCATGATGATGGATTTGATACGGCCGTCTACAGGCACCGTTTATTTGTACGGCCGTTCCGTGCCAAACAACTACTCCCTCATGCGCCGCGTGGGCGCACTGGTTGAAGGCGCTGCCTTTTACGACTTCCTCACCGGCCGCAAAAACCTGGAAATTTTGGCACGCGCCAGTGACTGCTACGATCCAGACCGCATTCAAATCTTGCTTGAACAGGTGGGCATGGCCGATCGGGCCGATCGCACCGTGCAAGGGTACTCCACCGGCATGAAGCAGCGGCTGGGGTTGGCCGCGGCCCTGCTCAATGATCCCGATTTGGTCATTCTAGATGAGCCGACCAACGGGCTGGACCCGGCGGGCATTCAGGATGTGCGCCACTTTATTCGCAATCTGGCAGAGAAACAGGGAAAAACAATCTTTTTGTCCAGCCATTTGCTGAGCGAGGTGGAGCAGGTGTGTGACCAGGTGGCGATTATCAGCAACGGCCGTCTCGTGCAAACCGGCAGCGTAGCGGCGCTGCTTTCCAGCCAGGTGATCATTCGGCTGGAGGTGACGCCTGTGGAGCGGGCGCTGGGGCTGCTGCTGCCCCAATGGCCCTCGGTGGCAAACGGCCGTTGGCTGGAGGCCCAGGCTGCGCGGGAAGCCGTGCCGGAGATGGTGCAGCTGCTGACTGCCGCTAAAGTGCAGATTTTCCAGGTGGTGGTGCAGCAGCAAAGTTTGGAAGCGCTGTTTTTGGCGGCAACGGCCGTTCCGCAAACGGAGGCATTGCCCCATGCGTAGCGCCCTGGCTGCCGAATGGCGCAAGCTGCTTGGCTACACAAAAGCGGTTTCGTTTCTTGTCTGGATTTATCCCATTGGTGCACTGGTCATTGTGCTGCTGCTGGACATCCTCCCGGGACTATTTATAGAAGCGGTACGCGATCTGGCCGCAGCCAATCCGCCTAGCTGGACTGAAGATTTGCTCGCCGTCTGGAACGCGCTCAACGGCTTCCCCGGCGGTACTTTTTTGCGGATGCCGTTTTTAGCCTTCATTGCCATCGCTTTTGCTGGTGAATACCAGTGGGGTACCTGGAAAAATATTGTGCCCAGACACTCCCGTACCACGCTTATTCTGGCTAAATTTTTGGTTTTAGGTACGCTGATTTTGCTGGCGCTGCTGCTGACCTCTCTGGTTATTACCGGTGGGGGACTGCTGCAAGCGATTCTCCTCGACATCCCTTACGGCCCGGCTTTGGACGATGTAGATATGGCTGCTTTCTGGCAAGGATTACTCATTCAGGTGTTGGTAACCATTGTAGGCACACTCATCGTTGCCGCTTATGCGGCACTGATAGCGATGTACAGTCGATCCATCGTCGCCAGCCTACTGCTGAGTGTGGGTGTGGGCATTGTAGAGTTTGCCTCATCACTTATGTTTTTGATTGCCGGCCAGGCACTGCAGCGGCCCAGCCTGGTTAACGTGATTGTGGCCACACCCACCTACAATCTGGATAACGTGCGCAGTTGGGTGGTGGATGGCGTGGGGTCTACCTTTGGCGGCTTTCCGGGGTTTACGGCCGTTCCGCCCATCTGGCTCTCTGTGGTGATTTTAATTGTGTGGTTGGTAGGATTGGTAGGGGGGACGGTGCTGCTTTTCCGTCATCAGGATATTACGTCCTGAAACGTGAAGCGTGAAACGTGATGCTTAGCTTCTCACGTTTCACGCTTCACGTTTCACTTTAAATTAGTCACCGCCTTCTGGGAGGGTGGGCTGGTTGTGAAGCTTAACCGGCTGGCTTTCCTTACTCTTCAGGCGCAGCTGCAAAAAGTCTACAATGACGGAAAAGGCCATGGCGAAGTAGATGTAATTTTTCAGATGCAGCTCTTCGGCTGCTTCATGTGCCCAACCTTCAACCACAAGCATCGAGCCAATTAAAATCAGGAAGGAGAGCGCTAAAATCTTCATTGATGGATGGCGCTCGATAAAGGCGCTCACCTGCCCAGAGAAGACAACCATGATGACCGCAGCCAGCAAAATGGCGGCAATCATGACGGGGAGCGAATTGGAAATACCAATGGCCGTAATCACCGAATCCAACGAGAACACCACGTCAATCAGCAGCACCTGGGCAAGCATGCTAGAAAGTGTAAGCGCCCCTGTTTTCACCGAATGGGTGCCATGCTCAATCGTGTCCAGCTTTTCGTGAATTTCGTAGGTACTCTTACCTATCAGAAACATACCACCCAGCAGCAAGACTAAATCTTTGCCGGAAATGTTGTTGCTAAAGATGGTAAACAGGTGGGTGCCTTCCAACTGCTGCACCCAGGTGATGGCCAACAGCAAAATGACGCGGGTGACCACGGCAAAGCCAATGCCCAGTTGTCGCCCTTGCTTTTGCTGGTGTTCTGGCAGCTTGCCAGCCAAAATCGAAATAAAAATGACGTTATCGATGCCCAACACCGTTTCTAACGCCAGCAGCGTTAAAAAGGCCACAAAGTTTTGTGCGGTAAATATTTCAGCCATTTCTCTCCCTCAGGAAATTGTTTTTGAGCCTACAGGGAAAACGAACCGCAAAGTCGCAAAGGGCGCAAAGTTTTAGAGAAGAAAATCTCGGCGGCCTCTGTGGCTTTAGGGTGAAATTGACCTTTTCCCGTAGCGTTGGTTATTAAAGTTGGCGAATGATGCCACTGAGACGGCCGTCTGTCAATGCGGCCAAACTTCTTGAACAAAATTCATGACAAAGGGACAAAGAAACCAAGAAACAAAGTTTTCCTTTGTCTCTTTCTCCCTTTGTTCCTTCGTATAAAAATGGCTTTTTGGGAATTCATGGGGGTTGGCAGCGTGCGCAACCCCACGAAATCCTGAAGACCCGTATAAAAATCTACTCAATCACCACCTGCTCCAGATTTTCTGTCGAGATAGGAAACTGCGGGTTCATGTCGCGCAGCGTGTGTACAATGGTGCGGATGATCGCCAGGTTGCGGTACCATTTTTGGTTCGCCGGAATGACGTGCCACGGCGCCCACGGCGTGCTGCACTCGTGCAGCATCTGCTCATACGCTGCCATGTAGTCGGCCCAGAATTTGGCTTTTTCCAAATCCTCCAGCGAAAACTTCCAATGCTTTTCTGGCTCGTCGAGCCGTGCCTGAAACCTCTCTTTTTGCTCCTCTGGGGAGATGTGCAGGTAAAACTTCAGGATGCGCGTGCCGGTGTCGTGCAGCAGCTTCTCGAACTGGTTAATTTGCGTGTAGCGAAGCTGCCAAACAGATTCCGGTACAATGTTATGAACCCGCACCACCAGCACATCTTCGTAATGGGAGCGGTTGAACACGCTAATCATCCCCCTGGCTGGCACCACCTTGTGGATGCGCCATAAAAAGTCGTGGGCCAACTCTTCTTTGGAAGGCACCTTGAACGACTGAACCCGCACCCCCTGCGGATTAACGCCTTTCAAAATATTGCGGATGGCGCCGTCCTTGCCGCCTGCATCCATCGCTTGCAGCACAATGAGCAGCTTTTGCTTATCCTCAGCGTACAGCCGTTCTTGCAAGGTAGTGAATTCTTTGCGCAAGGTTTTGAATTCGGCTTGGGCGGCGTAGCGGCCGGAGTGGAACTGTTTGCCGTCGGTGGGGAGGGTGTGGAGGGGAAACGGCCGTTCCGGGTCAAGTTGATGCGTGATTGGCATATTGTCTCCTTGTATCGTCTGAGCTGCATACAGATTTTGCGAAACCTGCAGCAGTTTGTGAGTTTCCAACAATAGTAATAAAAGTTTTACGATTTGCCCATTTCCCCCTATACTTAGGCACCACTTAACTGTTGAATGTCCACTTGCAGCTCCTGGCAGAAAAATGGATCAGAAAAACACAAACCAACAATTCCACACCGAAAAGAAGGAGGCTTTACATGGTTGATGAAAAAAATATGGTCGGAGATGTGTATTACCCCGCACCGGAGACCGTTTCCGCAGCATACATCCCCGATTACGACAAGGTTCACGCAACCGCAACGGCCGATTTGGCCGGGTTTTGGGGCAAAATCGCCGCCGAAAATTACGAATGGTACAAACCGTGGGAAACGGTGATGGATGACAGCAACGCCCCCTTTTACAAATGGTTTGTCAACGCCAAAGTCAATATCGTCCACAACGCCCTGGACCGCCATATGCGCACGTCCGTCCGTAACAAAGCCGCCCTCATCTTTGAAGGCGAGCAGGGAGACAGCCGCGTCTACACCTACCAGCAGCTCAACCACGAAGTGTGCAAATTTGCCAGCGTCCTGCGCTCCATGGGCATTGGCAAGGGGGACCGCGTGACGATCTACATGGGGCGCATTCCCGAACTGATGATAGCCATGCTGGCCTGCGCCAAAATCGGGGCGATGCACTCCGTGGTGTACGGTGGTTTCTCCACCGAGGCGCTGCTAGGGCGCATCGACGACAGCAAATCGAAGCTGCTCATTACCTGCGACGGGGCGTGGCTGCGCGGCAGCATCATCGAGCTGAAGCAGATTGCCAACGAAGCGGTGGACCGGGCCGGAACCATCCAATCGGTCATTTGCGTCAAGCGCACCGGGCAAGAGGTGAAGATGGTGCCGGGTCGGGATTATTGGTACCACGATCTGATGGCGCTGCCCATTGCCGATGCCAAAGCCAAAACGGAGGTGATGGACGCCGAAGACCCGCTCTTCATCCTCTACACCTCTGGCACCACCGGAAAACCCAAAGCGATTTTGCACACCCACGGCGGCTACATGGTGTGGACCTCCACCACGCTCAAATGGGTGTTCGACGTGAAGCGGGAAGATATTTGGTGGTGCGCGGCTGATCCGGGCTGGATTACCGGCCACAGCTATATCGTCTACGCGCCGCTGATTTTGGGGGCGACCAGCTTCATGTACGAAGGTGCGCCGACCCATCCCTACCCGGATCGCTGGTGGTCGCTGGTGGCCAAATACCACATCACCATTTTGTACACCGCCCCCACCGCCATTCGCGGCCTGATGCGCTTTGGCGAAAGCTGGCCCGATAAGCACGATCTTTCCAGCCTGCGCCTGCTCGGCTCTGTAGGTGAACCGATCAACCCGGAAGCGTGGAAATGGTATCATCGCGTCATCGGCAAGGAGCGCTGCCCGATTATGGATACCTGGTGGCAAACGGAGACGGGCGGTTTTATGATTACGCCGCTGCCCAGCGTGCCGCTCAAGCCCGGTTCCGCCACACGGGGCTTCCCCGGTGTGCAAATTGACGTGGTGGATGAAGAGGGCGATCCGGTAGCGGCCAACGAGGAAGGGTACCTGGTGATCAAAGCCCCCTGGCCGGGGATGCTGCGCACCATCTTCCAGGACCCGGACCGCTATGTGCAGCAATATTGGAGCCGTTTTGCCGAGCAGGGCTGGTACCTGCCGGGCGACAGCGCCAAGAAGGATGAGGATGGCTACATTTGGGTAATCGGCCGTATTGATGACGTGATTAAGGTGTCTGGCTACCGGCTGGGTACGGCCGAAATTGAAAGCGCCCTGGTGAGCCATGAAGCAGTGGCTGAAGCCGCCTGCATTGGTGTGCCAGACCCCAACGAGGTGAAGGGCAACATCATCAAGGCGTACTGCATTTTGCGGCAGGGGTTTGAGCCGAGCGAGAAACTGGCGCAGGCGCTGCGCGACCATGTGAGCCATGAGATGGGGCCGATTGCCAAACCGGCCACGGTGGAATTTGTCGATGGCTTGCCCAAGACCCGCTCTGGCAAGATTATGCGCCGTATCCTCAAAGCCCGCGTTATGGGCCAGGATGAAGGGGATTTGTCTACCCTGGCGGATTAAGGGATGATGCGGCGATACGGCCGTTTCCCAAGGATGGAGTTTATGGTACCAATTTATCGCACAGATGGTGAGTGGGTGGCCGTTTTTTACAAAGGTCACCTGTTTAATGTCGATGGTGAGTGGATTGGCTTTAGCGTTGGGCGTGATGTTTACGACACCGGCGGCCTTTACCTCGGTTTTTTGAGCGATGACAAACGGCTGCTGCGCAAGCGAACCCGCCCGGTAGACAAGCTGCGGCTGGAGCCACCCCCTGCCCCGGAACGGCCGAAAATCCCTGCCAATATGCCCTTGGCCCCGATGCTGGCCTCGCTGCCCCACCAAATTATCGACATGTTTGAAGAATATCCCGACCGGCTTATTTACGTTTCCGAAACGCGGCAGGATATGGATTAGGTAAAAATATATGGAAGGAAAACGGCCGTCTGAATCCCAAATTACCCTTACCCAGCTGATGGGTCCTACCGATGCCAATACGCTGGGCAACGTCCACGGCGGCTTCATCATGAAGCTGTGTGACGAAGCGGGCGGCATGGCAGCCACCAAACACGCCCGCCGCCCCGCTGTCACCGTCACGGTGGACTCCATGAACTTTCATTCCCCGGTGCAAATTGGTAACCTGATGACGGTACACGCCGAAGTGACCTGGGTGGGGCGCACCTCCATGGAAACCCGCGTGGTGGTGACGGCCGAAAACGTTATTACCGGTGCCGTCACCCACACCAACACCGCCTATTTTGTCTATGTGGCTTTGGATGAAAACGGCCGTCCCGTCCCCGCCCCCCCCCTCATTCTGGAAACCGATGAGGAAAAAGCCCGGTTTGAACGCGCCGCCCAGCGGCAGGCGCGTCGCCTACAGCAGCACCATCAGGACAGTTTATGACCGAACGCCCCTCCAAGCTGCTAGATATTTTGCAGCACTCGCCCGCTGCCAGAATTACCACCCTGCCCGATGCCGATACCAGGCGCGCTGAAATTGAGCCGTTTCCTTTTTTGGCCATCGTGGGCCAGGTGGAAATGAAGCTCGCCCTGACGCTCTCGCTGATTAACCCGGAAGTGGGCGGTGTGCTGCTGATTGGCCCACGCGGCACGGCCAAAACAACGGCCGTTCGTTCCCTCACCGATTTGCTGCCCACCGTGCGGCACAGCCTGTGCGTTCACGGCTGTACCGAGGAGATGATTGAGCAGTTGGGCATGGATGGCGTTTGCCGCGACTGCGCCACCAAATTTGGACATGGCGAACCGTTAACGGCCGTAGACAAAGTGCGCATCTTCGAGCTGCCGCTCAATGCCCGGCTGGACGATGTGGTCGGTGGCATAAACGAGCGGGTGGCGCTGGAGCAGAACCGGGTAAGGCTGGAGCGCGGCCTGCTGGGGCACGCCGACCGGCACATTTTGTACATCGACGAGGTCAATTTGCTGGACGACGCCATCACCGATGCCATTTTAGACGCCGCCGCCCAGGGACATTACACCGTGCGGCGCGGCCCGCTGAAGATGACTTATAATGCCCGCCTCATGCTCATTGGTTCGATGAACCCGGAGGAGGGGCGGCTGCGGCCCCAGCTGATGGACCGCTTTGGCCTGCGTGCCGTGGTGCGCGGCCTGGATGCCTCCGAGATGCGCTATCAGGCCTATGAGCGGGCGATGGCTTACAAACACCGCCCAGAGCTGTTTGCCGCCAGCTTTGCCGAGGGCACGCTGGCCCTGGCCGACGAAATTCAGCAAGCGCGGGACCGGCTGCCGCAGGTGACCGTGAGCACCGCCGCCCGTGAACTGGGGCTGGACCTGGTGCAGCAGCTGACGATTGATTCCAACCGGGCCGAAATTACGCTGTTTGAAGCGGCTCGCGCCCATGCCGCCGCCGATGAGCGGTGTGAGACGCTGCCCGAGGATGTGCAGGCGGTCGCCCTGCTGGCCCTGCGCCAGCGCCAAAGTCCGCAGCTTGCCCAATTTTTCGCCGATCAGGCAGAAGAGGATGCGGTTTTAACGGCCGTTTTCAAAGATTGACCCCCACCCTGGCCCTCCCCCTGCCAGGGTGAGGGGACTTAGCTCCCTCTCCCTCTGGGAGAGGGCTGGGGTGAGGGTTTCATTTCCACAAAAAGCATTTCCCATGACAAAACCACAAACCCAAACCTTGTTTCTGCTCAGCTTTACCACGATTTTGGTAGGGTATTTTATGGTCTGGCTGCCGGGGCCATCCGCCGGGCTGCAATTTTTGGGTCTGGAAATGGGGGAGTGGACCAAGTTTTTTGGCCTGGGCGTCAAGCGCAACTGGTTTTACTTGCCACCCATCACGCTGGCGCTGATGCTGCTCTTTTTTACGGCGGGGTGGGCAAACGGCCGTTTTCAAACCTGGCTCTTTCGCGGCGTGGCGTTGGGCGTTAGCCTGCTGGCCTTCCCGGCGCTGGAAGATTTGACGGGGCCAAGCCAAAGCGAATATTTGTCCCGCGTGGCGGCGATTGGGCTGGTAGTGGGTGTGGCTGGACTGCTGACGCTGTTTGGGGTGCAAAAACGGTCACTTCAGCAGGCTCAGCGCAAGCCGTGGCTGGCCCCTGCAAGCCTCGTCTTGATGATTGTAGCTGGGCTGGTTGGGTTGATTTTGCCCACGTTGATTTATGTGGAAGTACGGCCGTTTGCCAGCGAACTGATGCGCCTACAGCTGGGGTATGGCCCCGGTTTTTGGCTGAACGCATTGGGACACGCTGCCCTGGTGGCGCTGGCGGGTTGGCAATTGGCAAAAAAATAGCGCCCCCAACGTGTACTGGTTGGTGAGGCGCTGAATGGATAGGGAATTGAGTAATTAAGTAGTTACCCAATTACTCAATTACTCAATTACATTCTTACGCACGCATGTGGGTGTCGATGTAAGTAACAGCTTCCCCAACGGTGGTGATTTTCTGTGCTTCTTCGTCAGAGATTTCGCCATCGAATTTTTCTTCAAAGGCCATGATTAGTTCAACCAGGTCCAGCGAATCCGCTTCCAAATCTTCTCGGAAACGGGCAGCAGACACAATTTGATCTTCATCAACGCCTAGCAATTCAACAATAATTTCTTTTACCTGCGCTTCAGTATCGCTCATCCTACTCTCCTTCAAAATAACTTTGAGTTATTGTGTTTGTGTATGGCGGGTAATTGTAGAAACAACCCTGGGATTGTCAAGGAACCCTTGGGCAACGGCTTGCCTGCAACAAAGAGGAAAACACCGGTAAAATGGGTAAGTTACGCCGAGATAGGGTTGGATTCCAACAAATTTTTCTCGTGGAGCCAAACGGCCGTTCCCAGCAGCAAATAAAACGCAAAGGCCAAATCCACCAGGAAGAAGCTGTGATCAACCAGACCATGCGCCACCATGTCGGCCAGCGCCGCGCTCAGGCCCACCACCACTGGCAGCCATTCCGCCGAGATGGTTGGCCGCAGCCGCCACAACGTCCGGGCCAGATGACCGATGAGCCACAGCCCAGCCAGCAGCCCCGGCAGGCCGATGCGCGTGGCGAAGTCCAGGAACAGGTTGTGCGGATGGCTTAAATTGGGATCGCGCCAGGCTGTTTCCATAATATAGCGGGCGCGATATTCGTAGAGAAAGTTGTCCAGCCCCACACCAAACCAGGGATGGTCACGAACCATGTTCAGACTGGCCTGCCACAGGCTCAGCCGGAAGACGCCCGTCTCGCCGGTGAGGCTCAATCGGCCCGCCAGCGCTGGCGTTAGCTCAATCAGGAAGAGGGCGGCAGCGCCCATCCCGCTAAAAAGCAGCAGCCAGGGCCAGGTTTTACGGCCGTGTACCCCCTGCCACTGCCAAAAAATGATCACAAAGGCGGCGGGCAATCCCAAAAAAAGGCCGCCCTTGCTGAAGGTGAGCAGGAAGGCGAGAAGGGTGGGGAGGAGAACGGCCGTATACAGCCAGTACCGTTTGCCATGAATCTGCTTGCTGCCCAGCAGGGCCATTGCGCCCAGAAGCGGCATAATCCGCCCCAGGTAGAGCGCCACGTTGTTGGGGGAGCCATAGATGGACGTCAGGCGCAGCAGCCCGCCCTCGGCGGTAATCAGGCTGGCGCGGTCGAAGCCCACCTGCCACAGGCCGTACAAGGCTACGACCAGCCCGCCCAGAATAAAGCCATCGAGGATGAGCCACATTTGGCTGGCTTTTGGCTTGCTGGCGCGCAGCACCCAGTAAAACAGCGCCGGTTCCAAAATGACCACGCGCCACTCGTTGCTGGCCACGTCGAGCCGGTTGGTGAAGAAGAGGGAGGCGGTGGCGAGGGCGGTGAGGATCAGTATTCCGTAATCAGTATTCAGTAAGCGGTAATCAGTATTCAGTTGGCCTGTTTTGAAGCGTTGCAGCCAGGTGGTGAGGCGGTTGGTAGCGAAGGCGGCGAAGGTGACGAGGGTGAATACTTCGATGGGAGAGAAGCGGTAGTTGAGGATCGGTTTGGGCAGGGGAGGCACGTAAAACGGTAAGAAGGCGATGAGAACCAATCCCCAGACGGGCCGCCAATAGAGCAGCACAAAAAGCGTCGCCAGCGCCGCCGCGTAAATGAAAAAGGTGGGGGTGACGTAATAGATGGTGGCGGCGGCGGCGGTGAGGGCCAGCTGGCTGCCGTCTCCCAGGCGGCGGTAGACGCCGCCCATCTGCTCGGCCCAGGTGAACCAGCCCGCCAGGAAGACGAGGGCGGCGGTAACGGCCGTTACACCCAACTGCCAGCTCGTGTTCAAAGCCACAAACCGCTGCCGCTGTCGGCGGAACCAGTCGGGCCAGCTCGCCTGTCGCCCAATTCGTATAGCCAGTATAAGGGAAAGAACGGCCGTAACCGCCAGCAGCCCCATCCCCCAGCGAGTCCACGCTTCCGGCGGCTGGTAGCCGACGCCGAAGCCGTGCAGCGCCCACTGGTCCCAGCCGCGTGAGGCGACGATTTCGGCGGTATGGACGCCGGGCGGCAGGTTGCGGGCGACCCATTCGGTGGCGATATAGTCGTCGCTCTTCACGGCCGAAGTGAGGATGAGCATTGCGCCGTGTTCGTCGCGGGGCAGGGCGTTGGCCGGTTGGCCGTCGATAGTGATGTAAAAGCGGGCGCGGAAGTCGGCGCGGCGCACCCGCAAGCCCAAATCGGTGCCGTAAAAGGTGAAGGTGACTTTGTCGCCCAGCAGCACGTCGTCTGGCTGCTGGCCGATGTCGGCCCCAAATTCGGGGGAGAATTCCCAGCCGCCTTCGTACACCTGGGCGGGGTGGTTGGGTTGGGCGAGATGGAAGCCGGGTTGGGCAACGGCCGTATTCTGTTCCGCAAGATAAGTTTGCAGAGATTCGGCCGTTTCTGACCCAGCCGCGCTAAAGCCCCAGCGTGGATCATCGGCGGGGGCATTTGGTTCCCAATTTTCCAGGAAGGCGACGCCGAGCCAGGGCCATTCCAGCCGGGCGCGCTCCAGGGCGGCGATGGTGTAGTTGGTCTGCTGCGCGGCGGTCACTTCGCCCCAAATGGAGGGCGCGCCGGGCCAGTTGGCGGGCAGGCTGTTCCAGCCCCAGTTGCCCGCCCAGATTGCCTTGTGGCCATCGCCGTTGCGCACCATTACCTCGCGCAGCAGGATGGCGCGGCTGAAGTTGAGCGTTTCGTTGGCCACGGTGCGGTCGTCCGGCGGGCGGTCGAAGCCGTACGGCTTGGCTGCCACGATGTCGAACGCCGTGGCGGCGTCGGTTTCATAGAGCTGCTGGAGGAAGAGGTGGTCGGCCAGGTTATTGGGGCCGGTTTCCACGGTGGGGGCCAGCGGCGCGGCCACAATCACCGCGTCGCCATCGGCGGCGCGGATGGCGCTGGCGGCGGCGCTGAGGAGTGCGCCGTAGGCGTCGGGGTTGGGCGGCTGGCGGCCCCAGTGGCTGACCAGGTTGGGTTCGTCCCAGATGATGTAGAACTGAACCACATCCCCGTATCGCGCGGCAAATTCGGCGGTCCATTGGGCGAAGACGGCCGTATTCACCGGCGCAAAATCATTGTCAGGATTGCCATCCAGCAGGGGGACGAGGCTGAGGTTTTGGTGGGAAACGGCCGTAACCAGCCGATCTGCCTCAGCCCAATCAAAATCCTCGCTGAAATAAAACGGCTGCTTCACAAACTGCACGCCCAAATCAGCAATCTGCTGCAGATTGTCGGCCAGGGCGGCATCGTCGTACTGGTTCAGATAGACGTTGAGGCCAGGCTGCACGCCGCCAAAGTTAACCGGTTCTGGCAGGCCGTCGGGCATGCCCCGCGTAAGGAAATTGTGCCTGAACTGAAGCGCACCAATGGCCAGCAGAGCCACCAGCGCCAAAATCAGCCAGAACAGGGTCAACCAACGGGCACGTTGCGAACTTTTCACATCATTCATCCGCCTGATTTTGCCACGCCCAATTTTTCTTGCAACTCTGTTTGTCTGACGAATAAGCTACGTTTAACTGGTCGAATCTAGAGTTCAAGCTAACTTTGGTCTGGGGAACACAATTAGATCCACCAAAGCCTTTTAGATCTCAGCAAAAAATCAACTTTCATTTCTGTTTTTGCTAGAAATTCTGCAATTCTTTGTGCATATTCGCTTGTAATTGGAAGATGAATATCGTTTGTCGCACCCCAATGTAAACGTGTAAGAGACAGAATGTGTTCACAAATTTCTTCTATAGAAAACATCTGTCCGGAATTGAAACCCGTGATGGAAAATGTTTCATCTGTTGGAACGAATCTTTGAACTATCAACGGGGTGGGTGTTCCAATACCAAAATACCCAGCTGGATTTTTACCAGTCGTAGCGATTAGAGCGGTATTTTCGTTCATTATTCGGACAGAACCTTTGGTGATTGTATGGTCCATTTTCAAGTTTCCCGGAAAACTAGGGCCATACATTCTCAACTCATGATTTTTATAAATTGATACCAGAGCAAATCTTGCGGAAGATAGAGCTAAATCATTTCGAAGAATATTTTCCGATAAAGCTTTCAGAAATCCCAAACCTTCTGATTCGTAAATATCTCCGTTTTTATGAAATACAACCTTTTGGGCAATTTGATTAGTGCTTGCATTATAGGAATTTAGAGAGCTTGAGATAATACTAGATGTCATATCATGATGCAGCTTAAAACTGCTGGTTCCCTGAAGGCTTTGTTCTTTTTCTTTGAGGCTTTGCAATTCATCATTTGTTAGTTCATGATCATCAGAGTTTAGATCTATCCATTGCCCGGCTTTATCAAACACATTTGCGATTCCTACATAGATAGGATTCTTTAACTTTCTTGGACTTCTTCCAAAGCCTAAACCAATTAAACAATTTACATTATTTATTGGCCTTGCGAGTGTCCAAGGTTTACCGCCTAATTTCACATATAAATCTAGTGCAAAATTCCACAAAGTATGACCAAATGGAATAGATAGATTTGTCACTTGATCTAGCGAACTTATTTCAAGCATTTGGGAAGGTAAACCGGCTTCTAGAAAAAATTTTTTTAACGGGATATAAGGATCGTTTTCTTTCTTCTGCCCAATATCTGGCACTATAACGATTGCAATCCTCTCCTTGTTTCCATTTTCTGTTGCCCAAGAATGTAGGATCCTTTCTGCTGCTTTAAGATACTCATCTTTTGTTGCATCCTCAACGATTACAACATCGTTTTCATCGGGGACGTCAAACTCCACATCAAAGTGTTTTTTTAACCCTTCAAAGTCATCATCTGGGAATAAAGTTTTGTTACGACGTTGATAATCTCCATGTAAATAATCCATGAATTGATTTACGGTTTTAAAGATTTGGTCTCCACCTGGGATAATTAGGTATGGACGTATCATGCGAAATGGACGATTTGGTGACCCTGAATCAAACGGCTTGTATTTCTTAAGACCTGACTTCTGAGAAAATTCTGTCTGAGTACCTTTTGAATCAAACAATAATGGCGTGTTAAAGTAGTACAGGTTTTTGTTTCCAGATTGCCCTGTAGAATATCTCACGGCGTTTTCAAATGTATCTGAACGATTTTCGATAGCAAGACCTCGATCATTAATTTCCAATTGATTGTTTGGGAAAAGTTTGCTGATCCAGTATTTTGTTTCCTTCAATCGTTTAGAAGGCAAGGGTTGCAGTTGTTTGCGAGCTTGTACTTGATTGATATTGAATATTTCAAACTCGGACCTTTTTGCAACCAATCTCAGTGCAAAAGCAGGGTATTCAGTAAAGTTTTCTGCATTTTTCCTTGGTCGAATCCGAATCAAGGTCTCAGGCAAGAACTGGCTTGCATCGAGATCCTTAACGGAGTCAAAAAAACCAGCTCTTCCTGGATAAGTGGAAAAGTCATATCTTGTCAATCGAAACTTATCTTCTTGAGCAATCAACCTGCGAATCAATCTGCCTTGTTCTATATAATCCGTTCGTACATTTATTAATGGAACAAGTACTAAAGTTGCAGGATCTACAAATATGCTGTAAAAATTCGATTCCTCTCGGATTCCAATATTTGCTGCAAAATGCCCATTTGGAAAAGAAGCTCTTTGTTTATCAGGAGAATAAAATTGCCAACCTTCGCCCCGAATATACCCATTACGCTTTGCCACAACCTCAATAAATCCAAATAAAAACTGCCGTGCTATTTCTCTGGGCAATTCACTGAAACTTGAACTCGTTCCTATTTCAATGCTTAAGTGGGAAGGCATATCCTCTTTCAAAGAATCATTTTTGTTGGTTCTCATTACATAAACGAGTTGTGAACCGCCTCTAACTATGATGCAATCTTTTCTATGTAAAAAAGACAAAAATTCTTTTGTATGATTGGGGGAAAAATAGAATTTTGTAATTTGAAAACTTTCAAGTTTCCGCTTTTCAACTCTCAACTCATTTAAGCCAATAGCATCAGGTGGATTGAATTTTTTTCCATTTCTCATTTTTTCACTCCTTTACTCCAAATATTTCTGGTTCTTTGGGAATACATGGGGTACACCCAGATTTGGTGGTGATGTAGAATGGCAGTTATTTTCAAAAACGGAGTGAAACCAATGCCTATATCTATCCCTGCCAAAATTAGTTTTCCCCTGGATATTGCTCAGGTT
>JBGTCV010000079.1:0-13648 GCA_041748655.1 Promineifilaceae bacterium (SeqCode) | reverse complement strand
ATTGGTTCGCAGACGCGGCAGGGTGAGCTTGGTTTGCAGTAACGGCCGTTTTGGGGAGTCAACTTTAAGGTTTACCACTTCCATGGCGGTATTATACACAAGTTATACAGCTGTTCTCGTTAAATAATTCTGTGGAGATTGTTATAAAAGTTTCTCACTCTTGGCCTGCTCAAACAGCGCCGCTCGTTCTTCTACTTGTTGCAAAGCGGCATAGGCTTGCTGTTCCAGGCGCGCCGCCTGGCCCCACAGCGGTCGCAACAGGTGGTCCCAATCCAGTTGATGGACCTCAATCTCAGCCGCTTTGGCCCCAGCCGCCAAACCGGTGCCCCCATCGCTGGCAAACTGGCGACAGTTCGGTCCATCCAGCAAGGTGCAGCCCCAGGTATCACCATCGCAACTAGGTTGACGGGTCAAAGCATAGACGTAGAGCGAGTCGTTGCCCTCCAGCAACAGATTAGGCTGACCGTTGGCGTAGATTTCGTCTCCCGACAAGGTTTCCTCAATCTGGGGTTGCCAGGCTTGATTTACCGCGGTCGCTGCCTTTTCCACTTGAGCCAGTTCCGCATTGACCCAACTCGGCGACCGCTCGGTATCCAACAACTCGCTCAGACAGAGCGTCACATCTCGCTGGCTAACTCCCACTTCGGTCAAGACCACTTTGCCCTGTGGGCAATTTGTTAATCTAACTTGAACCGTGCCTCCATACGCCTCTGCAAAAGTTGCAGGACGCTTTCATCAATATCATGGCGGGTGGCCAGGGAATCGTCAAAGTGAATCAGCGCGTCAAACCGGATGCCAGTCTATCGGCAGCCTTTGGTCGGCAAGGCTGTGCTGACCAGTCGGGCGTCAGTGCCACCCTGAATGCCTGTCAGGCAGAAAATGTTGAGCAAATGCGCCAGGGAGTGCAGGCCATCTATCAGTGTTACGGGGCCGGCTATGCTCATGATTATGGGCGTAGTTGCCAACTGCTGGATATTGACATGAGCGGGATGCCCGCCGGACGTCAGGGTGAGGGGTCGGAAAAAGGGTATTTTGCCAAGCAAAAGAACAAGCGAGGCCGACAACTGGGCCGGGTGTATGCTACCTTGTATGACGAAATCGTCAGCGAACGGCTTTACTCCGGTAAAACACAACTCAATCGCTGCTTGCCAGAGCTGGTTGCGGCGGCCGAAGCCATTTTGAATCTCAATCCTGGTTTCCGCAAGCGAACCATCCTGCGCATTGATGGGGGTGGCGGCAATGATGCCGATATCAACCACTTGCTGACAGGCAGCTACCAATTGTTGGCCAAAGTCACCCACTGGAAGCGGGTCGAGAAATTGGCGGCGACGGTTGTTACCTGGCACCCAGACCCCAAAGACCCGGAACGGCAAGCCGGATGGGTAGCAAAGCCTTTCGCTTATGCCCAACCAACACGCCAACTGGCCGTTCGCTGTCAAACCAAGAAAGGGAAATGGCGGACAGCTATCCTGGTCTTCAATCTCGATGATGACCAACTCCGCTGGCTCAACGAGCACGGCAAACGTCCTTTTTCCCGCCTGTTGACCCTATCTGGCTGGCTGTTTACGCCTATGACCTGCGTGGCGGCGGCGTGGAAACTGCCATCAAAGGCTCCAAACAAGGGCTGGGGATCACCAAACGCAACAAAAAATCGTTCCACGCCCAAGAAATGCTGCTGCTGTTGGCCCAATTGGCTTACAACATCACCGCTTGGGTGCGCCACGGATTGGCTTCCTGTCAGGCCAGGCTCCGACAGCTTGGCATGCTGCGCATGGTACGCGATGCCTTTCATATTGCTGGCCTGCTTGCTTTCAATACGGAGGGTCATATCGTCCAAATTTCACTCAATCAAGCGCATCATTTAGCCGCTGCTTTCATCGATGCCTTTGCTTCTTTCCTGGCTCGTGATGGAACTGTCGCTAATTTGCGCCAAATTTAGGTAGTTATTGGGAGATAGTGTTGCCACTTAAAAAGGAATCCCGATTCGGCTAAAGGCGGACTATTCATTTGAGAGTGGTGCGCCTGGCTCCTGGCTCACCTCATAGTGCAACTCGGCCATGCCGCTACCCACCTGACGAACCGATATCAGGCGCAGATTGGGACTTAATACTCTACGGGGAAACAACTGCTTACCCCGGCCAAGCGTGACGGAACCAACCTGTATGATTAGCTCGTCCAACAGCCCCGCATCGTAAAACTGACCCGCAAGGTCGCCACCACCGACAATCCAAATATTCTTGGACCCGGCTGCTTTACGCATCTCAGTGTGAACCAACCGCACATCCCTCTGAACGAATCGGATATTCGCACCTTCAATAGCGGGCAGCACACGGTGGGAGAATACCCAGGCTGGCTGTGTGTAGGGCCAGGGCGATCCTGTTTCGGCAGCAACTTCATCAGCATGGCGGCACCATCCACTCGTAGGTTGTTGAGCCCATAGCCAACGCGCCAACCTCGGCGATAAACTGCGGATAACTTGAATCATTCAAGCTGCCAAGGGGAAACAACCAATCCAACGAATCATCTTCAGTGGCGATAAATCCAAAGGCTGGTTGCAGTAAAGTATTGTGTTTTCATGCTTGTGTTTAGCTCCCTATGTAAACATTTTGCACGGCCGTTCCCCACCCCATCTCAAACCCCGTTCAACTAGAGCTGTTCAGCAACGGCCGTATCTTTTTCGTAAAACAGGATACCAATACGCTGAATATGATCAATGACATGGGGATCAGCAATGTCGTGGAAGACAGAGAGGTCAATGGTGTAGGGCAGCAGCAGGTCGTCGAGATTGTCGAGGATGCGGTAGACCACATTCAAAGTCAAGTCCGCACCGCCGTGCAGGGTCAGGTCAATGTCGGAACCGCTTTTGTAATTGCCTTTGGCCCGAGAGCCGTACAGGGTGGCTCTTTCTACTTGGGGATATTGGGCGAGAACGGCCGTAATTTTTTGCACAACAGCAGGAGGAAGGCCATATTTCATGTGTCGCCTGCCTCAATCAGTGCGCCCAAGTTACCGTGCAGTGCCTCGAATTCTGAAAAATAATCGCGAAGAATAGCAGCAGCAATCTGAGCGGCCGTTGCTTCATTGTATGTGTGGGAAGTCAGGTTGCGACTTTGGATCATGTCCATCCACACCTGACCTTTTTCGATTAAACCAACTTTGAAGGCGTGGCGGGTGACATCCTTAGAACCATAGAGGTCCTGGACCCCACGATTTTCCAGAAAATCTTTTAGCGTCTTCCAGGCCAGTTCATGGGTAAATTCAAAGCCCTGGATGAGACCTTGCTGTTCCAGTTTGGAGAGCGGGCGCTGCTGGGCCAGAGCTACTGCCTCCCTCAATTGGGCCAGCGCTTTGGTATAGTTGTTGAAGCGCTGCTGCCAGCGAATGTCTTGATCGCTCATGAGTCATCTCCGTAAAGTTTAGCCGAAGGTTTCCACAAATCATCTTCTGGCTGTTACTTGTATTTTAACAGATTTTAAGCGGACAAGAATGTCATCCAGCTGCCAACAAGGTTTTACGACTTCAAACTTCATTCAACAGTGACGTCGCACGCCTGAGTCAGCTGGTAAATCTCCGTCTGCACCCAAGAAAGCTGGCCGTCGACAAGTCATCGCATTTTGCCCATAGTAAAAAGCTCCCAGATTGCTAAGCTCTGGGAGCTTTTTACTACCGTACAACAAATGGCAAATAAAGGTTAGTGCCCAGACCGCCACTAATGCCGTTGATACGGCCGTTCCAAAAACCGCTGCTCAACGTATAAGAACCGCCGGACATAATGGCCGCATCTGGCTGGCCAGCCGTACCGCTAAGGGCGAACGGACCGCCTTGACTTGTGCCCCCACCGCCATCCGCCGTCCACCAGGGGATAGAGTAGCTACCCGTTGGGCTGTCTGGGGCGGCCAGGATAATCGAAACAACTGTCAGGCACAGAAGCATGAACACCAGGAGCATCACTATTTTTCGGGACATGAAGGCCTCCTTAGTAAGCGGCCAACAATAACTTCCCTTTTTAGGTGGCCGCCTACTGTTAAACCGTCCGCACAATTCCGTTAATTAATTTGCGGACGGTCACTTAGCGTAAGGTAACAAAAACCGGGATGGTTGCCTGCCCCTCAGTTGGCGCAGCCAGGGCGATACCTATTACCTGAGCGCCTTCTGTGACTACCATGCCCTCAATAGTGCGTGTTTGCAAGGGTCGTACCTGCCCGAAGGCAGAAGCAGTCGTCAGGCGGTCCCCGGCGGCGATGCTGGTGCCCGATTCTACTTTAACTTCCGTGATGCCATAAACGACCAGAGAAACGTAATCGCCAGGTTGGGCTGGGCCAGCGACGCTGTGCATAGACATCTCCCCCTCAGCTTCTTTACCAGGAGCTACCGCCCACACCATACGGCTGGCGACAACACCGATAACACCGGTAAGAACCTCTCCATCAGCAGCGCGCACCAGGGGCAGCGGCACCGTACTGCCCGGAATGGGATCGGTCACGCCCGTGACGGCGACGACATCGCCGGCCGTGAGCGAATTGAGGCCGGTTACTTGGGCAACCAGGGAATAAGAATTGGCAGTGACGTTACCGGCTTGGATCTTATCTACCGTAAAGAGGGCCCATTCACCGGACGCATTGGCTGTATTGGGCCATAGACCATAACCGGTAACACCGGGACTGGGGATGTAGACACCATAAGAGGGATAGTCGGGGTCGCTGCCTATCTGGATGCCATCATCGGCCGTATCATATATTCGAACACCATCGGAGCCAGTTGTATTGCTGATAACCAGGCTGTAGTCGGCACTGGGACCAATACGCAGGCCGCCTTCATTGGGCACTGCCAGGCGGATACCGGCGTTGTATAAATACCAGTCACCATTGGTACCATTGTAGTAGGTCCAGGCGCGAAAAGTGCCGTTTGTGGCATAACCATAGAAAGGCCAGCCATTGGCATGAGATGTTTCCACGTACATGCCGCCGTAATCATTCGCAGCGCCGGCATAACGGACACCAAAGACCTCGTTGCCTGTAATACGGAAATTGCGCCCGACACCGACAAAGTTGCTGCTCTCGTTGGTATAAACATTGGGCAGAGAGAGGGCTGAAGGGGCAGGGGCAAGCTCTTGACGAGGGCTGAGAGTCGTGTAGGCACCACCGCCGAACGGCCGTACCCTAATCTCAAGCCAACGTGCGCCACCACCAAAGGCCCCCTGCCCAAAATTGAGTTCGACAGTAAACAAACCATCAAAAACACTCACCGGGCTAAGGGTTAGGGTACTGCCAACCTGGTTGCCGGCAGCCCCTGCATCAAAGAGCCTGAATTCAAAATCATACATGCCATTGGCCGGGTTGCCACCGTTGTCCAGGTAGCCCTGGTAGGTGAAGCCGGTATCAACCGGAGCGAGGGGGGCGGCTGGTTGGCTCATGCTGTCAGCAGCAATTGGGCCGGGTTTAACCCAGGCTAAGGCGAAGAAAACGACCAGTACGCTCAAAAGGATTCCTATCACTAAATACACACGTTTTTTTTTCATGATTACCTCTTGCAAGATGTTTATGGAATTCCAATAACGAGAACCAGATTTGATAACGTCTGGTTTGGCATACCCAACAGGCCAGATAATTTTTATATCGGGTTGTCAGGTACTACCAGGCAGAACAGTTGCAAACAGGGGCAGAGTATCGTCTATATGACCTCCTCGTAAGATTTACGGCCGCTGCTGTGGCAATACGCTGGCTGTTGGTCGGGGATAAGGGGAGCGTATTATGAGGTATGAAGGCTGTGAAATTTGAGCTCAATTTGTCATTATAATGCGGGACCGCCAGTAAAGTGTAATCTAAATTTCTATCTTAAAAACATGATAGAAGATTATGGCCTGAATGGCCAAAATAAACCGTACCGCCAGGCAACGGCCGTTCCTCACCCCCATCACAATTCAAACCACATCAAGCAAGCGTAAGGCAGTGAAAATCTGGTCGCGGCTGACGGGCAGCATGGTTGCGATGCTAAGTCAAAAAGGGAAAAAGCTTAGTGCGTCAGCCACTGGGCGAATGTTTGCCACGCTGGTCAATGATTGTGCTGCCCGTAATCTGGTGTCGGCCGATACCCACACCTTTGCCCACCGTTACCTTGACCAGAATCCCGGCGATTTGATTGGTTTAGCACGAATCTTGGGCCACGAAAGCCTGGAGACGACCAAGATAAACTTGCGGTTGACAGCTGATGATTTGGCGCAACGAGTTGAGCGGATGTTGATTAAAGCCTATGGATGAATCTCAACGAATGTATTGATCTTGCCCCCAGGTGACAGCTTCGCCACCTTTTGGCCTTCTAGCAAAGCTTCACCATACATTTGGAGGAGATTTTTTGACCTGGAGGAGATAGGGATGTTATCAGGTTCATTCAAGCAGCTGGCCGATACCTTGCAGAAGCCTGCGATACCGCCAACGAAAGAACCATACTGGCCCTATCCATTGCCGGAGGCCGAGATAAGCATCCGGTACGGGCTGCGCACGCTTTCGCCATCTGAGCAGGCGGTATTCCCCGGCTTACGCCTGGCGCTGCATATCCACAAAGTGCGGCTCATAAAGCCACCAGAAGGCGTGCCCAAAGCCAGGGCTGGCTGGATTGTCTGGCTGGCAGAGACCTACCCTGGCGCCTACCTGATGCGCCTGCCGGGGGCGCCACCCTGCCCGTTTTTCATAATCAGATGGTATTGGAAGAGGTTACCGTGGAAACGGCCGCCACCACCCTTGAGGACGTTTGATTAGAGGAAAAGCGACGGCTGGCGGAGGATCTAAAATGGCAGCCCGGTCAGACAATTACGACACCGGGTACCCGCTTATCCTACAATAACCTGGCCGGATGGATAGCTGGCTGGCAGCAGCTCCAGGGACGGGTCAATTCCGGTGCCCGGTATGAGAAAGAAGATCAGCATCTTCGCGCCTTGCCGCTGGAGATGCTTGCGGCCGAAACGGATGACCTGACCATTTATGGCTTCTTGTCTCTGCTTGAGGAAGATGCTGCGCAGCCGCCCAAAGGGTTACGCTCCGCCCATCCAACCACACTATTGGCAGCTACAGCCCACACTCGCCTGGCTCAGTTAGGCGCGCTGCCTTACCGGCAGCAGAAGGGGCTCCACCAGGCGTTAACAGCTCAGACGGAGAAGCAAACCCGGAAACGGCCGTTTCCCGATAGCAGCGCATCCCATCTTTCGCTGTTTTAACTCCATATCGTAAAAGCAAAAGAGGGGCCGGCACACCTGTGCATTTGTGGATATGCCTGATTTTGTCTCCTCGTCATCAATTCAAAATAGGATCTGAACCAGAGAAACTCCACCTCTGAGCGCCGGTCAAACCGGCATAATTGCCAAACACTATAATCCCGACACGGCCGTTTTCTGCGATAATTACCGCTATGCACCCTTACGTTCAAGCCTTACAGAGTGAACTCCAGCAGCATGCCAATCCAGACGAAGCTGGGCCTTCGATGCGCTATATGCGCAATCAGTTTCCCTTTCTGGGCATCAAGTCCCCGGCGCGGAAATTATTGCTGCAAAGGTTTGTGACCCGTCACGGTTTGCCGCCACTGGCCGAGCTGGAAACAATTCTGCCCGGGCTGGTTGATCTCATTTCTCGAAGAAGACCCCAACCGCTGCCCGCATTGCGGCCAGGGGCAGATGCGCACCGTGCGCGAGTTTGGGCCGTTGCAGGGATGGCGTAGTTTGTTGGCCCGGGAGCGGTAAGGGGGCAGTGGGCCTGGTGGGCGGAAAGAGGTGATTTGTAGCTGATTTTGGTCGTTTTAAGGTATGACAAGCGGCGAAAAATGGTTTATGATGCAGGGGAAACAGCGCCAATGAATTCCACAGTGTTACCTGAGCCACCTGGAAGGCGGCGCGGGAAACAGGGGAAACGCCATAGGTAAACCGCCATCTAACAACAAATGAACCAGACGCACCGGGCAGAACGAACCCTGGTGATTCAGCGTTGTGCCTGCCCGGTGCGCTGGTTATCTGATCGTTAGCTTGTTCGACAAGTGACAGCAAATATCGGTAATCATGGAAATACGTACCCCACGACTTCTTTTGCGCGAATATGCCGAACATGATTTCGATGATATGTTTGCCTTCGAATCTGATCCCCTCGTTGTTCAATATGTTTGTTATGGCCCTTTTTCAAAAGAAGAGTGTTGGCAACAACTGACTTATCACATTGCTCATCAGCAGGCTGAGCCTCGAACATACTATCACCTGGCTATCGTTTTACCTCAGGCAGAAAGAGTGATTGGCTGGTGTGGTTTGGAATTAACAGGTCAACGAAACAAAGAAGCAGAAATTGGTTATGCCCTCAACCGGCGCCATTGGGGACAGGGCTACATGACCGAAGCTGCTCAAGCCATGCTAAAGAAGGGGTTTGAAACAATGAACCTGCACCGCATATTCGCCGCCTGTCATCCAGCGAATGCTGGTTCAATTCGTGTCCTGGAGAAGCTGGGGATGAGGTACGAAGGTTGTTTGCGGGCACAAAAAAGTTGTCGTGGGGCATGGCGTGATGTGGCTATCTATGCGTTACTTGAGGATGAATGGAAAGTAAGTATGGATGCGCATTTAGTCGAGAATACATCTATCTTTATTGAGGACACAAGCTAACACCTGTTGCAGCGGAGAGCGCGAGACTAGAGCTCACTGGCCTGACAAAGCCGTGGTGGGCAAAGTCCTCTCGCTTCGTTGAGTCCTTGGTTTTCTCTCGCGCCCGCTGAATATGACGTTAGGCGGGTCAGGTTATGGTGGCGTTCAGGAGATGGCGTTGGTTGTGCTGGTTGAAAGGGAAGGATGGGCGCAGGAAAACGGCCACTTCGACAGGCTCAGTGCAGGCCGTTTGCTTTTCAGTCAGCAGTCGGGCGTGCAAGAAGCGGCAACCGCTTTACACCACTTCCAGACGACCGCCTGACGGGCTAGTTTTTATAGGTTTTAGTGAGAACGGCGGTGGCTGAAGACGGCCGTTGGGCGGCAACTTGCGAAGCAGTCTTAAAACATTTTCCATGAATACTCATCTCCATGATTTGCCAACCGAATTCACTTCTAAACGCCTACTATTGAGGCGTTATCAACCTAGTGACAGCGCAATGTATTATCAAATGTTGCTTAATAACTGGGAACACCTTTACGAATTCTTGCCGTCCTTTTTGGTAAATTTGCATGGCAATGAAGATATCAAAACGTGGTTTGACAGGCAAAGTGCAGAATGGAATGCTCTTAATCTATTTATATTGGGGATCTGGGAAAAGGCAACTGGTGTTTACGTTGGCGAGAGTTATCTCGCAAATGCTGATTGGGATGTGCCCCGTATTGAAGTCGGATATTTCATTGTCAAGGAATTTACGGGAAATGGATATGCAACAGAGTCTGCAAAAGCCACAATTCGGTATGCCTTTGAACAAATGAAGGTCTTAAGGATTGATTTACGATGCGCCGCAGACAATTCAGCCAGCATTCGAGTAGCACAACGTTGTGGATTTACTCAAGAAGGATGCTTTCGTCAGTACCATCGGAAAAAAGATGGCACAATTGTTGATATGTTTTGGTATGGGTTACTTCTTTCAGAATGGCAAAACATACAATTTCAACGAAAGCCATGATGAACAGAGTCGTACAGTTTTCCAACAACAGCCGCCCAACAAAGCATGCACCGGACGCGGGCGTTGCCCACCCGCCAGGGAGTCAGCGCCTTTGGCATTTTCTACCTTCGGCTTTTGTCCGCCAAATCCGCCTGCGCCCGGTAACGCAAGCCGTTGGGCGGCAAAGCTATATAGGGAGATCAAATGGAAATTTACGACGACGACCTCAACAGGTTTGAAGCGGAGGGCGCCGCGCCTTTGCCGGTCACAAATGATCAAGGTTACGTTGAAAATGAAGGTGCTCAGATTTGGTATGCAAGTTACGGCTCCGGCGCGCCAGTGATTCTCTTGCACGGTGGACTCGGTAATAATGGCAATTGGGGTTATCAAGTTCCTGCGCTGGTCAGAGCTGGCTATCGGGTCATATTGATTGACAGCCGAGGTCACGGCCTCAGCACGCGCGATGCGCGACCTTATAGCTATGAGCTGATGGCATCCAACGTTTCAAAAGTAATGAATGTATTGCATCTTGCGAAGGCGAGTCTGGTTGGCTGGAGCGATGGCGCATGCACAGCATTGGTTCTTGCTTTGAAAGCTGTGCTGGCTACTTTTCACATCCACCACCATTTTAGGATCCAAAAAACGGCCGTTGAATATTGATGAACCAGGATTTTTCGGAATCAGTTACTGATGATCCGAAAGATTGGCCAAGACTGGGTCGATAAATCCCAAATAGAGCTCAGATTTCCCTCTCTCGATTGCTGTACAAACAACCGAAACCAGACACCAGTGCCGATTGGTGCCTGTTATAGTTTATGAAATTGAGAAATGCTTATTCAATGCACAGCGTAGCTGTAACTGTGATGTAACCCGTTTAGGATTGGCGTACCTTACCTTTTGCTTGATTGGAAGGTGTAGGTCTTGGTTGATTGAAATGCGAAGGAATCCGCTGCTCGATGCCTTGATGCGCTCGGTGCTGATTGTATACTCGTGACGGGCACTTTCTAACCATTTCACCTCTGGTAAAAATGTAAGATTATGCCCTTTGCGAGTATAGTAATTGACATACGTGGCAATGATTCGTTTCAACTGAGACTGGTTCAAGATGAGAAAATGATCAAGGCACTCTCGCTTCAGGCTGCCGATCAGACCCTCACACAGCGCATTTGAGTCAACCGTCGGATACACCCTTATCGAACATTGAGGGAAGAACTTTTTACGTCACCCATATCTTCCACCCACTATTTGGGAAAGCGCTTGAGCTGGTTACGTTACGCCACAACTGGGGCAACGCTCAGGTGTATTATCATGACGATGCTGGCAGATTGCGCCAGTTGCCGCTTACCTGGACCAGCCTGAGTGCTGAAGATCCGGTCGTCGTCACCGGAGCCGGTCGCTCGCCATTCAAGCTGGCAGATTTATTGGAGCTAGCCCACTTACTGGAGCAGCTCCAGGCTGACGACCCAGACCCACTGCCGCACAATCACCAGGATCCAGACGCGCCCGGAGGTGTAAAGTGAATTCTGCTCTCCGTGTAAAGCAAATGTTGCCTGGGCGTATAGGTGAGGCGACAATGTTCTCTTCACTTACGGCGGATTTGGTCGTAGTAAGAGGAGGTCTGCATGTCAACTGTCAGCTTAATGACGCTCAAAGCCGAGGCGCTACGCGCTTCCGGCACGCTCCACCCAGACCCAGCGCGGGTCATCGACCCGCTGTTTCAGGGTCTGCCTTTCTTCGATGGGCGCGACCTGGTGCAGGTCAAATACGAGATGTTGCGCCAGGTGGCGCGCGAGCACGCCTCCGTTCAAGCGGCGGCGACAGCCTTCGGTTTCTCGCGCGTAACCTGGTACCAGGTGAAAGCGCAATACGATACGCGGGGCCTTATCGGTCTTCTGCCACGGCAGCGTGGGCCCAAGCTGGACCCCAAAAAACTGTCGGCGACGTCGAGCCAGTTCGGCTGGCCGAGTTAGTCCAGCAGTATGAGCGGCTCAGGCAATATGCAATCGCGGGGGAAGGGCCCTGCCGTGGCTGGGGATTGGTCCGGCTGTTACGCTGGGGGATGGCCGCCTGGATTCAGGCCCAACTGAGGCCGTCTGCCTCTAGGGGCGTCGGAGCAAGCCTAACGACCAATCAGGGTGCACCTTACGCCGAGCGTGACTGGGTACTGGCGCTGGCGGCCCTCGTGACGAGCCAGCGTGAATGCCGGGAGGTGTACCATGGCTGAAACGGCGCCCACCAAGGTCAGGTCCACCCATCTGAAACGAGACGCGTTTCTTTATGTGCGACAATCCACCCTGCACCAACTGGTACACAATACCGAAAGCACGCAGCGCCAATATGCGTTAAGCCAGCGAGCCGTGGCCCTTGGTTGGTCGCTGGATCAGATTCATATCATCGATTGCGACCTCGGCCAGTCAGGCGCGTCCGCTGCCGACCGGGCCGGCTTTCAGCAACTGGTCACGGAGGTCAGCCTGGGCCAGGCTGGGATTGTGTTAGGGTTAGAAGTCTCTCGTCTGGCACGCAATTCGACGGACTGGCATCGCTTGTTGGAACTGTGTGCGTTGTCGGATACCCTCATCCTGGATGAAGATGGCTTGTATGACTGCAATGACTTCAACGACCGGCTGCTGCTTGGCCTGAAAGGTACGTTGAGTGAAGCAGAGCTCCATTTTCTACGCGCCCGCCTGCGCGGGGGCTTGCTGAACAAGGCGCGGCGAGGCGAGTTAATGGTGCCCCTGCCTGTGGGTCTGGTCTACGATGAGCAGCAGCAGGTTCGCCTGGACCCGGACAGTCAGGTGCAGCAGGCTCTGTACCTCTTGTTTGCCACCTTTCGCCGGACCGGCACAGCGTGCGCCACAGTCAAATACTTTCGTGAGAATCAGTTGCAGTTTCCGCGCCGGCTGCGGAGCGGTCCGCGGAAAGGGGAGTTAGTCTGGGGATCCCTGGGACACAGTCGTACCCTGCAGGTATTGCACAACCCGCGCTATGCCGGTGCTTTCTTCTTCGGGCGCACACGGTTCCGTCCGGGACCCAATGGCCGGGCTTCCTATCTGTTGCCAGACCGCAGCGACTGGGTGGCGCTCATCCCCGATGCCCATCCAGGCTATATTACCTGGGATGAGTTCGAAGAGAACCAGCGCCGGCTGCTGGCAAACGCGCAGGCGCAGGGTCATGACCGACGCCAGAGCCCGCCGGGCGAGGGGCCGGCGCTGCTGCAGGGACTGGCCATCTGTGGCGTTTGTGGACGGCGCATGAGCGTCCGTTACCACACGCGCCAGAATCAGCGCTTTCCCGATTACACCTGTCAACAAACGCGCATTCAGTTAGCCGAACCGACTTGCCAACACATTCCCGGCCGCACCATCGACCGCGCCATCGAAGACCTGGTGTTGGCAACGATGACGCCAGTGAGTATGGAAACCGCGCTGGCTGTTCAGGAGGAGATCGTCAAGCGCCAGTCCGAACTTGAACGCTTACAGGCCAAGCAGGTCGATCGCACTCAATATGAAGCCGACCTGGCCCGCCAGCGTTATTTGCGCTGCGACCCCAATAACCGGCTGGTGGCCGGCACGCTCGAGGCAGACTGGAACACTGCGCTGCGTGCCCTGCAGCAGGCTCAAGCGGAATTCGACCAACAATGCCAGCGGAACGCGCAGCCCATCACGGACGAAGTCCGCGCCCGGGTGCTGACCCTGACCACCGATTTTCCCGCGGTCTGGCGCGACCCACGCACCACGGATCGCGACCGCAAACGTTTGTTGCGGCTGCTAATCGAAGACGTGACCTTGCTCAAGAGCACCCAGGCAATTACCCTTCAGGTGCGCTTTCGCGGCGGCAGCACCCAAACACTGACCCTGCCCGCGCTGCAAAACGCCTGGCAGGCAAGGACAACCCCGCCGGAGGTCATTGCCGAGATTGACCGGCTGCTCGATGACCATACTGACCATCAGGTGTCCGTCATCCTCAACCGGCGTGGCTTTCGCTCCGGCATGGGCGCGCCGTTCAGCGCCCGGATCGTGGCCCGGCTGCGTAAAGTGTACGAACTGCC
>JBGTCV010000078.1:0-8110 GCA_041748655.1 Promineifilaceae bacterium (SeqCode) | reverse complement strand
ATTAGCCAAAGAAACCATGCCAAAAGTAGTGAGACTAGTTCAAGACGCTGTACAAGAAGGGTTGAATTATCTCAGCCAGTTTCGTGAGGCAACCATAGGTTAATTCTATGGCAGAAAAGCGGCTAACAATGCGTGCAGCTGGCGGTGGGTACGCGCCGCGTTTTTTGAGCATTTTTCTGGCCTTGGGTTTTTCCCGTTTCGAGGGCGAGTCCACGCTCCCACCCACCGCAGCTAACGCTCACCGTTAGCAAAGTCGGACCACTTCGGTGCAGGTTTTAACAAGCTTTAGTCTGGCAAGAAGGCCAGCGTCAGGCGGGCAGCCCGCCTAACATTCCGTCAAGCCGACGCTGGCGCGAAGCCTCGGGCGGCTTGCTACTTGGTGATTGGCAAAGGTTTTTGTTTACCGCGCCAGCGCAGCTTACGGTGGCGTTGGGCGGCAAAAGGGAGGTGTCATCATGGTTAATGAGCTTTCCGTTCAATCTCACTACCGTGCTGTGGGATTGCTCGACCGCATCGTCGCTGGTTTGCGCGATGCGGGCAAGGACCCTGGCGCGCCGACGATTGACGACCTCGCCCCGGCGGATGAGTTTCACTCAGCCGGGCGCCACGCCACGAAAGACCTCGCCGCGCTCGCCATCCTCAAGCCTGGAACACGAGTGCTTGACGTGGGCAGCGGCCTGGGTGGCCCCGCACGGTTTCTCGCCGCGACTTACGGCTGCAGCGTCACCGGTATCGACCTGATGCCCGAGTTTTGCGCCGTGGCCAACGAGCTGTCCCGTTTGACGCGCCTTGCAAATCGGACCCAATTTCGTCACGGCAATGCTTTGGCGCTACCGTTTGATGATGGCGCGTTCGACTGCGTGTGGACGATTCAGACCCAAATGAACATTGCCGAGAAGCGCCAATTTTATGGTGAAATTACGCGCGTCCTGCAGCCCGGCGGTCAGTTCGTGTTCCAAGACATCTGTGAGGGCAATGGGCAGCCGTTGGACTTCCCCGTTCCTTGGGCCAGCGAGGCGGGGCAGAGCCACTTGATTTCCCCGGAAGATCTGCGAATGCTCTTGAACGCGTTGGGCCTCAAAGAGCACACGTTTCGGGACGTGTCGGCGTCGATACTTGCTTGGCTGGACGCTAACCGACCGCCAGCGGGCACGCTGCCTCCGCTTGGGATGCACCTGGTGCTCGGCGAGCGACATGCCGAGAAGCGCGCCAACTCCGGCCGCGCCTTGCGCGAGGGGCGAGTGACGTACGTTCAGGGCGTGTTTCTCAAGCCCGAGTGAGAACCGATGGCAAGTTCTAAGGGCCCTTCGGCCAAACTGGGTTGCTGTCCCGCGCGCGCAATCTTCGCAGAAGTCGCCCAACTACACGGTGGAGCGGACTGCGGGTTTGCATGCGCTTCCCGCAGCCGCTCACCGCAGCGTTGGGCAGCGGCGGAAAGCTCCCATCTGAGCTTGATGGTACGGCATCTCGAATTTGCCCTGTTCGCTCAGGCCAACCATGGCCATCATTCAATACCGTTTTGAGCTGTTTGCCGACTATCACCTGTTCTATTTGCAGGACGAACACAGCCCCGGCGACCTCTCCACGAGCTGGACCCGCCAGGCCGTTCGGGACCGGTTAGCCCTTGCGCCCGGCGTCATTGGCATAGGCACGGCTCGACCCATGACCGTGCCCGTCAGGCTTGAAGTGCACGAGACCGTCCCACCCCTGGACAGTCTGGATGCATGGATCAGGTCCACGAGTGCAGTCTCAGCGTGCCGTCGGGCCGCCTGGTAATTGCCGGCTGTACGGACTACCTCCCCACAGCGGCGCGTATTCCGGTCCAGCCAGGCTGGTATCGCGCTCGGATCTACTATGGCGGATTGGATACACTCACTGCGGACGTGGACGGGGACGATCATTATCAGATCGTCCTGTGGCCCAGCGGACCAAGCGCGCCCCAGACGCTCAAGCGATACGTGAAAGCCAGGCCAGACTAGTGGCTCGAGCCCGCCGTTAACGCTGCCCAACACGGCGTGCAGCCGACGCTTCGCGCGTTCCGCGCTGCGCCAACTCCCGGCTCGTCGCGCGCTCGCGCGGCTGACGCCCGACGTTAGGCTGACCAATAGTGGATCGAGATATCCTCTCCATAGCTACACGAGGACATTACTGTAGAAGGGAAACACGATTATAAAAAACGTAACTACACCAATACATTATTTGTACAAGGAGAAGAGAAAATGGGTAAAAACCTACTTTGTATGTTATCTTTTCATAATTATGGCAATTGGGAAAGCGGGGATGAAGAATCCAAATGTACTCAAGTAAAAATTTGTAAGAGATGTGATCATGAAAGCGTGCGCGAATTGGCTCAAAACCATCAGTTTGATAATTTTGAATACGAATCAGATAGCTCATGTCTAATGGTAAGAACATGTCAAATTTGCGATTATGAGGATCGGCAGAATTTTCATCAATATGGTTCAGCCGAATATGTAGCTGACGACTCCTGCGAAAAATTACGAGTGTGTCAAAGATGCGGATATCAGGATCGGATGAGTATATCGGTTGACCATCAATTTGGATCATGGGAAAGCACAAATGATGATTCTAATTGTGCACAGGTGCGGATATGTACTCGGTGTAATTTCCGTGTTGTCCAGCCCAAAGGCGGTTCTCCTCGGATTGGTAGTGTTGGTGTTGGTGGGCACTTCTATGATACTAATAGTTTTAAATACTTAACTGATAAATCGTGTGAAGGGGAAATCACATGCATTTACTGTGGCTTCAAAGCAAAGAGGGAGGGGGAATTCCTTGTACATCAATATGGTTCAGCCGAATATGTAGCTGACGACTCCTGCGAAAAATTACGAGTGTGTCAAAGATGCGGATATCAGGATCGGATTATTGATCCGTCTGATCATCAATATGGTTCAGCCGAATATGTAGCTGACGACTCCTGCGAAAAATCACGAGTGTGTCATAGATGCGGATATCATCATCCGATTATTGTATCGGTAGATCATCAATTTGGTCCAGCCGAATATGTAGCTGACGACTCCTGCAAAAAAATTGAAGTCTGTCTAAGATGTGGCACCCAGCGTAGTGCATCTAATCCGGATGTAAAAAATGAATTCCATAGATATAAATTCCATCAGTTTGGATCCTGGCAAAAGTTAAATCCTCATGCTATTGGGAATTGGAGTAGAGATGATTTAGCAGGAAAGGAGAAAAGAATATGTCAGAGATGTGGCTATAGCCAAGAAAGGAGCAAACAAGATGTGACGGTTTCTGTGCCATATTCATCAGTGACAATGGTGCATGGTACAGAGGTGGAGAGATTATTGGAAGCTTGTTCCGAAGTTACACGGTGGATGAGAGATGACCCTAGTCCTCCCATGAGAACGATTAGAGAAATCGGGGAAAATCTAAATGCCCGAAATGGTAAAGAGTTGATGCGCGAAGTTCATACTGAATTTGTCAATAATGGTGGCGCAAAATGGGGGCGAAGCCTTGAAATGATGTGGCATGGGATTGGTAGCTGGCGTGGTTAGCCACAATCAAATACTCGCTAATTTTGGGAATTTGTATGTCCCAGCCTAACAGTACGTGAACGTTGACTGCTGAGAGATCACGGAGCTTTGCCATTAAAGCACGTGGTTATGTAGGGGAACGAGTGTGTAGCTTAAGCAACTGAACGGCGAACATACTATTCATGCTAGCATTCTAATGGAGGTATTAAAAATGAGCTTTTTTAAGAAACTATTTGGGAATAAGGACAAGGCTATCAAACAGGATAAACCATTCAATTTTAAGAGTGTGCCTATTGCCAATTATATTAGTCAGGATCTTCCGAGTGGTGGCGCAACGCATTTGGTTGTGCTTTTCACCCCTCCTGGCCCACCAAATCTTGAGGAGGCGATGAACGTAGTCTTGTATACAATAGTTTCTGAGTACGGTTTTAATCCAAGCAGCAAATGCCTTGTTCACAGTATCGTCCAGCAAATACAAAGTGCACATGATTATCGAATTCTAGAAAAGCTTGCCAGAGGTAACGGATATTTAACTACTCAACACTCTACACAATTTGTTAGTATAGATATGGACGTGGAAGGAATAAATATTATTGCCCAAGGAATGTGGGTTTGAAAAACATGTCGAACCAGGGAGGATCAAGTAAGCCGACGGAGAATAGTTTACGCTGGTTGGAAGTAAAAAACATGACCCTCCCCTGAAAAAGCAGACACAAAAAAGATCAAGTGAACTACATTTTTCGTTGGTTAGCCAAGTCGGTTCGTGTTTGCCAAAGTGCTGGTGGGGCGCAAAGTTTGCCCGTCTTACGCCATAAGCTGCCAACACATACCGCCAATGCACAGGCTATGTGCTACGCCAAAGGCTTTGGTTAATTTTGGTCAGGCTAGGTGGGTCAGGTTTTGGTAAATAGCCGCCCAACAGTACTTTCACCTGACCGCGAGATCGATCTTTCTTGGAACTATTTGGTGAATGGCAAAGGTATTGGTTCACCCTCGCGGCAGGTGAAGCAGGCGTTAGGCGCTTGGAAATTCACAGGAAGGGTAAAGTAGATATGGCGAATCTACCGAATGAAGGAGAAGTCAAGTTCAGTGCTCTTCTCGAACAAATCGAGAAATGTGTGAATCAGAAATTATATTATGTGGGAATTATGGCGTGCCTAGCAATACCAGATATCGGTGGTGCAATAGACTCAAATGATGGCAAAGCAACTCAAAAGACATATGAAGAATGGTTTGATAAATATGCCGCTCCAAAGTATCAGGGCATTGGCGGAAACCTGCTAACAGGCAAAGAATGTTATTTTCTCAGATGTTCAATGCTTCATCAGGGCAAAGCACAGCATAAGGGATTAAAATACTCCGAGGTTATCTTCAGCGAAATTCCTCAAACAATCTCACCTGTAAACCCTTTATTTCTAACCAAAAGCAAGATATTGTTGATTGAGCCAAAAACTTTCTGCACGAATATGGTATATGCGGCTTATGATTGGCTAGAAGTGGCACACGACAATGCATTGTTTAAGAAAAATACAGATAAATTCATGACCCTGTTTTCTCTTTCATTTTCTGGCTTGCACGAGTAGCAGTCGTAATTGGTCCCGTCAAAACGGCGTTCTCTCGTCCCACCCACCCGCGGGTAACGCTCACCGTTAGGCAATATGACATGAATAGAACTGAAATCCTCAGACAAAAGATTGATGATATTTTAAGAGACCAGCCTGACCTTGAGCAACGTCGCTGCGGGTTTGTTCATTTGTATGGCGTTTCAGCTACTTGCAGCTTATTAGCCCTTAAACGAGGTCTTGACCCCCAATTAGGCGCTATTATCGGCATGTTGCATGACCTTGCCACTTATCAATCGGCTAACAGCGTTGACCATGCTGAAAAAGGTGCGGCTACGGCAGCTCAGATCTTATCTGAAGCAGGGGATTTTCCCTTAGCTGAAATATCGATTGTCAAATCAGCTATCGCCCATCACAGTGATAAAGTCGCCATTCACAGTCCATACGATGAGTTATTAAAAGACGCGGATGTCTTACAACATTATCTTTACAACACCGATTTTTCCGTAAGCATGGTCAAGCAGAAACGATTGACCAACATTCTTGAGGAGCTTGGAATAGAGAGTGATCTAGACCGCTAACTGTTATAGTTCAGATGGACGTGCGGGGATCATCAGGAAAGTATCGTTAGCTTAGGAAACAGGAAGACATTAAAGAACTGCCTAACAAATAATGAAGCTGACCTGCGAGATCGGGGCTCGTTCACGATTTTCGTAGGTGGTGACCAAATACCCTCCGCGCAGGGAAGTCACCGGTTTTTCTCGCAGGCAGCTTACGGTGGCGTTAGTCGGCATGAAAGTCTTGGTGTTCGCAAGTTTGGAGAGACGTGATGGATAAAGATGTGACCTTCACTGGCGGGAGGGGCCGCTTAAGAGGCACGTTACATAAGCCGGACGGTCCTGGCCCGTTTCAGGCCATGATTGTCCTACATTCAGCCAGCGGCGGATCGCGACTTGATCCCTTCTATGATCATCTCAAAGAGCAGATCCCAATTCGCGATACCGCAGTTCTTGTCTACGATCGGCGCGGTACCGGCGAGTCGGAGGGTAACTTTTCCACGGCCGATTTCGAAGACCTTGCCATTGACGGAGCGGCCGCTTTCAACTACTTGCGCGAACGACCGGATATAGATGCTGACCGCATCGGGCTATACGGCATCAGCCAGGGCGGCTGGATTGCACCGATCGTGGCAATTAAGGAGCCAGCCGCTGCCTTCCTCGTCATCATTTCGGGTTGCGCTGTGCCGCCTGCTGCCCAGATGGATTATGGGGCCAGATACACGTTGGCCGAAGCAGGTTTTCCCAAGGAGATTCAGCAGCAGGCACTTAACCTTCGTCACCAGGTGAACGAGTATTACCGTGGAAATCTGGAACGTGATGCATTGCTGGAGGAAGTCAGAAAAGCCGAAGGCGAATCATGGTTCGAGTATGCTTATATCCCCGGGAGCGACAGACTTCCCGAAGATGTAACCCAGTCCAAATGGTATTACGAAATGGATTATGATCCCCTTCCCATCTGGCAGAACCTAAAGCAGCCAGCCCTATTTCTCTTTGGTGATCGCGATCGTTGGGTTCCCGTTCCGGAAAGTCACTCTAGGTACCAGGATGCAACGGCACACATGGATGAAGTAAAGTTCGTGACCCTATCTGGTGTTGATCACCTGATGCACCATGCGGATGGTCGCACAGAGGGACAATTGTCAGTGAAGTACCTTGAAGCCCTACTGGACTGGATAAAGGCTAGGTGAGGGCTTTAAGTCAGCCCACCTAACATTCCGTGCAGGTGGCGTTAGGACGGCTTATGCAAAGTTGCGTTGTGCCGAACATGAAAAATCTTGGTAATTTACGGCCGTTCTGCAAACCAAAACGGCCGTCCTAACAACAGCTTCAAGCTGACGCGCCAAAGGAAACGAGCGTGCAGCTTAAGCAACTGAACGGGGGACTTTTTAACCTTTTGGGGATTGTAGGTGTACATTTCACAATTCAAAATGGAATAATTAATGGATCTGGAAGGTGTTTTTTACATACTGCTCTTTGGAATAATTGGCCTATTCATTCTCCGTTTGGGCTGGCAATATAGAACGGGGAAAAACAAAAAGCATTACTTTCACCCTGATAAAAAAAGAGCAGAATTTGCTGCAATCGCAATTCCTTTTAGTATCCCCTTCCTATCACTATCGTTGGGATTATCTATGGCGATGTTTTTCCCGAAAACAGGGCTTCTAAATGAATTAGGCTCCACTGTTATGACAGTTGGGATTTTTCTTGGCTTCGCACTCGTATTTTTTCCAAAATCACTCATTTATCCAAGTTGGGTTAATTGGATTGATCAGAATCATAAAGATAATCTAAATATCCTGCGAAAAGAGGTTGCCAACATCGGACTGAATGAGTGGGCGGAAAGAGTACAAACGCAAGAGGATCTTGAGAATTGGATAATCGAGGTATATCGAAAATATGGTGTTAGTAAGCCACAAAACATTCAAAAACGAAAAATTCCAATAGAAAAAAATTTCGTTGTGCCAATTGAATTACGGACTGGCATATGGAAAATATGGAATGGTTTGGACTTCTCACTTGATGATAATGAGGCTAATTCACTTTATTCCTTCATGCACGAATCTGATGAGGTATTTGTAGATATTTCTATAATAAAAAATCAAGACCAATACGAAATATGGTCTACTTCAGATCATCCAGAATTGGGAATGAGTGAAGAAGTAGTAGGAGAAACTCCGACCTTGGAGGAAGCATTTTTTCTTGCTGACAAGCATTTACAATATTGGGAAGAAGTCATAAATGGAGAATAACAAGAAAGATTTATTTTGAAGCAATTACACAAACTAAAAAATCCGCCTAACAGGGCTTGCAGCCGACGCGAGGCGCTGCTGAAGCAGGCGTTAGCCGCTTCGCGATAAGATTATCAAAGCATGAGAACAAATCTTGATTTGTCACAGCTAGAACAAGTTGCCGCGCTGGCAAAAGCTATTCGTGAATGGATTGGGAATCGTAGCCACCCAGAAAAATATTCTGAGGT
>JBGTCV010000077.1:0-7504 GCA_041748655.1 Promineifilaceae bacterium (SeqCode) | reverse complement strand
TGATGATCCTGTTGGGCGTGGTGGATCTGGCTGCGGCAATGTGGACAGCGTGGGCGTTGCGAAAGGAAAATCAGGAGGCGGGAACGGCCGTTCCTTCCATAGCCAAATAACATTTCCCGTAAATTGCTCAATGAGATGCCTTCCTGCTTTAAGTCTGGGCTTTGAGCTGTCCGCAGCCAGCGGCGATATCGATGCCGCGCCGCTGGCGCACGGTACTGGGGATGCCGTATTCGGCCAAAATAGCCTGGAACTGCTTCACCTGGGGGCGCTGGGTGGGACGGCCATTATAACCCAAAGTTGGATTCAACGGAATCAAATTGACGTGACTGTCTACCGTTTGCAGCAGCTGGCCCAGGGCGCGGGCCTGTTCCGGGGTGTCGTTTTGCTCCTCGATGAGGGTCCATTCAAAAAAGATGTGCCGGTTGAGCGCCTGAGTGTAGCTGCGGCAGGCGTCCATCAATTCGGCCAGGGGCCAGCGGCGGGCGGGCGGCACCAGCTTTTGCCGATCTTCATCGGTGGCTCCATGTAGACTGACGGCAAGGCGAAACGGCCGTTTCTCATTCGCCAGCCGCAAAATACCGGGCACTACCCCCACCGTACTCAGCGTGATATGCCGGGGGGCAATCGCCAGCCCCTTGTGGTCGGTGAGGATGTCGAGGGCAGTCATGGTGTGGTCGTAATTGTGCAGCGGTTCCCCCATCCCCATGAGCACGATGTTGCGCAGCGTCTCCCCTTTTTCGGCCAGCTTGCGGTTCACAAACAGGATTTGCCCCACAATTTCGCCGGGGGTGAGGTGGCGGGTGAAACCCATCTGCCCGGTGGCGCAAAAGACGCAGCCCATGGCGCAGCCCACCTGGGTGCTGATGCAGGCCGTCCAGCGCCCCTTAAACTGCATCAGCACGGTTTCAATGGTTTGGCCATCGGGCAGGATGAGCAGGAATTTGCGGGTGAGGCCGTCGCTGCTGTCGATGGCGACTTGTTGTTTGAGCGTGGTTAAGGTGGCGAGGTCGGCCAGCTTTTGCTGGAGTTCGGCGCGGAGGGTGGTGAATTGGGTCACTTCCGCAACGCCGTCGCGATACAACCCGGTCCAAATCTGCCCGGCATGGTATGCCGAAAAGCCCCAGCTCTGACACAGGGCGGTCAGTTCAGCCAGATTCAGGTCGTGCAGGTTGATGGGTTGGGTGTCGGTCAGCGAAATTGGTTGCATGAGGGGATTGTAGCGGAGGGGAGGGGGAAAGTAAAAAGTGAAAAGTGAAAAGTGGGCTTACTTATCACTTTTTACTCAAAATCTCACGCCTGCTCATACGCCTGGCGCAGCCAGCCGATGAGTGAATCGTTGACTTCGTCGGCGCTGGTGAGGCGGACGCGGTGGCTGACCATGCTGTTGAAGCTGCCGGATTTTTCCAGACGGCCGCCTATCACATCACCCGCCAAATTAAGCCCCACATCTACCCGCGTTTTGGTGCTGGGCTGGATCAGGCCAAATTGCTTGCTGCGGCGCAGGCTGACATACGCTTTTTTGGGCGCAATCACCACATCGTCGCCAAATTGGGTGATGGCGGCGATGAGTGCGTCGTAGATGGGGCGGAGGGATTCTTTGCCACTATATTGATTGTCTACGAGATCGTCGTTGGTTTGGGGGGAAGCGGCCGTTTCTCGTGCTTTAATTGCGATCATGTTGGCAAAACCGTGCGTGAAACCATGATCGGTTTTGAGATATTTCACAATCTCGCCATGCTTCTCAAAGCCGCTGGCGCGGGCAATGGTTATCCACTCCGCCAACGATTTGCCCGTGTTCTTTTCCAGATTTTCAATCATCTTCTGCGCAGCTGCTTCAACTTTGTCGGTCATTTTGTTCTCCTTATTCTTACTAAACGTAATTGAGTAATTGGTAATTTGGTAATTGACTGCGATTAATTACTCAATTACAGAATTACCCAATTACACTGCCTAAACGGCACTTTTCACTTCTCGCTCCCCAGCTCCGCCAACCGCCGCCTTAAAAACCGCTTCTCCACCCCGTTCTGGCATAAATCCAGGGCGATGGTGTAGGCGTCGTGGGCGTCGTCTATAAATCCGGCGCGGCGCAGCAGGTCGCCGCGGGCGGCGTGGAAGAGGTGATAATGGTCGAGTGTACCAGCCTCGGCCAATTCATCCAGCAGGGCCAGGCCGCGCATGGGGCCTTCGGCCATAGCCACGGCCACGGCCCAGTTTAGCATAACAACAGGAGAGCTTGTGTAGCGCTGAAGTGCCTGATAGAGTGCGGCGATTTGGGGCCAGTCGGTTTCTTGCGGCGCAGAGGCCTGGTCATGCAGGGCGGCGATGGCGGCTTGAATCTGGTAGGGGCCAGGTTGGCCCATTTTTAGAGCGCGGTCGAGAACGGCCGTTCCCTCCACAATCTGCGCCCGATCCCACAAGCCGCGATCCTGCTCCTCTAGCAAAATCAGCTCACCGCTGGGGCCGACCCGAGCGGCGTGGCGGGCATCGTGCAGCAGCATCAACGCCAGCAGGCCCAACGCCTCTGTGCTTTCTGCCAGATTGGGATCATTGGCCAGCAGTTCGTTGAGGATGCGGGCCAGCCGGATCGCTTCGCTGCTCAGCTCCTGCCGGATGAGCGCGTCGCCGCTGCTGGCGTTGTACCCTTCGTTAAAGATAAGGTAGAGGGTGGTGAGGACGGCGTTCAGTCGTTCCGGCAGCAAATGGGTGGGCGGCACGCGGTAGGGAATGCCTGTCTGCTGAATTTTGCGTCTGGCCCGTACCAACCTTTGGGCCATGGTGGGGATGGGAACCAGGAAGGCGGTGGCGATTTCGGCCGTTTCCAGCCCGCCCAGCGTGCGCAGGGTCAGCGCTACCTGCGCCTCCAGCGAGAGGGCAGGGTGGCAGCAGGTAAAAATCAGCTTGAGGCGTTCGTCAGGGATGTTGTCCATTTCGTACTCGTCCGGATCACCAGGCGGTTGGGTTAGGTGGAGGAGATACGGCCGTTTCTGGTCAAAATTTTTGCGGCGGCGGATGCGGTCTATCGCTTTGTGGCGGGCGGTGGTCGTAATCCAGGCGCCGGGGTTTTGCGGACGGCCGTCTTGGGGCCATTTTTCCAGGGCAACGATCAGCGCGTCCTGGAAGGCGTCTTCCGCCAGGTCAAAATCGTTCAGGGTGCTGATGAGCGCTGCCAAAACGCGGCCCGACTCTTCCCGGAAGGTCCGTTCAATCGTTTGGTGAATCGCTTCCATACAAGATTTATCCGCAGATTACGCAGATTTGTTGTTCCAAAGCCAGAAAATCTGCGCAATCTGTGTAATCTGTGATTAATACCCTGATTGACTGACAAAACTTATCTAACCGCAGAGAACGCGGAGAACGCGGAGAAAAATAAAGGAGAAATCTCTGCGTCCTCTGCGCACTCTGAGGTAAAAAATGAGATATGTCAGTCAACCAGGGTTAATACCTTAAAACTCGATGGCGGGGCGTACTTCTACCGAGCCGGTCAGCATTGGCAGCTTGGCCGCCATTTCCAGCGCTTCCGCTTCGCTTTCACAGTCGATGATGTAGAAGCCACCGAGCTGCTCTTTGGTTTCGGCAAACGGGCCATCGGTGGTAAGGGTGGTCTGGCTGTTCTCAAAGCGAACCGTTTTGGCGGTAGCCACCGGCTGCAAGGCGTCGCCGCTGGGGTTCATGCCCCGCTCGACGGCTTCCTGAGTCCAGGCGTTGTGGGCCTCAATGATCGCCTGCCAATCTTCCGGGGTCGCGCTTCCGCCTAATTTTTCATCGCCGTAAAGTAACAACATGTATCGCATGGTTTTCTCCTTTAAATGACTGTTTGTTCATGATTGATGCGTGAATAAAACATCACGTTTCACGTTTTACGCCTCAAATTCCCAGACGGGGCGGATTTCGATGCTGCCATCGCGGGCACCAGGGATTTTGGCCGCCCATTGAATCGCTTCATCCAGATTTTCGCAGTTGAGCAGGTAGTAGCCGCCTAGCTGCTCCTTGGTTTCAGCGAAGGGGCCGTCGGTGCTGGTAAGCTGCCCGTTGCGCACGCGCACGGTGGTGGCGGTGGTGGTGGGGTGCAGGGCGTCACCCGCCTGCATCACGCCCGCCTGGCGCACGTCGTTGGTGAAGGCGTAATATTCGCCCATGTTGGCTTCTTGCTCTTCGGGGGTGCGTTGGGCGTCTTGCTGTTCGCTAGTGTAAATCAGTAAAAGGTATTGCATAATTTTGTCTCCTTATTGGGTGGATGTTTACGGCCGTTTTCCAGCCTTTCTATCTATATGACGAACAACAATCAAACCGATCGACACATTGCGACAACGAATTTCAAAATGGGTGTTATTGTACCGCAGAGAGCGTGTAGGATGCTGAACTTTTCTCAGTAATTTTTATTCTCTGCGCTTTCTGTGCCCTCTGAAGCGAGTTTTTTAGTGGACACATTATTGAGACTTCAGTCGTTTGATAAAACGGTTGAGGTCTTTTTTTGTGGTATAAACGGACTCTAGTCTGAGTTTGTTATGAAAATTTATTGATGGATGTGAATTCATGGGGATAATTGCAACCGCGAAATTATTAGGCAGTTTGTCTATTGCAGTTTAAGAAAATAATCAGGTAGTTGTCATTACTTCGGCAAGCTCAGCACAAGCCTGAACGAAGTGAAGAATCCCGCAAGGACCCCATGGCAAGAACCTTACCCACACCAAAGTTTCATTGGTTATAAAGCGGGCGGGATGCTTCGGAGGACCTCAGCATGACAAGTTTATTACCCGAATTAATTTTTAATCCACAAAAGGCAAACTGCCTAAACACCTACGGAGAAATGTTGTGAGCAAATCAGAATCAGGGCAAAAGCGCAGTAAGCGTGAAATTCGTCGGGAGCAAATTGCACGGGAGAAGCGAATCCGTGCCTTGCGTATTTGGGTGCCAGCAGCAGTGATTGTGCTTGCTTTGGTGGGGCTGGTTGTATACCGGGCAACCCGACCAGAAGTTGAGGGCGTGGTGACGGTGGATGCGGCCATTGCTAACCAGCATGATGACACCTTGATTATTCCCTTCGGCGGTATGCCTCCTATGGGCGGGCCTCATGCTTCATCCTGGCAAAATTGTGGGATTTACGCCACGCCGGTTGAGGCTCAGTTTGCCATCCATTCCATGGAACATGGCGCGGTGTGGATAACGTACCACCCCGATTTATCGGCAGATCAGGTGGCTTCTTTAGAGTCGCTGGCGCGTGGTGAAAGCTATATGTTGGTAAGCCCGTATCCTGACCAAACCAGCCCTATCGCACTGACGGTTTGGGATAGACAACTGGCGGTCGATTCTGTGGATGACGGCCGTATAGCTGAATTTATTAATCGATATAAACGAGTGCGTGGCCCCGAATCTGGCGCTGCTTGTTCGGGTGGGGTGGGTACACCGCTGAGTTAATCATTTTGGAGTAGAAGATGTTGAGTGATCGTCGCAATCAAATTATCTTAGGTGCCATTGTATTAGGCATTGCTGGATTAGCATTTATTCTTTATTTGAATGTGCGTCCTGAGCCGCAAATTGAGGGCGTGGTGCAGTTCCCGCGCCCCGCTCGTGGCCATGATGACAGCCTGGTTTATACTGGCTTGGAACTGCCGCCCGCCGGTGGAGAGCATTATAACGTTTGGCAAAATTGTGGCATTTATAATGAACCAATTCAAACAGGGAATGCGATCCATTCGATGGAGCATGGCGCTGTTTGGATCACTTACCACCCTGATTTGGCCGCCGATGAAATTGCGGCGCTGGAGCAGCTGGTGCGGGGCCAGACCTTTTTGCTGCTCAGCCCTTTCCCCGACCAGCGCAGCCCGATTGTGCTGACATCCTGGGGCATTCAGCTTGAACTGGAGTCGGCCTCAGACCGGCGTATTGGGAGATTCATTGATCGGTATCGCCTGGGCTCCTTGACGCCAGAGTTGGGTGGCGTTTGCACGCAGGGCGTCGGCGTACCGCTGCCTTAACAGAACCTGGTTATGATTCGTTCCCGCCTCCTCATCTTGCCTGATTTCCCCCATTTTGTGCTGATTGCATTTTGAAAATGCGACCCTTACACTTGCAATTGTGGTTTTGTTACCAATTTAGCTTTACATAAATTAGGATAAACACCCTATGACAACGCAACTATTCCCAAGATACCGAAAGCTTTTTGGGTGGGGAACGGCCGTTTTCCTGGCAATAATCGGCTTAACTTCCGCAGCCAACACTGCTCTGGCCCATACCCGCGTAGAGGTTGGGCCTTACGCCATTGTCGTCGGCTGGCTGCAAGAGCCGCCCATCGTGGGCGAACGGAATGCGCTCACCATCGAAATTACAGAAGATGAACAGCCGGTGACTGGGGCCGAGGCGACGCTCGATTTGGAAGTGCTGTATGCCGGGCGCATCTGGCGGGTGAATATCAACCCCACCGAAACGCCGGGCTTTTATACGGCCGTTCTCTTCCCCACCGTGCGCGGCCAATACACTGCCCATTTGTCTGGTTCACTAGGCAGCACAACAGTGGATGTGCAGGTAGACCCGGAAGAAGTATTCCCGGCCAGCAATCTCCATTTCCCCCAGCCGCTGCCAGACACCCTTGCCTTGCAGGAGCAGGTCGAGCAGCTTCAGGCGGACCTGCAAGCGGCCCGGACCTGGTCGTTCATTGCGGTTGGGATTGGTGGCCTGGGTATCCTGTTGGCCCTGGCTGGGCTGCTGCGACGTAAATCCAGCTGATTAATGATTTTGGAAGAAACGGCCGTTCCGCAACAAACGGCCGTAAAATGGAAAACACCAACTGCTGCCAAACAGATGTTGGTAAAAATCTGCTGGCAGCTCGAAAAAAGGGAAAATAATGATGAACAAAAATAATCTGATTCGCTTTTGGCTCATGATGGCGCTGCTCCTGAGCGGCTTGTTCCTGGTCGCCTGCACCAGCGCAGGTGACGACCATTCGCACGATGAAGATGACCATTCGCACGACGAAGATGGCCATTCGCACGACGAAGGTGATGACCACAACCGCATTCCCAACGAAAGCGGCGCGGCCATTACCATCACCTCGCCAGCCGATGGGGATACGTTTGGCACGCTGGATCAAATTATCGTTGAAATCACAACGGAAAATTTTGAGCTGGGCGAAAACGGCAACCATTGGCACATTTACGTCGATGGCGTTTCGTATGGCATGGTGATGGGCCAAAACAGCGATCAGGCCCTGCCCGGTTTGGAGCCCGGCGAGCACGAAATTTCTGTTTTCCTGTCCATCGGCTCCCATGAGGAGTATGAAGAGGGTGATTCGGTTATGATTGTGGTGGAAGAGTAGGAATTAGTAAAAAGTGAAAAGTAAAAAGTGAATGCCACTTATCACTTATCACTTAGAGCGTGTTTTAAAAGTTATGTTAACAAAAGAATCAAGCCCAAAGGCGAGAATTGTTGCCTAATCGCCGAAGCATCAAATGAATCATGGCCAGGTAAATGAATGCTTCACTGCTTTCAGGCAAAACTTCATAGTCTT
>JBGTCV010000076.1:0-4297 GCA_041748655.1 Promineifilaceae bacterium (SeqCode) | reverse complement strand
TTTGGCTGTGGCACACCGCCACCAATGTCCCGACGGTAATGCGCTCCGGCAAAAGCGATCTTTTCCACACCGCGATACGCACGCTGAAGGGCACAGGGCAGATCGTGGGCTGTGGCCGTTACGGCCAATACCCGGCCGCGTGAAGTGACGAGACGGCCGTTTTCGCAAGCGGTCCCGTGATGAAATAAGTTTACCTGGGGCAGCGACCGCGCGGCCTCGATGCCGCTGATGGGCAGACCGACAGGAAACGTTTCGGCCGGGTAGCTGGGCGAGGCCAGCATTACGGCCGCCGCCGCGCCGTCCCGGATTTGCACGTGCCCCAGAGCCAGCCGGTCCTCGATGCAGGCCAGCATCGCTTCGACCAGATCGGATTCCAGCAGGGCCAGCAGCACCAGGGTTTCCGGGTTGCCAAAGCGACAGTTGAACTCCAGCACCTGCACCCCTCGCTCGGTAAGCATCAATCCGGCAAAGAGTACACCCACGTACGGGCTGCCCTCCGCTGCCATACCGTCGATGGTGGGCTGGATGATGGTTTGCATCACCTCAGCCACAAAGTTTGGCGAGAGGTCCGGTGGCGGGGCAAACGCGCCCATGCCGCCGGTGTTGGGGCCTGCGTCGCCGTCGAAAATGCGTTTATGGTCGCGCACAGGGATGAGGGGAACGGCCGTTTTCCCATCGCTTAAGGCAAACATCGAGAGTTCAGGGCCGCTCAGCCGTTCTTCAATGACCACGGTTTGGGCCGCTGCTTCGCCCAGCAGTTGGTCCACCATATAGGTGTGCAGCGCCGCCTGCGCTTCTGCTTTCGTGCTGCAGACCGTGACACCTAACCCCATTTTGCCCAGGCCGCTGACTTTGACCACAACACGGCCGTTTGGCAGCGAATCCAGGTAAGCCAGTGCCTCATCGTAATGGTGAAAGGCGGCAAAGGCAGGCGTCGGAATGCCGTGCCGCTGCATAAATTGTTTGGCAAACGCTTTGGAATACTCAAGCCTGGCCGCCGCCTGCCGTGGCCCAAAGATGGCCAGTCCGGCGGCCTGGAAGGCATCCACCACCCCCAGCGCCAGCGGGTCGTTGGTGCCCACCACGGTCAGGTCGATCTGGTTTTGACGGGCAAAGGCAAGCAGCCCGGCCACATCTTCATCGCTGATAGGTACGTTGGTGGCGATTTCGGCTGTGCCGGCGTTACCCGGTGCCACAAAGATGCGGCCTACGCGCGGCGACTGGGCAATTTTCCAGGCCAGAGCATGCTCCCGCGCCCCGTAACCCAATACTAAAACTTTTAGCTTTTTATTTGGCATTTCGATTCTCCTTTTTGCAAAATCTTGTGCAGGCTTCTGTAACAGCCGGAAGTTTAAATTGAACCTGCGAAAGGTTGTTGACTGGGTTTGATACGGCCGTATCACGCTATGCAGTTTTGTTGCCTGAATGGTGAAAATGAACGGAGTTGTTCCGTGACGCTGTAGTTTAGCGTGCACCCCAGGGGAACCGTGTCACCCAAACGGGTACATCCACGGGTGAAAATGAGGGTATATCCGCAGATTTCGCAGATTAGCGCAGATTTGTTTTTTCTCTGTGTCCTCTGTGGCTAGTCCAACAAATGCAGCTCCCGGGCGCGGGCGACAGCCTGAGTGCGGTTGCTCACATCCAGCTTGGCATAGAGCCGCCGGGTGTGGGCTTTGATGGTGTTGAGGGAGAGCACCATCTCGTTGGCGATGTCGCGGTTGGTGCGGCCAGCCGCCAGATGATGCAGCACGTCCAGCTCGCGTGCGCTGAGGGGCTGGATGGTAGGGTCAGGCGCAGCAGTTTCCGGGTCGCAGTGGGCCAGCAGGGTCCGGGCATATTCCGCCGTAACCGGATTGCTGGCCGCCAGGTGCAGCAGACGATGCAGCGCGGCGTCTGGATAATTCAGAAACAGCCGGACGTAGCCGCCTGGTTCGGCCTGGGTGAGCGTTTGCTGGAAGAGAGAAACGGCCGATTCCAACGCCCCCATCTTGGCCTGTACCAGAGAGCGCAGCAGCTGTACCTGAAGCCCGAAGTGCTTGCTCTGTTGCACTTCGGCAAACTGGCACAACACGTCCAGCACTGGCAAAACCGCCTCGTACTCGCGGTTGGCTACATGGAACCGGGCCAGCAGCAGGTAAGCGCCGGGCAGTTCTCGAATCTTCTCTACCTCATCGCCAAGGGTGATGTTTAGGCCATCGGCCCACTGGCGCAGCAGGCGCATATCGCCCTGCTGCAGCGCCAGCTCGGCGCGGAAGCTGGAAATGGTGATGGTTTGAACCTGCTGCTCCAGAGCAACCACCAGCGCTTCAGCAGCGGACCAATCATCCAGGGTGCCCAGCAGTTGGGCCAGCGCTTCCCGGCTGTAGATGCGCATTTTGTAGTCACCGCTGCGCTCGGCGCAGGCCAGGGCGCGGCGCAAATGTGTTTCTGCCTCGCCCAGCCGGTTCCATTCGTAGAGCAGCTTACCCAGACCCACGTGCATAAAGCCGACGGCAGCGGAGGGTGTGTCAGCATGGTTGGCTATGGCCGTAGCCAGCCCGCGTTCATAAATAGCAAACGCCTCTTTCAGCTGCGCCTGCCGCTCGTGGGTTTGGCCCCAATAGTAGGTGGCAAACATCACCGCCCAGAGGCCGGGGTCGTGGGTTGTATTTTGGGCCGCTTCGGCAAAAGCGTCGCGGGCGGCATCCAGCTCAGCCCGCTGCAAGTGGGAAAAGCCCAGGTTGATGGCCACTTCGCTGCGCAGCATGTGCTGGTCTTCCGGTAGTTTGGCCAATGCCTTGTGGGAAAAGCGGATGTTGATCTCCGTATCGCCAGTGATGACCGCCAGCCGGGCCCGGAGAGCCGACCATTCGCCCCACAGCAGGGGCGTATCCAGCTGTTCGCTGACCGCTTCCAACAGCTGTTTGGCCTGGCTAAATTCGCCGGTGCGAATGAGTGACCAGATGTAAAAAAGGGTGAGGCGGGGTTGGGCCGTTTGGCGTTCGGTGGGCAGCGCCTCGACCCATTGGCGCAGGGTAATCCCTTCACCAAACATCAGCACATCGCGGGCAACCGCTTCCATAAGGGTGACGGCCAGCGCGTAATCGGCGGCAGCCAGCGCATGGTCCACGGCGATGAGCGATTGACCCTGTTCGTGATACCAGCGGGCGGCTTGCTGGTGCAGCCGGGCAATCTGGTCGGGGGATTTTTGCTGCTGAAGACGGCCGTTCAAAAAATCGCCAAACAGATGGTGGTAGCGATACCAGCGCCGCTCTGCGTCCAGCGGCACCAAAAACAGGTTGGCCGCTTCGATTTGCTCCAGAAGCTGCTGGCAAGGCTGGCCCGTTAACTGCTGACACAAACTGGCGTTGAATTGGTTGAGAACGGCCGTTTGCAATAAAAATTCCTGGATTTCTGCGGGCTGGCGGCTCAACACCTGGTCGGCCAGATAATCGACCAGATAGCGCTGGCTGCCAGAAAAAGCTTCCGGCAGGGTCACAGATTCCTGCAAAGCGAGGGCGATGAGCTGCAAGCCGGTCACCCAGCCTTCTACTTGCTCATCGAGCTGTTCGATTTGCTGGCTGTTGAGTTTCAGCCCCATTGTTTGCTGCAAAAATTGAGCCGCTTCGTTTGGCGTAAAGCGCAAATCGCGGCTGCCAATCCAGTTAAGCGCATCGCGGGCGCGCAGCAGGGCCAACGGTAGCGGTGGTTCACTGCGGCTGGTGATGATGAGGTGCAGCTGCACCGGCATGTTTTGCAAAATGAAGGTGACCGCTTCATGCACGGCAGGGGCGGTGATCAGGTGGTAGTCGTCGAGGACAATAACGGCCGTTTCTTCACCCAGTGCCAGATCGTTCAGCAGGGCGGTCAGGATGGCTTCGGCGTCGTTGTAAAGATAGGTGGAGGTGAGCCGCGCCAGGGCTGCTTCACCGATTTCTTCACGGACGGTGCCAATGGCGGCAAATAAGTAAGCCAGAAACCGGGCCTCGTCGTTGTCAGCGGCGTCCAGCGACAGCCAGGCGACGGGGCGTGCCATCTGGGCAATCCATTGGCTGGCCAAAGTAGTTTTGCCGTAGCCCGCCGCACCGGTGATGAGGGTGAGTTTGGGTTGGATGATGCCAGCGGGGGTAACGGCCGTATTTAACCGATCCAGCAGGCGAGGACGCACCACCGGATTGGTTCGCAGACGCGGCAGGGTGAGCTTGGTTTGCAGTAACGGCCGTTTTGGGGAGTCAACTTTAAGGTTTACCACTTCCATGGCGGTATTATACACAAGTTATACAGCTGTTCTCGTTAAATAATTCTGTGGAGATTG
>JBGTCV010000075.1:0-52428 GCA_041748655.1 Promineifilaceae bacterium (SeqCode) | reverse complement strand
ACGGGCAGCTTGATTGAGCGCATCTTGCCCAAGAGCATTCATGCGGTGACCAGTGTTGGTTTTGAACTCAAGGTCAGCTTGTTTATTTTGGCCATGAGTTTCGGCCATGTTTTTAAGGTAGCAACTTAGGTTAATTAAGTGAGGCAACTATACTGCGACCTATTTTAACGAGTATAGACCAAAGATGTTCCCTTTACCCGCAGTCACTCAGAAATTATTAAGTGAGGCCACTAAAAAGGACACGGATTCACGCAAATGAACACAGGTTTTCTCTGGTAAACCCTCGTGCAACATAGGTCTATTCTACCACATCCCAGCCACTATCAGACCCATCTTTTACTCCCAAACTGCCAGGCAGCATTTACAATGACCTCCCCCGCTTGTCAGCCTCCCGCCAGTTGCTATACTCCCCTTTATGAAACGGAATTTACTTTTACTTGCCACCATTTTGCTGTTAGCCGCCTGTGCTGGCGAGGGGGAAGAAACGGCCGTTACCCCCATTCCCCTCACGCCCACCGCCGCAGCTACCGAAGAAGCTATTGTTCCACCCGGCCAGCAAGATTTCATCGTCATCGCCACCGATGCCCCGCTGCCCCCCTTCACCGAATTTGATCCTTTTGGCGATCTCGACGGCTTCATCAGCCGCCTCATGGAAAACATCGCCGTTGAAACCAACCTGGATTACGAATTTGTGGTCACGCCTGCTGAAGGCGTGCTGGAAAACCTGGCCGCCAATCCCGGCCGCGACTTCGATGCGGCCATGTCTCGTCTGGTCATACCCGCGGAGCCTATGCCCGGCATCGCCTACACCCAGCCGTATCTGGAAGTTGGGCAGGTGCTGGTGGTACTGGCCGATGAAAATCGCCTCAACAGCTACCGGGAGTTGCAGCCCGGCATGAGTGTCGGCGTTGTGCAAAACAGCGAGGCCGAACAGGTTGCCCGCTCCATCGCAGGCGTCAACGAAGCAGATTTGCGCAATGGTTTTCGCAACAGCGTCGAGGCGCTGCAAGCTTTGGTGGATGAATCGCTAACGGCCGTTATCACCGACAGCTACGTGGCCGACTATTTCAGCCAGACCTACAGCGACCAGATCAAAATTGTGGGGGGAAACGGCCGTGACGCCTGGATCAGCCAAAAAGCGTACGGCATCGCCGTGTCGGCGGCCAATATCGATCTGATAAACAGACTCAATGCAGCGATTACGGCCGTTCAAACCGCAGGCAACATCGACCGGCTTACCATCGCCTGGCTGCTCCCCTCAGACACGCTCGCCCCTGGTGAACCTCGCGTCGTCGCCTCGCCCAATGAAATGGTCATCGGCATCGTCGGCGATCTGAGCGATCTCGACCCCGCCGCCCGCTTTTCTAACCTCACCAGCTGGGAGATCAAAATCAACACCATGAGCGGCCTGTACCGCTTCGACACCGATAACGTACTGGAACCACTGCTGGCCAACAGCCTGCCTATCATCTCTGAAAACAAGCTCGAATACACCATCAGCCTGCGGCGCGGCCTGCGCTTCCCCGACGGCAGCGAATTCACCGCCGAAGACGTGAAATGGTCCATCGACCGTGCCCGCAGTCTGGGCAACTTCTGGGTCAATGGCTACCTGAAAGACAGCAACGGCGACGGTTTTGCCGACGACGACGCCGTCCAGGTGATCGATCAATTCACCGTGAAGTTTGTCTTGCAAGCGCCAGATGCCACCTTCCTCAGCCTGCTGGCCACGCCCCCCTACTTTCCCATCAGCAACGAATGTTACAGTGAAGTGCAAGACAATCTCAGCAGCTGCGGCGGGCTTGGCCCGTACACCATTGTCAACTGGACGCCAGGCGAGCAGATGCGCCTGCGGGCCAATCCAGAATGGCCGGGACGCCCCACCCCGGCCTTTGAAAATATCTTGATTCGCTTTCAGGATGATACGGCCGTTATGCGCCGCTCCCTCGAAGAGTTCCAATCCATCGACATCGCCTGGACCGGTCTACCCTACAGCGACTTCACTGCCCTGCAAAGCAGCGATACCAACGGCGATGGCCTGCCCGACTTCAAAGCCTGGACTGGCCCCGCCGCCTTCAAAAGCTACATCCTCTTCAACCAGGATCAGGAACCGTGGGACAGCGCCAAGGTGCGCCAGGCCTTTGCCCTCTCCGTAGACCGCAGCGCCCTGGCAGATTCTGTTTTCAACGGCAGTCGGTTACCCCTGTTCAGCCCCATTCCCAATACTGTGCCAGGACATTTACCCGTTTTGCCCCAGCGAAACCTGCCGCTGGCCCGTTCGCTGCTGCTGGAAGAAGGGTACAGTCAATCTGTGCCGCTGGAAATTGAGCTGTGGTATGTGAATGACGGCCGTTACAGTGCCGTCGAAGCGGCCTACACCACCGCCCTGCAAAACCAGCTGGAAGAAACAGGCGTCTTCAAGGTCACGCTTTCCAGCGCCCCGTTTGAACAGTTCATTGGGCAGGTCGGTGAATGCAATTTACCCGTCTACCTCCTCGGCTGGCCCAGCCCCGGCCGCCCCACAGATTACCTGGACCCTGGCGCCTGGACCGACATCTTCATCACCAGCAGCACCTTCTGCCCCAACTACGAGAGCCCGGCCATGGCCGCCTTTCTCCAGGCCGCCGACGAGGAGATCGACCCCGCTGCCCGCCTGGCCATCTACGGCGATATACAGCAGCTATGGGCACAGGATTTCCCCACGGTAGATTTACTGCAAGAGCCACGCATCGCCATCTCGCTCAACAGCGTCAACAACGTGCAAATTGATGCCATGGGGTTACTGCATTATGAGGTTCTAACAAAAGGGGGGGGCTAATTTGAAGTAATTGGGTAATTGGGTAATTGTCACAAATTACCCAATTACTCAATTACCGTTCTTCGCTTCCTGCATCCGCTTGAGTCGCCGGGCGCGAGGGCCAACAATCCGTTCTGTGCCGTCGAATAGACGCTTTATGTTGGGGCGCAAAGACCAGGCTACCAGGGAAAAAGCGACCAAACCACCCACAGTATAAGCCAATGTTGCGTCGAAAGGGGGCACCCCTGCCACATACAAAACAAAGAAGACCACGGCAATGATCGCCCCCATGGTAAGCGACGCGACGGAAGCCATGCCAATACCCAACAGCATCCCCACCATCACCACAATGGCGATGGGCAGCATCGGCCACCACAGGGCCGTTCCCCAGCCTACGTTTGGCCCGGTGCCAGCGCCGCCACGCCAGCCCATAAACACAGACCAGTTATGCCCCACCACCGACATGACACCCGCCAGAGCCAAAGCCCAGGGTAAAAGGTCGGGGCTGAGCTGGTTGGCCAACAGCCAGCGGGACAAAATAATGCCCAGTGCTCCTTTGCCCACATCGCTAAAGGAGGTAGCCAGCCCCACGCCCAGACCCGCCGCCCGCAGCGAGTTGGTGCCACCGGTACGGCCGCTGCCAATGGTGCGAATATCTTCCCCCTTTACCAAACGAACATACAGGTAGCCAAAGGGAATGGCGCCACACAGGTAGCCAATCAAAGCTGCCGCTAAAAAGTAAACAATTGAAATCATCTATTTGGTTCCTCTCCGTATTTTCTAATCCGCTTTGCAGAGATGAGGCCCGGTTCATTTGAAAATTAGCAGGATTTTTCTTTGTCACTCTGCTTGATGTGTTTCTCTTCTCGCCATAGTTTGTTACACACCTATTAAACACAGTTTGGGTAAGATGGTTACACAACCATTATTGTTTGCTCGACAACCTCCTGCGCCACAATTTGGAAGGCTCGTACCACTGGCGCAGACCGTTCTCTTAGCGACACAATCATGTATGCGGTTTCTGGGTAAAAGGCCAGGGCAATGTCTGTGGGGGAGGGGGTTTCTGGCCCCTGGGGATGGGAGTGGTAGATGGCTAGAATCTGCCAGCCGTGGGCTTCCAGGTCTAGCATGGCCTGGATTTGCTGGCTGGGGTCCATTTCGTACGCGGTGGGGCTGTGCAGGATGTTGGTGATGGGGTAAACGGCCGTTACCCGCCCCGCATCATCCCCAGCCACCAGCCCGCACCCTTCCAACGGATAACACATTTGCAGATGATCGACTATTTGGTTGAGAAACGGCCGTTCAATCGTCAACATCACACATTCATAAAAAATAAAAGGGCCGCCACTGGTGCGACCCTTTTGGATTATGGGGAAACGGCCGTTACTTCTGAATCCCACCGTCCGTTAAGGCCCGCACATTCAGCAGGCGGTCTACCTCTTCAGCTTCCAGATACCCCTTCTCAATCACCACCTCGCGCACCGTCCGGTTGGTGGCCATCGCTTCCTTAGCTACCTCGGCTCCCTTCAGGTAACCAATCACCGGATTCAGCGCCGTTACCAAAATGGCGTTCTTGGCCAGCCAACCATTCGCTTTTTCTGCGTTGGCCTTCAGACCCACCACACATTTTTCCGTAAACGCATTCACTGAATTGATGATGATGTCCATACTCTGGAACAGGTTGTAAGCCATCACCGGCATCATCACGTTTAGCTCCAGCTGACCCGCCTGGCCACCCATCATCACCGTTAGATCATTGCCCATCACCTGGAACATCGCCATATTTAACATCTCAGCCAGCACCGGATTCACCTTGCCGGGCATAATGGACGAACCAGGCTGCACCGCTGGCAAGCGAATCTCATCCAGCCCCGTGCTGGGACCAGAAGAGAGCAGGCGGAAATCGTTCGCAATGCGGGTGAGATCTTGCGCCAGGGTGCGCAGTGCCCCACTAAAATGCACCGCATCCGCCATGCTCTGCATCGATTCAAACAGATCGTCCGATTCGTGCAGTTCCAGGCCAGTAAGACGCCCCAGCGTAGCCACCATACGCGAATGATATTCTACATGGGCATTCAGGCCGGTGCCGGTGGCGGTGCCGCCAATACCTAACCGGCGCAGTCCGTCGGCTGCCAGAGCGATCTTTTCCCGGTCGCGCTCCACGGCGCGGGCGTAGGCGGCAAATTCCTGCCCCAACCGCACGGGAACGGCATCTTGCAGATGGGTACGGCCGCTTTTCAATACGTCATCAAATTCAACCGCTTTGCCATGAAAAGCGTCGGCCAGGATCTGCAAGGCGGCCAGAAGCTCATCCAATCGCCACAAGCAGCCCAGGCGAATGGCGGTGGGAATAGTGTCGTTGGTCGATTGGGCCATGTTCACATGGTCATTCGGATTGACCGGCTTTTGGCTAGCGTCCAGCCCAAAGCCCAGGTGCTCATTGGCGCGATTGGCGATCACTTCATTCAGGTTCATGTTGTGGCTGGTGCCAGCTCCCGCTTGAATGGGGTCTACGACGAACTGGTCAGCGAAACGGCCGTCTATCACTTCATCAGCCGCCATCATAATCGCCTGGGCCATCGCATCGCCAGAAACGACCTTACCCTCAACCTCTTTATCCTGAAACAGCCCCAGATCAGAATTTACTTCTGCTGCGGCACGCTTAATGACGGCCATAGACCAGACAAAAGCAGGATATGGCTTTAAACCGGTAATGGGAAAGTTATAAATGGCACGCTGGGTTTGCGCACCCCAGTAAGCGTTGGCAGGCACATGCACCTCTCCCAACGAATCTTTTTCCACACGATAATCGCTCATGGTTACCTCTTATCCTTAAAAGACAAAAAAACCGAATTAGCCACCTTTGCAGTTACGCGCTAGAGAGCTAAATCGGCTTTTTAAAAGAAAGACCCGCTGCTTTGGCAGTGGGTCTCACTGGTTTAAATTAATCGAGGGCGTCGTAGCCAGGGCCTTCAGAGAAGAAATCGTAATTCGGCGGAATATCTTCGGTCAGGTCCAAAATTTCGCCGCCAGAGAGCTGCTTGGCGTTGAGCAATTTTACTTCATGCCCATCCACTTCACCAGCAAACGGGGCCCCGTCAGACAAAAGCGCTTTGGTGTTGGAAATCCAAACACCAGCGGGCGCTTCATAGTCGAAGGGAACTTCTTCTTCTGGGAAAATCGCTTCGTAGGGACATTCAGGAACACAAGCGCCGCAGTCGATGCAGGTATCGGGGTCAATGTAGAGCCAGGGCCATTCTTCTTCCGGCTTCCCCAAAACCATACATTCTACCGGACATACATCCACGCAGGCAGTGTCGCGCAAACATAAACGGGTCACAATATGAGTCATAAATCCTCTCCTTGCTTTGAACAGAAGGTATTTTGGTAGGTAATCGGCCGTTTTGTTTTTAGAAATCAACTTGATAGAGCTTTGGCCGATTATGTTCTTAGGGTTGGCTTTCTTGGCTGTACCCCAACCCTAACATGAATGAAGTCGATTTCCAATTGTTGTATTGACGAGTGGGTCAATGGGTTCATTCTAGCCACACTAAACTGCTTTGTCAATTCTTTTTACGGTTAGATGGAACAGCTTCCAATTCAACAAAAAAGGACAGCCCTAAAGCTGCCCTTTCCTATCATTTATTGCGAATTTCTGCTGTAACTTGCCGCTTATTTGGCCGCAGCGTAATTGTCAGCCACGGCAGACCAATCAACCACGTTCCACCAGGCGCTTACATAGTCTGGGCGACGGTTTTGGTAATTAAGATAATAAGCATGTTCCCAGACATCTAAACCAAGGATAGGTGTGTTGCCTTCCATGAGCGGTGTGTCCTGATTGGGTGTAGAGCCAACAGCCAGGTTGCCAGAGCCATCTACATAGAGCCAGGCCCAACCGGAACCAAAACGGGTAGCACCGGCTTTGGCAAACTGCTCCTTGAAGGCGGCAAAGCTGCCAAAAGCAGCATTAATGGCATCCGCCAGATCGCCGGTGGGTTCACCGCCGCCGTTGGCGCTCATGGTAGCCCAAAAGAGGTTGTGGTTGGCAAAGCCACCGCCATTGTTGCGAACGGCCGTACGTATAGATTCCGGCAAGCTGTCCAGATCACCCAATAACGCCTCAATCGATTTATCTGCTAAATCGGCGTGCCCTTCCAAAGCAGCGTTCAGGTTATTGGTGTAGGCGGCATGATGTTTATCATGATGAATCGACATGGTACGCGCATCGATATGGGGTTCCAATGCATCTTCAGCATATGGCAGTGGGGATAATTCAAAAGCCATTAGATTCTCCTTTTTAAGTAATGGAATAAATAAAGTTAGCAATCGTCAGTGAAATTGCTGAGGTGTAAAGACAGTCATGTGGAATTTTAGAGGCTACCTCAGCTTCATTTTAGTAATGGCAGCATGATTTGTCAAAGTTATTGGGGGCGACATTACACAGAAGTTAATATTCCAATCCCAGACTCAGTTCAGGGCCGATTATAGCGAATCAGGGCATTCACGCACCTGTCCTTTGGTTCAGGGCGTATATTTAGCACACAGATAACCACACAATAGCAAGAAACAGCCAAAAAAACGAGCGCTGCCCATTAATTCACTGCTTATTCATGCTTTCTCATGCCTATTTCCCCATTATCTCCTATGTCTTTCATCTCAAAAATAAATTACAGTAGTGGGGAAATGAGCGCTGCAATTGATGAACCTGATAAAGAAAAAGTATCCACGTGGAGGACGCGACTGCCCAACAAGCGTCAAATCTATTCGGCTATCTTGTCCCTGACCGGTCTAGTGATCATCATTCTAGGCCTGCTTTTATTCCCCAACTACGAAAATCCTTCGGTTCTGCTGCTGCTACTTTTCTTCGCCATTGCTACGCAAAGCACCATGACTTACCTGGTAGGAGGGACAGTCAGCGTTTCCGTCAGTGGTGCCATTAGTTTTGCCGTTGTTGGTTTGTATGGTCCCCTTGCCGCGGGTATGGCCGCCGCCATTGCAGAATTGGGTCTTTGGCTGCTCAGTTTACGACCCAAGGATCGAAACTGGCATCATGAATTAGAGCGTTTGGGGGTGAATGGTGGCATACATGGCATCTCTACATTATTAGCCGGTCTGGTTTTTGTATGGCTGCGTCAGATGCTTGGTAGTGGCGGCTTTGTTATTGAAGCTGTCCCCTGGTTTGTGGGCGCCATCGTGGGCGATCAGGTCAATTTTTGGTTACTCTCCATCATTATTTATCTGGCCAACGGCGTACGGCCCAAAGAGGTTTGGCGCGAAAATCGATGGGCTATTCCCATGAACGTGCTGGTAATGAGCATTGGGGGAGGGCTGATTACGCTGGCCGTAGTTCAGTTCGGGCTACTGGGGCTAGCAATTTTTGTTCTGCCAATTGTGCTATCGGCTTACTCTTTTCGGGTGACGGTGAACAATGCTAAAGAGCAGATGGGAAAGCTGGAGGAGATGGTGACGCTGCGCACCCAGGCCTTAGCCAATGCTAACCATAAACTGGAAGAGCTGCATAAAGAAAAAGATTCGTTCCTGGCGGTGCTGACGCACGATATGCGTACACCGCTGACCAGTATTCGCGGCTACGGCAGCATCATGCGAGATCGTGAATTGACGCGAGACCAGCAAACAAAAATCGCCAAAGTTATTTTACATAGCCAGGACACGCTGCTGGAAATTGTGAATAATATTTTGGAGCTGGAAAAACTGCAATCTGGGGTTCCTATTCTGCTGGAATCAGCCAACTTCGATCTGGCGCTGCTGGTAAAAAATACGGCCGAATCCCTGGAAACACAGGCGCTGGAAAAAAACATCACCCTCAACTACGATCAAATCCCGTCCCCCATTTTGGTAACGGCCGATATGAGCAAGATACGACGGGTTATTTTGAACTTAATCTCGAACGCGCTGAAATATACGCCTGAAAGTGGGCTGGTTTCGGTGAGGACGGGGGTAAACGGCCGTTTCGCCACATTCCAGGTAGAAGACAACGGTTACGGCATTCCCGCCGACGAACTTCCTACCATTTTCGACCGCTACAGCCGTGTCAAAGGGCACCGCCACCTGGCCATCGGCACCGGGCTTGGCCTGGCCATCGTCAAAAGCCTCATCGAAGCTCACGACGGTGAAATTATTGTCGAAAGCGAAGAAAATGTGGGCAGCACCTTCACCTTCAATCTGCCCCTCACCTAAATTTACTTACGTTCACCCCACAGCAAGCGAAATCCCGCCTGCCACACCTCACAAATCTGCTGATCTGGACGCTATTTTCTCCTGAACCAACGCCGCAAACGCGGCCAGAGGCAGCCCATTTTGCCGCGAGCCGTCCCGCTTGCGCAGCGAAACCGTACCCGCTGCCGCTTCACGGTCGCCTACAATGAGCATGTAGGGCACCTTCATCCCCTGCGCCTGCCGGATTTTGGCCTGCATCCGCTCGCTGCCCAGCATCGCCTGGGCACGCACGCCGCTGGCCTTTAGCTGTACCGCCACCTGGCGGGCATACTCGTTTTGCCCGTCCGTAATGGGAATAACCCGCACTTGCTCCGGAGCCAGCCACACCGGGAAGTTGCCCGCATAATGCTCAATTAAAAAGCCAATGAACCGCTCATGGGCACCCAACGGCGCCCGATGAATGCACAGTGGCGTTTCCTCTTGACCAGTCGCATTCGTAAACGTCAGGTCAAAGCGAGGCGGCTGGACAAAATCGACCTGATTCGTGGCCAAAGAGAATTCGCGGCCAATGGCGCTCCAAATTTGCACATCAATTTTGGGGCCGTAAAAAGCAGCCTCTCCCTCTGCTTCCACAAAGGGCATCTGGGCGTTGAGCATCGCCTGACGCACAACGGCTTCCATTTTTAGCCACATCGCTTCATCATCGGCGTACTTTTTGCCCAACCCTTCTTTGCTATGTTTGCTGAGCCGCATCACGTATTTTTCGATGCCAAACAGGGCAAAGTAGGCCCGATATAGATCCATTACTGCCAGAAACTCTTCTTCAAACTGCGCTTCAGAGCAGTAGATATGGGCGTCGTTTTGTTGGGCAGCCCGCACCCGCAGCAAGCCCATCAGCGTGCCGCTTTGTTCGTAGCGGTATACCATGCCATATTCGCTAAGGCGCAGGGGCAGGTCGCGGTAGCTGCGCGGTTTGCTGGCATAGATTTTGTGGTGGAAAGGGCAGTTCATCGGCTTGAGGTAGTAGCGGCTGCCTTCACGATCCATTGGCGGGTACATTTCGTCTTCGTAGTAAGGCAGGTGGCCGCTTTGCCGGTAAAGCGAATCTTTGGCGATGTGCGGCGTGGAGACGCGCAGGTAGTTGGCCTCGTCTTCCATCTCATGAGCCAATTTTTCCAGCTCTTCGCGCAGGATGTTGCCGTTGGGCAGCCACAGCGGCAGACCAGGGCCAATATCCTCGTCTAAAATAAAGATTTCCAGCTCGCGCCCCAGCAGGCGATGATCGCGCTTTTTGGCCTCTGCCAACATGTCCAGATGATCTTTGAGGGCTTGTTTGTTGGGCCAGGCCGTGCCGTAGATGCGCTGGAGCTGCGGCCGTTTTTCATCACCACGCCAGTAAGCGCCGGCAATGCTTATCAGTTTGAGGCCATCGGCGGGGATTTTACCCGTGTGAGGCACATGCGGCCCCCGGCACAAATCGACAAAGCTGTCGTGCTGGTAAACGCTGATCGTTTCACCTTTCTCGGCCAGTTCAGCGATGAGTTCCAGCTTGTAGGGCTGATCGTCAAACTGGCGGCGTATCTCGTCCAGATTCAGTTCCCTGTAAAGCAGTGGGTGGTTTTCAGCGATGATCTGGCGCATTCGTTTTTCCAGTTTGGGCAGGTCATCGGGATGGAACGTTTGGGAACGGCCGTTCCCATCCACCCCCAAATCAAAATCATAGTAAAAACCGTCGGCAATTGGCGGGCCAATGCCCAGCTTCGCCTGCGGATACAGCTCCAGCACCGCCTGGGCCAGCACGTGTGCGACCGTATGCCGCAGCTTGTACAAATCGGATTGTTCATATTGTTCAGACATCAGATTCTCCTAAAAGTAAGTAATTGGGTAACTGCGTAATTACTCAATTACAACAAAAAGACCGCTCTCACGAGCGGCCTCTTAACCGATTACTGCTTACCGAATACTGATTACTGCTTACCGGTAACAGCCGCTCATAACGTCATGCCTTTGGCTGTGATCAAGGTAGTCACCTGGGTTTTGAACTCAGCCACGGAGACAGCGCCGCGATTTTCATTGTCGCGCGTGCGTACCGCCACGGCGTGGTCTTCCTCTTCCTTGTCGCCCACAACCAGCATATAGGGCACTTTTTGCAGCTGGGCATCACGAATTTTGGCATTCATACGGCCGTTGCTCGCATCCACTTCCACCCGCATCCCCACAGCCCGCAGCTCCGCCGCCACCTTGTTGGCATACGGAATATGACGGTCCGTAATCGGCACCATCACCGCCTGCACAGGCGACAGCCACAAAGGGAACGCTCCGTTGAAATGCTCAATCAAAATGCCCACAAACCGCTCCATACTGCCAAACGGCGCCCGATGAATCATCACCGGCTGGTGCTTCTGGCCATCCTCGCCGGTATATTCCAGGCCAAACCGCTCCGGCAGCAAGAAGTCCACCTGCACCGTGCCCAGCTGCCACTCCCGCTTCAGTACATCCCGAAAAATAAAGTCCAGCTTTGGCCCATAAAACGCCGCCTCACCTTCCTCAATCGTGTAGCGCATGCCCACTTTGTCCGCCGCCTGCTTAATGGCGGCAATGCCGCGCTGCCAAATCTCTGGCAAACCGGCATATTTGTCGCTGTTCGGATCATTTGTGCCCAGCCGAGCACGAAAATCATGGAAGCCCATCGTGTTAAACACATGCTGGATCAAATCCACCACGCCAATAAACTCTTCTTCCAGCTGGTCTGGCGTCACAAACAGATGCGAATCATCCACCGTAAAGCCGCGCACCCGCGTCAGCCCGTTTAGCTCGCCGCTCTGCTCATACCGGTAGACCGTGCCAAATTCCGCCAGACGCAGCGGTAAATCCCGGTAGCTGCGCGGTTCGCATTTGTAAATCTCAATGTGATGCGGGCAGTTCATCGGCTTTAGCATGAACTTTTCGTCGTCCACATCGATGGGCGTGTACTGACTGTCTTTGTAGTAAGGGTAATGGCCGCTGGTAATGTACAAATCCAGCTTGCCAATATGCGGCGTAATGACGGGCAGATAACCGCGCTCCAGCTGGGCCTGGCGCAAAAAGCCTTCCAGGTTTTCGCGCAGCACCGCCCCTTTGGGCAGCCACAGGGGCAAGCCAGCCCCCACCAGCTGCGAAATGTGGAACAGCCCCAACTGCTTGCCCAACCGCCGATGATCCCGAGCCTTAGATTCCTCCAGCAGCTTCAAATATTCTTCCAGCTCCAGCCGGTTTGGCCAGGCAGTGCCGTAGATGCGCTGGAGCTGCGGCCGATTTTCATCACCGCGCCAATACGCGCCACCCGTGCGCAGCAGCTTCACCGCATTCGCCTTAATCTGCTTGGTAAAGCCAACATGCGGCCCACGGCAAAGGTCCGCAAAATTGCGCTGCGTGTAAATACCCACCTCACTCACCGGGGCGTTCAGCGGATTGCCATTTTCATCTACTTTGCCCGCCGCCAGCTCATCGATCAGTTCCAGCTTGTATGGTTGGTCGGCAAAAAACTGCTTTGCCTCGGCAATGGACATGGAAGATTGCTCAAATTTGGCATTTTGCTTGAGCAGATCCTTCATTTTGTCTTCGATTTTTTCCATCTCTTCCGGCGAGAATGTTTTGGGCTTGCCTTTTTCATCTTTACCCAGGTCAAAATCGTAATAAAAGCCGTCCTCGATGGGCGGCCCAATGGCCAGCTTGGCCTCTGGATAAAACGTCAGCACAGCTTCGGCCAGCACATGCGCGGCCGAATGCCGGATTTTGTACAACTCTGATTCGACGTATGGAACGCCGTTTGCTTCTGACATGATGCCTCCAAATCTATAGAGATTGGAGAGTGGGCTTTGAATTTCCAATCTCTAATCGCTAATCTCCCAAAATAAAAACGCCACCACCCGGTTTGGGGCGATGGCGTCGCGGTTCCACCCAAATTTGGTAATCAGTGGTCAGTTTTCAGTAGCCAGTGAGGAAAGAACCAACTGATTACTGTTTACTGCTTACTGAATACCCTCATAACGGCCGTTAACGGAGCCACCCGGATTTCCTTAATAAGAATATGGGGGGCAGACCAAAAAGTCTGCCCCTAAATAGGCAAACAACAAAGTTTGCCCAACCTTTCAGAAAATCACTCTTGGGGGGTTTTCATTGCACCTCTGGTGATGATGGCTTGCAGCTAAACGGTTAACCAACTTAACACCAATCAATCCGTCTAACCATCACTCTCTTGCACAGATAGCTGCAACTACTCGTCCCAATCAACGTATTGCCTATTGAATTGGTATCTATCGATTATAAAAGAGGGTTCAGCATTGTCAAGCATGACCATAAAAAGTAACGGCCTATTCGCCGCCAGCCAGGCAGCAACAAACGAAACTTTTCCTGTTATACTCCGTACTGACAAGCGTCAGGAGAAAAACGTGAACGAAGAACAGGTTTGGCTGGATCAGGCTCGGCGCGGCGACAAGGCCGCTTTTGGCAAAATCATAGAAGCGTACCAGGGGCCTGTTTACAACCTGGCTTATCGAATGTTGAATAACTCAGGCGAGGCGGAAGAAGCCGCACAAGAAGCTTTTATTCGCGCTTATACCCGTTTGGACAGCTATAACCCGGAGCATAAATTTAGCACCTGGTTGCTCTCTATTACCTCAAACTACTGCATTGACCTGATCCGGAAGCGGCGAGCCATTCTCCTCTCCATTGATGAGCCATTACCCCCACATCCATCTCTCATGTCGGAAAAATCGGCCTCGCCAGAGCCACAGCTGGTGCAAAGCGAGCAAGAAGAGATGGTGCAGGCGCTGTTGGCAGAGCTGGCCCCGGAATACCGAGAAGCGGTTGTGCTGCGTTATTGGCACGAACTTTCTTATGAAGAGATTGCTGAAATGATGGATACCACCGTCAGCGCCATAAAATCGCGCCTGTTTAGGGCGCGTAAGCAGCTGGCCGAAGTGGGCATAGCGGCCGGGCTTCAGCCAGAAGCCGATGGAATGCACTTCTCTTAACCTGACATACGAATTGCGCCAGCAAGTTGTTTCAGCTGGCGGTGCAGGCAAGATGGTCTGTATACACAAAATTGGAAACAAATGATGGAGTCACTTATGGAACACGAAAAATACCACCTGTTGATGATGGGCGCGCTTGATGGTGAGCTTGGAGCTGAACAGCAGGTTGAGCTGGAATCTCACCTGCAGGCGTGCTCTGCTTGCCGCCAGGAGTGGTACGCCATTTTGGCCATCGACACCCTGTTTCGGCAAGCGCCAATGCTCAACCCGGCGGCCGATTTTGCCCAGCGCACGGTGGCCCGCCTGCCGAACCGGCGTGCCCGGCTGTGGGCGATTAGCGCCATTTACGTGCTGCTGCTGTTGAGCGGCATCTTACCAATTTTGCTGGTGATTTGGGCGGCCAACACGGTTGTGCCGATGATCAGTCAGCCATTATTTTGGGAAAGCGCGCAGCAGCTGCTCAACGAGGGTGCGCGTCTGGTGAGTGTGGTTGCCGGGGCTTTGTTTAAGGGTCTGGGTGAGTTGATTGTACAGCAGCCTGCTATTCTGGGTTGGCTGCTGGTTTTGGCCGGGATGGTTTTTGTCTGGAATGGTGTGTACCAACAGCTGGTAAGCCAACCTACGGCCGTTTCTATTCAAGGTAACAATTAAACATGCAACGTTTAAAGACGCAACGTCGAATTTGGCTTTTTCTTACCCTTTTGCTGCTGCTGGCTGTGCCTACGGGGGCCGTTTTGGCCGCCCCGGCCGCGCAAACAGTCGTAAGCGATGGGGATGTTATTCGCAACGACATCGTTTTGTTCGATAAAGATTTCACACTCGAAGACGGCGGGCGGGTAACGGGCGACATCATTATTTTTAATGGGAATGCCCACATTGCCGGAACGGTGAATGGGGATGTCGTTTTGTTCAACGGCAATTTAACGACCGATGCCAGCGCAGTGCTGGACGGAGATTGTGTCTTGTTCAACGGTACAACCTCGGGTGACGGAGCCAGCAGCCTAAGCTGCACAGACATGAACGTGGTGCTGCCGAGTGGGGTGGCAAATTTTGTCAACAACCTGACAGCATCCACCAATTTTGCACCGCCGCCAAGTTTTGAAGTGGAACGGCCGTCTCCATTTATCCGCTTTGTGGGGGGTACCGCCGCCGCCGTTGCCCGCAGCCTGCTGTTTGGCCTGTTGGCGTTTGCCGCCGCCTCGCTCATCCCGCAGCCCATGTTGCGCATTGAAGATGCGCTGCGCAAAAAACCGGTCGCCAGTGGTGCAGTAGGCTTGCTCACTGCCTTCTCTATGCCATTTGTCATTCTTTTTATTGCCATTGTTTCGCTGCCGCTCATCCTGGTCTTTTGTTTAGGCCTGCTGGGTTATCCACTTATTGCAATGCTAATTTTGGGCATGTTGGCGGCTGGCTTTTTGGGCTGGTTTACCGTGGGCAACATTGTTGGTGAATTTTTGGCCCAGCGGCTCAACCTGAAAAACCGTACGCAGCCGATGACGACGGCGCTGGGCACAGCGGTCATCACCTTTGCCATTGGCTTCCTGGGCGCAGTTCCTTTTGTCTTTGGCGAAGGAATTATCTCGATGGCGATTGTGATGTTGGGGCTGGGGGCCACGGCGCTGACGAAGTTTGGCACCCGCGACTATCCAATTGTGGCGGCTCCCCAGGTGAACCCAGACAAGATTACGGCCGTTCTCGAAACATTGCCTGATAAAAACAGCATCAAATAGATTGCTTTTTTGTACAACCCTCTTCCCTAAAAAGCGGCGTATCCTTCCCCGGATACGCCGCTTTTTCTTTGCAGTTCTAAATTTAGGGCAACCAGGTTGTAAGGCGCGACGCACTTTCGTTAGCAAGTTTTGCTGTGCTTTACACCAGGAGAAGTGCGTTGCACCTGTATAGATACACCAGGTTTGCTACATGGCGAACTTTTCTTCCGGTGGCTTGCCACCAACTTTACCCGCAATTTGGCCGTAGAGATGGCCGGTAACGGCCGTTAAGTAAGGCCCCATCGCAAAACCAAGCAAGAACGCGGCAATCGTGCCGAGGCAAGGAATGAAATTGAGCACCCCAAACGCAATGGAAAGAACAAAGCTGGCGGCGAACGGCGTGAGGCCGGCAATGATAATATCACCCATATTGTCGCGCACAATCGCTATTACTTCTGCAAAGCGGAAGCAAGCTGCCAGGTCACCTTGCCGCACGTATTGGATCATAATGGCGGGGCTGATAAAGAAAAGCGCCAGCAGAAAGATAAGCATGAGGCAAACAATCAGCCCCCAGGTGGCCACAATACCAGCGGCGACGGCATCTTCGCTCAGTCGGGTGGCTTCGCTCAAGCCGCCAAAGCCAATTGTGGTGGCAAACGCAATGCAGATTAACAGCCAAAACGGCAGCGTATAAATCACCATAGCCACAAAGATAGAGATGCCATCTTTGAAGAGGGTGCCTAAATCTTCCCATTCGGGAAGCGGCCGTTTCTCACCATTCATCACGTTACGGGTAATGCCTACCGCATAGCCCGTAAGCAAAAATGCGGGCAAAATCAAAAACGACAGCAGCGAAATGAGTACGCCAATGCCCAACTTCCCTACCCACCGATCATCTTCTGTGATATAGGTAAACGCTTTTGCAACATCCATTGAAAATCCTCCTGTTGATTAAATCCTGATCGAATCACGTTTTTTAAACTGATCTGGCTAAGCGTTCAGCCTTACCTGGAGCAAGGGCATCGCCTCGGCGCTTTGCGCCTGGCGATGCCGAAAATCGTGGGGGTTTTTTCAGTTTTTGGGGTCAACATGACCCCAAAAACTGAAAAAAAACAATCCTGCTCCCCGCACGGGGCGCGAAGCGCCCTCGTGCGGGATACCAACTGAACGGTTACCTGATCTGGTTTAGTAAGGGCCACGGATATGGTCGGTGACCTGAGTCTGGTAGAGGGTGGCGAGGGTATGGTGCAGGTCGGTGGAGAGAGGGGGAAGTTGGGAAACGGCCGTATTCCCCACCACCTGTTCTGCTCGTGTTGCCCCGGTGATGATGGTCGTCACGGCCGGGAAATCCAGCACCCAGCGCTGTGCCATTTGCGCCATCGTCATCCCCTCTGGCACCAGGGGCTTCAGCTGATCGGCCAGCGAGACCCCCAGTTCAAACGGCAGCCCGGCAAAGGTTTCGCCGACGTTAAACGCTGCCCCATCCCGGTTGTAGTTGCGATGATCATCCTGGGGGAAGGTGGTGCTGGCGCTGAATTTGCCCGCCAGCAGCCCAGACGCCAGCGGCAGGCGCACAATAATCGCTACCCCTTTGGCCCGCGCTTTTTCAAACAAAGTATGGATTGGCTTCTGGCGAAAGATGTTGAAGATGATTTGCAGCGAGGCCAACCCGTCCTGCTCCAGGCAAATGAGCGCCTCTTCCATCGACTCTACGCTGGCCCCAAAGCGTTTAATTTTGCCCGCCTGCTGCAAACTGCGCAGATGGTCGAAAACGTCGCCACGCCGGAGTTCTTCGGTGGGGATGCAGTGCAGCTGGGTGAGGTCGAGCGCCTCCAGCTGCAAGCGGCGCAGGGAGGCTTCGGTGTGCTGGCGGATGGTGGCGAAGCTGAAGTTTTGCGGCCAGCCGGGGTCGCCAGAACGGCCGAGTTTGGTGGCGACAAAGACGCGCTTGCCATGCTGCTGCAAAAAACGGGCAATGCGCTGCTCGCTGACGCCGCCGCCATACACATCGGCCGTGTCGAAGAAGGTGACGCCATGGTCTACGGCCGTGTGCAAAATCACCTCCGCCTCTCGATCTGTCACCTGTCCCCAATCCCCGCCAAGCTGCCAGGTGCCCAGCCCAATTTCTGATACTGTGGTTGTTTCGTTGCCAAACGGCCGTTCGTTCATCATCTACTCCTCGTATAAAGTAATGCCATCAATAGAACTCAAGCAGTTACTATAGCAGCATCGTGGCGCTGCATCCATAGGGTTTACATAATGGAACCATCGTCTTACTATAGCTCTTCGGGCCATTCGGCGTGGGGGCGCTGCTCGCGGCAGATGTCTAGCAGGCGCTCCAGCGTACCGTGCCGCTCGCAGTAGAGGATGATCTCTTTGGCCAACTCTGGCTTGGTAGCGGTGGGCAGCTCATCTTTGTCGATGCCCAGATCAAACAGAAGGTCTGCCAGCTCTTCCTTGTTGAAGTAACGCACCATCAGTTCTTTGAGGCGGATGCGATTTTGCAGGAGGGTATCGGCGCGTTCTTCCTGGAGAACGGCCGTATAAAATTCCGCCACCGCCAGTTTGCGCGTAGAAATGCTGTTGCGCTGCTCAACCGTCATTTGGGCAAAAGTGCGGTCGTGCCCCTCGGGGATGAAAATGGCGTCCCAGCCAAAAATCTGGTTGCCGCGCGGCTCCGGGGCAATGACGCCGTGCAGTTCGCCGCGAAACACCATCACCTGACCCTCTGGCGAATGATAAGCCAGGTCGGTAATGACCCGCGCCGCCTTGTTGTCAAACGTTTGCAGCATTTTGCAGATGCCATCTACCCCCACCCCCTCGATGAACAGGCTGGTAACGTTACCCGGCAAATCGCTCCAGGCCTTGATGAGCAGGTTGGTCTGCTCCACCAAAAAGGGGAGGTAGGGCAGCTGCGGCTTCACCAAACCCACCTTGCGCCGAATCAAAATCGACAGGTCGTTGGTGACCGAATCTTCCACGTTTAGCTTGGCCCAGCGCAAATCGGCAAACTTGCCCAGTAAAAACTGGTAATCGTTGAACTTGTCTTCCGAAGCGGTGACAAAATAGAGGCGGTCGATTCTTTCTTTGGGCATGGAGGTATTGTAAACAGGTTGATGGCGAAAGTGAAGGGTGAAATGTGGCGTGTAAAGATTGGTTCAATCTTCAAGATTGAACCAATCTCAATCAGGGTAATGTTAGGGCGGGTTGCCCGGCGTTGTTGAGAATCATTGTGGGATCGCCACCGCTGGCGGGCAGCTGCATGAGGTGGCGTTGGGGATAGTAGGCTTGCAGCGTGTCCGGGTTTCCCTCCACAAACTGGGCGGCTTCGGCCAACGGCCGTTCATTTTCCACCAACACAAAGAGGAGGTCGCCAACGGCTCCTTCGGCAAGCTCAGGACGAGCCGTTTCTGCCACTTGAGCATACGCCTGCACATCCTCACCAAACAGCAGCCGCTCCTCGCCAGTTCCGTCGGGCTGGATGCGCCACAGGGCCGATTCAAAGTAGGCAAAGTACAGTCCCCGGTTATCGTAAGATTCCCGACCCAGCGGATTGCGCTCTGTGTAGTAAAGTGCGCCGCTGGTCTGGCCGACAAAGACCAGCTCCACTTTGGCGCTGGTGGCAATGACGGTGATCTCCGTGGAATCTGGCGTGCCGGTGACGAGCAGGTTGTTTTCAGGATTTTCGCGGTCCCAGGCGTAGCCGGTGACGGCATACCAGCGGTTGCCGCTGTTGTTCAGCACCAGGTTACGCAGCGGCTGGTCGAAGCTGGGCAGTTCGGTGCCGCTGGCCATGTCAAACCGCCCCAGGCCGATGTTGGTACAGTTGAGGTTAAACAGCAAGATACCTTGAGCAGCCCACTCGGTGATGCCCATTTTGTAGCCGTAGGAGGTGCCGCCTTCGTTTTCATATTGCACTTCACTGAGGGAACGCCCACCGCCGCCACAGCCATCGCCGACCTGCCGCCAGTGGCCAAGGAGTTGGGGCGTTTGCAATAGGCCATTCTCCGCGAGTGAGACAATCCACACTTCCATTAGCCGCCCGCCAGGCGAGACGTCATCCGCCTCAAAGTAGGTTTCGGTTTCCTGGAAGTAGACGATGGAACGGCCGCCTGGTGACCAATCCCCTGGACGAATAAAGGCGACGTTTTCGATGATCTGCACGTTGCCCTGCCGGTCGCTGACGCGCAAGGTGGTGCTGCTCTGGCCATCGTAATGGGTGTAAAGCAAAAACTGCCCATCGGGCGACCATTTCAGGTAATCCAGCGAGCAGTAGCTGTCTTCTGGGCACGGTTCGGTGTGAACGGGCACGGTCTCGCCCTCGGGTAAGGTGCGGATGAAGAGCTGCTCGTTCTGCACGTAGGCTATGGCATTGGCGGAAACGGCCGTTAAATTATCCACAGCCTCACGCACGGGCGGGTCTGGGAGAACGGCGGCTGCGGTGGGAACGGCCGTAGGTGAGGGCAGCGGCAGGGGCGAAGGTTCGGCTGTGGCTGCTTCGGTGGTGGATTGGGTTGGAACGGCCGTAGCCGGTTCGTCCACAGTGGCCGTCGGCGATGGTTGTTCACGGGTTACCGCAACAGTGACCTGATCGGCACTTTCCGGCAGGCAGCCAGCCAGTACCACACAAAGCAAACAAAGAAGATAGGTAAAAATTTTTAGACGTGTCATTAAAGTAAACCTCTCTTGGGAAACCGTTTAGTCAAGAGAAGTATACTCCGTGCGGTTAATCACTTTTGGACGATGGGGCTACGCAGAAAATACGCTTACCTGATTGTTGAGGAAATCAGTAGTTAGCCGGGACTTGTTGATAGCAGAATAAAAACAAGAGTAATCATGATCAATATGATTCCTGCGAGGAACAAAATCATCCATGTGGAAGTATTATCGTTAGGGATTACAGGTTCTTCGATTTTTCCTTGTGGTTCTTGCCACTCAACAGGCCAATATTCTTCTGCCAGTAAGTCTTCAATTTTGGTTGGTTCTTTTATTTGAGTTGCTTGAGCTTTGTCTGGAAAAGGGGCGTTAGCCAATAGAGCGACAAGCATTATCGGAAGGGCACTGAACCATAGGATGTTGCCCACGCACAGCAGACCTGTTAACCAGTTTGGCGGCTCAAACATGAAGATGACAATGGTCAAAAAACCAACGACAAAAAGCCCCAGTACTGCCTGTAAAAGAGCTTTTTTCCACTTCTCTTGATTGGTAACAGGGGTTGGAATCATAAGCAGGACTTTATCGATTGTTTAGCCGCCAGTCGAGGGCGGTGTGGCGCTGGGTGGTTTTGTTGTTTTGCACGGCGATGCGGATCGCTTTGCGGGTGCCGACGAGGATGACCACTTTTTTGGCGCGGGTTACGGCCGTATACAACAAATTCCGCTGCAACATGAGGTAATGCTGGGTGGCCACCGGCATCACCACACACGGATACTCCGCGCCTTGGCTCTTATGGACAGAAATTGCGAACGCATGAACCAGTTCGTCCGCCTCCAAAAAGTCGTACACCACCGGCGCACCGTCGATGCTGACGGTGAGGGTTTGCTGCAAAATGTCCATGCCCGTCACCCGGCCAATATCGCCGTTGTAGACGTTTTTGTCGTAGTTGTTCACCGTCTGCATCACCTTGTCGCCCACGCGGAAGAGCCGCCCGCCCAGCTTACGCTCTGCTTTGCGGTTGGCGGGTGGATTGAGCGCCGCTTGCAGCAGTAAATTCAGATTGCTCACCCCCACTGCGCCGTTGTACATGGGTGACAGCACCTGAATATCGTCCAGTGGATCGAGCTTGAACTTGAGCGGCACCCGGTTTTTAACGACATCAACGAGCAGTTCGGCCGCTTCGTCTGGCGCTTCCTTGATGAAGAGGAAAAAATCTTTGGCCTCTGGCGTGGTTTGGGGCATTTTGCCCTCGTTGATCAGGTGGGCGTTGCTGATGATGAGCGAGTCGGCCGCCTGGCGGAAGATGGTTTGCAGGCGGACAACGGCCGTTTTGCCCGAATCGATCAAATCGCGCAGCACATCCCCCGCGCCCACGCTGGGCAGCTGGTCCACGTCGCCCACCAGCAGCAAATGGCTGTCTGGGCTGACCGCTTTGAGCAGGTTATAGGTGAGCATTAAGTCCAGCATCGAGGCTTCGTCGATGATGACCATGTCGGCGTCGAGCGGATTACTTTCGGAACGGCCGTACCCCTCCCCCGGCTTAAACTCCAGCAAACGATGCACCGTTTTGGCCTCACGGCCGGTTGCTTCGGCCAGCCGCTTGGCGGCGCGGCCAGTGGGGGAGGCCAGAGCGTAGGTCAGCCGGTGGCGGTCCAGCAAATCCAGCAGGGCACGCATCGTCGTCGTTTTGCCCGTGCCCGGCCCGCCGGTGAGAATGGTGACTTTGTGGGTAACGGCCGTTTGGATGGCGTGGAGCTGCTGCGGGGCAAGTTTTACGCCGGAGTTGGGCGATTGGAGAACCTGTCCTGAGCTTGCCGAAGGATTGGAGACTGGGGACTGACCACTGCTTACTGAATACTGATCACGGATCACCGCCAACCGGCTCGTGGGATGGTCAATCAGCCGCTGGATGCGGTGGGTGACGCCCACTTCGGAGTAGTAAAACGGTGTCAGATAAACCGCCCGCTCCTCCCGCCCGGCTGGTGTTCCCGCGTTATAAATCGGCTTTTCTTCACCGATCACCGATAACTGCTTACCGATTACCGATAACTGATCACTGCTTACCGAATACTGGATCGTTTCACGCTTGATGAAATCGCTCGTTTCCAGGTGGTCGATTACGGCCGTAATCTTCGCCGTCTCCAGCCCTAAAATTTCGGCCGCTTCCGGCTCCAGCTCCTCCTGCGGCATGTAGACGTGGCCATCCTCCGCCATCCGGTTGAGCGTGTAGGCGATGCCTGCCTCGATCCGTCCCGGATCGTCTGCCGCCAGCCCCAGCGCCTGGGCAATTTTATCGGCCGTTTTGAAGCCAATACCGTACACATCCTGCACCAGCTTGTAGGGCGTGTTTTGCACGATGGCCAGCGAAGCGTCGCCATACTTTTTGTAGATTTTGGTGGCCAGATTGGTGGAAACGCCGTGAGATTGCAAAAAGATCATGACATCTTTGATGGCTCGCTGCTCGTCCCACGCCTTGATGATTTGCCCGACCCGCTTTTGGCCGATGCCCAGGATGGTTTGCAGCCGCTGTGGCTCGTGCTCGATCACATCCAGCGTCTCTTCGCCAAAGCGCTCCACGATGCGCTCGGCCATCACTTTGCCCACGCCGCGAATCAGCCCGGAGCCGAGGTAGCGCTTGATCCCTTCGCTAGTGGCGGGCAGGGATTGTTCGCACAGCTCCACGTTAAATTGACGGCCGTGTTTGGCATGATTGCTCCATTTGCCGGTCAGCTTAAGCCATTCGCCCGGCTGCACCTCTGGCAAATTGCCCACAACGGTGATCAACTCCTCGCGCCCGCTGGCGTAGCGAAACGGCAGCATCCCCCGCGAATCCGGCTTCAGCCGCAAGACGGTGTAGCCGTTTTCCTCGTTGTGGTAGGTAATGCGCTCCACGGAGCCAGCAATTTGTACCTGATCAGACATGGCTGCTATTGTACCGGATTTTGGCAACGGCCGTACTGCCAAGACTAACTTGTCATGCTGAGAGCCTGTGCTGAGGCTGCCGAAGCATCCCTCGAAGCATCCCACCCGCCTGATAATCAGCAGGACTTGATTTCAGCCAGGGCGCTTGTTATGCCTTGCGGGATGCTTCACTGCGTTCAGCATGACAATTTTAGATAATTTGTCATGCTGAGGTCCCCCGAAGCATCCCATCCGCTGGATTTTCAGCAAAATGTTGATTCAGCCAAAGCGCCTGCAATGGGCACCTTGCGGGATTCTTCGCTGCGCTCAGAATGACATGGCGACTTTTCTATTTGACAAGACTGGAAATGAATTATATAATTTCAATTAGTTATCTATCTAAGTAGAATTAGCGAAGTTGATTCGGATTTGTGCGAATTAAAGAGGCCGGAATGGACAAAGAATATGAAGAAATATTTGCTTCGGATTTGTCCGAAGCAGACAAAATCGCCAAGGCATTTCACTTTGTTATCAACTCCATTGAAACCCACACCAACAACGAGATTGAGCTGCTGAAAGCGATGAATGACCGGGAAACGCTTGTTAAGGAACAAATCAAACTCAGTACTATTCAGCACGCCAAAGGTATCTTTAACATGGCGTATCACCGTGCCACAGGCAAAAGGAGCTAGGATGAGCAAAACAACGGCCGAATTTAACCTGGAAGAACGCGCCCAGCTGTTTAAATCCCTGGGTCATCCGGCGCGCCTGCTCATGCTGAACCTCATCCAGGAAAAGCCGCGTCACGGCGAAGAGCTGGCCGCAATTCTAAATCTGAAGCCTGCCACCATCTCACATCACCTGGCTAAACTCACCGAGGTGGGTTTGCTCATCGCCAACAAGGATCAATATTACCAGATGTTTTCCCTGGTGGGCGATATGCTCAAGAGGCCGTTGGGGGACCTGATTCACCTGACCCAGCTCAACCTGACGAACGAGGTGGAGACCGACGCCTTTAAACAAAAGGTGATCAACGCTTTTTTCAAGCGGGGGCGGCTGGTGCGCTTACCGGCCCAGCTCAAAAAACTCCAGGTTATCCTGGAATTCATCGTGCAGGAGTTTGAACCGGAGCAGGAGTACACCGAAAAAGAGGTCAACTTTATTTTGCTCGACTTTCATGAGGATGTGGCCACCCTGCGTCGCTCCCTAATAGAATATAATCTCATGACCCGCAGCCACGGCATCTACCGCCGCTTGTCCACCATCAATCAAACTGAATAACTCCGTAGCGCAAAATGAGAATTTTTGACGCAAAGAACGCAAAGATTTATAAGGTGCAAAGGCAAGATTTTGATCTTTCTTAGTCCATCCTTTGCCTCTTTGCGCCTTTGCGTCAAGATTTTAATGCTGAAACTGGAACAAAAAGGAACTGTTCACAATGTGCTACGAACTGGAATTAACCAAAATTAACCGCCTCAAACTCGCCGATGCTTTTCGTACTGTGCCCCGCGTGGACATGTCAATCCCTTGCGTGATTGAGGGGCAAATGGGTCAGGCGTTTGTGGATGATCTGGCCGAGCCAACCATTTATCATGTTGTGATTGGGCCGTTTCATTATTTTGGGGGAACGGCCGTATCCCTCCAGGCCAAAACCATAATGGCCAACTTCCCCGCCTACAACTTGCTCATGCCCTCGGCACCGGGCTGGGCGGCGCTGGCCCGCCAGCAGTTTGGCGACGCCCTGCAAACCAACGTGCGCCACAGCTTCTCGTCCGACTCGCTGACGGCAAGCCACCTGAATCCGCTGCTGAACAGCAGTTCATTTCACGGGGAAGTTGTGGCGCTAGACGCCGCGCTGGCCGAACAGCTGAGCGCCGCTGGCGCGCTCTACTTCCATCTGGCTGATTTTGACTCCGCCGAGGATTTTGCGGCGCGGGGGTTAGGGTTTGTGGCGCTGGTGGGCGGGCAGCCGGTAGGCATTGCCTATTCATCGTTGGTATGCAGCCAGGGCATCGAGGTCAGCATTTATGTAGCAGAAGCGCACCGGCGGCACGGTGTCGCTACGGCCCTCAGCGCCCACCTGCTGCTGGCCTGCCTGCAACGAGGGCTTCACCCCAACTGGGATGCCGCCAATCCAGAATCGGTGCAGCTGGCTGCACGGCTGGGCTACCGTCCAACTGGCAGTTACGAGGCAAATTTCCACATACAAGAATGATGTTGTCGGGTATCCAAAATCGGTAATAATTGACACATCCTTTTGCAGCCAAGCTGGTTTTGGAGCCTACCATGAAAATTACTTTGCGTTTCTTTTTGTTCGTTATCGTTGTATCTTTTTTGTCTGCTTGCGGTCCTTCGGAAGCCGATCAGCTGGCAACCGTTGAGGCATTTGTGGCCGAGACGGTGGCCGCCATTCCGACGCAAATACCCCAGGCAACACAGACATCTTTGCCCACCTATACACCGCAAGCCACGTTTACGGCCGTTCCCAGCCAAACGCCCCTGCCAACTTACACGCCTTACCCAACCTATACGCCACCTGCCACGGCTACCGAATCCCCCACAGCGACGGCAACTGCCGAGCCGACTACCGCACCCACGACGAGCGGTCAATCGGCCCCAACAAGTACACCGGTGGTCGTGGCCAACGTCAGCGAGCAGCTCGCCGCCAAAATCCAGGATGAGCTGACGCGAATTGACATTTTTCGCAGTTCTTTACGGCCAAGCAAGCTAGAGTGGGCAAACAACTATACTGATCTGCCGTCAGATTGCGGGGCAATTGTTTTTTCTCACGACAGTATTGCCAACGTACTCACGGTTGATGTTTCCGTTCAAGCGCAAAACGTACAAAATGCGTATGGGATTTACCGGGCGGCCACGGATACCGTTCTCAACTTGCTGGCGCCCTGGGCGGACATTTGCCGCGTTGATTTAGCCAGCGGCGTTTCGCGACGCATCATTGACTATAATCAACACAGTATTTTGTACCCGGCGCTGGATCAACCGATTGGTCAATTGAACCAGGCAATCAACTTGCTGCAGTCACCCTAACCATACATAGAGCCACTTTCAAGCGGCACCAATCTCCTATAAAGTTGTCCGTTAAATCGGAAATCGCTCGGCGCAGCTGGTTAGGGAACAATTTAATACGAAGACACGAAGATTGGAAGGAACAAAGGGTATATTTTTAATCTATCTACCCTTTGTTTCTCAGTTCCTTTGTTTCTTCGTATAAAATTTTGCGGCATCACATCATTTCGCCAAACGGCCGTTCGCCGGTACAATTCAGCCATGTTCAACTACCTCAATTCCATCCCCCGCTTCTGGCTCATCGCCCTCCTGATTCTCTGGGGTATCCTGTTATTTGGCGGCTTTCTTTTTGGCCAGGCAGACGCCAGCCAGCGGATGCCTAAATGGACCCGCCTCACCTCCTCCGCCGTGCTGGTGCTGGCAGGCTGGAGCTGGTTCCTCATCACCCGCCACAATGCCGCCAACAGCTTCGTCCTCTGGCTGGCCATCGGCATGAGCTTCGGCTTTTTGGGCGACCTGTTCATGGCAGGCATGATGCCCGGCGGCCGCAATGTGTTGGGCGGCATGGCCGCCTTTGGCACGGGGCATATCGCCTACATTATCGGCATCTGGCGCTTTGGCAGCCAGTTGGGGTTGATAGATGGTCCAACTCGCTGGGGCAGCCTGCTTGTCTGGTGGATCGTGGGGGCAGTGGCCTGGTACTTTGTGGTGTACCGGGGCCAACAGCCGACCACGCTGCATTACGCCGCGCTGCCGTACGCGCTGCTGCTGGCCAGCACCGCAGGCGTGGCTACTGGCCTCGCCATCCAGCAAGGGCAGTTCACCTGGCTGGCCATTGGCGCTGCCCTCTTTCTCATCAGCGATCTCATTTTGGCCGCCCAACTGTTTAATGACCTGAGCTTTCCGCTGATTGGTGATGTGATTTGGCTCACCTATGGTCCTGGGCAGATGTTGATTGTGTATAGTGCGGCAACGGCCGTTTCCCTTTTCTACACCCCATAGCCATCACTCGCCCACAGACAAAGTTGCACTATAATCCAGCCCATGACGCGATTTTGTTTGATTGGGCCGACCTATCCGTATCGGGGTGGCATTGCCCATTACACCACGCTGCTGGCGCAGCATTTGCGGCAGGAGCACGAGGTGCTGCTGCTCTCGTTTTCGCGGCAATACCCCAGCTGGCTGTTTCCTGGCAAAAGCGATAAGGATCCGAGTGAACGGCCGTTGCAAACCGAAGCCCACTACCCACTCGATCCGCTCAACCCCCTCACCTGGCGGCGCACCCTGCGCCAGATTCGGCAGTGGCAGCCCGATGTGGTGGTGATCCCGTGGTGGCATCCGTATTTTGCCCCGGTCTGGCTGGGGTTGGGGTGGGGTATTCAGCGCATCAAGCCCCGCCCCAAGCTGCTGTTCATCTGCCACAACGTGCGGCCCCATGAACAGGGGCAGCTAAGCCGACTGCTGCTGCCGGGCATTCTCAAAAGCGTCCTGGGGCGGGCCGATGGCTTTGTGGTTCATTCGCAGGCGGATGAAGCCATTTTGCAGGCGTATTTGCCTGGGGCGCAGGTGGTGGTGTCACCACTGCCTACCTATGCTGCGCTGGGTGGTGAACCCGCCGCCGAGCTGCCGGTTGCGCTGCCATCGGACAGGCCGCTGCTGCTGTTTTGTGGGCTGGTACGGCCGTACAAAGGGCTAGATGTGCTGCTAGAAGCGCTGGCGCTGCTGAAACGGCCGGTGCATCTGCTGGTGGCCGGAGAGTTCTGGCAGGGTGGCCGGGCCAACTATCAGGAGCAGATTGCTCGATTAGACCTCACAGATTGTGTCACGATCATCGATGAGTATCTGCCTGATGAGCTGCTGGCAGCCTACATCGACCGGGCCAACGTGGTGGTGCTGCCCTACCGCAGCGCCACGCAAAGCGCCGTGGTGCAAGCCGCCTTCGGTCGCGGCAAGCCGGTGATTACAACAGATGTGGGGGGTTTGGCGGAGGCGGTGGCAGACGGCCGTACCGGTCTGGTTGTTCCGCCAGAGAATCCGCGAGCATTGGCGGAGGCAATTGATCACTATTTTGCGCATGATCTAGAGAATGTGTTTAGCAAGAATGTGGTGGGGGGAAACGGCCGTTTTGGTTGGGAGCAGCTTGGCTGGCAGCTTGGAGCATTTAAGGCAAAATTAACCCTATGAAAATTGCCTTTGTACTCACTCAAAGTCTGGATAGCCCTAGCGGTTTAGGTCGCTATGGGCCAATTGCCCGAGAGCTGGTTAAGCTTGGGTATGATGTGGAGGTAATAGCTTTGCATTATGCCTGGGCAAAATTGCCTCAAAAATCTTTTATTGATCAGGGCGTGCAGGTACATTACGTAGGTCAAATGCACGTGCAAAAAGAAGGGCCGCATAAAATGTATTTTGGGCCTGGAAAGCTGCTTCAAGTAACCCTAAATGCTACGATACAGTTGGCCAAAGCGGTTCGGCGTTCTAATGCTGACATTATTCACTTAGGTAAACCACAACCATTTAATGTGTTGGCCGCCCGATACGGCCGTCGTGGCCGCCCTTTGTTTTGTGACTGTGATGATTACGAAGCCGAGACGAACAAGTTTAGCAGCGGCTGGCAGAAAAAAGTGGTTCGCTATTTCGAAGATTCAATTATTCACTTTGCAGATGGGTTAACGGTCAACACTCATTTTTCACAAAACAGATACCAAGCATTGGGTTTTCCAGCAGAAAAAATACAGTACGTTCCCAATGGCGTGGAGCGCAGCCGCTTTGCCTCACCTCCCATGCTGGATGTGCATCAACAATGGGGCCTCCCCCCTGATTATCCACTGGTTCTTTACGTGGGCACGTTAGGGCTCCATAGTCATCCTCTAGATTTGCTGTTGCAAGCATTTGTTATAGTAAAAACAGCTGTTCCTTCAGCGCGGCTCATACTCGTTGGTGGCGGCGAAGATTACGACTTTTTACAAGCAGAGGCAGTGCGATTGGACATTGCTGCACATACCGTCTTCACCGGGCGCGTGTCACCAGATAAAGTGCCAGCTTATTATGCGGCAGCGACAGTAACAGCCGATCCAGTGCATGATAATTTGATTGCACAGGCGCGTTCGCCGCTAAAGGTGGTGGAAAGCCTGGCGACCGGTACGCCGGTCGTTACCAGCGACGTGGGCGACCGGTGCGATGTGCTAGCCGATGAATCATTGGGCACGCTGGTGCCACCAGGCGACGCGTCAGCGCTAGCCACCGGGCTCCAAGAGTGGCTGCAGCACCCTCAGCAGCCGGTACGCTTTGGTGAACGCTGGTATTGGGATACACTTGTGCACGATTTCGAAAAGATATACCAATTGTGAGGAGAAGCATTGGCCCAAAATAAGATGCATTTTGCCAGTTACTATCGGTGGCTCATCGCGACAGAGCAGTGGGGATTCCCCACTGTATTTGACAAGCCTGTGTTGGACGTAGGTGCGGGCGACGGTCAATTTCTTAACCGAATAGAGGCACCGGCAAAAATCGGTTTAGATCGGTTTGCACTACCTTCTGTATCGTATCCCTGGGTGCAATGCAGTGGTACGCGACTACCGTTTGCTAACAGTACTTTTGGGCACGTGTTTGCTTTTGACGTAATTGAGCATATTGAAGATGATTCGGCCGTACTACATGAGGCGGTGCGGGTTCTACGGCCAGGAGGGACATTATGGTTAAGCACCACAGGGCATCGATTTTACATTTTTCCAGGTGGAACAATCCAGCGAGGGTTAGAACAAAGCTGGGGACATGTACGCCGTGGCTATTCGGAGCAGATGATTGTTGAACGGTTGCCAAACAATGTTTCAGTGGATTTTTTTTGGTGGAACGAGAAAGTATTTCGCACATTGTATACAGTATTCTATGTATTAAAGCGGATATCATCCACCATTCCTTCTTCGCTGATTCCTTTGGTATTGTATTTTGATAAACGCAATCCAGAAGGTGAGGCAGGCCACATCTTTGCCCGTGTAGTGAAAGATTAATGATACCAAAAGCACTTCAATTTCTAACTCAAGATATTAAGTCCACTAATCAGATTTTAAGGATTACCTGAGTTGAGATTTCAGGTGACATTACTAAGTTTGCCAGCATGATGCCAAAAGTGATGAGTTTCTTGCATTGGCCTGCTTTACAGCAGGCAGTGCTCAACTGGGGCATTATTTTGACTGGTCTGCTGCTGCATAATGGGTTAACAGCCGTTACCCTTTTCATTGTTGCCCGTCAGGTAAGTCCTGAAGTGTATGGCCAATATATCGCTGTCTATGCTTTGTTAAGTTTTTTGGTCGTACTGCCAGGGCTGGGATTAGATACTTGGTTTCTAGCACAATATTTATCCACTCGAGAACGGTTTGCAACTTTATGGACGCAGTCACTGCGGTTGCGAGGCTTGGCCTTGCTTATTTGGCTAGGCTTAATAGGATTACTTGGATTTGTCTTGCCTAGAGAGACGTATCCTTGGCAAATATGGCTACCAACAGTTGTTAGTGTCACTTGCGATAGCTTTTCTCTCCTTTGTTTTTCTGCACTGCGAACTCAAAACCAGCATAAGTTAGTAACTGTTTGGCAATCAGTCTTTGCCATAGTCCTTTTTGTAATGGTGCTATGGCTTCCTGTTTCGTCTAATTATGTAGCCATGTTTGCCAATGGTCGTATGGTGTTATCAATCATTTTGGCGGCCGTCGTTCTCCAATATCGACAAAAAAAATACGCCTTAGGCGAACAGGTATTAACCATCTCTAACCAAGAAATTCTGCGCGAAGGACGACCATTTATGCTAGCAGAATTGGCAAGTGCTGTCTATGTACGCGCTGATGTCTCTATTGTTTCACTGATAATGGGCAAATCTGCTACCGCCCTTTATGGTCCAGCTATCAACCTTCTTCAAGCCTCATTCCTCGCACCTAGAGCATTATTTTTATTTATCCTGCCTTTACTGTCTAAATCGTTCCAACAAGATAAAACCAATTTTAATAGAATGGGTATTATGCAGTTAATTGTGCAGGCAGCAATTGGCGGCATCAGCTCTTTGGTGATATTTGTCTTTGCTGCCGACCTATTGAACTTTATATTCAAGGAAGCATATGAGGGCTCTACCCAATATTTGCGTTTACTTAGTCCAATTCCTTTTCTTCGAGCCCTGAATTTTGCCATAGGTACATTGCTAATGGCAAGTAATCGTCAAGCAGTACACACAAAGGTTCAAATGATTGTTGCTGTATTTAATGTCGTAGCTAACCTCATTGTTATTATTCCCTTTGGGCTATTAGGAGTTTCAATCGTTTATGTGGCCAGCGATACCATTCTTCTATTTGTGACATCTTACCTACTATGGCATAGTGAAAAAATCTGACACAGCTTGGAAAAGATTAACAAAACGCTGCTCCATTGCGGCAACTGTCTAGTAAAATAGAATACACGATTGGAGTAGCATTTTATTTATGTATTTGCTATCGGTAGGGATTGGACACTTCTTCACCCGTTGTTGCATTAAATGACAATATCCATTCTTGTGAAATTGGATCTACAATACTCCAGACTGGGGCATCATTGCCCGACAAGTATATCAGTTCCAAATCATAAGTCACCCCTTCTTGTACCAAGCCGCGAGCACTACCCACTTCATTAAATCGGGCAAAAATCTTATCACTATCTAAAGCAATCTGGCCCATATCAATCGGCAGGGGCGCGGGTTTAATATCACTTACTGATTCAGTTAAGGTAGTTCCCGTGACGAAGGTGTCTACCACTTGAACAATTAGTTCACGACGTGAATCAGGCCGTTTAAAAATATAGAACCAGCCCGGCAGTACCGGCGGATTCCCTAAGTTTGATAACATGATGTTAGAAGGGGCAATAGTATGCAGATAAGCGTCGGGAGAAAACTCATCACGTGCAACAGCTAAAGCAAGCTCGTAAGCAGCGACTGCCGTTTGACTACGGCCGTCTACAGATTGTCCCACAATAGTACCTGGTGGCCCTGGGTATCCTTGGGTGACCAGCTCGTCAGAAGGTTCAACAGGATATGCATCTGGTGTCACCAAAAACTGTGGCCCAGTTCCTTCCTCAGGCGTCACCGAAAATTGCAAATTACTGTTTTCTGGCGCAGCCCTACATGCCGCCACTATTAGCAAAACTATCCCAAACAATAACCCTGTCTTCAACACTTTTTTATCCATTTCATTTATCCTAATTTATGTTTAACAATAGTAAGCAAAAAGTTGCAGGATTATCACAAGAGACAACCCTGCAACTTATATCAACTTATCAGCTTAAAGATTAGCTTCCATAACAGAACCTAATCTTAACCCCTTATTTCACGAATTACTCTGAGACGCCTGTTACAGCAAGCAAGAAATCACTCGGCGCTTTAGCTGAGTTGTAACCAGCAACATTTGACGCAGTATTGTGCTGAATCACAGCAACCAGTAAGTTTCCATTAGATGAATTAACAGTTGCCGATGTTGCTGTTCTGAATGGTAACACATCGTTCGTATTGTCCAAGTGAATAAAGTTAACCGTTGCTCCTGCAGCCACATTACTAATCGTACGGGATTGTCCTGTTGCATAATTAATCGTCACGTTAGTTGGCGTGGTACCCGTATTTTGTACAGTGACTGCGGAAAAATATCCATAGTAATCACTTAACACACTTGGGATGTTTACCGATGCCGTTGCTGACGATGGCACGTTGTAACTAGCAAATGAACCACTGCTAGAAGGGACACTTTGGCTGACTAAGCCCACAACCGATCCGCTTGTAACATTAACTTTGGCAGCCAGCAAACCATTTGCATTACCTGAAGGTAGACTTGGATTGTTCGGTTGGTAATAATCTTTTGCAGCACCTGGAACTAGGTTAAAGTTTTCGACTGTACCATTAGAATAAGTTAATGTGCCTATAGCATTGGCGCTAGGGTGAACGTTTTGAATAGTAATTGCAGAATTGAAACCAAAATAATTATTTAACAAACTGGGCGCAAACAATTGTGTACTACCATTCGTAAAGCCGGAGTAACTTGCTGTACCAGCCACAGGTGTTGTCCGCCAAATATTAGCGACACCAACAAGATTAACACCTTCATTGGAAGTGACTACTGCCCCAAAAATACCGCTGTTACCTGATGGCAACGCACCAATTGAAGACATAGCAATCGTTTTTGACGCATTGGGAGCAATCGCACCTAAAGAAACATTCGAGGCTATAACACCACCGCTTTGATTGCGGAAAGTAGCCGTTACGTTTGCTGTTGTCGCAGGATCGGTATTTTGAATAACAAGTTCAGAGAAGAAATTAAAGTAGTTTTTATAGTTCCCAGGGAAGTACAGGACAGAGCCAGCCTGTGAGGAATCAAAACCATCATAGGCAAACGCAGTCCAAGGAGCAGAGCCACTATTGGTCGAAGCTGTATTGACGGAAGCAAGAATTTGCACATCGCTGCTTATCACAACAGAATATTGACCAGAGGGTAAAGCTGGTGAGGCTGAGATTGCGGGCACAAAAATTGAAAGCGCTTCGCCTCCGGCCAATGGACTCGGCGTATAGGTGGTTACAACATTGCCATTGGCATTATAAAATGTAATTACAACCGTTGCTGTAGAGGTCGTTACATTTTGCAAATTGATGGCACTGCTCCAAACACCAGGAGCATTAGTTTGTGCAGCCACTGGCCGACTCGAAAAAATTGAAAAGACCAAAGCCACTACCAAAAAGATACTAAAGCTGATAATTTTACGGAATTTACTCATGTCTGTTATCTCCTAAAGAATTAAGTATAAAAATACTAGTCAAAGTCATCGCACTATATTCTAGTTAGTCACCGAATACGGTCAATAACCTTTTTGCCCAGTTGCGGATACGAAAGGTAAAAATAGGTAATCCTTTTGAGTTATTTTTGGGGGTTTCCGCATTTAGAGCGACTAACTGAAAGCTGCAAACCCCATTGCGTCAGCTTGGTCAACAATTCCTCAACCGTCTCATTTCTGCTGAAAGGGAAAAAGGAACCTCCAAGGCGTCTACAAAAGGAACTTGAGTGGCTACATTGCTTTTGTGAATTCAGGCGAAGTATTAAGCGTATTTCGCTCGCTTTCATTGCTGCTTTGGTCACAGTGCAGACTTTTTACCCATGAGCCTTTCCAGGGTCAACCAGGTCCATCTGAAACCTGTTGACGGGCCAAATCATAGACGGCCGATTGAAAGCTCTCTGGCGTCCCAATATCATGATAATGACCATTGGCTATCTGGAAAGGCTCAAAATGATGTCCAGCTTTCAGTGCGGCCAAAAATAAATCGCTCAAAACCATCTCCTTATTGGGAGTGGAAGATTCTTCCAAATAATCATGCATAAACTGCGTAAATTTTGGCGACCACGCTGCGCATCCCCACATTAACTTCAAAGCTGTCTGGGCCGGCTTGTCTGCAAAATCAACAATAGCACCTGTGCCATCAAGCTTAACCATGCCAAATTTTTGTGGCGTATTTGTCTGAAAAAGACCAAGCGTTACGTCCGCCCTTTTAGTTTCATGATGTTCTGCTAATCTAGCCATTACGTTTAGTGGGGTAATTAATGTATCTGGCATTGAAAAAAGAATAGTTGCATCTTTTACCCAAGAATAAGCCAAATCTAGGGCAAACGGCATTCCGCCAAGCTTCTCTTGGAAGAAATATGCTATAGGAATATTAATTCGTTCACCATTACCCAAATAACGCACAATATCCCATTTAGTTCTGCCAACGATAACACCGACCCGCCCTACCTGAGCTAAAGCATAAGCCTGCAAATGCCTTTCAATAGTGGTAACTGGAAACCACATAGATTCTTTGGAATTAGGGGACTGAAATCCTAGTGGCATAATTTCCTTACTGCAAGGAATTGGTCCAAGTCGTGAACCACGCCCTGCGGCGGGGAGAATACCTATACGTTCGTTCATATACCTAACCTATTGAGAAAAAGTGAGAAATACAGCAGCTCGTCTAAAAAATCACTTCGCATCTTGTTTCCTAAATACAACCGTTACATTAGATCCGATTTTTAAAGCATCAATGATCTTGAAGTAGGGAACTAACAAAATCCTTGCCACCTTACTCAATGCAACACGGGTAAACAGCTCACCTAAAGACCTAGAGCCCCCAAAATACTGAATAAGGAATTTGAGACTAGTACTAGTAGCCGCATGACTTCCATATAAGCATATTCGCTCCATTTGTTGGAAACCACGTTGACCCATTAAATCTTCAAGAAGTTTCGTTGGAAATAAGTATAAATGGCGTGGTAATTCAAATCCTGCCCAAAAACGGCCGAACAAGCGCCGATCTAAACTATCCAAATTGGGATGATTGACCACGAAGATTCCTCCTGGTCGCAGCAATCGAGCAACTTCGTCAAGCACAGTGCATGGATCATAGACATGCTCCAAAACATCCCACATCGTTAACACATCAAATGATTCATCTGGAAAAGAAGCCTGATTTAATGTACTTACCAATACATCTAATCCCACCTGCTCTTTCGCATACTTTACTGCGGGTGCGCTAGTTTCCACACCGACGACAAGCCAACCTTCTTGTGCAGCAAGCTCGGCCAAAAAATCGCCAGTGGCACAGCCCACATCTAACAATACTCCATGTTTTATATATTTAGCAATTATTTTGTTTCGCTTCCTGAGACCATAAAGACGAAAAAATCGGTTAAGGAAATTTTCAGCATGTACTCCAACCGTATAAGGTTGATAATCCTGGGGATAAAAATCTGCCATTTTTGCGGGCGTTGGCCTAGGGTCTAGATAGATACTCCCACATTTACAGCATTCATGCATTTGATATACATCATGTCCCCCGAGAAGTAAATCAGTACGCTCAGTTACCAACCTCCTGTCGGATTGTCCACAAATCTCACAAGAATACTGTTCAAATCCCTCATATATTTGTGCAGATTCAAGCTCTGTTTGCATTTACACACTCCACCCCGGCTGCATATCTTTTACCGTTTTGGCCTGCAAGCCTAATTGAACGCCGCGCAAAAAGGTTGACAATATCTTAAAATTGCCTTTTACCATTTCACGCAACACTACCCAGGAAACATAAGTTGCCAGCAGCCACATAGAATGATGCTTACGATGGTACCGCACACAACTTTGCCCCAGTACTTTCCACCAACGCAAGGATTTGGGGCTATTTTGGGTGCTGCGCGACACTTTATGCCAAATGTGCGACGCAGGAGAAAAAATAATTTGCCACCCTTTTTTTCGAGCTTCCAGACAAAAATCCCAATCATCATAGTAAAAAAAGTAGTTTTCATCAAATAAAACTTCCTGGCAAACATCTCGCGTAAGCAGTAAGCAGCAGCTTGGGGCAAAGTCTATGGCTTCCTCTTGTTGAATAGTAGGATAATCCTTTTTTTGTCGATCACGCAGTAATACATTGGAAGACATCCAACGGGTGCGCCCGCCGGTTGACCAGATAATATCTGGCTCATCATAATAGTAGATTTTGGGCATGATAATACCGCTTTGCGGCCAAGTTTGTACTGTTTTGACCATGCTAGACAAAAATTCAGGATCAAAGATAAGATCGTTGTTCATCACAACAATATGATCCGCTCCGACCTGCAGAGCGAAATGAATGCCTCGATTGTAACCAGCAGCAATTCCCTTATTAACCTCACATTTAACCAACGTTACAGATGGATGGCTAGCTACAATTTGCTGAGGGCTATCATCATTGGAGCCATTATCAACAACTACAACCTGAAAATTAGGATAGTTAACTTCCTTCAATGAAAGTAAACATTCATGAGTATCGTCAAAGGCATTCCAATTTAGAACAACTAAAAAGACCAGTGGGGAATTGTTTTCTGATTTGCTAATATCATTATTCATTATATTTCCTTCTCGCAGAAATCCGTTTTTTGTGCATCGTCAGGCATTATAATGTTTTATTATCATGTTACCAGCTTGAAACTTGTGCTAGAATTACATTCTCTGCCTTTGGCAGTAGTAAAACTTAGGCTCATGTTAAACACAAGTGCAAACAGCGTGAGTTGTCCAGAGTGGGCGCACTTGTTCTGAACATGAGCCAAAACTTATGGTTTTTGTATCATTTTCATCACTCAAGCTCTTAACGTAGACCGTAAGAAATGGTTTCTACACTAGGACGGTATTCGCATTTATCCTTCTCCACATAACAGCTACAATAGCCTGCGAATTACTCAAGTTTTACAAGAGCAATAGCAACCTTCAAAAGCCAGAAAGCAGCCCCGAACAGTTTCCTTCTTTCGTAAGGAATTGGCTCAGGGCCGCTTTTTTTGTGAAAGTTGCTGCCAATTTTATGCAAAGGGGCATTTACCATTGTTAGCAATTAAAGAAAAAACCACGCTTATTCCACCTTATGGTGGCACTCTTGTTGACCTGCTGGTTCCCGCCGGCGCGCTGGAAGAGCGCATAACTTACGCCAGCCAGCTGCCTTCTATCCGACTTTCGGATCGCTCTGTTTGTGATTTTGAACTGTTGGCCATTGGTGCTTTTTCGCCGCTGGACCGGTTCATGGGCCAGGCAGATTATCAAAGCGTGCTGGACACGATGCGTCTGGCCAATGGGCTTGTTTTCCCCATTCCCATTCCGCTGCCGATTGATGATGATGTTGAGGTGACAATCGGGCAGGATGTTGCCTTGCGTGACCCGCAAAATGAGCTGCTGGGCATTATGCGGGTGGAAGAGGTGTATAACTGGGATTTGGAAGAAACGGCCGTAAAAGCCTTCAACACCACCGACCTCCGCCACCCCATCGTGGCCGAGATGCACCGCTGGGGTAAGCGCAATATTTCTGGCCCCATGCAGGTGTTGCGCCTCCCCACCCATTACGACTTCAAAGATATCCGCCTGACCCCCGCCGAAGTTCGCGCCCGTCTGGAAACCTTTGGTCACCAAAACGTGGTCGCCTTCCAAACCCGCAACCCAATGCACCGCGTTCATGAAGAACTCACCAAGCGGGCCATCGAAGAAAAAGATGGCGTCTTGCTGCTGCATCCCGTTGTCGGCATGACCAAACCGGGCGATGTTGATTACTTCACTCGCGTGCGTACCTATAAAGCATTGGCCAATAATTATTACGAACCTGATCGTGTTCTGCTTTCCCTGCTGCCGCTGGCCATGCGCATGGGTGGCCCGCGTGAGGCATTGTGGCACGCCATCATTCGCCGTAACTACGGCTCCAACCACCTCATCGTCGGCCGCGACCATGCTGGCCCTGGCAACGATTCTGAAGGCAAACCGTTCTACGGCCCGTACGACGCCCAGGATTTGGTAGAAAGCTTCAGCGAGGAAATCGGCGTCACCGTGGTGCCGTTCCGCATGTTGGTTTACCTGCCGGAAGAAGCTCGCTACGAAGAGATCAACCGGGTGGAAAATGGGGTTAAAACGGCCAATATCTCCGGCACCCAGGTGCGTGAAGAGTATCTGCACAAGGGCCAACTGCTGCCCCAATGGTTTACCCGTCCCCACGTTGCCGAAATTTTGTCGGAAACGTACCCGCCGCGCCACCGCCAGGGTGTTTGCATCTGGCTGACCGGGCTGCACAACGCGGGCAAATCGACCACGGCCAATGTGCTGACGACGCTGCTGCAGGAATACGGCCGTAACGTCACTCTCCTCGATGGCGATGTCGTCCGCACCAACTTCTCTGAAGGGCTGGGCTACAGCAAAGAAGACCGCGACGACCACGTGCGCCGCATCGGTTACGTCGCTGCCGAGATTGTACGGCATGGCGGTCTCACCGTCTGCGCCGCCGTCAGCCCGTACCGCGCCACCCGCAACGACGTGCGCAGCATGATGGAAAACGACCATTATATCGAGGTTTTTGTCGATACCCCCCTGGAAGTGTGCGAAAGCCGCGATACCAAGGGGATGTATGCTCAGGCTCGCAGCGGTAAAATCAAAGGGTTCACTGGCATCGACGACCCGTACGAAGCGCCACGCCACCCAGAACTCCGGGTAGACACCATCAGCCACAGCGCTGAAGAAAACGCCCACAAAATTGTGCAATTTCTGCTGGAAAAAGGGTTCATTCGCGTCCATCACTAAAATCTGTAATTGGGTAATTAGGCAAATTACTCAATTACTCAATTACTATAAAACGAGGATTTATTATGACCGAACAACAAGGATTTGTACTGTGGATGACCGGGCTGTCTGGCGCGGGTAAAACCACGATTGCCCTGGAACTGCTGGACCAATTGGCCGAGCGCAACCTGCGTCTGGAACGGCTGGATGGCGATGTGGTGCGCGAAAGCCTGACCCGCGACCTGGGCTTCTCCAAAGAAGACCGCGAAAAGAACATCGAGCGCATCACCTTTGTGGCCAAACTGCTCTCCCGCAACGGCGTGGGCTGCATCTGCTCCTTCATCTCCCCCTACCAATCCATCCGCGACAGCGTACGCGCCCAAACCACTAACTTTCTGGAACTGTTTGTCGATGCCCCGCTGGATGTGGTCATCGACCGGGATGTGAAAGGGATGTACAAAAAAGCGCTGGCTGGCGAAATTCCGAACTTCACCGGCATTTCTGACCCGTTTGAAGTGCCAGAAAACCCGGACATCCACGTGCGTACCGACAAGCAAACCGTAGCCGAAAGTGCCGCCTACATCATTGGCGAGCTGGAAAAACGGGGGCTGATTCCGGTAGCTGAACCGGTCTAAGCACCTACCCCCTCATTTCCCTGGAAACTACCCCAACCGCTGCAATCACGCATAAAATTTCCGGGGAAATTTGCTTTAGCTTGGAGATTGGTGATGGGAGAGTGGAGATTAAAAATCTCTAATCTCTAATCTCCAATCTTTTTTTTGCTTTATTCAATACCACCCTCTATGCTTCTGGGCTATGGATATTCAGTCTGCGCTGGCTTACGGCCGTTTCCAACTCACCCCCCACTCCCCCACACCCCAGCTGGACGCCCGCCTGCTGCTGGAACACCTGCTCGATGTGCCCCACAGCTATCTCATCGTCCATCACGACCAGCCGCTCACAGCCGAACAGCAGCAGCAGTATGAACAACGCATCGCCCGCGCCAGCCAGCAGGAACCCATTCCCTACATCATTGGCCACGCCCCTTTTTTTCACTTCGACCTGCACGTGGCCCCCGGCGTGCTCATCCCCCGGCCAGAAACGGAGCAGCTGGTGGAGTTGGCGGTGGCCTGGGCCAGGGAGAGCAAGGCTAACGTGGCTCTGAGAGCCGTAGATGTTGGCACGGGCAGCGGCTGTATTGCCATTGCCCTGGCCCACTTTTTGCCTGATGCGCAGGTAACGGCCGTAGATATTTCCCCCACCGCCCTGGCCATCGCCCAGCAAAATGCCGCCTTGTTTGTCCCCCAGCGCATCCAGTTTCGCCAGAGCGATTTGTTGCAAGCTATTGCTGACCCAATCGACCTGATTGTAGCCAACCTGCCTTATGTCACCAGCGGTGAGTGGCAGTCGCTGGCTGATGGGGTAAAATTGCACGAGCCTGCGCTGGCTCTGGATGGTGGTGCAGATGGCCTGGATTTAATCCGACGGCTGTTGCAGCAAGCAACAACCCTGCTCCGCCCTGGCGGCGCTATTTTTTTGGAAATTGGCTGGCAGCAGGGCAAAACGGCCCAACAGGCAGCCCAGGACCATTTTCCAGAAGCAAAAATTACCATTTTGCCCGATTTTGCCGGGCATGACCGGATTGTGAAGATTGTAGTTGAGTAATTAAGTAATTGGGTAATTAAGCAAATTACCCAATTACCCAATTACTTCTTTTTGGAAGAGGACAAGTTGGATAGTTTGAAACGGCCGTATCCCCCAAGCCAAACGCAGCTGCTGCCTGCCCACCTGCCGGGTGCCATTACCCAGGCAGCGACGGAGGTGCGAGCGGGCAACCTCATCGTCATCCCCACGGACACGCTGTACGGCCTGGCCGGGGATGCCTTCAATCCCGCCGCTATTCGCGCCATTTATGTCGCCAAGGGGCGAACGCAGGAGAAAGCGCTGCCCATCCTGCTGGCCGACAGCACCGATTTGGCCCGTGCGGCCCGCTTTGTACCGCCCGTTGCCCAGCTGTTCATCAACCAATATTGGCCCGGCCCACTCACTCTTTTGCTGCCCAAACATCCGGCGCTGCCTGCCGAAATCTCCCACAACGACGTGGTAGCGGTGCGCATTCCAGACAATCCCGTTGCCCGCGACATTATTCGGGCAGCAGGCGGGGCGCTGGCCGTGACCAGCGCCAATCTTTCCGGGCAAAAACCGGCCGAAACGGCCGTTGCTGCCCTGGAACAGTTAGCCGGTTGGGTAACGGCCGTTATCGACGACGGCCCCTCACCCCATGCTCTCGCCTCAACCATTCTGGACTGCACCGGAAACGAGCTAAAGATTTTAAGGGAAGGTCCCATCACAGCCGAAGCGCTGCTGGGGCTTGCCAAACGATAAATTTATGAGTGCACTTTTAGTTCCAATCGTTTTAACGTTTGTTGGATTTCTTCTGGCAGTTGCCACCTACCAAAGCATTCGGCGGGGCGGCGCACGCTTTTACACCCTGGAGCGCGAAGCCGTGCTGCGCCGCGCCATGTTGACGCTGCTGGGCAGCACCCTGCTGTTCATCGCTGCCGTGGGGTACATGTCCATGAAAGAGCTGCAATCCCAAGCAGTGGAAGCGGAAGCAGGTGCCGTGCTCGATGGCGTCGTCACCATTACCCCAACCCCGAATATCGAGGTTTTTCCACCCACGCCATCCCCCTCGCCTACGGTGGACGCCGATATTCCTACCGCCACCCCCACCCCGGTCATCTGTCGGGCCATTGTGGAAGGCACCTCCGGCAACGGCCTGACGCTGCGTGAGACGCCCGGTGGGGCGGAAATGGGTATCCTGGCAGAAGCCACCTTTGTGACGCTGGTGCCGAATGAGCCGCCTCAAGATGCCAACGGCCTCACCTGGCGCAAGGTGCGAGACAATATTACTGGGGATGAGGGCTGGGTGGCCGAATTCTTTCTCTCGCTTGGCCCTGGCTGCGAGTAACGCCCATTCTCGATTTCCGTCATGAATATGAATCCGCAGATTTCGCAGATTTCGCAGATTGGCTTCCTCTCTGCGTCTTTGCGTCTTTGCGTTAAAATTTTGTTGGGTGCAGCGTGATAATTGGCATCGACGCCAGCCGCACGATTACGGGGCAGCGGACCGGCACGGAAGCGTACGCCACCTTTTTGCTGCAAGCGTTCCTCCCGCTTGCTACAGACCAAAATCACCAAATTCGCCTCTACTTTAACCAACCACCGCCAGCCAACCTGTTCCCCCAGTCGCCGCAGATTGAGCATGTCGTCATTCCCTTCCCGCGGCTGTGGACGCACGTACGATTGGCGGCCGAGCTGCACCGTCGCCCACCGGGCGTTTTTTTTACCCCCGCGCACGTCATTCCGCTGAGCTATTTTGGCCCATCGGTGGCGACGATTCATGATCTGGGTTACCACCACTTTCCGGAGGCACATCCGTGGCGGCAGCTGGCTTACCTGCGCTGGAGCACGCGGCACAACGGCCGTCGCGCCCGCCGCGTCGTAGCGGATTCCCAGGCCACCAAACAAGATCTGGTTCAGCTAGACGGCATTCCCGCCTACAAGATTGATGTGATTTACCCCGGCGTAGACCCCGCCTTGCAGCCCGTGACGGATAAGGAGAGGGTAACGGCCGTTCGCCACAAACACAACATCACCCCACCCTACCTGCTATACCTCAGCACCCTCCAACCCCGCAAAAACCTGGTACGGCTCATCCAGGCGTACGCCTCCAGCGGCTTGCCGCATCAGTTAGTTTTGGCAGGCAAGCCGGGCTGGCTCTCGCAGCCCATCTTGGAGGTAATCGGTAAACAGTTATCGGTAATCCGTGAGCGGATTGTGGTGACGGGGTTTGTGGATGAGGTGGACAAGGCCGCGCTGCTTTCGGGAGCTACGGCCGTTCTCTATCCATCCTTGTACGAGGGGTTTGGCTTTCCCGTGTTGGAGGCGCAGGCGTGCGGAACGGCCGTACTCACCGCCACCACCAGCTCCCTGCCCGAAGTCGCCGGGGACGCCGCCCTGCTGGTCGATCCGCTGGACACAGCCGCCATCACCCAGGGGATGCAAACGCTGGCCAATGATGAATCCCTGCGACAAGCGTTGGTGCAAAAGGGGTTTGAGAATGCGAAAAAGTTTAGGTGGGAGGAAACGGCCGTACAGCTCCTGCAAACGCTCGAAAAGGCAGCCAAGCTCCGCTAAGGCGAAACGCTGCCAGACCTCAACCCTTACAAAAATCCCCCAGCCCAAATCTCCTGTTCTAGTGTAACACCCTGTTTTGCTACACCATGAAGCCATATCTTCTGTAAGATTCGTGCGCTTCAATATAAGCTACCTGCGCAATTGCCCATACTCTAATTGCGACAGGGGGAGCCTGATTTCATGTACCTGACGACAAAGCCCTTCTGGTTGTCTCTATTACTTTTAGCGGCACTTATCGCTTTTGGCAAAATCAACGAAAGCACACAGCGTCCGCCGCGCCAGGACATCAATGAAGAGCTGTTTCAGGGGATTACCTACAAGCGCTTCGTCCGTTCCTTTCCCCGGCCTTTGGTCATTCATATGCTCGAAATTGATCTTACCTTCCCAGGGATTGACTTTTTAGTGACGCCAGGCGATGACACCATAGAGATGGACTTACGGGCCCGGACGACGACCAATTTTGCTACAGAATTTGGGACGCAGCTGGCCATTAATGGCAGCTTTTTTGAACCTTTCCATACCCAACTCCCCTGGGATTATTACCCGCGGCTGGGCGATCCGGTGAATGTGAAAGGGTTTGCCATGTCCAACCATCTGGTTTATTCACAGAGCAATCAGGATTGGCCCATTCTCTGCCTGACCACGGCCCAGGCTCAGATCCGCTACGCTGACTGTGACCAGAAAGACACGCAGGCCCTGGCCGGAAATTGGATGCTGTTGAAAGACAGCGTGATCATCGCCCCTGAAGATAATGCGCTGCACCCCCGAACGGCCGTTGCCACAGACAGCCTCGGCTCTAAACTTTGGCTCATTGTGGTAGACGGCCGTCAGCCAAAGTACAGTGAAGGGGTGACGTTGTGGGAGCTGGCCGAAATTGCCCTGGGAGTTGGTGCCGACATCGCCCTCAACCTGGACGGCGGCGGCTCCAGCACGATGGTGATGCAGGGTGACAGAGGCACAAAGATTCTGAACGCCCCGTTTCATACCAACATCCCGATGCGGGAACGCCCAGTGGGCAACCACCTGGGGATTTTTGCCCTGCCGCTTGAAAAGTAAACACCTTTGAAAAGCACACCACGAATGGCACGAATTTAACGAATCTCGAAGCTGGCCAATATTTGACCCAACACCTCTTGGCATTGAGCCTTGAAGGCATCTTGCCCTGCAACATCTGCATCTGTTGGGGGAATACAAAGCACTGCAAAATGGTACCAAAGGCCTTCACCTTTTATATAAACTGATGTGCTAGATGCCAATGGCCACAACAATTCATCATCCTGAACAATTTGAATCCAGGCCGGGTGCCCAGCAATGGTTGTTTCGGCGTACCCTGCCGTATCCGGCGCGCTGTCTGGAGCACCAGTACCGAAATTCCCTGGCGGATCAACAGAGAAATCCACACTTATGATGCCATTGGGTAAAGGGCAAATGTTTGGCTGACTTTCGGCCGTTGGATCACTCAGCAATTTAAGGCGGTCAGACGTTACGCCTCGTTGAATCAACCAGCCGCCAGGAACAGAAAAGAAGTACTTATACCAATCATCACTCACCTGTTGCCATTCAGTTGAACTGGAATCCTGAGCCATTGGCACGGCACACAGGCCAAATGAGCGGAATAGAAAATCCCGGTTGTAATCGCACAGAGATTCAAAGCTTTCTTGTTCAGCCATGCTGGTTTCTGCTGGATAAACACAATCAAGGCGGTAATTGTACCGGTAGGGCGCACGCAGCTTCATAAGGCTCAAGCGCAGGTCAAAAAAATCGGTATCGCTCCCCTCGATTTTCTGTGTCCACACAGTATGCCCCCAATAAGTGAACTGCTCCGTGCCTTCTGGCTGAACGCCTGACCCGGCTACAGTTTCTACAAACATGGTTAACGTCATTTGTCCCGTAGGATACTGTGGAGATACCGCCTCAGGGTCATTTATCTAAGCTTGCCAGTAAATTGCATCTGTGGAAGGCGCAGACGAGGAAACTTCTTGCCAACCCACCGGTACAGACCAGGCAGCATTATAGTCATTGTTGAGCGAAAACTGCGCCCGCATCTCTGGAAAATCAAACGGGGTAGCAATTGGCGTTGGTGATGGGCGTGTTGGCCGCGCAACAGGTGTATTTGTTGGGTTTGGAGAAGCGGCCGGTTGCGTAGGGGTTGCCGTGAGCATAATAGGTGTTTCCGAGGGAACGGCCGTTCCCGTTACCGTTCCCGTCGGGCTGATTGCTACTTCAGAAACGGCCGTAGGCACGCACCCCATCAATCCCAGAAAAAGAGAAAGAAACAACAGGAACAACGTTTGGTTCATTTCACCTCTTGTATCTAAATATGCAATACCTATGGGTTCGAATCAGTCACGCTGAATATGGTAAGGTCTGTTAGTAAACCTTCAATAAGTTGACCGCCTTGCATAGCAATTGCGGAGGATACAAGATTAACCATATCACTATCAACCGGTTCGGGAAGTTTTAATAATAGAGGACCTGTTATTTGTCCGTGATAACTAAATGTATGCAGATAAACCTCACTTCCAGCAAAAACAAATCCCTCCACAACGCTGAGTCCAAAATCAGGATTCGGTGCCGCCCGAACCTCCCACAACTTTTGAGGCTCTGCTAGGGAGCTAATATCCCACGCCGAAATATCGGAACGGCCGCCACCCATGTACAATGTGTTGTTTTGCGCTTGCAAACTATATACTAGAGCAGCGCCTGGAAATGATGTCGGAGTGGGTAAATCATTCGGTGTGCTTATGTCAATTGCAAAAAAAGTGGCGTCCGCAGGATGGTTAACATAAACAGTTTCATTAGCCAATGCTAAGGCAAATATATACCAGGGCAGCTCTACCCAATCTAGCAGCTGCGGTTGGTCAGGTTGACTCACATCCAGAGTAACGATCATACCTGACCCATTTTCATCCATCTCAGATGGTTCAGAACCTATAGCGGCAATAAGCGTCTGCTCTTGCAATGCCAAATGTAAGATGGGATCAGAGAGAATAAGGTGACTTACCATCACAGGCACACTTGGATTGCTCATATCAAAGGCAATCATAGACGTGCCCGCTCCTATATAAGCCACCCCCTCCCTGGCCAAAATGGCCTTAATCTTACCTGGTAGTGCTTCACTCTGGCCCATTAGCTGTGGTTCGGTTGGATCTAGCATATTCACGACATTCAGTTTTGAGCCAAATCCAACTAAGGCTGTTTGTCCGCTTACAGCGACGGCTCCGATAGCATTGCCTTCCTGTCCTAGCGAGTCAAAAGACAACTTTCCTATCATTTCCAGAACAGGAGGCAACTGTGCAGGTGGGACTGTCGGGGTTGAAGGCTCGATGGTGGGCTGAAATAGTGGCGTTGTAGATGGAGGCCGAGTATTTACGGTCATAGTGGATATTGGCTGAGCAGTTTTACCCGGACGCAACGCAGGCTGGCCAGTAGGAAGAATAGCGGGTGTTCTGGTCAGCACGGCCGTTGCCGTCACCGTCGGGCTGCTTGGTAGTTCAGAAACGGTCTTTGGCGCACCACACCCCGTCAACCCTATGATAATTGCGAGACACAGCGAAAGCAAAACAAATCTTTTCATTCCCTACCACCTCTGCCTGCAAATAAAGCCAGTGTAATCGGGAGCAAAAACAGGTGCCCAACGCCAGCCTCATGACTGCTCTACGAAACGGGCGTACAGTTCTTGCAAACGCATGAAAAACGATCCCTAACCAAACAGAAGGATTCAATCAACAAGAAGCATTACTTGTCAGGCAATGTTTGCTGCCGCAGGGCATGTGAGGGAAGCGCGGCAAAATGGGGATCGCGATGCACCAGCGTGAGGTTTTGGGCAGCAGCAGTGGCGGCGACGAGCGCATCAACGTTGGGTAATCGGGCGGAAGCCGCTTCACGCAGGGCCACGGCCCGATAAGCAACAGTTTCATCAGCAGGCAAAATCTGCGCGAACAGCGCCGCATAGGTGTCCCACACTTCCGGCCAGTGAGATGCGATACCCAAGGCTTTGAGACGGCCGTAAACCTCAGGAATCGACAAGGCAGAAATGCTCACTTCATTGTTCGGTTCATCGAACAGCAGATTGACCTGTTCCGCGCCTGATTCACCAAACAGATGCGCCAGCCAGGCAGAAGAATCCAGCAGAAACATCAGACCAGACCTTCTTCTTCATCTTCGCCAGCCCGCTCCCGGACTAAGTCGCCAACCGGGTCGGCGTTTTCTGGCAGCCACTGCCGCCCCATGCCAGCTGCCCGCCGCGCCAGCACACCGCGATGTGGCAAGGGCTGGGCAATCAAAGACCCATCTTCGCTAATGGACCATACAATCCGGGTGCCTGGCTGAATGTCTAGCCGCTTCGCCAGCTTTGCTGGAATCGTGATTTGGTTTTTTCCGGTAACAGTTGTCGTAATCATGGGAAAAATGATAATCAAGGAAGGATATTTGTCAAGGAAAATGCAGCCCAATTACTACAAATGCTCAAAAAAGTCCATCTTGAAACTAATTGGAACCTTTTAGGAACACAGAGCTTCACAGAGAAGAGTGGAGTTACACAGAGAAAAAAATCTCTGTGCAACTCTGTGGCTCCTCCGTGCATCTCTGTGTTCCTTATTCCAACTCAGCCAGCACGCCCGCCAGCCACATCGTCGGTTCCCAATCGGCCGGGTCGCCGCCGTCTTCGTAGCTCCACCAGGCAGAAAGCACCGCCTGGGCCAGGCTCCACTGCCGCAAACGCTCGCGATCTAGGGCCAACGTTTCCGCCAGGATGTCCAGCCGCCGTGCCGTGATGCGCTTGAGTTCAGGTTCAGCAAAAATGGTGAAAGGATTGCGCAGCAGTGCGCCCACCTCGTAGGCCGGTTCGCCCGCCACGCCTTTGGGGTCAATGACACGCCAGCCATCGCCGGAGGACAAGATATTGTAATGGTGCAAATCACCGTGGAGCAGTACCGGTTGGCCGCTGGAGGCCAGCAGCGCGGTGAAGAGGGATTCGGCCGTTTCCACCACCTTCCTGTCAAACGGCCCCGTCCCCCCGCCAAATTCCTCGCGTAATTCAGCCATTCCACCTGCCCAATCCGCCACCGAAGGAAAATTGTGGTCAGCAGGCAGCGGCCGCCACAAGGCTTGCATCGCCTGGGCTGCAAGGCGGGTTGCCTCATCATCATCCGTAATAGTGGTAAGCATCTCGCCAGGGTAAAGACGCTCCAGCAAGAGTATGCCTTTGTCTGGATCAGCATCGAGCAGGCGGACGGCGGAACGGCCGTTATACAACCATAGCGCCTCAATTTCGGTACGCAGCTCCCGGTTGGGCACGCCCACCTTCAGCACAATTTCCGTGCCGTCGGCCAGCGTGGCGGGCGCGACGTAGTTGTAGGAGAGGGTGAAGGGAGACGGCCGTACCGTCAAATTCCAACGCCGCTCACATTCCGCCAGCAAATCCGGCAGCCGCCCCAGCCATGCCGCCCCGCCCGTGAAAGTGTTTGTTACCGTTTTGGTAAAATGTGGGGGAAGTTTCATCATCCAACAATTTTGACGCAAAGGCGCAAAGTGGCAAAGAAATAAAAGCTCTTTGCGCCCTTTGCGTTTTTATTGCCTACCGCAGCAAGAAGCCATGCCGCAGCGGGTCTTCCGGGTCGATGAGCAGCTGGTTGAGGCCGCAGATGTGCGCTGTGCCGCTGACCTGGGGAATGACCGCTTGATGCGGCCCAAATGCCGTCGTCGCCACCACCTCCCCGGTGAAGGTGCTGCCCAATATGCTCTCCACCACAAATGGCTGGTGCAGGCCGATTTCCCCTCTGGCAAAGTGCAGCGCAGCGCGGGCGCTGACCCCCGTGCCGGTCGGGCTGCGGTCCACCTCGCCGTCGGCAAAGATGCAGACGTTGCGGCTGTGGTGTTCCGGGTCGTGCGCCGGGCCCACGAAGATGGTGCCGTAGAGGAAGCCCAAATCCGGCTCAAACGGATGCTCAATCGGCAGGCTGGCCATCACCGCCTGCTTGATGCGCCGCCCCAGGTCAATCAGCTGGCGAAAATCAGCGGCCGTCAGCCCGACACCCACGACGTCTGCCTGGACGAAGGCGTAGAAGCCGCCGCCGTAGGCCACATCATAGCGGACGCTGCCCAGGCCGGGTACAGTCACTTGCTGATCTAGGGCAAACACAAAGGAGGGCACGTTGTGGAAGGAGACGGCGGTGATACGGCCGTTTACCCGCATCCCCGTCGCCACCACCCGCCCGGCAGGTGTGTCAATCTTCAGCATTGGCGCTTCGCCAGGCCTGTCGATTAGCCCCGTGTCCAGCGCCACCTTTGTCAGGCCGATGATGCCGTGGCCGCACATCGTGCTGAATCCCTCATTGTGCAGGAACAGCACGCCTAGATCGCCGTCCGGCGTCACTGGTTCGGTGAGGATGCAGCCGTACATGTCCGCGTGGCCGCGCGGCTCCCACATCGTCGCCGTGCGCAGCCAGTCCAGGTGCGCCTGGGCGTAGCGCCGCTTGGCCAAAATCGTATCGCCGAGGATATCCGGCAGGCCACAGGTAAAAATCCGCAGCGGTTCCCCGCCCGTGTGGGCGTCGATGGCCGTGATTTTGTGCCAGCTGCTGGGGGGATTCCAGGTCGTTGCCATCGTTTCTCCTTAAATTCTTGACGCAAAAGCGCAAAGGGTTGGAAGGACGCAAAGGTTTTTTGAAGTTTTCTCGCTTGCGCCTATTCTGCGCTCGACTTTATACATTTAAGTCGAATAACAAACAGTATCAACCAGACGGTCAAAAAGAGACCGTGGTATTTTTACAACATCTGGTTCAGCGGGGGACATTGAAAAAATAGTTGCCGGAAACCAGAGTTGTTGGCGCACTGCACTGAGTGCGTCAGAAAAAGTAGGGCGATCCTTAACATACCAGGCACATTGTCGCACAGATAATTGGGCAGCTCAACAAGCAAATGAGCCGCCAGGGTAACCCAAGAAAACAGCCCTAACAAGATGGGGGTGGTGCGCTCAATGGCTTTGTCTGACCACTGGCGTTGCGTTTCAACACCCAGATGAGCCCGCACTTCCTCAAAAGTCACTTCGACTTGCCAGCGTTGGACGAACCAGCTGACGATCTGAAGTGGGTCTCGTTCTAGTGAAGTTGAGAGCAGAGCAAGTGTTTCGTATTCCTCTTGCGGGTCACGAATCAAGACCCAGCCGATGGGCACAGGCGGTTTACCACTATGATACCAAACGGCCGTTTGCGAGGTGATTTCCATCAGTCGCGTTTGGCCATCATACCAGCGCACCTTAACAGATTGCCATTTTGTCTGCGGGTCATCTAGTACATCAAATTTCTAAAATTGCGGGGTAATGCTCTTTGAAAACACGACGAGCATCTTCCACGGTAAAAGACCAATGAATCTTACGTTCAACATCGTTGCTGTATTGCTCCCAAGCGAGCAGTTGCCTCTGCAAAGCCCATTCATCGGGCAGCCGACGTTGCAGGCATTGGCGGCTCAGGATACTGAGTTCAATTTCAGCCATGTTAAGCCAAGAGCCGTGAGCCGGGGTGAAGTGAATACACAACCGATTCCATATCCGGTCAGCTTCTGCTTTGCCAAAGAATTCGACCAGTGAGTGATAGTGATGCGTGTTCAAGTTATCCATAACCAGGTCAATACAGTCAGCCTCAGGATAGAGAACATCGACCAGATAGCGCATGCACTGGGCAAACTGCTCCTTCTGCCGCCGCTTGGTGAGCAACACGCACCGTTTGCCCGCTTTGGGCTCGACAAACAAGAAGAGATTGCGCGTCCCGTTCCGTTTGTACTCATAATCCTGGCGCACTGCTTGACCTGGTTTCATGGACAGCGCTTGACAAATATGGGCCAGCAGTTGCACCGATTTCTCATCAAAGCAAACCAGCGGTCGCTTAGGATTGTAAGGCTGCTGGTACAGCCTGAGAATCGATTCCATCCGTTGCAGAAAGGTCGCCGTTATCTTAGGGATGCACCAGCTTCTGACTTGCCAGGGCTTGAGCTTCTTTTTTTTAAGGTTAAACGCACCGTTGATGGGGAGATCGTGGTGACAACCCCATCTTCGACCAGCCGCTTGCCTAACAGTTCCATGGTCCAACGGTTACGCCCCTCAGGTGGCTCACTGCAGGCGATGGCTGTCAAGTGTGCTTCCTGGGCGTCAGTAAGTTTTTCCGTCTGGCCGGGTATCGGTTTGCCTTCCAATGCCGCTTGCACCCCTTCTTGCCAGAAACAAGCCCGTGTCCGTTCAACGGTATCTTCACTGGTGTACAGCAGTTCAGCGATTTCTTTATCTGTCTTGCCTTCGTCACTTTTGAGCAAGATGTGGGCGCGCCGAATTACCGCTGCCTTATTTTTGCCTTTGCTGACAAGCGCCAGCAAATGGGTCCGTTCTTTGGGTGTGAGATTCACTTCATATTTCTTTGGCATTCTACCAGCTTACTCGCACCCCGCATTTTTACAAAATCCCTGTACTAGTAGCTACTCAGCCAGATTGGGCCAATTTTCTCGGGTAATGGGGGCAGTGGCGGCCACAAATTGGCCCAATTTCCAGAGAGGCTTGGTAGTTACCAAAACTAACCATTTGTTTGGCAGTACCTACGTGATATCGAATCCTTTGACGCTTACTGTTAAACTGATTGCTGTATCATCATCTTCATTGACCAGCCCGATGAGCATAAGCAGACAATCATGGCACAGCAACTAAAACATCAGTCGGTAGTGGATATCTCGGGTGAGGTTTGCCCTGACAGCCAGGCAGCAATCAGCGAAAACAAGTTTCGCAGCCTGTTTGAAGCCTCGCCCGTTTCCCTGTGTGAGCAAGATTTTTCTGGCGTCAAACAGTTCATCGATCAATTGTGCCAGCAAGGAATTACAGATTTTCGCG
>JBGTCV010000074.1:0-11711 GCA_041748655.1 Promineifilaceae bacterium (SeqCode) | reverse complement strand
GATCGAAACGACGGGCAGCTTGATTGAGCGCATCTTGCCCAAGAGCATTCATGCGGTGACCAGTGTTGGTTTTGAACTCAAGGTCAGCTTGTTTATTTTGGCCATGAGTTTCGGCCATGTTTTTAAGGTAGCAACTTAGGTTAATTAATGAGATCGACCAGCGCCAACAGCAACATGTTGACCATGTTGCTGCCAAAAAAGTTCCCGGCAGCCAGATTGGGAACCCCGGCCTGGAAAGCGCTAATGGAAGCGAGCAGTTCCGGTAAAGAAGTGGCCCCCGCCAGAAAAATAGTGCCAACGAAAAGCCCGCCAAGCTTGGTGCGCACAGCAATGATGTCGCCGTATTCGGCCAGTTTAATGGCGGCAAAAACCACCACGGCCGAGCTGAGTAAGAACTGTATCCAGACCATAGTTTTTAGTATGCCAGTGTAATTGGGTAATTCACCTTGTCACCCTTTCAGAGTCAATCCCCATGTTTTGGCCACGGGCAGGGCGAAAATAATGCCTTTGTCTGGCTCGGTGAGGTCTCCTAGAACGGCTTCGGTGGCGGCAACGGCCGTTTCTGCCAGTTCCAGACTTTCTATCACGGTGAACAAGGTATTGTGCCCCACCCGACCGCTGCCAAAAATCTGGCTAAAGCCCACAAAGGCCATGTCGGCGCTGTGGCGCTGCATCACCCGGTTCAGCCCCGTGCTTTCGATGATGGTCACGCCACCAACGCCCGCCGCTTCCCAGGCGTTAAGCACCTCACTTAAATGAGCCGTGTCGTCCAGAACCATAACGAGCATGTACATAAGTTTCCTCCTAATTACTGAGTTACCCAATTACCTAATCACAATTTTGCAATTGAGTAATTGAGTAATTGAGTAATTGGGTAATTTTTATCCTTCCTTCTTTGCCTGCCGGTAGGCCCAGTACGCCTGCTGGGTTTCGGTGAGCCACTGGAACAGTTGGGCCTCGTCGTTAGCTTCGATAAGGGCGGCCACCTCGGCCAGCTGGGTTTGGTAATGGCTGATTTGCTGGAGAACGGCCGTCTTGTTCGTCAACAAAATATCCAGCATCATCTGGGGATCGGTGCCAGAGACGCGGGACGTATCACGAAAGCCAGACGAGCTGACGGGCCACAGCCGCTCATCTCCCAGCCCCGCCGCGTTGCGCATCAGTGCTGCCGCCACCATGTAGGGCAAATGGCTCACCACCGCCACCATATTGTCGTGCAAAACGGGTGACAGCACCAACGGATTGGCCCCTAAATCGGTCACAATTTGTTGAGCGATCGCTTCCAGATGGGGCGTGGTGCGCTGCGTGGGGCACAGAATAAAGGTTTGCTGCCGAAACAGGTCGGGCGTGGCCCCGCCAAAACCAGCCACCTCCTTGCCACACATCGGATGTCCGCCGATAGCCTGAAAAGTATCGGGCAAATCGTCCATTGCCCGGCAAATATCCCCCTTGCTGCTGCCCAGGTCCAGCACCAGGCAGCCGTCGGGGCGCAGGCTGGGCAGCTGGTTCAGCACGTTGACGATGGTGCGCACGGGGGTTGCCAGCACCACCAAATCTGCCTTTTCCACGCCCAGCGCCAGGTCGTCGCTGACAAAATCAGCGATGCGCCCGGCGGCGGCGCGGGTTTTGGGGTTGGTATCGACAATGGTGAGGTGAAACGGCCGTTGCGGAATGGCCAACCGTCGCGCCAACCGCAGCGCTAAAGCCAGCGAGCCACCCATCAACCCCAAACCAACGACACAAATTCGCTCCACATGCATAGGTGCGAATTATACCGGTATTTCTTGCACCTGCCCCTACACCAAAATCAGGAAAAGTGAACTACGCGTTTGATTGGCGCGGAGCCTTTAACTGGCTGGTATCGCCTTTCGTAAGCGCATTTTTCTAGCATAGGCACACGAGGCTAAAAAATATTTGGGATTAGCGCAAAGAGTGGGCCTCTTCTTTTGCCAGTTGGTGTAAAAAACAGTTGACATCAAGTAAATAATAGTTTACTATCTATCAAATATATTTTACTTTGAGTAAAAATAAGCAGACAAGACGAGGTAACTATGTCCTTTCAAGAAAAAAACATCACCGTCTCTTTAGTGAACTTCTCCCTGATTTTGGGCTACTTTCTGATCAGGGTGCTGCAAATGATTCTAAATGAGACCTTTAATTCCACAAATGTCTTTCGCCTCTGGGGCATTGTGATCATCCTCGCCGTCATTGTTACAATTGCGGCCACGATTCTCACGCATATTGTCTCCACCATTATCGAGGTCATAAAAACGGGTGAAAAAGAGCCTAAGATTGAAGATTTTGCCGATGAGCGAGACAGGTTCATCGATCTGCGCGGGACAAAAGTTACCTATCATATCTCCTCAATTGGGGCGTTTCTGGCCATGATCACCTTTGTCCTGGGGCAGCCGCCGCTGGTCATGTTTACCCTGCTCATCTTCTCTGGCGTTGTGGCCCAGGTTGTTGGCGATATTTCAAGATTGCTTCTTTATCGGAGGGGGTTCTAGCATGGGCGAAAGTCGGATTAGCAACAATATTCGCAAGTTACGCTTTTTCCATAATGAAATGACCCAAAAGGAATTGGCAGAAAAAGTGGGCGTCACGCGGCAAACGATCCTGGCTATCGAAAATGAAAAATACTCCCCTTCCCTGGAACTGGCTTTTCGCATCGCCCTCGTCTTCGACTCTCCCTTGGAAGAAGTATTCTCTTACGACCCCAAAGATGATCCTATTTAAGATTCGGTGGATAAACAACAAAGTGACCAGCCAAAAATAATCAAGATCAACAAATAGTTTAGCAAATCAGGTGTTGCATCATTTTTTGCCGACCGCTGGTCGCTAATACGACGCTGCCTGGTTGCAATAAAAGGAAAACAAAAATGAACAATTTACAAAAAATGGGCGGTACGGCCGCATTGGTTGAAGCTGCCACGTATTTGGTGGGCATCGTCATCGCCTTCACCATCTTGGCGCCCACCTGGGAATTCAGCGCGGAACAGACGGTGGCTTTCCTGGTAGAAAATCAGACCTTTATGCACCTCTGGCACCTGATCATCTATGTGGTTAACGGCATCTTTTTGGTCGTGCTGGTGCTGGCGCTTTATGAGCGGTTGAAGGACAACTCGCCCGCGTTAGCCCAAATTGCCAGCGCCATTGGGCTGATCTGGGCCGGGTTGGTCATTGCCAGCGGCTTGCTCATCATCAATGACCTGGGCGTGATCGCTGATCTCTATGGCCAGGACCCGGCGCAAGCGGCAACCGTATGGCTGGCCCTTTCGGCGGTGGAGAGCGGTTTGGGCGGCGCTGTTGAGCTGCCGGGCGGCTTGTGGCTGCTGCTGGTCAGTTGGGCAGCCTGGCGCGGCAATGAACTGCCCAAAATGCTGAACTATCTGGGTGTGCTGGTTGGTACGGCGGGTGTGGTTACGGCCGTTCCCACCCTCGGGGAATTAGGTGCCGTTTTTGGACTGGGTTCCATTGTATGGTTCATCTGGCTGGGAATTGTCCTGCTGCGCACTCACCCAAACACAATGGCAGAACAACCAGGCACATTCACAACACAGCACAAGGAGCTGGTTGACTGACAAAACTTATTTAACCGCGGAGAACGCGGAGAGCGCAGAGAAAAATGAAGGAGAAATCTCCGCGTCCTCCGCGCCCTCTGCGGTAGAAATCTGAGATTTGTCCGTCAATCAGGCACAAGGAGACAAAAAATGAAATCAAGTAAAAAGAGCACAAACCGGGCAGAATGGCTTGTGCCTACCGCGCTTCTCGTGCTCAGCGCTATTCCAGTGGCCGCCGGTGCCGTCCGTATCGTTGAGCTAACCGGTGGTGCAGAAATCACGCCGGACAACGCACGGTTCTTCGCCTCGCCCCTGCCCGTGATCCTGCACATCGTCAGCGTCACGCTGTACTCCATTCTGGGAGCCTTCCAGTTCGCTCCCACTCTCCGCCGCCGCAAGCCCGGCTGGCACCGTCTCATCGGGAAGTGGATTTTGGTTCCATGCGGCCTTGCCGCTGCGCTCTCTGGCCTGTGGATGACGCAGTTTTATCCCTGGCCTGAGGGTGACGGTGTGCTGCTGTATGGACTGCGGCTGTTTTTCGGCTCGGCGATGGTCTTGTCCATTATCCTCGGCGCTGCAGCCATCCGGCGACGAAACTATGCCCAACACGGTGCCTGGATGATTCGTGGTTACGCGATTGGCCTGGGCGCAGGAACGCAAGTGCTCACCCATTTGCCCTGGACATTGCTCTTGGGCACGCCTGACGAATTCCCCAGAGCATTGATGATGGGTGCGGGCTGGGTGATTAATCTTGCTGTGGCGGAATGGATTATTTGGAAACGGCCGTCTCGCCGCCCACGTTCCACCTCAACCCCACTATCCAATCCAATTCGCTGAAACCGTTTATAAAACCATGAATTCAAAGGAAAAAATATAATGAAAACAATTGTCTATGAAAAATATGGAGCCCCAGACGTGCTTCAGCTCAAAGATGTCGAAAAACCGACACCCAAAGATCATGAAGTGTTGATAAAAGTTCAGGCCACAACGGTAACAGCCGGGGATACCAGAATGCGCAGTTTCACAGTGCCACCCTCTTACTGGCTGCCTGCCCGAATAGCGCTTGGTTTTCGGAAACCCAAACAAGCTGTTTTGGGGATGGAACTGGCCGGGGAAATTGAAGCCGTCGGCAAAGATGTAACAAAGTTTAAGAAAGGCGACCCGGTTTTTGCCTCTACTTTCGAACACGGTTTTGGCGCTTATGCCCAGTACAGATGTCTGCCGGAAGATGGCTTATTGGCCAAACGGTCGGCCAATATGATCTGTGAGGCAGCCGCCACCATTCCGATTGGCGGCCGCACAGCTTTGTATTTTGTCAGAGAAGCCAATATCCAGCGTGGCCAAAAGGTGCTGATCTACGGCGCTTCCGGGAGCGTTGGCACCTTTGCGGTGCAGCTTGCCAGCCATTTTGGAGCAAAGGTTACCGGCGTTTGTAGTACCGGGAATATGGAACTGGTAGAATCCCTGGGAGCGGGCAAGGTGATTGATTACACCAAAGAGGATTTTACCCAGAATGGTGAGGTCTATGACGTGATTTTCGACACCGTCGGCAAAGGTTCTTATTCTGGCTGTATTCGCTCGCTCAAGCCAGATGGCACCTACCTTCAAGCCGTTTCTGCGCCAGGAATCAGCCTGCGCATGTGGTGGACTGCCCTGACAAGCGGCAAAAAAACAGTCGGCGGCGGCCCACCGCCAAAATCTGAAGATCTGCTTTTCCTCAGAGACCTCATTGAGGCGGGCAAGATTAAACCGGTTATTGACAGACGGTATCCGCTGGAGCAAATTGTTCAGGCCCACCGGTATGTCGATACTGGACGCAAAAAGGGAAATGTTGTGATCACGGTGGAACATACCAACAAAACATGATGAAAAAAACAAAACAATGAGAAGCGTTCGTTACCTGCTGCTGGGCTTTTTAACGGCCGTATTCCTCCTCCTCCCCGCCTGCACCCAAACCGAACCCGCCCCGCCCTCACCGGTGGCTGGGATGGAAACGGCCGTTCCTACACTCACCCCAATCCCCACCGCCACACCCATACCCAGCTGCGACCCGTTCACCACGCCAGCCGTCAATCCACCCGGCAGCGTGCCCAGCTACAGCTACCAAATGATCAACACTTACCCACACGACCCCGATGCCTTCACCCAGGGGCTGCTTTTTGTCGATGGCGTGCTGTACGAAAGCACCGGGCGCTACCCTTCCTCACTGCGGCGGGTCGATCTGGCCAGCGGCGACGTGCAGCAGCGGCTCACCCTGGACGAAATATTTTTTGGCGAAGGGCTGGTTTTGTGGGAAGACAGGCTGATCCAGCTCACCTGGCAAAATCGGGTAGCATTTGGGTACGACCGGGACAGTTTTGAGCTGCTAACCACCTGGGAATACGATACCGAAGGCTGGGGCATTACGCACAACGGACGCTGCCTCATCATGAGCGACGGCAGCGACACCCTTTATTTTCGTGACCCAGACACCTTTGCGGAAGTGGGTCGCATTGTCGTACAAGACCAAAATGGCCCGGTGCGGCTGCTCAACGAGCTGGAATTCATCAACGGGGAGGTGTGGGCCAACATCTGGAAAACTAACCGCATCGTGCGCATCGACCCGGCCACGGGGCAGGTGGTGGGCAGCATTGATCTCACCGGCCTGCTGGACCCGGCTACCCTAACCCAGCCCGTGGATGTACTCAATGGGATTGCCTATGATGGGGAAAACGGCCGTCTCTTTGTCACCGGCAAACTGTGGCCGACCCTGTTTGAAATCGAAATTGTACCAACAAGTAATAATTAACGGTAAATGGTGAATAGCTGACCCACTGACCACCGATTACTGACCTACCGACTCACTGACCCCTCCGCTCCAGCGGCAGCAGCACGTGAAACGTCGTGCCGGGGCAGGTCGCTTCATCGTGACCGGCGCTTTCCAGCCAGATTTTGCCGCCGTGCGCGGCCACAATGCCCCGGGTGATGGCCAGCCCCAGGCCAGGGCCACCCCCCTTAAACTTAGTCTTTGCCGAGGAGTGCAGCGCGACTTCCCCCGTCTGGTAAAACTTGGAAAAGATCAGCTCGTGCATGGCAGGATCGATGCCGATGCCGCTGTCTCGCACCAAAATCTCCACCTTGTTGGGCTGGGAATGCTGGCCATTGGCATGATGCGCCACCCCCGAAACGTGAATTGTGCCACCATCCGGCGTGTATTTGATAGCATTTACCAGCAGATGGTAGAACACTTTCTCCAGCGCATCGGGGTCGGCTTCCAACAGCGGCAGATTGTCGATATTGACAACGATGAGGCTAATCTGTCGCTCGGTGAGGGCGTGGGCAAAGGTTTCAAGCAGACGGCCGAAAAGCTGCCCCAGTGAAAACTGTTTAGGATAAAGCTGCAACGCCTGGTTATCGATCTTGGCCACTTCCAACATGCTGTTAACCACTTCTTCCAGCCGCAGCGCCCCAGATTGAATGCCAGCAGCCAGCTTGGCCATTTGTTCATCCTGCTGCACGCTGTTTTGCTGGAACAACATCTGGCTGTAGCCGCGCAAAATGGTGAGCGGGGTGCGCAGCTCGTGCGAAGCAATGGCAATGAAGTCAGATTTGGCCTGGTCTAGCTGCTCCAGCCGGGCGTACGCTTCCTGAATCGCCTGGGTGCGCTGAGCCACCTCATACTCCAGCTGCTGGGAAAAACGAGTGGTTTTGTTGAAGCGGCGGGCATTTTCCAGGCCAACGGCCGCTTGCGCCGCAAACGTGGTCGCCAGATCAATCGACTCGTTGGTAAACGGGGTGGTTGTTTCACGGGTCAGGGAGAGCATGCCCACCACTTCCTGCCCGTGAATGAGGGGCACACCCAGCCAGGCGCGAGCCAGCGGCAAGGTTTCAATCTGCTGCCAGTCGGGCCATTGCAATACGTCTGGGATGAATAACGGCCGTTTCGTCTCATAAATCTCACGAAAAATGCTTTCGTTTTCCAGTGAGATGCGAATCTGGTTGGATTGAGGCGCATCGGGAAAGCCACGCGCCGCCACCAGTTCCAGATACTCTCCCTGCCGCACGAAGACCGAACCGCGATCAAAGGGAACAAGCTCGGCCAGCTGGGCCAGAATTAACTCCAGCACCTTGTTCCATTCCAGCGTGCCGGTGAGGGCTCGCCCCATCTTGTGCATCGTTTCGGCCAACCGCCGCGCTGACCGTTCCCCCTGGTACAGTGAAGCGTTGTCGATGGCGATGGCGACCTGATCGGCCAACGATTGCAGGAAAGGGATATCTTCTTTAAGAAAAGCGGCCGTTTGAGCGCTTTGCAGGCTAAGCACACCAATCAGGCGGCGACCCGCCCGCAGCGGTAAATCCAGCTCAGAGCGGGTTTGGGAAACGAGGTCATGAGGGATGTAGCGGCTGTCTTGCAGCACATCGCTTACCAGTAAGGAACGGCCGTTCCCCGCTACCCAACCAACCAACCCTTCACGCCCCACCCGAATACGCATCTGGGATCGCTTCTGCCCACTGACGTTGCCCCCTACGCCTATCCGGCGTACCAAATACCCTTCCGACTGCGGATCAAGCAGGTAAATACCCACATAATACAAGCCATACTGCGCCTTGATCAGTTCCGCCACGGTTTGCAGCAGCGAATCCAGGTCGAGAATGGCGGTGATATGCTGCCCCAGCGACATGCTTGTTTCCATTTGCAAAGCGCGGCGCTGAAGCTGGGCCCGGCGCTGGCCATCCTCCCAGCGCAGCAGCTCGTAGCGGGCCACCGACTGACGGCGCACAAAAAACACCACGATGGAAATGCCCACGCTGAGAATAAGCAAGATACCGTTGTAAATGAGCGAAGGCGTCAGATGCCAATCGTATACGATGAGCAGCCATCCCAACAGCGTACCCGCCAGAATAATTCCCAACCAGCGTACAGACAACAAAAACACGCTCATGCCGATAAGCAAAAAGGTAATAATGCTGGTCTGGCGGGGCTCCACAGAAAGATTGAGGTGAATAAAAACATTGATGATGGAAAGCGCTGCCACGCCAACACCAATTGGCTGGGCCCAGTTAGGCGGTACCGGCCAGAACCGCACCAGGCCATATAAACCAAGCAGCAAAACGGCCGTTCCCGCCACCAGCGGTACAATGATAGGAATCATCTCAGGGGGTAGAAAAACGGCGTAAGCCACCGTCAAAAAAAAGTGGAACAGGGAAAAACCGAGCGTAACGGGGGCCAAACTGGCCTGGGCAACCGCATTCAGAGCAGGCGTCAGCGGTGGCAGGGGAATATCTACGGCCGTTAATGCTGCGGGTGTGGGTATGGGGGATAACTCAGCCGATTCAGCATTTGCTGAACCTGTTTTGGCCGTAGACATGGTGTATCTCTCAGCAATTCTGGTTATGGTCGGTTCACGGAACAACCACTTTTGGCTATCATACCGCTTAAGCATATGATTGCGGGCTTAACAAACCGCTTTCTATTTTGGCTGATAATGGGTATCGCATCCTGTTTTTAAGTGAAAATAGGGTGAAAAACAGAAAAACCTATCGTGGAGATGCGCTGATGACTCTATTTGTTATCCAGTTAGATGATGTAGCGATACGGCCGTTTCACCCTCAAGACGCCGCCGACCAGCACGCCATGGTCGCTGACCCGCGTGTCGCCAGCATGCTGCTCCAGGCTCCCAGCATGGAGCTGGCCGAAACGGAGCGTTGGGCCGAAAGCGAAAAAAACGGACGGCACCGGCTGGTGGCCGACTGGCACGGCCGGGTCATTGGCGCCATCAACATTACCCAAAATTTACGCCCGCGCCTGCTGCACAGCGGCACCCTGGGACTGATGGTGCATCCCGATGCCTGGGGGCAAGGCGTAGGGAGCCTGTTGGTCAAGTCTGCCCTGAATTTGGCCGACAACTGGCTCAATCTGAGTCGGCTGGAGCTGGAAGTGTTTACCCACAACCAGTCTGCCATTCGCCTATACGAAAAGTTTGGCTTTGAGAAAGAAGGAACGCGGCGGAAGGTGGCTTTTGGCAGCGGCCGTTTCCTGGATGATTATTTGATGGCCCGGCTGCACGGCCGTTTTCCCGGCCCTGAGCAGCTCGCACCACCGCCCAACCCGCCGCCCCTGGCCGATTTTGCCTCGGAAGATGTCCGCATTCGCCCGCCGCGTCACGGCGACACGACCGATTTACACGCCTGCTTTAGCCATCCCCTGGTAGCCCGCACCACCCTGCAACTGCCCAGCCAGGAAATTGGTGCCACCACCAAGCGGGTGGAAACGCAAAACAAAGGGCTCCATCGCTTTGTGGCGGATGTTGGCGGAAAAGCGGTGGGAATGATTAGCCTCTACCAATCCAACAACCCGCGCATGGCACACAGCGCCAGCATGGGCATGATGGTCCATCCCGCCTACTGGGGCAAGGGGATTGGCAGCCAGCTCATGGCCGCTATCGTCAATCTGGCCGACAACTGGCTCAACGTGCAGCGCATCGATCTGGAAGTGAACGTGGACAATCCCGCCGGGGTACGCCTCTACCACAAATTTGGCTTTGAAATAGAAGGCACCAAACGATGGCACGCTTTTGGCGACGGCCGTTTGGCGGACAGTTTTTTTATGGCACGAATCCGGTGAGCCAGTAATCAGTGAGCAGTAATCAGTGAGCAGTAATCAGTTACTGACTCACTGACCTACTGAATACTGATTACAGAATAAGGCCAAGCCCCAGCAGCAAATTAAACGCCAGGGCAGAAAGCACCATCTGCTTGAGGAGGGGGTTGAGGGCGAGAGGAGAAACGGTGTTTTGTACGGCCGTTCCATTCCGCACCAACAGCGGCACCGCCAACAGATACAAAAATGCCCAGTAGCTGGTGAAAATAAGTAAGACGTAGAGCGTGGCCAGGAAAACGGCCGTTGCCAGCAAAATCCAGTGGTACAGCCGCGCCCGCTCTGGCCCCAGCCGCACTGGAATGGAAAATTTACCCGCCTGCCGGTCAGACTCAATATCCCGAATGTTGTTGACGTTGAGCACGGCCACCGCCAGCAGGCCGCAGCTGGTCGCGGGCAGCAGCAGCGCCCAATCCAGCCGCTGCGCCATCAAAAAGTACGGTCCCAGCACCCCCACCCAGCCAAAAAAGATGAGCACAAACAGGTCGCCCCAGCCTGCGTAGCCGTACGGCTTGCTGCCTGCCGTGTAGTTCACCGCCGCCCAGATGGCCGCCCCGCCCAAAACCACAAACACCAGCAGCCCAATCAACCCTTCTGCACCAAAGGCCAGCCAGAGCAGCAGCAATCCGCTAACGCCAGATAGCGCAGCAAACAAAATCATGGCTCGCTTCATTGTTTGAGCCGTGATCTGGCCCGACTGGACGGCACGCTGCGGCCCTTCGCGCTGCACGTGGTCTGCGCCGTGAATGGAGTCGCCATAATCGTTGGCCAGGTTAGAGAGGATTTGCAGGAAAACGGCCGTTACCAAACAAAGCGTCGTAATCGGCCAGCTGTAGGCATTGTTGGCAGCAGCCAGGAAGCTGCCCAGGGCAATGCACGAGAGCGCCAGGGGCAGCGTGCGCGGCCGCGCTGCGTTGAGCCACGCTTTGCGCAGCGAGAGAGTCGGTTGGGTCGTTTTTGTCATAAGGGCGGATTATAGCAAGAGACGGCCGTCCTGACCCAACCAAATCCTCCGGGTGGTGCGAGGCACTGGCCAAACGGTTCCAACCAATTGAAGTGCCTGCGGCCAGTGCCTTGCACCTGAGTAGTTACCAGGATTACTTAAAGCCGCGCCTGCCACCGCCACCGCTGCGGCGGGAGCTAGAGCTGCGTGACCGGCTGGAGCTGGATCGGCCGCTGCTGCGACGACTGCTCCCAAAGCTGCTGCCAGACCCACCCCGATAGCCACCGCTGCCCCCGCCAGACGCCGGACGAGGCGGTCGAATGGAGTGCGCTTTGCCCATAATGTCGCTCATCATGCCGTCCAGCGTTTGCTCACCATCCCAGTTAAGCGGAACAGATTGCCCGGCGGCGTTCAAAACAATATCCATTGGACGGCCGTTCTCACCAGGGCCAACGGCCGTATTCAACAAATCCGCCAAACTGCTGCTGGCCCGCTCTAATCCGCCCGTCAGATTGTCGGAAGTGGTTTCCAGCGCGGGCGCGGCGGGCATGGCGGGCGCGGCCACGGGGCG
>JBGTCV010000073.1:0-6095 GCA_041748655.1 Promineifilaceae bacterium (SeqCode) | reverse complement strand
TGCATTCTGGGTGGTCTAAGCCTGATGGGGGGACAGGGAACGATATTGGGTGTTCTGGTGGGTTCGCTGCTGATCGGTGTCTTACAAAATGAGATGGTCATGTTGAACATTAACCCTTTCTGGCACCGGATTGTGATCGGTATGGTGCTGCTGTTGGCGATTACGTTTGATTACGGCCGTCGCCGTCAACAGCGATAGGGAATGGGACTTTTAATTTAAAGGAGGTGACAGAAAACCAGCTAATTTGTCAATCAGAAATTTTAAGTGGTGTGAACTTATGATATGAAAGGAGATGAAAGATGACACAAGAGGAAAATAGCGTACGTTTTTCTGAACTAACCAATAGTTCTGTCAGTCGCCGTGGATTTTTGCAGGGAGCCGCGGCGATGGCTGGCCTGGGCGTGTTGGCTGCGTGCAGCTCGGGTGAACCAGAAGTAGCTGCCGAGGTGTCTGGTGCTTTGCCTTTTGGACGGCCGTTAAAAGCCGCCTTCACCAATGCCGGTTTAGGGGCTACCTGGTGTGCTCAGGGCAAAGAAGCCGCCGATAAATGGGGAAGGTGGCTGGGGATCGAAGTTACCTGGTTTGATGGTGGCCTGAGTATTGATACGCAGCGAAAAGGCGTCGAAGACATGGCGGCCCGCGAGTGGGATTTTGTCGCTATTCAAGCTTTTGGCATTGATACATTGGTAGACCCCGTCTCGCGCATGATTAAAAAAGGTATCCCGGTTATTCAAATGGATACCACCATCTCCAAAGACGATATTGGCATCACCACCTTCCTGGAACCGGACAATATTTTCATGGGCGAAGTGGTGAGTGAAACCTTGTTCAAAGAAATTGGCGGCAGTGGCAATGTCATTATGACGCAGGGCGCACTGGGGCACACCGGGGCGCAAAAACGCGCCCAGGGCTTTAAACAAGCTGTGGCTAAGTATCCAAACATCAGCGTTTTGTCTGAAGACAGTGGTGATTGGGATGTGAACAAAGTAGCGGCTCTCTGGGAAGATTACCTAGTGAAGTATCCCGATATCAATGCCGGGTACTTCCATAATGACGATATGGCCCTGGCCGCCGCCAAAGTGATTCAAAATGCGGGCCGCCAAAACGAGATTGTGCTGGGCGGTATTGATGCAATGCCGGAAGCCATCCGCGCCGTGAGTGAGGGGACGCTTCTCACGTCCGTCCGCAATCCCTCCAGCCGCATCCATTGGGGCGCGCTGCTCATCGGGGCCATGGCGGCCACTGGCGTCACCAACATTCCTCAATACATTTTGATGGATGGCCCGGTCATTACTTCGGCAAACGCAGATGGCCTCCTGTTTATGGAAGAACAGCTTTTACTTTAACAGAATTCAGGGGATTGAGAAGTTCGTGATGCGTGATACGTGATGCGTGACTAGAGGTTGAATCACGTATCATGCATCACGCAACACTCCACGAAATATGTTTGTCATCTGCTAATGAAAGTATCCGAGACAACACCCTCTCCTATTTTGACGTTACACCGCATCTCTAAACGATACGGTGGCGTTACCGCCCTGGAAAATGTGAACTTTGATCTACGATCCGGAGAAGTACACGGGCTGGTTGGCGAAAATGGGGCAGGCAAAAGCACGCTGATGAAGCTGCTGGCCGGTGTCTACAGCGATTACGAAGGTGAGATGCGCTTGCACGGATCGCCTGTTCGTTTTTCTTCCCCGGCCGATGCGCAAGCACAGGGCATTGGCATGGTCTTTCAAGAGCTGAGCACGTTCCAGCATCTGTCAGTGGCCGAAAATCTGTTTGGTCGCCTGTTGCCCGCGCGCCGCGGCCTGGTAGACCGCAAGCGAATGAACCGTGAAGCGCAAATGCATTTGCAACAATTGGGCCTGGAAATTGATGTGACGACCCTGATGGGGCATTTGCCGGTCGGGACGCAGCAAATCGTAGAAATCGCCCGCATTATTTTCAGCGGGGCACAGATCATCATCCTGGATGAACCAACTTCTGCGCTGTCACCGCCAGAAATACGCCATCTATTCGATTTTATTGCCAGTCTGAAAACGCAGGGGAAAAGTCTCATTTTCATTTCCCATTTTTTGGAAGACGTCTTGGAAGTTAGTGACCGGATTACGGTGTTGAAGAATGCCCGCCGGGTAGCCGTTTTAGAGGCAAAAGATAGTAACAAGCATCAACTGGTTGAACTGATGATCGGGGCCGATGCCAACATTTTGCAACAATCTTATGAGGAAGCAAGCCAGGTTACAGAGCAGCACGCTATTGGGGACGTGGTGTTGGCCATTGAAGGGTTGACCCAACAGGGAAATTTTCAAGACGTTTCTTTTGAGCTGCACGCCGGGGAGATTGTGGGGCTGTTTGGCTTTATGGGGGCCGGTCAAATTCAGTTGGCGCGCTGCCTCTTTGGCGCGGAGCGGTTTGACAAAGGTGTGATGCGGTTGAACGGCCGTCTCCTCAACCTGCACAACACCACCCAGGCCAAAACGGCCGGCATTGCTTACGTCCCCGAAAACCGGCACGACAGCCTGATGCTGCAGCAGGAAATCTATAAAAATATCACCCTGGCCCACTTGCCCCGATTGCTCGGCCGTTTGCTCAACCAAAAAGCAGAAGCAGATATCGCCTTGACTCAGATAAAAAACCTGCGCATCCATCCGCCGCAGCCCACCCTGCCGGTCGGGGCGCTGAGCGGTGGCAACCAGCAGAAAGTGGTGCTGGGCAAATGGCTGACGCAAACACCAAAACTGCTTATCCTCAATGAACCGACACGCGGCATTGACGTTGGTGCCAAAGATGAAGTGATGACCATCGTTAACGATTTGCGCGACCAGGGTGTGGCCACGCTTCTTATCAGCGCCGAACCAGAAACCATCTTAAGCATTGCCGATCGGGCACTAGTGATGCGCAAAGGGCGCCTCACTGCTGAACTGACGGGCAGTCGCTTAACTAAAGAAAATCTAATGACCTACGCCTGAAGTGTAAAATATGGACAAAACAACTTCCTACCTGCAAAGTCAACAGTCAAATTACCTGGCTGCCCTCTCCCACTGGGCCAGACGACGGGCCCGTGACCTGGCGCCTTTTGTCACCCTGGTGGTGTTGGTCGTTTTCTTCAGCATCATGACTGACAGCTTTTTCAACATCATCAATTTCCGCAACATTTTAGGGCAGATTGCCACCCTGGCGATTGTCTCCACGGGCATCACCTTTGTGCTGTTGTGCGCTGAAATCGATTTGAGTATCGCCGCTATCGCCACGATGACAGGCGTTGTTTCGGCCGTTTTGTTTGGCGAGATGGGTATGCCCCAGGTTCCAGCCGTGCTGATTGGCACGCTGGTAGCGACAGGAATTGGCCTGTTAAACGGGTGGAGCACAACCCGTATCGGCCTACCCTCTTTTATGGCGACCCTGGCAACCATGCAGATTGCCTCCGGGCTGGGCATGTATATCACCAAAGGCTCGATTCTGTATACGCTGCCGCCGCTGCTGGCGTATCTGGGCGGTGAATATATTGGCGAAACGGAACCGTGGCGGCTGCCCGTCGTCATCCTGACAGGCGTCGCTGTGCTGATCATCGGTCATGTTGTACTGACGTATACCAAATTCGGTCGTTACGTATATATGACCGGCAGCAACCGCGAAGCCGCCCGTCTGAGTGGCATCAACACCAAGAATATCGTCGCCGCTTGTCTGACGATTTCCGCCTTCACAGCCGGCCTTGCCGGCATGTTAAACACAGGCCGGCTGGGCAGCGCCCAGGGCTATGGCCTGGACGCTATTTTGCTGGACAGCATTTCTGCTGTTGTTTTGGGTGGGACTTCGCTGTTTGGTGGAGAAGGGGGCATTAAAAATACAGTCATCGGTTTATTGATCCTGGGAGTATTAAACAATGGGCTAAACCAGTTACAGATGGATATCTTCGTCCGTCTGTGGGTACGAGGGGTGATTCTTTTAATTGCCCTGATCATCAACGTTTACGCACTGCGTCTACGTAACGCAACGACTGAATAAAGTATTCTACTAGAGGAGGAAACCGTGCCCCAAACAAAACGAATCCTAGTCACAGGAGCAACGGGAAAAGTAGGTCAAGTTTTTATTGATCGTCTATTAGCTGAACCACAATTTAATCACTTCACTGTACGGGCGCTTTGTCATAATCGGGTTTTAGAACCGCGGGACCGTCTAGAAATTGCGTGTGGGTCCATTGAACAGCAACAGTTGGTTGAGGCAGCCATTTCTGACGTAACCCACGTCTTGCATCTGGCAACCAGTAAAGAAACGCCGGAAACGATCATGGATGTGGCCATTAAAGGGCTGTTCTGGATGTTGGAAACATGCCGGAACAGTGCTACCTTTGAACAATTTATCTTAATCGGCGGGGATGCCAGCATCGGCCACTTCTATTATACTCATCCCATTCCGGTGACAGAAACACAAAAACACACAGCTTACCCAGGCTGCTACGCTTTGTCTAAGGTTCTTGAGGAAGTAATGCTGGAACAATATATCATTCAATATGACCTGAATGGATGCTGCCTGCGAGCGCCATGGATCATGGAGAAGGACGATTTTAAATACCAACTCTCTTTTGGTGAAGATGTATTTGGCGGTCCACGCTGGCGCGATTTGGTGGGCGCTGAGCAGGCAGATAAGTTTGTCGCAACAGAGACGATCCCGATCATGCTTGGTGCGGACGGCCGTGCCGTTAAACGAAATTTTGTCCATATCCAAGACCTCGTCAAGGCAATCTTACATACGATTGATAACCCGAGGGCTAGCCAGCAAACATTTAATATCTGCATGGATGAACCCATAGATTATGGCGAGTTAGGCGAATATCTGGCCACAACCAGAGGGTTTCCAACGGTAGAGATTAAAACGCCGTATTGTTCAACCTGGTTAGCTAACACGAAAGCCAAGTTCTTGTTAGATTGGCGCCCAGAGTATGATCTGAAGAAGATGGTTGAAGCGGCCTGGAATTACAAACGGGCTGCGGATGATCCACGCATTATTTGGTACCCAGGCTAACGCCCTAGCTTCAAAACGGCCGTATTTCATATCTGTCGGGGCAGCGGGATATACCAGTCTGGCGCGGCGGCGTAGGCGTAACTGGCTCCCAGCCCCAAATGGAGGCGGCTGCCGGTATAGAGCCAGATAAACAAGCCATGTACTAACTCGTGCAGCAAGACAATGCCTACAACGACCAGCAGCAGCAGCCCGCCAACCAGGAATACGCCCAGCCCGCTCACCTCCAGGCTAAAAGCGGTCGTGTCCGGCCGAATGAGGGCGAACAAATAGAGAAAAAGCCAGCCAAAGGGAATTAGCAGCAGCATCCCCGCCAAATTCAAGGCGATCATCGTCTTTTTATCGCGAGATATGTCCAGGCTGGCTCGTTGTTGATAATTTGACGGTAATTGTTTTGTCGCTTGCATAACTTTCCTCCTTTTTGGCCGCAGACCGCGAACGGCGGTAACACCACAGTAAATCGTGATTGAACGTTAAAAACGGCAAAATTGGCACAAAAGGATTCATCATGCATACTGGCATGTTTTGCGAACCTGAAATCAGTAAGAGGCATGATGAATCCAGAACGTAACTATTCAGGTCTCAGAGGTGCGACGCACTTTCGTTAACAAGTTTTTTTGTGCTTTACACGAGGAGAAGTGCGTCGCACCTGTATAGATACAAAAAATCTGTGTTTATCTGTGGCAATCTGTGTCCCATTTCTTATTGAGGAACAACTCTATTCTTTGCCTCTTTTCCACTTTGCATCTTTGCGTTAAAAATTCTTGCTCTTTGTGCCAGAACCTGACTGATAAAGTACTGTTCCGGTCTCAGATGTGCCCATTATAGGCCATCAGTTATTGTTAGGGGAATGGTTCAGTTGAGAAATGGTGACGATAGCGGCCGTTCCTGACCCCATTTTTTGAACTTGCCAGCTTAACACAGGTGGCCTTTTTGGCTGTGGCACACCGCCACCAATGTCCCGACGGTAATGCGCTCCGGCAAAAGCGATCTTTTCCACACCGCGATACGCACGCTGAAGGGCACAGGGCAGATCGTGGGCTGTGGCCGTTACGGCCAATACCCGGCCGCGT
>JBGTCV010000072.1:0-14503 GCA_041748655.1 Promineifilaceae bacterium (SeqCode) | reverse complement strand
CGACGGGCAGCTTGATTGAGCGCATCTTGCCCAAGAGCATTCATGCGGTGACCAGTGTTGGTTTTGAACTCAAGGTCAGCTTGTTTATTTTGGCCATGAGTTTCGGCCATGTTTTTAAGGTAGCAACTTAGGTTAATTAAGTCGTCAGTTTTTTGTAGCGCGATTTTGTAAATCGCGCCTGAACGATTTACAAAATCGTTCCACAAAACGATCGGCTTACTTCAGCTATTGTGTACTAGCAACAAACAGTTACCAGGAGGTTCGCTAAGGTGCAAGTTGATTGGACAAAATTTTTTGATTTCTTAGTTCCCTTTTTGGCAATTTTAGGCGGCGTAAAAGCCATAATTGAGTTTCTCCTTCCATATCTTTACCCAGTAAAAATCGAATTGTACAATGCAGAAGAGATTGGTCTTGTCGCCTCAAATACCGGCTTTATATCAAAAATTCATTTGAGGTGTAACTTCGTGAATAACACGCCAAGATCAGGAACAATTCAAAGGCTCGTTATACGTGTAACAAATCCAGAAAGCGAGATTTTAGATTTTCGCTGGAAACTATTTTACGAATACGAGACTGGAGCAAGTGCGGTTAAAAAACGCATTGATCAAATTCCTGTCACGATCTCAGGTAAGGATTACAAGGAATCTTTATTTATAGAGTTTGAAGACTCAGGCTCAGTGCCTGTTGATTGGTGGATTCCAGGCGAATATGAGTTTGAGGTACTTGGATGGATAAACCGAAAGAGAAGCGGTGCTAAATTGAATAAATTCCAAGTAAAAATATCTAAGGATACTCAAGCTCAGCTGAAAAAGTCTTATAGAGAGCCTACTGTCATTCGAGTCCCAATATTACGTACACCGAAGAAATTATGGGTTTGATTATCACCACTCATATACACCTCTGCTTTAGCTGGAACTTTGTTGCGGCCAGGTCTTCCTCGCAAGCTGTGGCCGGTTCGGCGGAGGTATGCGCAGCCGTGCCACTTTCTACACCTGGTTAAAAATTTTAGAATCAAACTCCGCGCTCTCTGAGTCCTCAGCGGTAAAAAAGCAAGTCGCGGGGCGGGAGGGTGTGGCTGTTTGTGCCCAAGGTGACGGTTTGGGGCGCGTCGGTGAAGTTGAGCAGCAGGCGCACGTCCCCGCGCTGGTAGGCGAGGACGCCAGCGGGCAAATCGGGCAGGCTGGGGATGGCGAGCTGGCTGGCCAGATGTTGCAGCAGCGCGCGCGCCTGCGCCGGGGTGGGGTAGAAGCCGAGGGTGAGGACACGGCCCTGTTCAACCCTGTTTTCCGCCAACGCAATTGGTTCTTCTAGACCTCCGAGGTTTTTTGAAAACCTCGGAGGTCTTTCCATGTCGTAGGTTGCTAAGGGCACGGCCGTTTCCAACCCCAACGTCTCAATCCAGTAAGTCGCTGCCCCGGCAAAACCGGCAATCTCGCTGCGAAATGGCACCGATTGGCTCAGCGGCAGCGACTGCCAGCTGGTGACCGTCACCCCCGCCAACTCGCGCAGTGCGCCGGGCAGCGGCTGGTCGGTGACCCGGTTGGACGGCGTTTTGAAGCCGGAGCGTACGCCCAGCAGCAGCGTGCCGCCACCGCTGGCGTAATCGTGCAGCCGCTGCGCCAGCGCCTCGTCGGCCAGGTGGGCCGTCGGGGCGATGAGTAGCTTGTACTGGCTGAGATCGGCCGTGACGGGTACCAGATCGACGCCGATGCCCAGGCGCAGGCAGGCGTGGTAGAAGGCGTACAGGTGGCGCAGGTAGTGGAAGTCGTGGCGGTGGGGCTGGAGCTGAAGCGCCCACAAATCGTCGAAGCTGAACAGGATGGCGACGGGGGCGTCCAGCGGCGCGGCGCTGAGCTGGCGGAGCTGCTCCAGTTCGCCCAGCAGCCTTTGCTGATCGCCAAAGCCGACGTCAGGACGGCCGTCGTGCCCCAGCAGGCCAGAATGGTACTGCTCCTGCGCCAGCAGCGTGGCCCGCCAGCGGAAGTAGATGATGTGGTCGGCCCCCTCGGCGACGGCGTGCCACACCCACAGCCGGGGCGTGCCGGGGCGAATGCCGGGATTGACGTCGCCCCAGTTGATATGCCCGCACTGCTGCTCCATGATCCAGAACGGCCGTTGCTTCAAGCCGCGCATCAAGGCATGAGACATACTTTGCACCATCGGCTCGCCCACATCGTAGGCGTAGACGGGGTCGTTCTGGCGAGTGTCGCTGCCCGGCGGGTACAAAAGCTGCCGCCAGCGGTCCGGGTTGCCCGTAGGGTAGTTGTCCCAGGTGATGAAGTCGAGCGGCGCGGCCAGATCAAACTGGTCCAAATCCTGGTACAGCCCCATGAAGTTGTGGGTGACAAACCGCCCCGGCGAGAGCTGGCGCAGCAGGTCAATTTGCTCCTGCTGGTAGCTCACGGTGGAGTCGGACGAGAAGCGGTAAAAGTCGAGGACGTGGCTGGGGTTTTTGTAGTTAATCTCGTCACCGGGCGGCAGGATTTGCCACCAGTTTGTGTAGGTTTGTGACCAGAAGATGGCGCCCCACGCTTCATTGAGCGCATCGATCGTGCCGTACCGATTTTTTAGCCAGTTTTGAAACTCATCGGCGCAATTTGGGCAGTAGCAGCGGGCCGTTTTGCCGCCGCCAAACTCGTTGTCGACTTGCCAGCCAACGATCCGTTCATCTTGCCCATATCGGTTCGCCATTTCGGTGACGATTTGGCGGCTGAAGGCGCGGTAGGTGGGGCTGTTGGGGCAGTAGTGGCGGCGGGTGCCGTGGTTGCGGGAACGGCCGTTCCCATCCACGCGCAAAATCTCCGGGTGCAGGCGGCTGATCCAGGCGGGTGGCGTGCAGGTGGGGGTGCCTAGCACTACCTCCATGCCCGCAGCGGCAAACAGGTCGATGGCTCGATCCAGCCAGCCCCAGTCGTAGACGCCCGGCTCTGGCTCCATTTTGGCCCAGGCAAACTCCGCCAGGCGAATGATTTTCAGGCCCAGTTCGCCCATCAGGCGGGTATCTTCCGCCCACCGGGTTTCTGGCCAATGTTCAGGGTAGTAACAGACACCAAACTTCATAATTTTTTCCCCTCGTTCCACGCGGAGCGTGGAATGAAGTTCGGGACGCTCCGGCGTCCCTTTTGCAGCGCAGAGCGCTGCGCCCGGCATTCCCACGCAGAGCGTGGGAACGAGAAAGGCTACTGCCAGGATTGGATAAGCCGGATCGCTTGCTGCCAACGGCCGTATCCCTCCAACAAATCGCGCGGGGGAATGGGGCAGGGGTCGAAGCGGTGATGCGTGCCGGGCAGGGGGGGCAGGCTGTTCATATCGGCCCAGACCCCGGCTTGCAGCCCCGCCAGCAGCGCCGCCGCCCAGGCCGTCGTCTCGGTAAAGGTGGGGCGCAGGATGGGAATGTTGAGCATATCGGCCTGAATCTGGCAGGCGATGTCGCTGGCCGAAACGCCACCGCCGACCAGCATTTGCCCCATCGTCACGCCGGCGTCGCGGGCAATTGTCTCTTTGATGGCGCGAAGCTGGTAGCCCAGCGCCTCCAAAAAAGCGCGCACGATGTGGCTGCGCGTGCTGCCCAGGGTCATTCCCAGCAGGGCGGCGCGGGCGTTGGGATCGTTGTACGGGGCGTCCAGGCCGGTAAAGGCGGGCACAAACATCACGCCGCCGGAATCGGAAACGGCCGTTGCCAGCCGCTCCACATCCTCGTAATCATCAATAAAGCGGGCATTGTCGCGCATCCAGCGTATCGCCGCGCCGATGACCGTGGTGGGCGCTTCCAGGCAGTAGGTTTGCCGGTCGCCCAGATGCCAGGCGTTGTAGACGTTGATATGCTCCTGGTACGGGATGTTGTCGCCCAGGAAAACCTTCACGTAGGCGGCCGTGCCGTGGGTCGATTCGGCGTCACCGGGGACGCGGCAGCCGTGGCCAAACAGAGCCGCCTGCTGGTCGCCAATCATTGCGGTGACGGGGATTACGGCCGTTTCCCCCCCAGGCCCTTCAATTTTAATTTCGCCAAACTCGTGCAGGGTTGGGGTGGCTTCTGGCAGCGCGTCCAGCGGCACGCCCAGCCATTCCAGCCATTCGGGCCAATATTGCCGGGCGCGAAAATCATACAGGCCGGTTGCCTGCACCAGGGAGCTGTCCATTTTGTGGCCATTGGCCTGCCCCAGCGCAGTTATTAACCAGAGGGCGGATTGACCAATGCGCAAATGGCCCGATTTGGCGGCTTCGCGAACGGCCGTTTCGTGTTCCATACGCCATTTCAGGTGCAGGGCGGTCATGTAAGCGCCGGGAGCGTACCCCAGCCTTCGCTTGGCCTGGGCAGCAAAGGGGGAGTTCTCCACTTCTTTGACCAGCCCACGGGTGCGTAAATCTTGCCAGGTGATGGCGTTGCTGAGGGAACGGCCGTTGCGCCCATCCCAGACAAACTCCGTGTTCCGCTGGCACGTCAGGCCACATGCCGCAATCTCGCCGGGATGGCAGCCCGCCTGCCCAATCGCCTCAGTAATGACGGCGGCCACCCCTTCTGCAACCTCATCCGGGTTTTGCTCTACCCAATCGGGCTGAGGATGCAGCCGGGCCAATGGCCGGTAGGCATAGCCATGCACCGTGCCAGCTTCATCCACAATCAGCGCCCGGTTGCCGCTGCTGCCCTGATCCACCCCTAACAAAAATGGTTTCGACATACAAAATTCCTGCTTGTAGACCAGACCCCAAGGGTTTGGTATCGTATCTGTTGATTTTTCGGAGAAAACCCTTGGGGTCTTTTTCGCCTTACGTTTGTGGTAACAACTCGCCTAAATGGTGAATAATGTAGGTGGGGATTATAGCAGATTGGGCCGCCATCTCTTCACTCGTGGCTCCGGTCAAAGTCAGCGCCCCTGCCATGCCTGCGTTTAGCCCCATCAGCACATCCGTTTCCAGCCGGTCACCAGTCATGATGCAGCGCTCGGCGGGCAGATTTAGCAGCCCCAGAATGGCTTCGGCCATGTAGGCCGATGGTTTGCCCACGACCGCCTCTATTTTGGTGTCGGTACACGCTTCGATGGCGGCAATCATTGCTGCGGCGTCTGGTTCGCCGCCGCCGGGCACCGGGCAGTACCGGTCCGCATTGGTGGCAAAAAAACGCGCCCCGTGGCGAATGGCATCAAAAGCGATTTGCAGCTTGCGATAATCAAACGTCCGGTCGAAGCTGGCAATCACGGCGTCTACCTGGCTGGCCTCGTCGGTGAGGGTGAAGCCTACGGCCGTTAATTCATCACACAACGACTGCTCGCCCACTACAAACAGGTTGGCCCTCGGCATCCGCCGCTGCAAAAAGTCTACCATCACGTAGGAGGAGTTGATGACGTCGCTGTCCGGCGTGGGCAGCCCCAGCTGGGTCAGCTTTTGGGCGTACGCTTCCCGCGTTTTCGTGGGGTTGTTGGACAAAAAAACGGTCCGCTTCCCCATTTCTCGCAGCCTGGCAATCGTCTCCCCCGCGTTGGGCAGCAGCGCCTCCCCCAAATAAACCGTCCCATCCAAATCAAAAATGTAAGCGTCGTACTCAATCATTAACTATTAACCAATAACCATTAGACGATATCGGAAATAAGAATTGATCCGCAGATTAACGCAGATTTCGCAGATTTGTTGCCTTTTATCTGCGTTAATCTGCGAAATCTGCGGATTGTTTTTGACATAACGTTGATTTCAATGATGTCTATTAACCATTACTTATCCCTTAACCCCGCTGCTCGTCGCGCTTTCCACAAAGAAGCGCTGCCCCAAAATGTAGATGATCATCGGGGGCAAGATGGCGATGGCCGCGCCCGCCAGAATCAGGTTCGGGCTGTCAGAAGCGCGCCCGCGCAGCACGTTGAGCGAGAGCGTTAGAACATGATTATTCACGTTGCCGGTGTTGATCACAACCAGCGGCCAGAAAAAGCTGTTCCAGGAGTACAAAAAGGTGAAGGTGGTGAGCGTTGCCAGGGCGGGCGTGCTGGCTGGCAAGAAAATGCGCAGCAAGATTTGCAGCCGGTTGGCTCCGTCAATCAGGGCGGCCTCTTCAATTTCTTTGGGAATGGTGATGAAGAATTGGCGCATGAGGAAGGTGCCGTAGGCGCTGAAAATCCAGGGAAAGACCAGCGAGGCGATTTTATCCACCCAGCCAATCATCACCATGAGCTGGTACATCGGCGTAACGAGCACCACAAAGGGAATCATGATGGTGCCCAGGTAGAGGACAAACAGGTTATCGCGGCCGGGAAAATGGAGCCGGGCAAAAGCGTAGCCGCCTAGTATGGAGGTTGTGAGGGTGCCGATCACTACCAACAGCGTGACCAGAATGGTGTTGGTCAGGCTGCGGTCCATGTTTTGCAGCCTCACCACGTCGCTGTAATTTTCTGGGCGAGCGGTGAGTTTCTCAACGGGCTGGCTGAGCCGTACGTTTTGCAGGAGCTGTACGTTGGGCTCATTGGGATCGATGAAGCGACCCAGGGCGGTCTGGCTGACGAGCGCCAGCTCTTGCACCTGTCCATTGCTGGTGACCAGGTAGACGGGCAGCTCTTCGCCATTAATGGTGACCTTTTCGGTGTTGGTGAAGCCGCCTTTGGGTTCTGCGTCGGTTAACGGCCGTTCCACAGTCACGTTCGGGTTAGCCGGATCCGCAAAAATACCAATGCGAATATTGCTTTCCACCAGGGCCAGCTCACGCTGCTCCCCGTTCACCTGCCCATAATAGAGCGGCAGCGGCGCATCATAGCCGGGCAGCTCAATGGTGAGTGCCTCACGCGGCAGCAGGCGCGGCGGCGAGCGGAACGTGTCTTTCGGTTCCTTAAACGACGTTGTCATCATGTACAGGAACGGGAACAGCATAAAAAAAGCGACCACGGTCAGCAGTAGATAAATAAGCCCGTTGCGAAATGCCTGTATCGTTTTATAAGAGCGAATCATAATTTCACCTTACCTCAACCTTCGTGTGAACTGCCGCTGGTGCGCTGCCGCTGGAATTGGAACAGCGTCGCGCCAAAAATAAGCAGGAAGAGCACCCACGCAATGGCCGAGGCGTATCCTTGTTCAAAGCGCTGGAACCCTTTTTGGTACAGGTACAGCACAATGGTAAGGGTAGAGTTTCCCGGCCCGGCCGGATTTTGCCCCGGCATGATGATAAAGACCTGCTCAAACACCTGCATTGCCTGAATCACGGTGGTGGTGACGACAAAAAAGGTGGTTGGCCCCAGCAGGGGGAGGGTTACTTTCCAAAACTGCTGCCGGGGGGAGGCACCGTCAACGGTAGCGGCTTCGTACAGGGCGCGGGGGATGTTTTGCAACCCGGCTAAAAAGAGCACCGTGTTGAACCCCGTCCACTGCCACGCCGCCATGATGATGACAGCCAGCAGGGCGGTTCGGCTTTCAGACAGCCAGCGAATTTGTGGATCGGCCAATGGCAGGCCAACGGTGTTGAAAAATTGCACAACTAAAGTGATGCCATAGTTGATGTAGCCGATGGTGGCGTTGTACAGCCACTGCCATACCAAAGCAATACCAACAACGGCCGCTACGCTGGGCAAAAAGTAAATGGCGCGGAAGAAGCGCATGCCTGGAATTTTGCTGTTGAGCAAATTGGCCAGCAGCAGCGCTGGAATGACGCTGAGCGGCACAGCCAGCAGCACAAAGCGGAGCGTGTTGCCCAGCGCGGTCCAAAACAGCTGGTCCTCCGCGCCAATGACATAGCTGCGGTCAAAAATGGTGAAGCGGGTCAGCTCATCGTATTGGGTGACGTCCAATACTTCGTTGGCTCGCTGGGTGGCGCTGGCCAATGGTTCAATGTCCAGGTTAAAGATTTTGGCGTAGTTGGCCAGGCCGATGAAGGTGGGTGTGCTGAAGGCGTCGGAGTCGGTGAAGCTGACGTAGAGCGAGAGCAGCAGCGGCCCGGCAAAGAAGATCAAGAAGCCGAGCAAATTGGGCGACAGGAAGAGGTAGCCGTTGAGCATTTCGGCGTCGGCGTTGGTGGCCTGGAAGGCGTCGGCGATGGGGCGCTGCCACATAGCCCAGACCATGAGGCCAAAGAGCGCTGTGGCCAGGACGGCTACGGCCGTTTCCCAGCCATCAAAATTTGCTCCCAAAGAAGCCAACCCATTGAGCAGCCCCACAGCCAACAAAAAGCCAAGACCGCCCACAAGGGAAATCACCCGCCCCATCTGCTGAATCTGCTGCTGCCGGGCCAGGTTGCCTTCGGCCCGTTCGGTCTGGGCGCTGACCCAGAAGCCCACAAAAACGAGCAGCAAAAAGGGCAGCCCACGGGCAAAGGTGTTGGCCAGGGAATCCAGCCCAAGGAAAAAGTTGAGCCGGTGCATGCTGCTTACCAGAAAAAAGAGAAAGCCCAGGTAGTTGACGGCCAGAGAAAGGTTGCGCCCACGTGAACGGAGCTGGTTGATGTTGTAAACGGCCGTACCGCTCAACCCCGCCATGCCCAGCAGCAGCACGCCGGTAATGATTTTTTGCAAGACGGCCGTTTCTGCATCCCGCCACATCCAAATAGCGCCCGCCAGCCCCGCCAATGTTAAAAATATGTGCCAGAACATCACAAGCCGAACCCAGAGAGCCGACCGATCTTCTGGCGCTTGTACCTTTTGAGGATCAACAGTTGCTGTTGTCATGAGAAACTCCAAATGGATAAAAGTTGCTAAGGGTCTGGTGTTGGTTGCTGGTAAAAAAGTGATGGCGTCACCTGCTTTTCAGATTGGTCCAATCTTTAAGATTGGACCAATCTCAGCAAGCAGATTTTAGACAGATACTAAATCTACGTCCTAACTGCCAACGCCATCACTTTGGGTTAAAAACTTACCGGTTAAAGGTTCGGTTTGCCGTATCGCAGATGGTAGCGGCGTAATCGTCGATGCTCAACTCACCGTTCAGCACAGAGGTAACGGCCGGGCCCATCACAGCGTCGAATTCTGGCCAGTTGCCAGCCCACAGCGGGCCTTCCGTGGCCGGGTTGCGAGCCAGGCCGTTCAGGAACGCCTGGTTGTTGTCTGGCGGCGAGAAGGTCAGGAACGCATCCAGAGCGGCATCACTGACGCGGCTGGGGATGTTGGCGCCCAGTGCGGCAACCTGCCCCTGGGTATCAGCCGTGGTTAGGGCCTGCACCAGCTGCCAGGCAGCTTCAGGATTTTCGGTATTGGCATTTACAACATAAGCGCCCCAGAAGAGCCAGTTGCTTGGACCAGCAGGCCCATCCGGCAGTTCGACAACGTCCCAGTTGAAGTTGGCGCTGGCGCGAGCGCCAGGGGTGGCCCAACGGCCGTTTTGGAACATACCAACTTTGCCAGCCAGGAACGGCGGTTCACTGTCTTCGCCGTAGGGCACAGCCACGTCAAACTCCTGGTAGATGCGCTGCTCAAATTCCAAACCAGCCAGCGCTTCGGGCGTATCCAACCCACAGCCAGTACGATCTTCATTGAAGAAGTTACCGCCAGCGGCGTTGATCCAGTAACCATACGGACCCCACCAGGCATTCTGGCCGTAGCCAAAAATGTCGTCGCCCAGGGCATCGACAGCCGCCGCTACCTGAACAAAGGTATCCCAGTTCCATTCTCCGGTTGCCGCCAGATCGCGGGGATCGGGTGCGCCAGATTCGGCCAGCAGGTCCAGGTTCAGGTAGAGGGCAAAGGTAGAAACATCACGGGGCAGACCCCACAGCGCTTCACCGGTGTTGCCGGTTTCCGGGTTGAAGGTCAGATGGAACATCGGGCCAGGGTAGAAATCGGCATCGCTGTAGCCAGCGGTGGCGTCAGCCAGGTCACGCATGTCCAGAATCAGGCCACGGGTGGCAAAGTCGGCCACATCCGTTCCGGGAATCCAGAAAACGTCGGGTGCGGTGCCAGCAGCCAGTTCTGTCTTCAGAACGTCCTGGTAGCTGGAGCCTTCGCTGCCGCCCGGTTCATAAACCAGGGTGATATTGCTCAGGCTGGCGTCCAGGTCATCGCTGACGGATTGGTAGACGTCAATTTCAGCCTGGTTGTCGGGACGGGTGCGCCAACGCAGGGTCACTTCCGCCATCTCTTCTTCCATAACTTCTTCTGTCGTGTCGGCCGGTTCTGCGCTGGTGTCAGCCGCTTCCGTGGTGTCGGTGGTTGTGTCGGCCGGTTGTTCAGCTGCATCGCCGCCGCCACAAGCTACCAGCAGGGCCATTGCCAACAGGGCAATCAGGAAAAGCCAAAATCGTTTAAGGTTCATTGAATCTCTCTCCTCTAGTTTATTTAAATTGGGAAACGTTTTTACAAAAAATTTGATTATTCGCGATTAGGTGGGGTCATCACCTCCTTCAAAAATTAGATTTGAGTCTCAGAGGTGCGACGCACTTGCGTTGGCAAGTTTTGCTGTCCTTTTGCATCAGGACAAGTGCGTTGCACCTGTACAGCGGTGGAAAACGGCTGTATCCCTACAAAACCGACATGGTTGAATGACGCGGAATCAAGGTAGCCGGCAGCGTTAAATGTTGTCGTTGGTTGGCTGGATTGGTGACGGTATCGATGAGCAGTTGAGCGGCCAAACGGCCGATTTCGGCAAAATCCTGGCGCAAGGTGGTAAGCGGCGGCGATAAATAAGACGCCATTGGAATGTCATCCGTGCCAATGAGCGACAGCTGTTCCGGCACCGACAGGTTGAGTTCGGCAGCAGCCCGCAGCACTCCCGCCGCCATTTGATCATTTTGCACAAAGATGGCCGTTGGCAGCGTCTCATTTTGCATCAGCTGGTGCAGGGCGCTAAAGCCAGAGCCAGCGGTCCAATCCCCTTCAGCAATAAAACCGGCTTGTTGGGAAATGCCTGCCTGTTGCAGCGCCTGCTGGTAGCCTGCCAACCGATCCTGGGCGCAATCTTCTACCATGCGCCCGGTAATGGTGGCGATGCGGCGATGCCCTTGCTGGAGCAAAAAGTTGGTGGCGCTGACGCCCACAGCCACGTCATCCAGAGCCACCGAGTTCACCGCATCTTCGCGAGGACGTGCCCCGGCAAAGACGATGGGAAACTGTTCGGGCAGGTGGTTGAAACGGCCGTCTGCGTACGGATTAATCACCATGATCCCTTCCGTCTGGCGGCTGGGCACCAGCTGCTCAACCAGGGCGGTAAAGATCGCCTCGTCTGGGGCGGAGGCAGAGAGCAAAAAGAAGCCATGCTGCCGTGCTTCTTGTTCTGCCCCCTGAATGATGCGGGCGAAGGTGTAATCTGTCAGGTTGGGGGCAATGCAGGCGAGGATACCGGTGCGCCCTTTGGCCATCGAGCGGGCGATGGCGCTGGGGCTGTAGCCCAGGCTCTCGATGGCGGCTTCCACTTTGGCCCGCGTTTCCGGGGTCACGCGCTCATTGTCATTAATGACGCGAGAAACCGTCTGGTGCGAGACACCTGCTTCTGCGGCAACATCCCGAATAGTGATGGAAGGTCGAGCCATGAGAACTCCTGCAAACGTACTATGTTACCGGTCACGTGACCGGTAACATAGTATAACTTATATTGGGCAACTTTGTCAAGAAATTGGCGAACTGTTTGTATATTCTGTTTGGCAGGGCAACCATAGTTGAACAAATGGCCGAAATAACGATAATTGCCCGTGACTTTTATTGCATGATTATGTGACAGATTTAAGACTTCACCGCAGAGGCCCAAAGAGCATGGAATGGTTTTTATGAAGACACCAGCCGGAAAAGAGTGCCGTTTTTATTACCAAAACTTTCATCGGGGAAAATCTGACCAGGAATGCCGCCTCATTATGGCCAATCCCCGCTCAGAAGCGTGGCGACCCGCTGATTGCGCCAGCTGCCCCGTGCCGGATATTTTGCTGGCCAACAGCAACCCAAACCTGGTGCTGGAAGCCACCGTCCAGAAAGGGTTTTTGGGCTTGAATCGGCGGGTCTCTGTGAAGGCGTTTTGCAGCAAGCATCTTGTTGATGTAGACAAACCGCATGTAGGCTGCTCCCAATGCGCCGGTGAGAAGCCGGGTTTGCCAAACCTGTTTGACAATTTATAAAAAGAGTGAGAAGTGAAAAGGTGGGGCACCTATCACTTGCTGAACTCCTGACTCGCCACTTTCCGAAGAGAGGGTATGTTAAAAGCGATCCTTTTTGATTTAGACGATACTTTGTTGGGCAATAATATGGATAATTTCTTGCCCGGCTATTTTTCTTTACTGGGCGAACATGCTTCCCGTTATTTGCCGCGTGAGGCGTTTCTGAACGAGCTGCTGACCTGCACCGAGGCGATGGTTCAAAATGTGGACCCGGCGTTGAGCAATCGAGACGTATTTTGGCAGCTTTTTGAGCAGCGGACGGGATTGGATACGGCCGAATTGGAGCTGTTTTTTGACCAGTTTTACCGCAATCAGTTTCATCAGCTGGAGGGGACGACGGAGAAACGGCCGTTTGCCGCCAAGCTGGTCCGTTATTGCCAGGATGCTGGTCTGGACGTGGTGATTGCCACCAACCCGCTGTTCCCGTGCGTGGCGATTGAGGCGCGGCTGGCCTGGGCGGGTCTGCCGGTGGATGCGCATCATTTTGCTCTGGTGACGGCCTACGAAAATATGCACGCCGCCAAGCCGCAGCCTGCCTACTACGCCGAAATTTTGGAGAAAATTAGCTGTGCTCCGGAAGAAGTGCTCATGGTGGGCAACGATTGGGAAGCCGACATTTTGCCCGCACACAGCTTGGGCATACAAACTTTCTGGCTGTCGCTCAATGGAGATCCGCTGCCTGCTGACCTGCCGGTACCATACGGCCGTACCCTGGAAGACGTGCACACCTTCATAAAATCACACCTGAAATAACTTTACGCCAACGCTCTGTGAATTTTTACCGCAAAGGGCGCAAAGAACGCAGAGAAAGATAAAAGAACTCAGCGCCCTCCGCGCCCTCCGCGCTCTCTGCGGTTAATTTTTTAGCAGTGCCAGCCGAGCTTGGGCTTCATCCTTGCGGCTGAGGGCGTAGAGTGCGCCGTATCCTTCGATGACCAGGGAGGCGGAAACGAGGCCGTACTGAACGGCCTGGGCGGCATCCCCGGTTTTGGCCAGGCCGACCATGAAACCGCCACAAAAGCTGTCGCCCGCACCGGTGATGTCGCTGATGCGGGGGTCGTTGGCGGGGTGGTAGGCTGGGAAATGGGTGACGGTTCGGGAACGGCCGTTTACCAACAACACCCCCTCCGCCCCATTTTTTACCACCACCCACTGCGCGCCCCAGCTTGTGAGCGTAAGCGCCGCCTCGCCCAAATCTACCTCATCGCCAAACAGTGAGCGAATTTCCATCGCGCTGGGCAAAAACACATCGATCTGCGGCAAAATTTGCTTGATTTGGGCCATGCGGGCTGGAATCATGTACCGTTCGCCCGGGTCGAGCGTGATTTGGGCGATGCCCAACTGGCGCAGCCGGGGCGGTGCGTGCAGGTGGGTGGCCAGGGCAAGTGGGGAGAGGTGAACGGCCGTTACGCCCCGCCAATTCTCAGGCCAATCCTCCGGGCGCAGCGCCAGTGGTTCGTAATTGTGCGGATCGTCCTGGCCGGGCGTGGAGTGACGATAATCGTGCAGCGCGGCGGGCAGGGGCTGGCCAATACGGGCAAAATGTTCGGCGGGGTTGGTGTCGTCGCGACGGCCGTCTGGCAGATAGGCAAAAAAAGTGCGGTGATCCTGCGGCGTTGGCAGGCGCACCAGCCCCTCAATGCTAATTCTTTGGGTGGGCAGCTGATTGAGCCACGCCTGCGGATAGTTGCAGCCCAGCCGTGCCCACAGGCTAACCGGCGTCCCCCAGAGTGCCGCCCCTACGGCAGCATACAGACCGTTGCCACCCACCATCTCCACCCGGGCCTCGCCCGCATGAGTGATCAAATAATCAATTCGCATTCCGCCTGCTGTGACAAACATAATTTTAGAGGTAGTTTATACTGGCGAAGGGCATAAACTGACATTTTTGCCAGAGTGAATGATGTCAGAAATCAACCTTAGCCAGTATAATTGATAGGGTGAATAGCGGTAGGTTCAGGCGCACACTTCAGCAGGCTCAATGCCGCTGTCTATAATATGCCAACATCTTCTGCCGTTGCAGCGCAGCAGCTTGCTCATCCCAAAGCGCTAATTTTTCCAGTTCGCGCTGCACCCGCACAGGCAGGGGGTTGTCCAGCCTGTGCTTGATCTTCTGGCAGATATGGCACACGCGAACGCCAGGCGGCAGGTTTTCCAGCAGCTCCCAGCGCCCATTTTGTGTCTCATCCCCATCCGCTGGTTTTGGGACAGGGGAGCAGAGCGCTCCGGTGACCCCTTTCACTTTATGGACGTGATGGGATACCAGATGCGGTTTTCCCCGGTGAAAGCGAACGAGATAGGTCATGGTTAGATTTTAACCGATTTGGCTGTGGCACACCGCCACCAATGTCCCGACGGTAATGCGCTCCGGCAAAAGCGATCTTTTCCACACCGCGATACGCACGCTGAAGGGCACAGGGCAGATCGTGGGCTGTGGCCGTTACGGCCAATACCCGGCCGCGT
>JBGTCV010000071.1:0-143706 GCA_041748655.1 Promineifilaceae bacterium (SeqCode) | reverse complement strand
TGGGATTAAAGGTTCTATAATGAGCCACTGGGCATCCGTTAAATCTGTAGGGTAAGGTTTTCTTACGTTCACAACCTACAAGGATGCCCAATTTTTCTCCTTTTGTTAAGTTTACATAACTTTTAAAACACTTTCTCAGTGTGGACTCACTCTACTGATTACCACTTACCGCTTACCACTTACCACCTACCGATTACTGATTACTAAAACAAGGAGATTAACACAATGAAAATTCTAGTAACAGGCGGCGCTGGCTACATTGGCAGCATCACCGTCGAGCGCCTGATTCAAGCAGGCGAAGAAGTGGTCGTTTTCGACAATCTTTATCAGGGCCACCGGGACGCGGTGCATCCCGACGCGATCTTTATCCAGGGAGATCTGGCCGACAAAACGGCCGTTGAAGCCGCCATCGCCACGCACAAGCCAGACGGCATCATGCATTTTGCTTCCTACACGCTGGTGGGCGAATCGGTGGAAAAGCCGTTCATGTACCTGCGGGATAACATCATCAACGGGCTGAATTTGATAGAAACGGCCGTTGCCCACAACGTCAAAGGGTTCATTCTCTCCTCTACCGCCAACCTGTTCGACGACCCAGAACGGATGCCCATCGACGAAGATGAGCGAATCGTGCCCGGCAGCCCATATGGCGAATCCAAATTCATTTTGGAGCGGTATCTGTACTGGATGGATCGTCTCTATGATATGCGCTACACCTGTCTGCGCTACTTCAACGCCTGTGGCGCCACCGAAACGCGGGGCGAAGATCACGACCCCGAAACCCACCTCATCCCGCTTGTGCTGGAAGTGGCGCTGGGCCAGCGCGAAAAAATCACCATCTTCGGCGATGATTACAACACGCCAGACGGCACCTGCGTCCGCGACTACATCCATGTGGTCGATCTGGCCGAAGCCCACATTTTGGCCATGCGCGAGATTTTGAACGGGGGACACAGCCGCAAGTATAATTTGGGAAACGGCCGTGGCTTTAGCGTCAAAGAAGTGATCGACACCGCCCGCGCCGTCACCGGGCACCCCATCCCCGCCGAAATTGGCCCCCGCCGCGCAGGCGACCCCGACATTCTGATCGCCAGCAGCGAAACGATCAACCATGAACTCAGTTGGGCGCCTATCTACCCCAACCTACGCCAGATTATCGAAATGGCCTGGAAGTGGCACGTCGCCAACCCGCACGGCTACGAGAAATAAAATAGTTCAAAAAAGGGCCGATTTATTTATCGGCCCTTTTCCAACGATTCGAATATTGAGAAGATAGTAAACCGTTTGCCCTCACCTCTCGCCCACTCACCCCTGCCAAGTTATAATGAACTAAAAAATGACAAAAAGGTCTTTCGGATTAATCTGCACATTCTGTAGATAAATAACCGTTCAGGAGAACAGCTATGGCAAGCAACGGCACATCCGCCGCAACCGAGCAGGCGATTAAAGATTTACAAGGTCGGCTCGACTGGCTCGACGAGGAACGGCGCAAGCAAACGCGCAAAGTAACGGAGCTGGAGCAAAAACTCACCCTGCAAGAACGGGAAATTGCCGGGCGCGAGCAGCGCATCCAGGATTTGGAACGGCAGCTTTCCAGCACCACGGCCCAACTCGGCCGTATCCCTAAAATCGACATTCAGCTGGCGCAGTTCAAAGATGAAATTGTGCAGATGATTGAGCAGTACGACCAGCGGCGCATCCAGTCGGAAGCCGAAATGGACCGGCTGCGGCGCGTGGAACACGAAGGCAGCGCCCGCGAAATGGCGGAACTGCGTAAAGAAATCGGCTTTGTGCCCAAGCTGCAAAATGAGATGGCGCTGCGCGTCGCTGAAGAGACCCGTCTGGCTAATCTGATCGGTCAGCAAAAAACCCAGACCGACAATCTTAAAAACCGTCTGGAAAGCTGGGATAGCAACTTCGCCTTTCTGGAAGAAAAAGAGAAGCACAACAATCGCAACATTACAGAAGTGCAAACGGCCGTTGTCGAAATCAACAAGCGCTGGGAACACATCTACAGCCGCCTCGATACCTCCAACAGCGCCATCCTCCGCCTGGAATCCAGCCTGCAAAGCATCACCGAAAAGCAAAACCAGGTGCAAGAAAGCACCAAAAACTGGATGGAGCAAATCCAAATCGGTGAGTACGAACGCAACCAGCGGCTGGAAGGGTGGCGGCGCGTGCTGGAAGAGCAAGAAGACAGCATGGAGCGGTTCAACAAAGAGTTCATCAAATTCTCCGATATGTACAAAGAAGCCCAAATGGCCGTGCAAACCCTCAGCGGTTGGCAGGAAGAGTTGGAAAAGCAGCAGCGCGAAGCATCCGAAATTTTGCGCGTGGAAACCAGCCGGATGCAGTCCCGCTGGGACGACTTCCGCCACGAAAACGACAAGCGCTGGAAAAGCCAGGGCGTCGATGCCGAGCAGCGCTGGAACACCGTCAATCGGCACGAGCGAGAAATCCGCGAGATGCTCGACCTGATCGAAGACAAAATCGGCAAGCTGGAGCAGGAAAAAGAACTGCTCTGGCGCGTCCAAACCGCTCAGTCAGACGCACTCAAGCAGTTCCCACGCCTCTGGCTGGAAGAAGTAGAAAAAGCGATTCAACAAAATCCCAACCGCCGACGCCAGCCCGCGCTGGTACCCGTGCGCGAAGAGTTTGATTAAATTTTTGCCACAGAGGGCACAGAGAAACCTCTTTTTCCTCTGTGCTCTCTGTGGCCAATCCCAAAGTATTCCCAAATGTATGTAATCGGCACCGCCGGGCATGTAGACCACGGCAAATCCACCCTTGTAGAAGCCCTCACCGGCATCGATCCCGACCGTTTAGCAGAAGAAAAAGCGCGTGAAATGACCATCGATCTGGGCTTTGCCTGGCTGCAATTGGGCGACGACACCAGCCAGGACGAAGTCGGCGTGGTGGACGTGCCGGGTCATCGAGACTTTATCGAAAATATGCTGGCAGGCGTGGGCGGCATCGACGTGGCCCTGTTTGTCGTGGCTGCCGATGAAGGGGTGATGCCCCAAACCAGGGAACATCTGGCTATTCTAGACCTGCTGGAAGTGCGCGGCGGCGTGGTTGCCCTCACCAAAGTTGATCTGGTAGCTGACGATCCAGACTGGCTGGAGTTGGTAACGCTGGACGTGGGCGAAGCGCTGCAAGGCACCGCCCTGGCTGATGCCCCCATCATCCCCGTTTCGGCCAAAACTGGCAAGGGCATTGCCGAACTGAAGCAGGTGCTGTGGCAAAAATTGGTTGCCTCGCCCCCCCGACCCGACAACGGCCGTCCCCGGCTCCCCATCGACCGCATTTTCACCCTCTCTGGCTTTGGCACCGTGGTGACGGGTACGTTGATAGACGGCCGTTTCCACCTAGGCGACACCGTCGAAATACAGCCATCTGGCCTGAAGGGGCGCATTCGCGGCCTGCAAACCCACAAAACAAAGCTGGAAGTGGCCCGCCCCGGCAGCCGCGTGGCCATCAACCTCACCGGGCTAGACAAAGATGATCTGGCGCGAGGCCACATCGTCGCCGCACCCGGCGTCATTGGCCACACCATCTTGTTCGATGCCGCGTACCGCCACCTGCCAGACGCTACCAAGCCGCTAAAGCACAACAGCACGGTGAAGCTGTTTGTCGGCGCAGCGGAGCTGCAAGCGCGGGTGCGGCTGCTGGGCAGCGAGCGGATCGAGCCGGGGCAAACGGGCTGGCTGCAGCTGGCCACGTCTGAACCGGTGGCCGTTACGCGGGGGGATCGCTTTATTCTAAGACGGCCGTCTCCCGGCGAAACCATTGGCGGCGGGCGGGTGCTGGACCCACAGCCAGGCCGCCGCCATCGTCGCTTCCGCCCGGAAACAGTTGAGCGGCTCAAAACATTGTCACAGGGCACACCGGCGGAACTGCTGCTGCAAACGGTGCGGCGGCTGGAACCCACAGCCGAGCAAAATCTGCTAAAAACGGTGGGGCTGGACCCGGAAACGGCCGTATCCGCCCTGGCTGAACTGGAAGAAAGCGGCCAGGTGGTGCGGTTGGAACAGCAGCTCATCTCCCAGGCGGGCTGGCAAGGGTTGGTGAGCCAGCTCACCCAGTTGATGGCCACTTTCCACCAAAATTACCCATTGCGGCTGGGCATCTCCCGCGAGGAGCTGCGCAGTCGGCTGAAGTTGAAAGCGGCCGTGTTTAACCCGCTCATGGCCCAGGCTGCCGCCGACCATTTACTCACCGAAGCGGGCACGCTGGTTCACGCCCCCGGCCACGCGGTGCGCTTTTCACCCGCCCAACAAGCCAATATTGACGGCTTGCTGCGGGAGTTTAGCCGGTTGGGGATCAATTCTCCCAGCGTGAAGGAGTGCAAAACGGCCGTTGGCGAAGACGTCTACTTTGCCCTGATCGATCTCGGCCAGCTGCGCCCCATTTCGGCCGACGTGGTGTATGATCAGGCCAGCTACAATCGGCTTATCGACAAGCTGATGGGCCACCTCAAAAGCAAAGGCAGCCTCAACGCCGCCGAGGCCCGCGACCTGCTGGACACCAGCCGCAAATACGCCATCGCCCTGCTGGAACATCTCGACGAACGCCGCCTTACCCGCCGCGTCGGCGACGACCGGGTTCCGTTTTAATCACAGTCTTTGGGATTGGCAAACAATCCGCAATTGTCATTCTGAGCGAAGCGAAGAATCCCGCAAGGAACCCATAGCAAGCGCTTTAGCAAAATCAGTGTCTTGCCCAATATCCAGCGGATGGGATGCTTCGGAGGATCTCAGCATGACAAGTTATCTGAAATTGTCATGCCTCGCTCCACTCAGCATGAGAACTGAACTTGAATTGGGGGATGGTCTTTGTTTCAACCAACAACGAGCCGTCATTCCCGCATTCGCAGGAATGACGAGGCATGGACTAAACGAAGACTGTCCCCACAATTCAAGATGACACCAGGAGAAAAACATGGAATACAGACAACTTGGCAATTCAGGCGTGCGCGTCTCGGTTATCGGGATGGGCACCAACCGGTTTGGCAACAAGGTAGAACAGGCAGAAGTAAACAGCGTGCTAGATGCCGCACTGGATTTAGGCGTCAACTTCATCGACACGGCCGATGTGTACACCGGCGGCCAATCGGAAACGATGCTGGGTCAGGCGCTCAAGGGGCGTTGGGACAAATTTGTCCTGGCCACCAAGGTTTACTTCAAGGTCGGCGACGCTCCCAACGACTATGGCGCGTCCCGCTACCACATCATGAACGGCGTGGAGGCCAGCCTGCGTCGCCTGCAATCAGACCACATCGACCTGTACCAGATGCACCGCTGGGACCCCCACACCCCCATTGAGGAAACGATGCGAGCGCTGGATGATTTGGTGAGCAGCGGCAAGGTACGCTACATCGGCGCGTCGGCCTACGCTGCCTGGCAGCTGGCACAGGCCAACCTGCTGGCAGAAATGCGCGGCTGGGCGAAGTTCGTCACGGTGCAGTCCCATTACCACATGCTGGAGCGTGAGGTGGAGAAAGAGGTAATACCGTACTGCCAGGCAGATAATATCGGCTTTATCCCCTACTTTCCGCTGGCGGGCGGCTTTCTGACCGGCAAATACCGCCGCGATGTAGGCGCTCCGGCTGGTTCGCGGGGCGAATCGAGCACGTATGTGCAGGAGTACATGACGGATACCAACTACACCAAAGTAGAAAAAATGACCGCCTGGGCCGAAGCCCGCGAGCGCACGATGGCGGAACTGGCCATTGCCTGGCTTCTGGCCCAGCCGCAGGTTTGTTCCGTCATCTCCGGGCTGACGCGGCTTGAGCATTTGCAGCAAAACGCCAAAGCCGCCGACTGGCAGCTCTCGGCGGAAGAGGTGGATGAAATCAACGACATTTTGGCCGGATAACTATTTTCACAGCTAGCAGCCTGTCGGAGAAAGAAAAATAGGACACAGATGGGCGCAAGTTGCGCACACAGATTTTACTCAATTTTAGGTCAAAATCTGTGTCCATCTGTGTCCCATTAAAAAGAAAACAGACTTTTCCGACAGCCCACTAGATGAGGGATAAAAATGATAGTGACATCAGCTATTGCGGAGGTGCAGCGGCAGCGCTGGGCTGATCCCACGTTGAGCTGGGGCCTGGTGCCGACGATGGGATATTTACACGAGGGGCATTTGTCGCTGGTGCGGCTGTCGCTGGCGGAAAATGAGAGAACGGCCGTTTCCATCTTCGTCAATCCCACCCAGTTTGCCCCCACCGAGGATTTAAGCAGCTACCCGCGCAATCTTGAGGGGGATTTGGCCCTGCTGAAAGCCGCCGGGGTCGATCTCGTCTTCACCCCCAGCGACGCCACCATCTACCCACCCGACTTCCAAACAACCATTATTTTGAGCCAGGTGACGCAGCCGCTGGAAGGCAGATCCCGCCCCACCCATTTTGCCGGGGTGGCGACAGTGGTGGCCAAGCTGTTCAACATCGTGCAGCCGACGCGGGCCTATTTTGGCCAAAAAGATGCCCAGCAAACGATTGTGCTGCGCCAGCTGGTGCGCGATCTCAACTTTAATCTGGAAATGGTGGTTGGCCCAACGATGCGGGAGCCAGACGGCCTGGCGATGAGTTCGCGCAACGCCAAACTGTCTGAAGAAAATCGGCAGGCAGCGCCGGTGCTTTTTCGGGCGCTGAGCGCGGCAAAAGAAGCTTACGAGACCGGGGAACGTTCCGGTGAGGCGCTGCGGGAGCTTATGCGGAGGATGATTACGGCCGTTCCCCAGGCCCGTCTCGATTACGTCAGCGCCGCCGACCCGCAGACGCTGCAAGAGCTGGATGTGGTAGAAGAGGAAGGAGTTTTGCTGTCAACGGCCGTTTTCTTCGGCAGCACCCGTCTCATCGACAACATTTTAATCGAAAAGAATTAACCGCGGAGAGCGCAGAGAACAGGGAGAAATTAAAAAATCTCTGCGTCCTCCGCGCACTCTGCGGTGGAAATTTTAATCAACCAGGCTGCGGCCGGTCATTTCGGGAGGTTGTTCGACACCCATCAGATGAAGCACCGTGGGGGCCACATCGGCCAAAATGCCGCGAGGGCGGAGCCAAACGTAATCGTTACACAGCACAAAAAAGGCGACGGGCTGGGTGGTGTGGTAGGTGTGGGGATCATTGGTTTTTTCGTTGACCATGATTTCGCAGTTGCCATGATCGGCCGTCACCAGGGCCGCCCCGCCTTTTTGCACAATCGCTTCCACCAGACGCCCGGCACATTCATCCACCGCTTCCACAGCGCGAACGGCCGCTTCCAGCACGCCAGTATGCCCCACCATGTCGGGGTTGGCAAAATTGACCAGGATGAAATCATCATCATGATCTTTTAGCCGCTGGAGAATTGCTTCGGTAAGTTCGTAGGCACTCATCTCCGGCTGGAGATCGTAGGTGGGCACTTTGGGCGACGGCTGCAAATGGCGCGTTTCACCGGGGAACGCGATCTCATCGCCACCGTTGAAGAAGTAGGTGACGTGAGCATATTTCTCGGTTTCGGCGGCGTGGAACTGTTGCAAACCCGCTTTGCTTACCACTTCGGCCAGCACGTTGGTCAGCGCCACGTCGGGGAAAACGACGTTCACCGGGAAGCGTTCTTCGTAGTTGGTCATTGTAACCAGGTGCAGATTGGGAATGTACGGCCGTTCAAAACCCGCAAAATCAGCCAGGGCGAAGATTTCCACCGGCTGGCGCATCCGGTCGGCGCGAAAGTTGTAGAAGATCAGGCAGTCACCGGGCGCGACGGTTACGTCCCGGTCACCCACGTCGATAGCCACGGGCAGGATAAACTCGTCTGTTACCCCTTTGCTATACGAATTTTCTATGGCGGCCAGGGCCGAAACGGCCGTTGCGTCCTCATATCCTTCATGATTGGCAATTACTCTATAGCCCATCGCCGTGCGCTCCCACCGCTTATCTCGATCCATGGTGTAGTAACGGCCGCTTACGGACGCAATCACGCCGGGATGGTTGGCCAGATAGTGTTCGAGCTTTTGGATAAACGGCCGTCCGCTTTGCGGCGGCGTGTCCCGGCCATCGGTAATGACATGCACAATGGGAGCAATGCCCGACTCTTCCGCCAGCTTCAGCAAGGCATACAGGTGGTCGTGGTGGCTGTGAACGCCCCCATCCCCCAGAAGACCAATCAGGTGCAGCTTGCCGTGATTGGCTTTGACATGGGCCACGGCATCGCGCAGCGCCGACTGTTCCGCAAAGCGCTCTTCCTGAATGGCCAGGTTAATGCGGGTTAAATCCTGGTAAACAACGCGGCCTGCACCCAGGTTGAGATGGCCAACTTCTGAATTGCCCATCTGCCCATCGGGCAAGCCCACGGCGTAGCCAGATGCATCCAAAATGGCGCGTTCCCGGCTGTGCAGCCAGCTCTGGTAGTTGGGCGTACGCGCCTGCATCACGGCGTTACCATGCTCCATTTCACGAATCCCCCACCCATCTAAAATGATGAGGGCGACTGGTTTGTAGCTCATTAAAAACTCCTTTCACAAGGCCGTCCTGCAGCGCGTAAGCAGCCTGCAAAGCGGTCCCAATTTATTGTTAAACAGTGGAAAATCTGGTGGTGAAGTGTACTTGAGAATGTGGGTTTATTCAATTTTAGTGGGGGATAGTTCCGGTGCCTGGCACGAGCCAGACGGCTCCAGCTAGCCAACTTTTGGCGGCCCGTGCCAGGCACCACAAAACAAAAACGACAGGCCAATGACCTGTCGTTTTTTAGCTCCTCAGGTTGGACTCGAACCAACAACCCTGCGGTTAACAGCCGCATGCTCTGCCATTGAGCTACTGAGGAAGGCAGCGAGCGGGATTATAACAAATCGGGTAGGTGTGTCAAGCAAACTTTGCGATTTTTGTTGAGGAAACGGCCGTACCGCATCCCCCTAACAAACGACTGGACAAAGCCTCAAGCAAGAAAAAGAAGACGCACGGCCCTGTCGCAGGACAGACATGGAGCCATGCGTCTTCTTTGTGGCCTGCTGCTACTGTGTGCAGCCAGCCTGCAACATCACCTGAGACGTCGCGCCGTAGCTTTCAAAAACGGCCACCTGGCGGCCCTCGTACCGGTCTGCCGCCACAACAATTTCCAAACGGCCGTCGCCATTCAGATCGGCCACTGCCAACACCTCATAACGCAGCGGAAAGGCCAGATCCGAACCCACTTGATAAACATCCAGGTGCAGCGGCACCGTCACCACATCACTGCCAATGATTTTGCGCAGCAGCACGGTGGCGTAATCACCCGCAGCCACCGGCGGCTGGCCAATGCCCGCCGTCAGCCGCGAAGCCACAATCAACACCTCTTCGGTGCCATCGCCCTCCAGATCAAACCGCAGGATGCGGTCAATGGAGACTTCTGGCTCGGCCAGACCAGCCCCTTGCAGCGCTTCGGCTACCACCTGCCGGTAAACTTCTGTGCCCACCGGCACGTCTTGCGGCAGGCGCGGTGTGGCGTTCCAGCGTCCAATCAGGCCAATGCTGCCCGGCATGGGCGAAGCCAATGGCACAATCGGCTGTGGGCAGATGCCGCCAGAAACGGGAGGTTGGCCGGTAATGACGCCGACTTCCCCGCTTAGCCCGTAAAAGACATACGGCCGTTCCGCATCAGTAATCAGTCCGGCATACTCAGAGGCGTTTACCCAACGATTGTTGTACCAGCCACCCAGCAGGTAGCCCGTTGCACCATCCACAACCGGGTGCAGCGGGCCGCCAGGCGTGTCTGTCGGCGGATTATTCACGATGGAAACGTCGATAATAACGCTGGTCGCCTCGCTGAGATTATCCAGCGTCAGCAGATAATCTTGCGAGACCGGCAGCTTGCCCTGCCAGAACGAGTTGCCGTCGAGCAAATGTTTGTAATCAACCCCATCCTGCTTACCTTGCAGATGAAACAGCACGCTGTTGTTTTCTGCCGCTACATTGATGGCCATTGTCTGGTCGGCAGCGGCCCACAGCACAAACCACGTTTGCGCCTGGCGGGGCATCTGTACCTGCACGGTGGCAGATGTAGCGCCAGGGGCAAACTGAATGCGCTGCGGCTGTGCGCCATCTGCCATCAGCGGCTGGGTGAACTGCCCGGCGGCAGAGACGTAGCAGCTAATGCCGGGCCTGGCTTCTGGGCAAAGAATGCGCCACCAGCCGGAATCCTCAGAAACGCCGGTAACAACGGCCGTTTCTCCCTCCGTCAACCAATCAACTACCGTGAAGCCCAACCCAGGGCCGCTGCGCACGTTCAGATTTGCCAGCGCCACAATCCGTTCCACCTCGGTAGGCACAATGACCACGGGCTGCGCCGGAGCCGGTGACGTGGCGGCGGGTTGGGTGGTGGGAACGGCCGTTTCAGCAGGCACAGCGGTTTCCGCTGTCGGGCTGCTTTCGGCCACGGGAACGGTTGCCTCAACGGTCGGCGTGTTTTGCGGCAGCACCACAAGGGTAGGCGGCAGAGTTGGTTCCGCACCGCCAACGGTACAGCCAATCAGAAGCAAACCAACCAGCAAAACCAGCAGGCTAGTGCGGAAGCGTGTCGTATGAATATTAATAGTTTTCATGATGTAACCTCCAAAATTACCAATACATGATAAGTTGCAGAAAATGGCGCACGCAGATTAAAAGCAAAAAATCTGCGAAATCTGCGTTAATCTGTGGATCAATTCTTATTTCCGATATTGTCTAATTAATAAGGGTGTACATCTGCCCCAGGTTGGGCGACAGCAGCCCTCTTTTGCCTGTTGTGCAGCGGCCAAAAGTTAGGCGCGGCCGAAAAGCGACGCAGCAAAAAGAGTTGACTAGTGGCCACCAGGGCCAGAACGGCCGTAAAGCCATACAGTCTTGTCACGCCCAAATAGTCCATGGCCACGCCAGCACCCACAAAGCTGATAATGCCGCCGGCTCGTGTCAGGCCGTTTAGCAAAGGCAGCCCACGGGCCAGCGCCGCTGGCTCCAGCAAATCGGTAGCCAATGCGGACGATACCGTATCGCTGGCGCTGCGGGAAACCAGCAGCAGCGTTGCTGCCAGCCAGAAGTGCCACAGATCAACGGCCGTAATCAGCAGCAGTACCCCCACCGCCGACAGCGCATAACCCAACGCCAGGAACTGCTTCCGCCCCAGCCGGTCAGACAGCCCACCAATGAAGAAGGTCAGTGGAATCGCCACCAGCCCGCTCACGGTCGCCGTACTGGCCACCGCCCCGGCCGAAAAGTCCAGCAGCTGCATGGAAACCGTCGTCCCAAAACGGCCGATGTTCGTGGCCGTTGCCGCCAGCAGCGAGATAAACGTCAACAGATAAAACGTCCGTCCCAGCGGCAGCGGCAGCGGCTTGCTGCCCCCAGACGCCGAAGCGGCGCGACTGTTCGTTTGCCTGGGCAGCGCCAATACACCAATGAGCGGCATCACAATCCAGGTTGCGCCATATACCCAAAACAGCACTGTAAAATCATGGCGACCCAACAGCCAGGAAACCATCGCCCCGCCCATCAGCGCCCCGAGCGGCGTCGCCAGGGCCATCAGGCTAAACGACTTGCCCCGCTTATCCTTGTCTGCCACCATCCCGGTAAAGACAGAGAGCAGGGCCAGCCCCACGCCACCACAAAACCAGGCAACGGCCGTTAGCAGCACCAACTGCCAAAAAGTCTGCACCTGACCCATTAGCACCAGAATCGGGATGCCAGCCGTACCGGCAGCCATGAACAATAGTCGCGGCTGTACCCTGTCGGCCAGCCAGCCCGGCACAAACGAACCAACCGTAATGGCGATATAAATAATCGTCAGATACAGCCCGGCCTCCGTGCGCGTGGCCCCAAACTGCGCCGCATACAGCGGTAACACCGGAAACAAACCCATCCCGGCAAGGACAATCGTAAAATTACCCAGAAATAAGAAAAATAATTTCTTGTTGTTTTTCATCGCAACCCTCTAAAAATTGGGTAGACCGTGAAACGTAATCAAAGGCACCACGTTTCACGGTTCGTTAACGTAAGTTTTGTGCAACCAGAGCCAAAATGGCTCAAAAATGCGAAAAATGAACGTCTTTAAAAAGCGGCAGAGGTAATTGAATAACACCTCGGCCAATTCGCAGGGACTGCCCTGCATAACAACTCTGCTCAGTGAACCTTAACAACCAAACATCACCCTGGCGGCATACCCAAGCCGAGGTATGAGCGCCAACTTGAACCATCTGTTTGACGGATTTAGTTGGCATCATGGCTGGTTGCGACTCCGCCACCAACCACTGTGCGGCAAAGCGGACAAAGTTGGCCGCAAAACAAGCCATATGTTCTTGTAAAAGCAATACTTGTAGCGAACGCACTTTGAGATGATGCATCTGAAAGACATTTTTGCCCTCTTTGATGCCCGCTTCGATGATTTGACGGCCGTTATACATATGAAACCAACCATCCAAATCCGTGGTGACATCTGTCTGACCATAATGTAGCAAGACGGCCCGACGAATCGAGTTACCAGTCTGGTAGTTTGCCAAAGCGACATCCAGTGGGTAAGTAAAATAATCATCGACCGTTGTGTTTGCCCAAGCTGTCAAAGCAGCATTACCGCCGACTCGTACCCAGTTTGTCTCTAGCGTCACCGCGTCGCTCAAAGCGTCACGCACGGTTGTGCTGCGACCGCGTGTGTAGATGTCATAGCCCATCTCAATCAACCAGTAGATGTTTTCTCGACTGGCGAAGCCGCCATCAAGCCGAAAAGTAGCCCGAATCGGGTTGGGATTCGCGGCATTGTCAGCCACAAGTTGCTGGTAATGTGTCTCTAAACGGTCAACCAATGCCTTGGCTTCATCATATTGCGCTTCATATCGAGCTAAACGTCTTTCAGCTACACTCAATGTTTCTTGGCAACGCGGCAAACGCTTGCTGTAGGTGGCTGCCTTCCGTTTGGCTCGTGTAAGCTGGCAATGAGATGTCGGCTGGCGATTTTGCCGCTCGTAATCGGCCGTCAAGATTCTGACCATATGTTCCCATTCACGTAACAGTCTGGCTGTATCTCTGACAGTCGCTTCAGCGTCCCGATGTTTATCGAAACTGCGGTCAAATTTCAGATGAACCGCTTCCCCCGCTGCTTTGGCTTGCGCCAAACGGGAAGCCAGCAACTCGGTTCGTCGTCTTGGCCGTCGTCCCGTTCTATTTTCAGCAGCGATGACCAGTGCTTGCGCCTCGGTCATGCTAACCGTATCGCCCGGATGGAGTTGATTGGCTAGCCAGAGGCGACCAAAGGTGGGGCTGTGTAGACTAACCAACGCTGCCTGATACCCCAGACTAATCGTGTCCCCCATGTGGCCAAAGGCGGCATCGGGATAACTCCTACTGGTACTGGATACCGGTCGGCCAGTGAGGTCGGCATCGTAGACCAACTCGCCGTTTCTCTCCAGGGCACGCTCAACTTCCTGGTCAATAAATGGCTGGCCAACATCGTTCAAGACGGTGATGAGTGCGGCGACTTCCTCATCATTGAGATGTTTCAGCGTGCGGCTCACCCCGCTGTAGTCGGCCCAGGCAGGTTGTCCCCACGCTTCAGCCGTTATGGGGTCTTGGTCTAATGGATGCGCTGACCGGCTGATGTCTTTCAAATGGGGCAACCCGGCTAAGATGGCGACCAAGAATTCCAGCACTTTTGTTTGGGGTTGGTGCGTGCGTGTCTTTTGGCGCAGTTGGACTTGTTCGATGGCTTTTACCAATCCAATTTGTTGGGCGTACAAACCCCAAACAATTAACATGGCATGTTGCGTCAGCTTTTCAGATGAATCAGGTGATGTTTGTGTATTTCTCATGGCGACCTCGTTGTTAAGAATCGCTATGAGACTGTCACATTTGAGCAGATTGTTAAAGTTCGACTTTTATTTTTGGCGATTTTTTGCGATTTCGCCGCCAATTGCACAAAACTTACGTTAAACTGCTAAATTTCAAAAAAGCCTGAAATTGCTTCATGCTGCCCCAGCACATTCATGCCAGACTGGCCGTTGGTTTTTGGAGCCGATCAGCTTTCTGGCCATTTCAACCAGATTGAATTTTGTTCGACGGACCTTCTGGCAATCTGCCTGCTGCAACATCCGCTGCGTTTCTGCTTCCTGCAATCTCATTTTTGAATAATCCTGTACATAAGTTTCCATTTCGTAGAATTTCACCATGTTCGTATTCCTTTTTGTGTCAGGGCACCGTCATTCATTTACGCTGCCGGTTTTTATCTGAATGGTGGGCATGATATAAAACGGCCGTTCCAGTACCGCCCCCTTCCCCGTCCCTCAAACCGTCCCTAAACAGATATGGTTCATTTTAAAGAAATAACAGGGGGTCACATCTGCCACGGGTAGGCAGAAGCCACCCCCTTTTGCCTTTTCCTTAACTGCCAAAAGTTAGGGTGGGTTGAGGACAATCCCGCGAAAAGTGTAATTACTAAGCCTCTCTGGAGATTGGGCCAATTTGTGGCCGCCACTGCCCCCATTACCAGAGGAAATTGGCCCAATCTGGCTGAGTAGCTACCGAAAAGTTAAAATTTGTCTCTTTTTTCTGGTAAGAGGTAAAATTTGTTATGCACCCCTTGCGCATTTTCCTCTTTGGTGCGCCTCGTATCGAGCAAAACGACAAAATCATCGCCATTCCTCGTCGCAAAGTTGTTGCCTTGCTTGCTTACTTGGCCGTAACAGACCAGCCACAAAGCCGGGACACGCTGGCTGCCCTACTTTGGCCTGATCACGATCAGTCTGGCGCACGGGCTAACCTCCGCCGCGATCTGTCTCGCCTGCGCCGCATCCTGGGAGACGACGCCCTCACTGTAGACCGCAGCCAGATCGCCCTCGCTGCAGATTTCAACTGCTGGCTGGATGTGGCAGAATTCCGCGCTGCTCTGGCGGCAGTCCGTACCCATGATCACTCCCCTCCCGAACTTTGCCCCCACTGCCTGACGCAGCTAACGGCTGCTTCAGCGTTATATACCGCTGACTTCCTGGCAGGTTTCAGCCTGCCAGAGTGCCAGGAATTTGATGAATGGCTTTTCTTTGAGGCCGAAGGGCTGCGCCAGGCGCTGTCTGAAATGCTGCAAATTTTGATGCAGTGGCACACGTCCCAAAAGGAATTCACGCAAAGCATTGAGTATGCCCGTGGTTGGTTATCACTAGATTCACTCCACGAACCCGCGCACCGGGAACTGATGCAGCTCTACGCCTGGCATGGCCAACAGGCAGCTGCACTGCGCCAATACCAGGAATGCGTCCGCCTCTTAGAGGAAGAGCTGGGCGTCGAACCGGAAGAAGAAACCACAGCCCTTTATGAAGCCATCAAATCCAGACAGCATGCCCCCCAGGCCAAAAATCCACAAACAATCAGCAGGCAACCCAGAGTCGTGCCACCCCCTGGCGCTGTCCTCACCCCCGCCAGCCGCTATGTTCAGAAACGGCCGTTAACCAGCGGGGGTCATGGTCAGCTTTTTCTCGGGCGTGATAAGCTGACAAACAAACCCGTGGTTATCAAGCAGCTTAAACAAGAGATCGTTGCTCAGGACCCGATGTTTGTGAACCGTTTTACGCAAGAGAGCGAAATGCTGCGCCAGCTCAAGCACCCAAATATCGTCCGAATGCTCACCACCTTTGAAAAAGAGGGCAAACGCAGCATCGTCATGGAATATGTGCGCGGTGGCAGCCTGCGCCAGCGGCTGGAACAGCAGGGCCACCTGCCGCTTGATGAGGTATTGACCACTGGCCTGGAACTGGCCGACGCCCTCAGCCGCGCCCACCACCTGGGCATCATCCACCGTGACATCAAGCCAGACAACGTACTGCTGGCCACCGATGGCACGCCCCGTCTGACCGACTTTGGCACGGCACGGCTGCTGCGCGAAGAGTTTCGCCTGACACCGGGCGGTGCCTTCCTGGGCAGTCCAGCATACATGAGCCCGGAAGCGCTGCAGGGTATCGAGCCAGACGCTCGCAGCGATATCTGGTCGCTGGGGGTGATGCTGTTTGAGATGATTACGGGGCAACGGCCGTTTTTCGGTGAGCAGATAGCCGCCATTCTAGTTAGCATCCTCAACGATCCGCTGCCAGACCTGCACAAGCTGCGCCCTGATCTGCCACTGGCATTGATAAACTTGCTGCAGCAAATGATGGCCAAAAATCCCGCCCAGCGTATTCCCAGCATGAGACAGGTTGCCGCCACACTGGAAGCGATTCGCAGTGGCAAGCAGATCAGTCCGCTGCCATCGCCATTGCCCGTCGATGAGCTAACCTCACCCGCCGCCGTGCCAGCAGCGCCCCACAACCTCACCCTGCCACCAACCCCATTCATTGGCCGCGAAGAAGAGCTGGCCCGTATTCGCCAGCTCCTGGCCAAGGACCCCACCTGCCGCCTGCTTACCCTGGTTGGCACCGGCGGCATCGGCAAGACACGTCTGGCAGCAGAAGCGGCCCAGCAGCTCCTGCCCAACTTCCCCAACGGCGCCTTTTTCATCTCGCTGGCTCCCGTCAGCGAACCGGCCCATCTCATCTCAACCATTGCGGCCACCATCGGGCTGCAATTCTCTGGCGCTGCCAAGCCCAAAATGCAGCTGCTGCACTATCTGCGGCAAAGAAAAATACTGCTGCTGCTGGATAATTTTGAACACCTGTATGCAGGTGCCGACCTGCTGTCTGAAATTTTGGCGCTGACCGAGGAGGTTAAGCTGCTGGTCACCTCCCGCGAGCGGCTCAACCTGCCGGAAGAGTGGAACTACGAAATGGCTGGCCTGCCCTATCCTCGCCAGCAGGAAGAACCTAAGCCAGAAAAAGTTGAAGCGTATGCCGCCGTACAGCTTTTTGTCCAGCGGGCGCAGCGTGCCGATGCTGCCTTTAGCCTTACCCCCGCTGACGCGCCCGCCATTTTGCGCATCTGCAAGCTGGTAGACGGAATGCCGCTCGGTTTGGAGCTGGCAGCGCCGTGGATACGCACGATGACCTGCCCGGAAATTGCTGAAGAGATTGCCCGCAATCTTGATTTTCTGACGACAACATCTGGCAGTGTGCCAGACCGCCACCGCAGCTTGCGCGTCATTTTTGAACAAAGCTGGCAAAAACTAGCCGCAGCTGAGCGAGCAATTTGTAGCAAGCTGGCCATTTTTCGCGGCGGCTGCCTGCGTGAGGCAGCGGAGCAGGTTGCGGGGGCGGCGCTTCCCCAGCTTTCACTGCTGGTAGAGCGCTCTTTGCTGCGGCGAGACCGCCGCGGCCGTTACGAAATGCACGAGCTCATCCGACAATTTGCCCTCACCGAGCTGCAAGCAAACCCCGAGACGTTCCAGGCCGTGCAGCAGCGCCACAGCGCCTACTACCTTCACTTTCTGACGGACCGGACAGAGGCGATTAAGGGTGACGGACAAACGGCCGTTCTGGCCGAAATTGCCGCCGAAATTGATAACATACGCCTGGCCTGGCGTCAGGCGCTGACCGATCAAAACGAAGCCGACCTGGAGCCAGCCATCACCGCCTTCTGGCTGTTTAGTGAGTTTCGCGGTGTGCTGCACGAAGGGGAAACGGCCTTTGGCGAGGCGGTGACGGCGTGGACAAATGATCAAAATGGAGAAACGGCCGTTCCCTCTGGCAGCGAAACATTGGTTGGTTTCCTGCTGGCCGGGCAAGGCAGCCTGCTGGCGCGGCGCGGCTGGTTCGAGCCAGGGCAAGGCCTGATGCAGCGCGGTCTTGCCCTGCTGCGGCAGGCCTCCGTAACCGACAAAACGAAAGAGGCGTTTGCCCTGGCCTGGCTGGCATTTTCTTACGTGACACACGGCCGTTATGAGGATGCCCAACAGGCTGCCCAGGAAAGCCTGGCGCTCTACCCACACACACAAGACAAATGGACGCAAGCAGGCTGCCTGCGTTTGTTGGGTGCAGCCGCCCTGCATCTGGGGCAGATACCAGAAGCAGAGCATCACCTGCAAGCGTGCCTGGCCACCTGCCAGGAAATCGGCGAGCGTCGTATTCGCACCTACGCCATCCTGAACCTGGGCATTATTGCCACAATGCGCGGCGAAACGGTGCAGGCGGGCCAGCTGCTGGATGAAGCCTTGCAAATAAGCCAGGAAATGGCTGACAAACTAAGCCAGGCCGCTATCTTGATAGAGTTGGGGCGTTTGGCTACCGTGCAGGGCGACTACGATCAGGCCGTTCAAACGCTGCAGGAAAGCCTGTCGATCCAGCAAAATAGAAGCCGCAGCCATGAAGGGACGGCGTTGTCCGCTTTGGGAACCGCCTACCGCCTTCAGCACAACAGGTCAGCAGCCGAACGTGCCTATCGAGACAGCCTGGCAATGTCCAAAGCGCTGGGCATATTGCCCAATGTGGCTCACTGCCTTAGCGGGTTAGGCCATCTGGCATTTGATCAGGGGCAGTATGTGCAGGCAGAACAGGCTCAGTTGGAAGCGCTGGCCATCTGGCAAGATATTGGCAATGAGCCAGAAATGGCCCTGACTTACCGTTACCTAGGTCATATTATCCTGACGGGCGATTCGGCGCGTCGGATTGAGGCACAGCGATATTACCAACAGGCACTGGAATGGGCGCGGCAGTATGGGCTGGCGCCGCTGGCGCTGGATCTGTTCGTGGGCCTGGCTGAGATGCTGCTGCCAGAGGGTGATATGGAAACGGCCGTCACGCTGTTATCGCTGGCCCAAACCCACACGGCAGCGACAGCTGCGACGCGACAACAGGCGGCTGAACTGCTGGCAAAAACAACCGCCCATCTTTCCCCGGCAGCGGTGCAGGCGGCTGTGGCCCAACGACCAGATTGGCAAGACGCCGCTGCGCTGGTGCTGGAAAAGCTGGCAGGGCTGCATGCCAGCATCGAGTCGCTGATTCCGTCTAATTTGCCCGCAGAACAGACCCCATTTTTTGGTCGGGAAACGGAGCTGGCGCAGCTGCAGAAGATGCTGACAACTCCCGACTGCCGACTGGTGACGGTCGTGGGGTTGGGCGGCATGGGGAAGTCGCGTCTGGCACTGGAGGCAGCCCGGCAGGTGAGTGGGGTGGCAGAACGGCCGTTCCGACACGGGGTATTTTTTGTTTCGTTGGTGGGGGTTTCCACGGCCGACGCCGTTCCCACGGCTATTGCCGATGTGCTGAATTTATCGCTGATCGGCAGCAGCAGCCCGCAGCGACAAATCGTTCATTTATTGGCGCAAAAGGAGTTGCTGCTGCTGCTAGACAATTTTGAACAGCTATTGGAAGACTCGATGCAGTCGGATGCGGCTGTGGGTTTGGTAACGGCCGTTTTGGACGGCTGCCCAGGCGTGAAGCTGCTGCTTACCAGCCGCGAAGCGCTTCAGCTGGCGGCGGAATGGCAGCTGCCGCTGGAAGGTCTGGCCTATGCCCGTGACCAGGTAAGCAAGATAGACAGCTTTGAGGCGACACAGTTATTTGTGCAAACGGCCGTTCAGGTGCAGCCAGATTTCGTTCTGACACCGGACCTCGCTCCCCAGGTGCGCCGCATTTGCCAGCTTACGGCAGGCACGCCGCTGGCGCTAAAGCTGGCCGCCACCTGGCTGCGGGCCATCCCGTTGACCCAAATCGCCACCGAAATCGAGCAAAGCCTGGATATTTTGGCCACCAATATGCGAGATGTGCCAGCGCGTCAGCGCAGTATGCGGGCTGTTTTTGACCACACCTGGGAGCTGCTCAGCGCCCCCGAGCAGGCGGCGTTTCAGGGGCTGTCTATCTTTCGGGGTGGGTTTATGGTCGAAGCGGCAAAAAAGGTGTCTCAGGTGTCGTCGTTTTTGCTGGCCGGGCTGGTGGATCGCGGGCTGGTGCAGGTGCGTGCCACGCCCGAAAGCCAAAGCGGCGGTGCGGCGCGATACGAACTCCACGAGCTCGCGCGTCAATACGCCGCCGAACGACTCTCTGTGGCTGAGGGAACGGCCGTTGCCGACGCCCACGCCGCTTATTTTGCCAACTTTGTCCAGCAGCGGTACCGGCGGATCCAGCAGCGCGATTATCAAGCGGTCGTGGATGAATTGACCGTGGAGCTGAACAACGTGAACGCCGCCTGGCGATGGCTGCTGACAAACGTCGATGACCCGGCGCGCGCCGATTTTGCCGCCGACTTGCTAGGAAAAATGGCCCCTACGCTGAAGCATTTTTATTACCTGGAAGGTCCCCTGCACAGCGCGCGACATCTTTTTCTGGAAGCGGCGGAAACGATGCAGGCGGCCGGCTGGGAGACGGACGCGGACGATGAGAAGGCACAGATCAAAGGGCTGGCGCTCGCCCGAATGCAGGTGCGCGCTGCCTTTTTCTCCTTTGGCATCAGCGATTATGAGACGGCGGACCGGCTGCTGCCGCCAGTTCTGGCCTGGCTGCGCCGCGCGCAGGTCGTAAATGAGCTGGCGCTGGCTCTCTCTGTTTTAGGTAAGTGCCATTTGCTGCGCGGGGAACGCAGGCTGGCTGAAGAAATAACGCGAGAAAGCATTTCGCTTCTAGAGCAGACGGATGAACTGTACGAGTATGCCGACGCATTGAAGGTGCTGGGAATCGTGGAGGTAGATGACGGCCGTTACGATGCAGGCATGGCTTATTACGAGCAGTCGCTGGCGCTGCACCGACAGGCCGACTTTTTGCCGGGCATCCAGCAGCTGCTGCATAATATGGGCACTACGCACTTCCGCCAGGGGAATTATGAGCCAGCGGCGCAGTTCTACCGAGAGGCGCTGGCAGTGGCGGAGCAAGGCGGCATCCGCCGAGGCATCATGCACACCAGCGATGCGTTGGGCGGCGTGCAGCGCATTCTGGGCAATTACCAGGATTCGGTGACGTACCATAAAAAAGGCATTACGCTGGCCCGAGAGTTGGGCGAACAGCGCTGGCTGGCAGCGACTCTAAACAGTTTAGGGCATACTTACGTTGAAATTGGTGATTTAAAAACGGCCGTTAACGTACTCAACGAAGGCCTGGACATCGCCTGGAAAACGGAAAATGTTCCAGACGCATTGGCCAGCCTGGCGTACCTAGCCCAGGCGTGGGCACAGCAGGGGCGGGTCGATGCGGCGTTTGGCCTGGCGCTCTTTTTAGCTGATCGGCCAGAAGTACGGGCCAACATCAAAAGCAGCAATCAGAAATTGGTGGATGAGCTGCATGCAGAATTACAGGCGGACGTTGTGGCGGCGGCGCAGAGATGGGCGACGACGCAAACGCTGGCAGGAATAACGGCCGTTGTGCCTTCTGGCCCACCAAACATATTTAAACCGGCGAACCCGAGTTAAAAATTTCCCCAAAAAAGACGGGAGGCGCATCATACCTCAGGGTCATGCGCCTCCCGCCTGGGTGCGAAGCTGTCATTTTTAATCAAATCTTACGTGCAGGCGCACGCCTGCATAACGGGACGTTTTGCCAAAATCGGCAGGTTGCAGAGTACTCTGGCGGCAAAAGGTTCATTTGCCCACCGAACAAGGGCCGCGGCACCTTCGTACTGCAGGTACCAAACCAGCATACAGAGGGTCGCAACCGTATAAAATCCATGCAAAAACCAGATTGGGCCAAAGGGAAGGTGTATGACGTACACCCAGTGAACCAGATTGCCCATGTTTGATAGGGCGATATGGGAAAAGCTGTAGCTTTTCAGGTCTTGGGTTTTAGCCGCTTTGACCAGCATGGGCACCGTGCCGGTGATAAAGATTGCCGTTGACAAAAATCCAGCCAACGTATGTAAATTGATACTGTCCATTTTATTCTCCAATACGTAAGTTTAATAAACCGTTACGTCATCAACCTGCATGGCGTTTGCCAATATCTGGTACATCTCCATCCAGGCTTCTTTCGTTTCGTCTGAAAACTGCTTACCCAATCCCTCCCCCAGCATCCAGATGAGTGCTTCGTTCATTGTCTGATAGTGGGCGGGCTTGACGCCATAGTCCACGTGACGCCGTCCTAATTCTCGCAGCATAAAGAGAAATTCATCTGGTGTTTCCAGGCCGCGTACGGCCGTTGCCAATGTATCGATCAACTTTTGCCGCTGCCCGGCCATGTGGGTGGGAAAGAGTGACCGCAAAGATGGATCCAGTTCAAACATGCGGTTGTAGAAGAGGGCAACTGCCGTATCGGCAATAGGAACCAGCATTTCAAAGGTGCATTGTACGAGTTGAATCTGTTTGGGTGTCATTCCACACGCTCCATCCAATTTGTGCCGGCAAGAACGCTTTTACAACGCCTGCGACTGTATCATTAAACCTTCCAGCGGATAACCAGCATCTTGCCACTCGGCCAGACCGCCAGCATACCGGTAAAGACGCTTAAAGCCGTGACGAGCCAACACATAATACGCGTGAACGCTCACCGCGCACAGCGGATTCGAGCAGTAAACGACAACTTCGTCCTCGACATGTAGTTGATTTAGCCCTTCCAGAATATTCGGAAAGTGCAGCGAACCAGGGATGCGCATATTTTCATAAGCACGCCGATCCAGGGTCATGATCAACTTTATATCATCCCCCCGATCCAATTTTAGTTTCAGGTCATCTCGACTCATTAAATTCATGATAAAACCTCCATCTATTTATGTTGTTTTATGAAATTGGCAGAAAATCTTCGTCGTCGGTTACTTCTGTCATTGGCCAATCCCAATCCTTGCGCGTGGACATTGACCATAGGCGATCCGTTGTGTCTCGCAGCCGCCTTTGAAAAGTACCAGCCAGCCCCGTTACGTCTCCCGCCGCCAGGCGATCTTTGTAGGCGTACAGGCTCTTGTCCAGGGCATCGCTGCCCATTACGGCCGCAGTCATTCCCTGGGCGTAGACTGGATTCAGAGCGCAAACAGCATCGCCACAGATGAGGAACCCTTCCAGGTAACGTGACAGCTTGTCATAGCGTCGCACGCGGTTTTCTGTACGGCGAAAGCCAAACGGCGCGGTCAGCGGTTCAGCATCTTTGATGGCGTTGTAGAATCGCTGCGTGGGCAGGCTGCGGGCAAAGGCCAGAAAACCATCTGTGTCTGTTGGCGGGTAATCGCCAGCAATGCCCAAGAGGGTCACAACCCAACGGCCGTCTTCCTCAGGCAGCAAGATACCGCCGCGCGTACCGTCTGCCGGCGTTGGCCTGACATACAGCCGCTTCCAGCTTTCAGCAAAGTTGGCCGGTTTCTTGTAAATACGGGTAGCATACCCAACAAAAGCATTGATACGCCACTCTTCCGGGGGCATAAAGCCCAGGGAAGCCAGCCATTTGGGCGCCTGCGACTGCCGACCGCTGGCATCTAAGACCAGATCGGCCGTCTGTACCATTTCGTGTGATTCAGTGCCCCGCCCCAGGCGAAGCCGCACACCAGCCACACGCTGGCCAGGCTCGTCTGCAACCAGCCCCACAGCGCGATAACCCCGCATAACGTTCACGTTGGCTAAGCGGGTCACTCGCTGGTAAATGGTAAACTCTAGCAGGGGCCGACTGGATGAAACAGAGCAGTTTTGGCCGCGCTGCTGCGGAGTATGCCATGCGCCAGCGGTGTAAAAAGCAACTTCCTTTGTAACGTCCACGGCCACAGCCCCGCCGGCAATCAGTTCATCTGTCAATCCAGGGAATAGGCGCTCCAGGATGTCCTGGCCCTGTGGCATGAGCGTATGGGCGTGGCGTGCCTGGGGCACACCGCTGCGGAAATCAAGCTCAAACTTCGGTGCATCCCGCTCAATCATTGTCACCTTGGCAAAATGGTTGGCCAGCGTTTTTGCTGCTGCCAATCCGGCAATGCTGCTGCCAATCACCACGGCATGGCCAGCGATGACCTGTTTCGGATTCCTTGGCAGGGATGCTTCCTCATTAGTTTGTTTACTCAGTTTAGCAACCGTCATCATCATTTTCTCCTTATTTGCTTCGGCATACTGTTTCGCGTTTTGCTGTGAATTGCCCTTACTATAAGGAACGGCCGTTCCCTAAATGACCCATGACACGTCCCAAAGAGCGTCCCAACCTGATCAATTCGCCCATTCTTGCCCAAAATAAAGGAAATTCGCCTGGATCGGTTTTAGGGACGGTTTTAGGGACGATAACGGAACGATGGGGTGCTATTCTGCCAGCGAGTTCAATTGGAGCTCAGAAATCAATCAGTTAAGTTTAAGGAGATCAACAGCATGAACGAATCAAAAACTATCAATGGAGTCGATGTAACCAATCTGTTTGCCACGCTCGACGTAGTAAAGGCCCAGCCCCCGGCAGCCAAATTCCAGTTCCGGGCAGCCAATGAGTGGGTGTCTGGCACACAAAGCCGCAGCACGATTAAGGGCTTCTTCGGCGCTGGCCAGGAGCATGAGCACAAAGCTGCCTACACTTACGATGCTGACCATCCCGCCGTCCTGGTAGGGCAAGACAACGGTCCGACGCCAGTTGAGTTTCTTCTGCACGCCATCGCCGCTTGCGTAACAGCTGGTATTGGCAACATAGCCTCCGCCCGCGGCATCAAACTCACCCGCGTCGAATCCCAGGTTGAAGGCGACATCGATCTGCTCGGCATCTTTGGTATGGACAAAACCGTACGCAATGGCTACCAGGGAATCCGCGTCAACTATGAGATTGAGGGTGATGCCCCCGCCGAAAAGCTGCGCGAAATTGTCCAGCAATCCATCTCCCGTTCGGCCGTTTACGACGTATTGACCAACGGTATACCGGTAACTATCAATGTAGCCGCCTAAGCTGGCGTACCTCATATGTGCCGGGCCTTAAGGGCCCGGCGCACTTTTACCTCACCAACAAGATTTTCTCCACAAACAAAATTCAGGAGGTATCTCCAATGAATGTTGACTATGACGTTATTATCGTTGGCGGCCGCGTGGCTGGCTCTGCCACGGCTTTGCTGCTGTCGCGCCTGGGGCACCGCGTTCTGATCATAGACCGCAACGATCCCACGAAAGAAATTTTATCTACTCACGCCATCATGCGCAGCGGCGTTTTACAGCTTCAGCGGTGGGGCGTGCTGCAACGTATTCTTGATCGCGAAACGCCACCCATTCAGCACATTGTATTGGGCTTTGGCGAACAGCAAATTGGCTTTGATTTTCGGGAGGCTTATGGAGTGGAGGCGCTATATGCACCTCGGCGACACATTCTGGATGCGGAACTGCTTGAGTCTGCTCTGGAAGCAGGTGCAGAATTCCGGAAGGGACATCGACTGACGGATCTAATCTACGACAGCAGTGGCCGGGTGGCAGGCGTTACGGGCAATGCCAACGGACAGCCGTTTACGCTGCGATCCCGCTTCGTGGTAGGCGCAGATGGATTGCGTTCGAAAGTAGCTGCCGCCGTTAATGCGGCCGTTTACGAATCACACGCTCCGGCCAGTGCGTACACTTATGGCTACTTTGCCGGCATTACCTCTGGCAGCTACGATGCTTATTTTGCACCCGGGCTGGCTACCGGATTCATCCCCACCAACGATGGATTAACGGTGGTTTTTACCGCCCGTCCCACGGCCAAAGGCATCATCAATGAGGATGAGTTCTACCGGCTGGCTGTGGCATCTTCACCCAACATGGCGGCACAGCTGCAAACGGCCGAACGCGTGAGCCAATTTTACCGCACGCTGGGCCTGCCTGGATTCCTGCGCGTACCTGCTGGCTCCGGCTGGGCACTGGTGGGCGATGCTGGTTTCACGAAAGACCCCTTATCGGCACACGGCATTTCCGACGCACTGCGCGACGCAGAACTGTGCGCCCGAGCTGTTGACGCTGTCCTAAACGAGCGTGAAAGTGAGAGTGATGCCCTGAAGACGTACCACGTTCTGCGAGACCAGTTTGCGCTGCCGCTGCAGCGGGAAACGCGAGCGCTGGCCCACTACTGCTGGGACGTTGAAGAAGCGTCTGCCCTGATGCGTCGGTTGGGCAAGCTTACGGATGAGGAATGTCGTTTCCTAATTGAGTTAACGCCCCCAACCCAGCCCGGCCATATCCAGGCCAGAAAAGAGTTCCTGCACCTGGATGCACACCCGGCATAGTTTAAACAGAAACCAGCACTCGGTAACAGAGCTATCCTTCAGCCAGGTTTTGCAAAAAGTGGATGCTCGTTTCGATGCCCTGGTAGAAGTTGGGCAGGTAGAACCGCTCGTTGGGCGCATGAATCTGGTCGCCGGGCAGGCCAAAGCCCATGAGCACCGTTTCCAGCCCCAGGTGGGTTTGGAAGGCCGAGACGACAGGGATGGAGCCACCTTCCCGCATGAAAACAGGTTCCTGACCAAAGGCAACGGCATACGCTTTGACCGCCGCCTGCATCGCCGGAATATTAAAATCGGTGATGCTGGCGGGGGCGCCGTGTCCCACCGAAACTTCGATACGCACGCTGGGCGGAGCCAGTTCGGCAATGTAGGCTTTCAGCAAACGGCCGATTTCTCCCGGCTCCTGATCTGGCACCAAACGCATACTCAACTTGGCATGTACTTTGGAGGGCAGCACCGTCTTCGCCCCCTCGCCCGTGTAGCCACCAATAATACCGTGTACGTCCAGCGTCGGCCGTGCCCCCAACCGCTCAACCAGGGTATAGTCCGGGTCGCCCCACGGTTCTGGCGCGCCCGTTTCCGCCAGCCAGGTAGCTTCGTCCAGCGGAAATTGGGCCAAAATGTCGCGTTCCTGCTCGCTTAACGGCCGTACCTTGCTATAAAACCCGGGAATGAGAATACGGCCGTCTTCATCCTTCAACTTCGCAATAATGTGACCCAACACGTTCAGCGGGTTGTTGATGCCGCCGCCAAAGCTGCCGGAATGCAAATCCCGCCTGGGGCCAGTAATGTCGATGAAGGCGTAGCACATGCCGCGCAGACCGTAGACAATGGCGGGCTGCCGGGCGCTCACCATCGCCGTGTCGGAGACCAGCGCCAAGTCCGCAGCCAATTTAACCTTGTTGTGCGGAATGAACGCCGCCAAACTTTCGCCGCCGCTCTCTTCTTCCCCCTCCACAATAAATTTGACGTTCACGGGTAAACGGCCGTTGCTCCTTAAAATCGCCTCCACTGCCTTCACGTGCAGATACACCTGACCCTTATCATCGGATGAACCCCGCGCATATAAAAAGTCATCCCGCACGGTCGGTTCAAACGGCGGGGACGCCCACAGCTCCAGCGGCTCGGCAGGCTGCACATCATAATGGCCGTAGATGAGCACCGTAGGCGCGTCGTCCGCGTGCAGCCAGTCGGCATAGATCAGGGGATGGCGCTGGGTGGGAATGATTTCCACGTTTTCCAGACCAGCCTGCGTCAGTTTGTCGGCGAGCCATTGGGCAGCAACGGCCGTATCTTCCTTCCGTTCTGGCTGAGTGCTGATGCTGGGAATGCGCAAAAAGTCGATCAGTTCGGCCAAATGGGTGGCCTGGTTCTGGCGGGCATAGGCAATGGGGTCAGACATCTTCAACTCCGTTCGGTTTTGTAAAGGCAATCGGCCGCAGCGTTCGTTGATCCAAATTTTCTTACTGCCGATTACCAGTTTAGGTGTATAATCCACTCGTTTTGGGTCAATTGCACAACCCAAGCCGTGATTATAGTAGCAAAAAGGCAAAATTAGCCACCATGGAAAGATCCGATTCAACAAAAAACGAGACGGTCAGCCTGACCGCCCTGCTGGAAAGCGTCTTGTTTGTCGCCAGCGGCCCGGTACCGCTGCAACGGCTGGCCAAGGCGCTGGAAACAACGCCCGCCGTGGTGCAAAACCTGCTGGGTTCCCTGGCGGAAGAGTACGCCACTCGTGGCCTGCGCCTCCAGTGGAGCGGCAGCGACGTCCAGCTCACCACCGCGCCGGAATCGAGCGACGTGATTGAGCGTTTTCTGGGATTGGAACTCACCACCCGGCTCAGCCAAGCGGCGCTGGAAGTGTTGGCGATTGTGGCCTACATGCAGCCCATCACCCGGCCGCAAATTGACCAGATTCGCGGCGTCAATTCCGATGGCTCGCTGCGCACCCTGTTGAGCAAAGGGCTGATTGAAGAGGTAGGCCGCCTGGAAACGCCAGGACGGCCGATTTTATACGGCAGCACCCCGGAATTCCTGCAACATTTTGGCCTAACCGCCGTGACAGAGCTGCCGGAGTTGGAAGAAGAAGTAGATGAGGATGAGGCGGAAGATGGGGATGAGTGATAAGTGAAAAGTAATTAGGCAATTGGGTAATTAAGTAATTTTAGTGGCTCAATTACTTAATTACCTAATTACTCAATTACTAACTCCCCACCATTTTCAGCCATCAAAAACAGATGGAAGAACGAATTCAAAAACTCATGGCCCAGGCCGGACTTGGCTCCCGGCGCGACTGCGAAAAGTTGATCGAAAAAGGGCGGGTCACCGTGAACGGTCAACGCGCCACGCTGGGGCAAAAAGCGGACCCTGCCACCGATACGATTGTGGTAAACGGCCGTTCCATCAAACCCCAATCGACTGAAAAGCTGTACATCGCCATTCACAAACCCAAGGGCGTCATCTCCTCGCTGGAGGATGAGATGGAAGAAGGACGCACCACCGTGCGCGACCTGGTGCCGCTGCCGGGGCATCTCTACCCGGTGGGGCGACTGGACAAGCAAAGCACCGGTCTCATCCTCATGACCAACGACGGCGATCTGGCCCACAAGCTCACCCACCCCCGCTACGGCCACGAAAAAACGTACAGAGTGGTGGTGGAAGGACGCATCAGCCACGACGCGCTGATGCGCTGGCAGGCTGGGGTTTATCTGGACGGCCGTAAAACCATCCCCGCCAAAATCACTGTTGTCCAGCAAGATGTCTCCTTCACTCGCCTGGAAATTGTGATGCGTGAAGGACGCAAGCGGCAGATTCGGCGGGTGGCCAATATGCTCGGCTTCCCGGTGACGCAGCTGGTGCGCGAGAAAATCGGGCCGCTCACCCTGGGCAATCTGAAATTGGGCGAATGGCGGCACCTGACCCCCAAAGAAGTGGCCGCGCTGCAAGAAATTGTGGCTGGCTCTGTAGAGAAACGGCCGCGACGCAAGCCAGCCAGCAGCCAACCAGGCCAGAGCCGTAAAAGTGGTCCCGGTTCACGGCCAAAATCAAAACGGCCGTCGGATTCCAAACCGGATTCCCGAAACTCAGACGCCCGCCGCAAAAGAGGGCCAAAAAAATAGACATTATTCGAATTAACGTTTTGTCAAAAAATAATCCGCAGATTTCGCAGATTCACGCAGATTAAAGGCAAAAAATCTGCGAAATCTGCGTTTACCTAGAGGAAAAAGTATTGGTAAAGAAAGAAATTTCTGTAATTGCCATCGACGGTCCGGCTGCGTCCGGGAAATCGACCGTGGGGCGACTGCTGGCCGAAAGGCTGAACTATTTATACCTGGACACGGGCTGCATGTACCGGGCAGTTACCTGGGCGGCATTGGAACATGGGATAGAGGTGGCGGATGAAACGGCCGTTACCCAACTCGCCCACAACACCCAGATCGACATCTATCCGGCCCAACGCGAGAAAGACGGCCGTCACTACACCGTTCTCGTTGATGGGCAAGATATCACCTGGCAGCTGCGCGATCCGGCCGTAGACGCCAATGTCTCGCTCGTCTCCAGCTACCTGGGCGTGCGGCAAGAGATGGTCAGACGGCAGCGCAGCTTTGGTGATCGGGGCGCGGTTGTTATGGTCGGGCGGGACATCGGTACCGTCGTCATGCCCGATGCGCCGCTGAAGCTGTACATCACCGCCAGCGCCGAGGAGCGTGCCCGCCGCCGCAGCCACGACCGCCAGGCCCAGGGCCACACCGCCGACTACAGCCACATCCTGGCCGACGTGCAGCGCCGCGACGAAATCGACAGCAACCGGGAACATTCCCCGCTCCGCCCCGCCACCGACGCCATCCGCATCGACAGCACCGCGCAGCCACCAGCGGAGATTGTGAACACTATTTTGCAGATGATCAGTGAGTCAGTGAGTCAGTAATCAGTAGGTCGGTGTTCAGAACTGATTACTGACCTACTGACCTACTGATCACTGAATACCGGAAGTAAAAATGCCTCTTTTTCAAGAAATCGACCTCAGCACCTATACCGGCGGCCAGATTGTGGCCATCGAACCGGGCAGCGTGGCCGCCAAAGTGGGGCTGCTGCCGGGGGATGAGCTGTTGGCCATCAACGGCAGCCCGGTAGAAGACGTCATCGACGTGCAGTATTATGCGGCCGAAGAAGAATTGACGCTGCTGGTGCGGCGCGGCGGCGAGATGATCACAACTGCCGCCAGACGGCGCTACAACCAGGCGCTGGGTCTAGAATTTGCCCACCCCACTTTCGACACCGATATTCGCCGCTGCAACAATTTGTGCGAATTTTGCTTTGTGCTGCAAATGGCCCCCCGCTTCCGCCGCACGCTTTACATCAAAGATGATGATTACCGCTACAGCTTCCTCTTCGGCCATTACGTCACCCTTACCAACCTGAACGAACACGACTGGTGGCGCATCGAAAACATGCATTTGTCGCCGCTCTACGTCTCCGTCCACGTTTCCGACATGGCGGAACGGCGGCGCTATCTGCGCAACAAAGCCGCGCCAGACATCCTGGAGCAGCTCCGCTGGCTGGGCGAGCGCGGCATCGAGGTGCATACCCAAATTGTGATCACACCAGAAGTCAACGACGGCATTTGGCTGGAAAAATCTATTGCCGATCTGGCCGAACTGTGGCCCACGGTGCAGTCCGTCAGCGTGGTGCCGGTGGGGCTGACGAAGCAGCACAAATACCAGATGCGCACCCACACGCGGGAGGAAGCGGCCGTAACCCTGGATTATGTCGAGTCGATGCAGGCCCATTTCCTGGAAAAATTCGGCGTCCGTTTTGTCTACCCCACCGACGAATGGTATCTGGTCACCAGCCGCACCGTGCCCCAGTTGGAAGCGTACGATGGCCAGGAACTGCACGAAAACGGCCTGGGCATGGTGCGCTACTTTTTGGATGAGTGGGAAGAAGTGAAGAAGGAGATTGGAGATTGGAGATTGGCAAATGCAGACGGATCTCCAATCCCTAATCTCCAATCTCTAACCTTGGTAACAGGCGCTCTGTTTGCGCCAATTTTGCGGGAAACGGCCGTTCAATTCCAGGCCCTCGCCGACGCACAAATCTCTGTACAAGAAATCAAAAACGAGCGGTTGGGCGGCACCATCACCACCGCCGGGCTGCTCATGGGTGCCGATGTGTTGGAACAGTTGAAAACGGCCGAACTCAGCGACCTGCTCCTGCTGCCCCGCGTCATGTTCGACCACCCCGACCGCATCGCCCTGGACGATATTTCGCCGCAAGATATCGCCAACCAGCTCGGCAAACCCATCATCCTCGCCGACACGATGGGCGACGTCTGGGACGCGCTTATTGGCGCCTCACTGGTGGTTTATCAGCCGGGCAAACCGGCCGAGGGAACCATCCCCCTCAAGATCCTCTCCCCAAACGAGCTAGATAACAACCAGCATTTTTCTTGATTTTTGCCACAGAGAGCACAGAGAATTAAGAGAATTTTCACTAGCCTGGCGGCTTCAGCCCCAGGTCAGCCCCAGGCGGGTGCCACCCGCCTGCGCCGGATGCAGCAGCGTCTGAGCCAAACTGCCCGGCTCTAGTCCGGAAAAAATACGGATTGACATTTGGGGAAACTGATCGACCAGGGCCAACATGCTTTGCACCTTTGTTGCCATGCCACCCGTCACGTCGGTGCCGCGTGAGCCGCCCAGCGCTGCTTCAATTTCGTCGTAATTTGCCCGGCTGATGGCTGGAATCACCTGCCCAGATTGGTCATAAACGCCCGCTGTCTCCCCCGCCAGCAGCAGCCACGACGGCCGTATTTCCCCCGCCAGCGCCATCATCACCTCTTCTGTGGAGACAATCGTGCCGCCGCGCACGGCATCGAACGCCACGTCGCCGTACACCACGGGCACCAGGCCGGCAGTCAGCGCCGCCTGGACCGGATGTGCGGCGATGGTTTGGATACGGCCGTCTACACACCCCACCGACGCCGACGGCGACAGGCCCACTGCCGGAACGTCCGCCGCCAGCAAAGCTGCCAGCACCTGCCGGTTCAGCCGTCCCGCCGCGTCGCTCACCTCGGCAAAGCCGCGCCAGCCTGCGGCGTCTTGTACCCCCTGGCGCGTGCCGTGTTTGGCCCCGGCCACGTGCCCAAACGAGCCGCTGCCGTGCCCCAGCACCAGCCGCAGCGCCAGATTTTCCCGCCGAGCCTGGGCAATCTCCTCCGCCAGCCGGACCAACACGTCTGCCCGCACGGTTTCCACCTGAGTTTTGTCGGTTATCAACGAGCCGCCGAGTTTTAGAAAAATTGTGTCCATTTTAGTACCTTATGAGATAGGCGCCTACGCGCCAACATCGACAAAAAATTGTCGATAATCGTGAATTGTGAATGAAAACCTGGTAGCAAAATGTGGCATGGTTCATTTCAGGCAATCTGTGCTTTACAAATCTAGCAAAAAAGCGTGTCATGCTGAGGTCCTCCGAAGCATCCCGTTCCTCTGTGTAAGCGGGATGCTTCGCTCCGAAGACTCCGCTCAGCATGACAATCTTCAAGACGGCTTTGCTTTCCAAGAGCCAGTGACAGTGACTGTGCAATACAGCCCAACAGATGTGGCTGGCGTGGATGAGAGCGCCTTGAAGCTTTATTTTTGGGGCTCTTTGGGATTTCGTGGGGTATCTGTCAATGCAGGGGCGGGTCTTGTGCCCGCCCAGTCGAGGGCGACCACAAGGGTCGCCCCTACAAATGGTGTCAACCCCGCAAAATCTTGAACACCCGAAGGCACAACGGCCGTATGAGCTGCGCGACCTCCAGGGCAAGCCGATCACTGCCGCCGAGTCCCGTGAGTTGTGTCTGCAATATCGCGTACCCGATGAGGTGCGCCAGCGGAACAACAAGCGTTTTCGACGGAACAAAGCAGAGCAAAAGACGGAAGCGCGACAGGCACGTCGCCAAAACCGGGGTAAATGAATGAAAGGCTTCTCGGAACTTGCTTGCTAAACCCACCCCGAGCCGCCTTTCAAAACAAAACTGCATATAGTTTAATGGATTTAAAGGCGGTGTCAAAGCCTTGGGTGGCCCATTGATAGGGCAATCGCATGAACGTCTTCGCCGAGGGCGGCCATCCGCAGGTGGCGGCCATCCGCAGGTGGCTAAAGCCCCTGGCTACGAGATGGAAGGCCCGTGGGGCCTTGTATTTAGCCCCTTTGGGGCTTTCATCTTGTAGCCAGGTCGTTTACGGCCTTGCGGGTTGGGACTTCATGCAATTAATTATGAAAAGTGGCTGCACCATTAACCAAACAGCTGATATACGTAACCCGCAAGCACCGCCCCAACCAGGGCAAACGCCACATACAAGCCAAAAACACGCCGGTTAACCAGCTGCCAGACTGCCGCCATGGCGGGCAGCGTCGTGGTCGGCCCGGCTACCAGAAAGGCCAGCCCTGCCGCCGGATTCATCCCCTGCGCCAGCAAGCCGCTCACCATCGGCAAGGCCGACAGATTGCTGGTGTACACCGGCACACCAATGAACGCCGCCAATAAAATCGCCAGCGGATTTTGCTGCCCCAGCAAGTTACTGATCCATTCCGCCGGAACGAAGCGGATAATGAGCGCCTCCAACACAAAAGCCAGCAGCACAAACTTCACCACCAGCGTGGTGGCCGCCCACGTTTCCCGGAACAGCTTCGTCTTGAACGGCACAGGCGTGACGCAGCCTGAGCCACAGGCAGGCGCTTCCGCTTTGGCTGGAATGGTACAGGTGGTATTGCCAGAACAGCCAGGTTCTTCAGCCGCGTTATTTATTAACGGCAAGTCGAGGCTGATCAAAGCGGGCAGGCCGCTTGTTGTGGCCATGACGCCTTGTGCTGGCCCTGGTTGGCGGCCCCAATCGACCAGTTTGCGCCAGCCAGCCGCAAGCGGTTCCCTGATGGAAAAAGTTGAAACACCGCTGGCAGAAGCCCTTTTCCGCAAAATTTGAGCGCCAAACCAGTGGCGATTGACGGCAAGCTGGGTGATATACCCCGCACCCAGGCTCATCACCAGCGTAGCCGCCAGCCGCCACACGGCCAGATCCCAGCCAATGGTGGCCACGCTCAGGAAAAATATTTCCGGATCCATCGACGGCGAGGCGATCCAAAACGACATCACGGGTGCCAGCGGCACGCCACCAATGAGCAGAGCCGCCACCAGAGGAATGACGGTGCAGGAGCAGAACGGGCTGAATGCGCCAACGGCCGTTGCCAACAAAATCGCCAACATCGGCCGGGCGGTTAAGGCCCGCCGGATATAGTTCGACGCGCCGGAAAGCTGCACCGCCACGGCCACCGGTATAGTGATGAGCAGGTAAGGCCAGATTTTGACCAGATTTTCGACTACAAAGTTCAATAAAAACTGCAATTCTGTGATCATTTGATTTCCTTTATCGTATTTTTACGATAGATACGGTGAAAAAAATTCGTGCCTACTCAGGTGCAAGGCACTGGCCAAAAGAGTTTCAATTGGCTGGAACCGCTTGGCCAGTGCCTCGCACCACTAAAATATGTCGCCAATTTTCTGCTTGAACCAACCAATATTCGTTTCGTGCAGGCAGTAGCTCGTGGCCGACCCTTGCAGCGTGCCTTCAATCCAGCCCGCCCGGCGCAGCACTTTCAGGTGTTGGGAAACGGTTGCCTGGGCAATTGGCAAATAAGCGACAATATCACCGGTGATGCAGGTTGGGTGCGTCACCAGAAACTTCATGATTTCAAAGCGGGTAGGATTACCAACCGCTTTAAACATTTTAACCAGACGATCCTGTTCAGCACCAGCAATATCCAGCGTGCAGCAAGGTTCTAAAATTGTTGGGTTCATTTTGTCCATATTACATTCCCATTTTTAATAAATATTAAATCGTATTTTTACGATATAGAGATATTAACTGAATTAAACATCATTGTCAAGCCTTTCCTGGCGTTCAGGAACAATCTGTCAGTTTTGTGCTGCAAGAGGAGCCCTCTTGTACAATGGGATGCGAGAGAAATAGTTTACTGCCTAAGGATTGGACTAATGCCCACGTTAACACGATGGTTTATTAAGGCGGCTTTTATCTATTTGGCGGCTGCTCTGCTGCTAGGACTGATACTGGCTTTGCCAAACCCCGAAAGGGTTCCAGCATTCATTCGCTACATGAATCCAGCTTACTTCCACCTGTTTTTGGTAGGCTGGGTAACACAAATGATTTTTGGTGTCATCTATTGGATGTTTCCCATCATTACCCGGTTAAAGCCGCGCGGGAATGAAAAATTGGGCTGGCTCACCTTTTATTTGCTAAATGTTGGCCTGCTGCTGCGCGTTGTGGCAGAACCCATGCTTAGTCTGCAACCGACCTTAGGATTTCGCTGGCTGCTGGTTATTTCAGCTGTTTTGCAATGGCTGGCAGCCGTTCTGTTTGTAGTTTTGGCCTGGCCTCGCATCAAAGAGCGGTATCGCGGAGAATAAAATGCCTCGTCTCAGCCAATGGATGATCCGCACAGCATTTATTTATCTCCTGTTGGGGTTTACGGTTGGGGCCTTACTATTAACGCACAAAGGCTTTAACTTGCATCCGGCCTTGTGGACCTGGCTGCCAGCCCACATCGAGTTTTTACTGATCGGCTGGATTGTGCAGCTGACGATGGGTGTCGCTTTCTGGATTTTGCCCCGCTATTGGCAAAAACCGCAGCGGCCCAACGTCATTCTGGCCCAAATCGCCTTTATTTTACTCAATCTGGGTATCTGGTTAGTAGTGGCAGGTACCACTTTCCGCGCCGGACGCTGGATTTTATTCATGGGTCGCGGAGTAGAACTCTGTGCCATACTTTGTTTTATAGGGCACAGTTGGTGGCGGGTTGTTTCCAGAAAGGGGCGCTAAGTTTCATTTTTTGAATCGTTGAGGACACTATGAACTTTGCAAAATACCATGGGCTTGGCAATATTTATATTGTGATTGAGCCGGCGTCGCTGGCTGAATCGCTCAGCGAGGCGGCGATTCAAACCATTTGCCACCCACACTTTGGCGTGGGGTCAGATGGCATTTTGCTGGGGCCGCTGCCCAGCAAAACGTGCGACTTTGGCCTGCGCATCTACAACCCCGACGGCAGCGACGCGGAAAAAAGCGGCAATGGGCTGCGCATCTTTGCCCGTTATCTGCTAGACACAGGCCGGGTGGCGCATGAGCCATTTACCGTGGAAACGCTGGGCGGCCCGGTGACGTGTACTATTGGAGAAGACGGCCGTATCATCCAAGTCGCCATGGGGCAGGTGCGCTTTCACAGTGCAGAAATTCCCGTCACCGGCCCTGCCCGGGAGGTGCTGAACGAGATGATGACAGTAGCAGACCGTACGTTTCGCTTTAGCGCGGCCACGCTGGGCAATCCCCACTGCGTTGTTTTGCTGGATGCCCTCCCCACTACCGAACTGGCGCACAGCTATGGGCCGCTTATAGAGCATTCGCCGCTGTTTCCGCGCCGCACCAACGTGCAATTTTTGTTTGTGCGAGACCGGCAAAACATCCAGATTGAGATTTGGGAGCGAGGAGCCAGCTACACCCTTGCTTCTGGCAGCAGCAGCACGGCGGCAACGGCCGTTGCCCACCGGCTAGGTCTATGCGATAACAGCGTCACGGTTCATATGCCCGGCGGCACGCTGTCCGTCTCGCTAGACGAAAATTTTTACGGTACACTTATCGGCCCGGTAACCAAAATTTGCGACGGGACCATCGCCCCGGAGATGTTCTCTCTATAAATCTTTGTGGTTTCTCTGCGTAACGCTGTGTTCCTTTTATTTCAGGAGAAAAACGGATGACGATCAAACATTTAACGATGGACGAATTGGAAGCAGGTCTGGACCACATCCGGCAGTCACCCCATGATGGTGGGGTGTTGGAGATGATTGTGCGACGGCCGTCTACCGACGAGCGTGAGCAAATCCTAGAAGGGATGTTAGATACGGCCGTTGGTCTTATCGGCGACAACTGGCAGGCACGCGGCAGCAAAAAGACCCCGGACGGCTCGGCCCATCCCGAGATGCAGCTCACCCTGATGAACAGCCGCGCCGCCGATCTGATGGCCCAAAGCCGGGACCGTTGGCCCCTGGCCGGGGATCAGCTGTACGTCGATTTTGATTTGAGTGAGACGAACATTCCGCCCGGTACAAGGTTGGAAATTGGCGAGGCGGTGGTGGAAGTAACGGCCGTTCCCCACACCGGCTGCCAAAAATTTGTAGCCCGCTTTGGCCCGGACGCCGTGAAATTTGTCAACTCACCCCAGGGCAAGCTGCACCATCTGCGGGGAATCAACGCCAAAATCATTCAGTCTGGCGCCATTCGCCTGGGTGATCCAATCACCAAAATGACCCCTTTGTTTCAAGATTGGGCCAATCTTTAAGATTGGCCCAATCTCATCGCGACGCCCCTACACCTCTTCCAGCCGCCGGATGCCGTCCTGATTGAGAATCAGGCGCAGGTGGCGGTTTTCTTTGTTAAGGCCGGGCTTCACCGTTTTATAGCGAGAAATCAGATTGACGTGATACACCTTGTGACAAAGCAGCGAAACCAGTTCGCCATGCTCAATGATAAACCGCTCCTGCACCGGTTCCGCCATTTTTTTCAAAAAATGGCGCACGTCGAAGCGCAAGATGTCGTTAACTCCGGTAATTTCTGGGAACCCGGGCAGGATTGTTTCCGCATCTTTTATATGCAGATCAATCTCCTTGGTGTAGCAAATAATACTTTCGCCCCGCCCCTCGTTGGAAATTTCGGTGATGTCGTCCCGGTTCCGTTCCCGAATCACAGACAGCGGCACTTCGCTTTCATCTATAAACCGCACCTTCTCCCGCAAGACGCCCAGTCGGTGCCGTCCATCCTGGGTGCGGATGGTAATGCGGCGGTCGAATAGATATTTTTCCAGGTGGCGGGCAAAAACAAGACGGCTCGCCTCTTTGATGCGATCTTTAAACATGTAGCCAATAACCAACGCGATAAAAAATGGCAGGGTAAAATCGCCATAGCGGTATTGGAAGTAGAAGGCAACGGCCGTTGCAAAAATCATCGCCAGCCCCGCCGCAAACGACAAAACCAGCTGCTCCCAATATTTGCCATCTGGCTGCACCTCTATGTTCAAAAAGAGAACGCTGGAGGCATACTTTTTCAAAATGGAAGCACGGTACAAAAATGTTTCATTGTCGCTGCCCGGCACCAAAATCGACTCGTATCCCCGTGTTTTGCGATATTTCGTCTCACGGGCCGTCAGTTCGCTCAGCGCGTGTTTGTAATCTTCCCGATTGGTCTTCTTCAAGTATTCCTCCACAATCTGGAACATCTCCACGGCGCTCTCCTCAATTAAAATACTGAGCGATTCATCCGTAAACATGAACGCGGTAAATACGCCGGGTGGCACGTTGGGCAGGTTAAAATCGGCCAGCAAAGCGCGAAAACGGTTTGTTACGCGCGTGGTTTCTGTGATGAACTCATCCACCAGATTGTGGACCAGGTAATGGGTTTTGCCGTGCGGCGTTGCCTGCACCTCGGCCACGCGCCGCTCGATCAGAATAAAGTGCTCACGCAGGGCGCTTTTAAGCATGGCGCTGAGCAGCTTCATCTGCGTCACAATTTGCTCATGGCAGGCGGGATCACCCAGCCAGCGGCTGCCGCGCACCAGACTCTCGATTTTGGGCAGTGGGGAGCGTTCACCATTCGTAAACTCGCGCAGGTTCAGGCTGGGCGTTTTCAGGCGAATGTGGCTTTGTATATCCTGGTAGAAGTAATGCCTGGGATAGCTTTGCGGCGTAAGGCCTAAACTTTGCGGCACAAAAAAGTAGGTGGCAATCTGATAGCGCGTTTTTTGGTCGGCGTGCAGTTCGTAATCCAGCTTGATTTCAATCTGGTATTGGTCGTGGTGCTTAACGGCTTGTTGGATGGTTTCTAGCATAAGGTTGTCCCTGAGAAATGAGATTGGAGATTGAGCTAATCTCCAATCTCATTTCTCATTTTTTCATGTTCATAAGAGAAGCGAAAAGATCGCTGGTTGTGTCTCTATCCATCTTTGCCTCGTTTCGTTGGGAATTTGAAGCTGTTGAAGAAAATCAGGGAAGGATGAGCAGCTGATTGGCGGGTACGGCCGTTTCTTCCCAAACCGTATCTCCCCACGTCACCCGCACCAGCGCCGCCTCGTTAAAATTGCCCAGCCCCACGTGCAGCCGAGGATCTTCCGAAGCCAGGTAGCTGCTGCCCACCAGCCATTCACGCAGGATGGAACGGCCGTCTGGCAGCACCACCTCTACCACAGCGCCGGGATAAAAGCCGGGCAGCTGAACTTGCAGCCAGTTACCCGCCGCGCCGCTGTTTTGCAGCAGCGCCACACCGCCGCCAATCGTGTTGATGGCAATGTCCAAATCACCGTCGTTGTCGTAGTCGGCTACGGCGCTGCCCCGCGCCAGCAGTGGCCCGACGCCGTCCTCATGCAGCCCCACCTGGCGGGTCCATTCGCGGAACTGGCCTGGCTTACCTTCCTGCTGCATGTTGCCGTAGAAGCGCACCAGTTCGGCATCAGTGGCAAAGTTGGAGATGGGCACACGGCCGTTTACCGTCACCAAATCCATATCGCCATCGTGGTCAAAATCGGCAAAATGGGTGCCCCAGCCGGTCATGTTGTTGCCCAGGCCGCTGATGCCGATGCGATAGGTGCTGTAGCGGAACACCAGCTCGCCCCGCTCGTCAATCTCGTTGCGATAGAGGGCGTTCAGCTCCGCTTCCCAATTGGTTACGAACAGGTCAAAACGGCCGTCGCCATCATAATCGCCGCCCGCCACCCCCATGCCGCTACCAGAGTCGCCAATGTCGGCGCTGAGGCTCAAATCGACAAAGTGGAAGCCGATCTCGCTGCTGTCGGGAACGGCCGTATACAGCCGGTTGGGTTGGCCGTCGTTGGCAACGTACAGCTCAAAACGGCCGTCGTTGTCCAGATCGCTAAAGATAGCCCCCAGACCGCGCTCTTCCCGCGCCAGCCCCACCGCCTCGGTCACATCGCGGAAAGTGCCGTCGCCGTTGTTGAGGTACATCCGGTCTGGCAGGCCGTAATAATCCTGCGGAAACGCCCCGCTGGGATGAGGAATTTTGTGATTCAGGTCGATGTAGGCAGCCACGAACAGATCGGGCCAGCCGTCGCCGTTGAGATCGGCCACGGCGGCGGCGCTGTTCCACTCTGGCGCAGCCACGCCAGCGGCGGTGGCCCCTTCGACAAAGGTGCCATCCCCTTGGTTCCAGAGCAGCTTGTTTGGCCCGTCGGCGGTGATGTACAGATCGGGCCAGCCGTCCATATTGAAGTCGGCGGCAATGCAGCCGTTGCCACGAATGGCGAGGCCGGTGCCGCTTTCGTCGGTCACGTTGCTGAACTGCCCCTGCTGATTGCGGAAGAGGGCGTTGGTGGGCAGGCCGCCGTTTTGCTGCCAGTAAGCCACTTCCGCTTCGGCGTGGCTGTTCACAAGGTACAAATCAAGCCAGCCATCCTGGTCGTAATCGATCCAGCAAAGCCCAGCGCCCATCATCGCCGCCGGATCGGCAAAGAGGGCGGTGCGGAATGCGCCGTGCTGGAAATCCAGCCCGACCTCTGCCGCCACGTTTTTGAATTGGAGCGAGGTGATTTCGGCGGAATCGGGGCTGGTGTCGGCAGCGGCCGTTTCACTGCGATCTTCCACCCCGGAGGGAACCGTCAAACCAGTTGGCACCGGGTCGAGCGAGAAGCCGCTGGGCACCGCCTCCGGCACAAAATGAGCCAAATCGGCCGCTGCCGGGTCGGTGAGCGCCTGCAAAAAGGCGACCAGATCCGCGATTTCCTGGTCGGTGAGCGGCAGGCCGTTGATCAGTTCCGGGGCGGCGGTAGTGAGCTGGTCGATGGGGTTATACGGCCGTACGCTGCTGTAAAAGGCGGGTGGCAAATGTTGGCTGGGGTCAAAATTGGCGGCCATGTTGAGCATGTCGGCGTGATGGGCAATCACCTGGTTGAGCGTCGCGTACGCCCCGCTGTGGAAATAAGGGGCGGTGAGGGCGACGTTGCGCAGGGGCGCGGTGCGGAAGGTGAAGCGGTCGCGGGCGTCAAAGGTGACTGCGGCGCGGCCCCAATCGTCGCGGCCGTCTGGTCCCTGCCCTTTGCCCGGCCCCAGCTGGGGCACCAGCAGGTTGTGGAACTGCAAATCGGTAAAGAGGTCCCCCGCATGGCAGCTGGCGCAGTTAACGGCCGTATTGCTCTCCCCATAAAAAAGCAGCGCCCCCCGCTTTTGCTGCTCGGTCAATGCGGCGGTATCGCCAGCCAGATAATCGTCCCAGGGGGCGGCGGTCATGATAAATTGACGTTCAAAAGCGGCCAGGGCGAAGACAACGGCCGTAATATCGGGCGTGGTGGTGCCAAAAAGCGCTTCAAACTGCTCGGTGTAGCCCGGAATCTGGTGCAGCCGGGTCATCAACTCCCGCCGAATCGCTTCGGGTGGCAGATGGCCCAGCGTGGCCCCGGCCATCTCGTGCAGGCTGGTGACGGGGAACATCGCCTGCACCGCCAGCGCATCGGTGAGCTGGCGCTGGTTGACCTGCCTATCCAGCGTGATCACTGCGCCAGCGTAGCCCTCGACCCGGCCGTCCCAAAACTGCACGGGCAGCAGGGCACTGTTCAAAATGGTGGGGGAGTTGCGCGGCACAAACGCGCCGATGAATGGATTGTTGACGGTGACGTTGTTGGCTTCCCCGCCCAGGACAACAGTCTCCACAAATTCGCGGTGGGACCCCAGCCCTTCCCCACCGGTGCCGATGGGCAGAGCACGGCCATCCCCCATCGCCAGGGCGGGATGGTGGCAGGTGGCGCAGCTGATGTTTTGGTCGCCGGACAGTACGGGGTCAAAAAAGAGCTGCTGGCCAAGCTGGACCAGGTCGGGATCATCTTCGGGGACGGTGAGGCTGGGATACGGCCGTAATCCCTGCCGGGCAATGACGGTTTGCAAAATGGCGTCCAGGTCGTCGAAAGAGTGGCGGGTGGTGGCAACAGCAGCTGCCTCAACCGGTGCAGACAGGCTTTCCGGCGCTGGTTCACCCCAATACACCTCCACAATGTTGCCCTCAAACACCTGGCTGATGAGCAATGAGCCATCGGCGCGGGGCAGCACCGAGGTCGGGAAGTTCAGCCCCTCCAGCACCAATTCGGTGGAGCCATCGGCAAAAACGCGGCTGAGGCGGCCGCTGTTGGCCTGGTACCCCATGCCGCTGAAGCAGGAGGCGTCGGGGCGAAACAGGGCAAATTCCAGCAGCCAGATGGTGCCGTCTGGCCCCCGCGCCACGTCGATGGGCATATTCAGGCCGTCGGTGACAATGCGCTCGCTGCGATCTTCGTCGATGGCTACCAAACGCCCCGCGCCTGCCGGGTAAGGGCAGCCCCCCAGGAGCGTCACATAATATTCACGGCCAATGCGCTCGATGCCGGTGGGCACGGGGTCGATGCTGCCGTTTTCAATGCGGATGGACGAGAAGCGGTGGAAGAAGCGGGTAGCGCCGTCTTCGGTCTGTTTGGCCACGCCGTTGCCGCTGGCGTCGCTGACGACGGGCACCCCGTTGGCGTCGAAGGTCATGTCGAACGGATTGATGAGCTGGACGTTGTTGAGGGGCAGCATCTGGTGGCCCAGGTCGTCGGCGGTGAAGGGTTGGGCGGGCAGGGCAGCGCCGTCTGGCGTGGGCAGGGTGTAGAGGTGGCCGAGGTTGAAGTGGGATGTGTAGAGGAAACGGCCGTCTGGAGACAATTTCACAAAGGGCACCCCGGACAAATCGCCGGAGTCGCGCCCGCTGGGCAGGCCGCTAATCAAACGGCCGACCTGGCCATCCGGGGTAATCATGGAGACGCCTGCGGAAAAATCGTTTTTGCCGGTGCCTTCTTCGGCGACGAGGATAGCGCCGTTGGGCAGCTCAGCCAGACCGGCGGGGTTCAGCAGGCCGCTGGCAAACTGGCGGGTTTGTAGGGTTTGTTCAGGTTCTGACGTGGGTCGGCAGGCGGCAAGAATGAAAAGAAAAAACAGGAACACAGAGATACACAGAGGACGTGCAGAGGTTCGCAGAGAGGCTCTAAGGGCTTGTATTCGATTTTTCTGGGGCATAAATTTGTTCATCTTGCATTTGGTAAGATTGGTCCAATCTCAGAGATTGGACCAATCTGCATTTACGAACGAATGCGCAGCAATCGATCCGGGTAGTCTGTTATGATGCCATCAACGCCCCAATCGATCAACTTCTGCATGTCGTTGGTCTCATTGACGGTCCAGGGAATGACTTGCAGCCCCTCTTCGTGGGCGTCGGCGATCAGTTCGGCCGTTACGTCCCGCTGGTTAGGGGACCAGATGTTGAACTGGTAGGCGGCGTATACTGCCAATTTGGCTTCGCCGCCGGTAGTGAGGGCAGCCAGGCGAATGTTGCCGTCCAGTTCGCGGATGGTGCGCAGGGAGCGGTGGTCGAAGCTTTGAATGATGACGCGGGGGGTAAGGGAACGGCCGTTTACAATCGCCAAAATTGTCCGTTCAAATGGTCCCGCTTCAGCGCCGGTAAAGCCATCGTCTATATTTTCCGGCTGGTCTGGTACCCGCTTCGTTTCGATGTTGAACTGCACGGCAGCGGCGTTGCGGCGTTGGGCTGCCGTTTTTAGCTCAGAATTAGCATACAGCGCTACAAAATCAAACAGCTCGTTCAGGGTGATGATGCGGTAGTCGCTGCCCGCGAGGGGCATGATATGGGCGGTTTGGCTGGGAAAACGAGCCGCCTCCGGGTTCAAATCACAGTGATATGATTGTACCACCGTTAACGGCTGCTGGCTGATAAAGATGCGCCGCAGCGGATTTCGCGGATCGGGCGCTTCAGGATCGGTGGGGTTTTCCGGCAGGCGGCATTTGCTGCCGTCGATGATGGGGTCGTGCCAGACCACCACTTCACCATCCTGGGTAAAGTGCAAATCCAGCTCCAGCGTGGTCACGCCCAAATCGAGCGCGGCCTCAAAGGCTGGCAAGGTGTTCTCCGGCAGTAGACCCCGCGCGCCGCGATGCCCTTCGGCATCAAAACCGGCTGGCAGGTTTGCAGTACCAATAAATTCAAAATTCATCAGGTTAACAGGCATCGCTTCTGACCGTTCCATCTGGCTGGCCGACCCACAAGCCAAAAGAAAAAGCGGCGGCAAAAATAAAATAAGACGTCTTAGCCATTGCAGGCATTGTCTAACCATTCAAACCACTCAATCAGATCACCTGGGGATAAATCCCCAGGCTATGATCAGGCTGTGTCTGGAAACAGACCCACGAACCTGCTTCACATACAAAAGCAAGGTTTGGAACGAAAAAGAAAGGCTGCCAGATCGGAGCGATCTGGCAGCCTTTTTAGACTAAAACCGGGTGATTATTCGTTGAAGAATTCGTTGTAGTCGGCCAGTTCCTGGTTGGCTTTAGTGGCGGCGATGTCGAGCGCTTCTTGCGCTGTCAGGCCGTCATCCAGCACGGAGCTGTACGCTTCCACAATGGCACGACGGACCGCAGGCCCTGGTCCCGCACGGCCACCCAACACGGCGTAGTTGGTACTGCCATCATCCAGGACTGTTTTGGTGGTGCCAAGCTGGTTGATCGCCGTCACAAAGTTCGGGTTTTCGTTCCAGAAAGATACCAGGTCGGCGTTGCCGCTGATGTCGGTGCGGACGGGGAAGTAGCCGGTGCCGGTGTGCCAATCTACCTGTTGAGCTTCTTCAGCCATGAACTTCATGAACTGCCAGGCGGCGGCATTCTTGGCAGCATCGCCCGAGTCGAGAAGCCAGAGGGCCGCCCCACCAATGATCACGCCATTCCGGTCGCCAGCGCTGTCGGCGTAGGGAATGAACATGGTACCCACTTCAAAATCAGCGCTGTCTTGCAGACCACGGGTTCCGGCAGTGGAGTCGAACATCATGGCGGCTTCACCAGCCAGGAAGACAGCATCGGTGTCGGTCCAGGTGTTACCCAGGTTGGGTGAGTGGCCATTGGCTACCAGCCCGGTGAGGAAGTCGAAAACTTCTACGCCAACGCCTTGATTGAAGGCAACTTCGGTGGCGCGGCCAGTACGGCCGTTATTGTTGTTGTAGTACAAACCACCGCTGTTGGCCAAAATCTGCTCGAAATACCAGCCAACCTGGCCCAGAGCAAAGCAGTATTGGGTCACACCGCTTTCCTGAATGGCGTCACAAACGGCCAGCATTTCTGAGGTGCTCCAGCTGGTTCCTTCGGCGGGCGGTTCAACGCCTGCTTCAGCAAACATATCTTTGTTGTAGAACAGGATGGGCGTGGAGCTGTTGAAGGCCATGGCCACCATACCGGTACCGTCGCCGTAATAATCACTGACGGCGGGCACGAAGATGCTGGCGTCATAGCCATCAGCAGCCATCAACTCGTGGGCGGGAATGAGCCGCCCGGTGTCGATCATCGTTTGGGAAGCGAGATCGAAGTTTTGTACGATGTTGGGAGCGGTGCCGGTTTCAAAGGCGGCTAACAGGGCGTTGTAGGTATCGTCGTAGGTGCCCTGGTAGGTGGAGTTGACGAAAATAGCATCCTGGCTGGCGTTGAAGCGATCCACGAGACCATCGGTTACTTCACCCAGTTCAGCGCCCATGGCGTGCCAGAACTCCAGGGTAATGACTTCGGCAGGGGTATCTTCTGCCATAGGTTCATCGGCGGGTTCATCGGTAACGGCCGTTGTGTCTGCCGTGTCGGCCGTATCGGCAGGCTCATCAGCAGCATCACCACCGCCACAGGCGACAAGCATCATCGCCAGGGCCAGCAATAACATCCAATAAGTAAGCATTTTTTTTAACATTGTTCCTCCAGTTTAAGGTAACTTGTGCGCCACAAAATCGTGGTCGCAAACATTATTCAAAGAGGCTGCCAAATGGCAAACCCCAAACACCAGCTGCATCCCGGGTTAGCACCTGGTGATGAAAACGAGTTGTTGGTCTTGTGAATCATCCCTTCAATCCGGTCATGGCGATGCCCTTTACCAGCTGACGCTGGGCCACCAAAAAGATGATCAGCGTGGGCAGCATGACAATGACGGCACCAGCCATCAAAGCGCCCCAATCGGTGCCGCGCTCCTGGTCGAACAGGAAAAAGCGAATACCAATCTGCACGGTGCGCATGGAAGCATCGTTGGTGATAATGAGCGGCCACAAATATTGGCTCCAGGCACCCAAAAAGGAAAAAATGGCAAAAGCGCTGATGGAGCCACCGCTGAGCGGTACCACAATTTGCCACAAAAAGCGGAAATTGCTGGCTCCATCAATCATGGCTGAATCATGTAAATCTTTGGGCAGAGACATAAAAAATTGGCGCAGCAGAAAGACGCCAAAGGCGCTGGCTAAAAAGGGCAGCGTTAGCCCCTGGTAAGTATTGGCCATGCCCCATCGGCTAATCATGACAAAGTTGGGAATAAAGGTAATCTGAAAAGGCACCATGAGGCTGCCCAAGATCAGATAAAACATCAGGTCGCGCCCCCGAAAGCGCAGAAAGGTAAAGGCAAACGCGGCCAAGATGCTAAAGAAAACCTGGCTAATCACAATAACGCCAGACTGAATGGCGCTGTTAAGCAGGTAACGGCCGAATGGGGTGACGTTCCACGCTTTCACATAATTATTCAGGGACCATTCGCGCGGAAAGATAGCATTTGGATTGGCGGCAATATCTTGCACCGACTTGAAGCTGGTAAAAATAGCGATGATGATCGGGGTGGCGATGATTAACCCAACGGTTATGAGAAAGATTTGCAGCGCCAGATCGCGTGAAGAAAGTTTGCGCTTTGGTTTGGGTGTGGGAATGGGTATTGTCATGAGTAATGCACCTTCCGGCCAAAGCCTTTGAACTGGATGATAGACATGAAAAGAATGAGCAAAGCCAGCAGATAGGCCTGGGCCGACGCATAGCCCCGCAGCGGGGTTCCCACAAAAGCATCAACAAAAATGGCGTAAATCATATTGGTGGTGGCCTGGCCTGGTCCGCCATCGGTGAGGATATTGATTTCGCCAAAGGTTTGTAGGCTGTTGATAACGTTGATGATGACCAGGAAGAAAAGCGTTGGGGAAAGCAGCGGCAGGGTTATGTGACGCACGCGGTGCCACAGATTAGCCCCGTCTACCTTGGCTGCTTCATAATAGGTGGCGTCGATGTTTTGCACCCCTGCCAGGGCGATGATGACGTTGAAGCCCAACTGCCGCCAGACGACAGCCAGGATAACGGCCGTTAATGCCCAATCCTTTGAGGTTAGCCAATTCACCGGATTAAGCCCCACCAGACCAATCCAATGGTTCATATAGCCGGTAACGGGATTGTACATCCAGCGGAAAAGAACGCCCGTAACGGCGCTGCTGATCACAATGGGCACAAAGATGAGCAGCCGGTGCAACCAGGAAAGCCGGGCCAGTGGGTAGGAGAGGGCGATGGCCAGAATCACGGCAATGAGGATTCCTGTAGGGACAGTACCCAACGTAAACAGAAGCGATACCTTGATATGGTTGTAATATTCACCCCCGCTAATCAGCTCATTCCAGAGGCGCTGGTAATTTTCTGCGCCCACATTACGCACAACACCGCCAAAGGGAGCGACGCGGGTGAGGCTCATCTGAAACGAGCTGACGATTGGCCAATAGACGAAGATACCCAGAATGATGAGGGTGGGTGCCAGATATAAATACCCTTCTAACGCATTAAGAACCTTTTTCAACGTTTTTCTCCTTTACCGCCAGCCGAGTTCTGAACAAAATTGACGATACCGGGTTTTGAGGGGACGGCCGTTTTTTGGCAAAAAGTAATCCACATGAGACCCATCGCGCAAATCGTGCCAACCCTGGGTAAGATTAGCGGCCAGCCAGGCGATGCCCTGCGACGTCGCCTGCTTCACTTCCGGGCGCAGCACCACCCGCTGGGTCAGGTCTGCCAGCCGTTGGCACAACCCATCCAGCGCCGACAAACCACCGGAAATGCGAATCCGCTTGATACTTTGTCCGGTATGGCTCATCGCCTCCAGATTGATGGCTATGAGAAAGACAATACTCTCTACAATGGCCACCGCTTTTTCTTCCACGGAGCGTTCGCCCGAAAGTCCATCAGGCTCATCTTGCAAAAAGTACGGGTTTTGCTCGCTCCGCCAAAACGGCGAGCCAAGGCCGCCAACCGTGTTGATGAACACAGGCGGGTTGCTAATTTCATCGAGCCACTGCCCCAGCCTGGCGGTGAAATCTGGTTGGTTCCATTGCTCGGCTGCCCAATTGATGGCGGCTCCGGCTCCGTTCACCGTGCCTTCCAGCAGGTAAGAGACGTGTGTTTCGCGGCTGTTGGCAATGCTAACCAGTAGGTTGGGATGGTGGATAAGTTGGGTACCGGTTGAGAGTAAGACAAAAGCGCCGGTGCCCACATTGACGATGAGCGTGCCATCATCTAGCTGACCAGGGCTGTGGATTGCAGCGTTTTGGTCGCCATTTACGGCCGTTAACGGAATCTGGGTTCCGCGCAGGTGGCCATAAAAAGATTGGGTCGGCTGGCACGCCGGCAGCAGTTCGCGGGCGATACCAAATTCGCGCAGCAGATCAGAAGACCACTGCTGTTTTTGCAAATCCATTAGCTGGGTACGCGAGGCGTTAACGTGATCGACAATGCAGGGGTTGCCTTCTACCAGATGGTAAATAACGTAAGCGGCCAGGGGACCAAAGATGAGCGTCTGGTTTTGCAACGGCCGTTCCAGTTCCGGGCAGTTGTCCAGCATCCAGCGCAGCTTGCTGGCTCCGTAATGGGGCGACAAAAAGAGGCCACTTTTCTTTTTAATAGCCACGCTTTTGCTGGCCAATGGCTTCAGGTATTCGGCGGCGCGGCGGTCTTGCCAGCTTAGAACGGGAGTCAACGGTTCCCCCGTCAGCCGGTTCCAGGCCACAATGCTGGAGCGCTGGCAGGCCAGCCCGGCGGAGGAGACGCCGCGCTGCTGCACAACCGGATCCGCCAAAAGCTGCTGTATAACATCATGAACGGCCGTTTGTATCTCCAACGGGTCCTGCTCAATCTTGCTGCTGCTGATCTGCATCAGCGCAATGGGTCTGTCAGCAAAAGCCACCACATTCCCCGCATAATCATAAGCAGATGCACGTACGCTTAACGTCCCCACATCCAGGGCCAGAATCAACTGTTCGGATTGCATCATGCTGGAGGATGTCATACAGGTATACCGTGCCAAAAGTTGTTCTGATCTCTCTTCCTATCGGCCCTATTCTTACCCAAATCACGCCATCATTGCAAGAAATACCACGCTATTTGCACAAATTTGCACAAAGAGAGAAGATAGCTGCGTAAATCTGTGCATAAACAGTCTGAAGCCTATAACCACAATCAAAAAAGATTACGCCCTGTGGCCCAGTTTTGAAAGTCGGCCAGCAATTTGCAAAATCGCCCACGATTTCCCAAGGAGACGCCATGGACCCCAAACAACAACAATTGGAAAACGCCCTTCACGCGGCCCAAATGTATTATTATCAAAACCTGCCCATGAAAAAAATCGCCGCCGAGCTGCAAGTATCGCATTCCACCATATCTCGGCTGCTCAGCTGGGCCAGAGACCAGGGTCTCATTGAAATCCGCATCAACGACATTCGCGGTCGGGCTGACTCCATGGAAGAATCGATCAAGCTCCACTTTAAAATTCAGAGCGTACAAATTGTTCCAGTGCCCGAGATTGCCGGGGAACAGGCATGGCAGGAGCGGGTGGCTAAAGTGGCGGCCAACCATCTGAACCAATGCATGGAATCGGGCATGATTTTGGGGGTTGCCTGGGGCGGTACCGTTAACCGGGTGGCAGCAAATCTCACCCCAAAATCCTTGGTAGGGGTGCAGGTGGTGCAGCTCAACGGGGGCGAGATGGTATCCAATCCCAGTATCAACCATGCGGGGGGATTGGTAACCCAGTTTGCCACCAATTACGAAGCCAAGGCCCACCTTTTCCCTGTGCCCACTTTTTTTGACTACCCGGAAACCAAACAGATGCTGTGGCGTGAGCGGAGCATCCAGCAAATTTTGGAGCTGCACAGCCAGGCAGATATTTTGCTGTACACCATTGGCTCCTCACAGGGGCAGCTGATGAGCGCCACCTACATGGGCAACTATTTGCGGGAGAATGATTTTGCGGAAATGGAGCGGGAAGGTGTGGTAGGCGATATTGCCAACATTATGCTTCGGCAGGATGGCAGCTACGATGGGATTCCGCTGAATGAACGGGCCTGTGGCCCAAAATTGGAGCTGTTCCGCAAGGCAAGCCGGTCAATCTGCGTAGTGTCTGGCTATAACAAGCTGGGCGGGCTGCGGGCTGCATTGGCCGGTGGCTACGTTACCGACCTCATTCTGGACGAGCCAACGGCGCACAAGTTGGTGGCTTCCATTTAGTATTGGCCACTGTTTTGAAAATGGGCCAGGAAAATAGGTATTATTGGGATTAACGTTATGTCAAAAAATAATCCGCAGATTTCGCAGATTAACGCAGATTAAAGGCAAACAATCTGGGAAAGCGTGATGTATGAAACGTGAATTTTTTTCGGGATACTGCCGTTCCTGCCAAAACCCTTTCCGTTACCCAACATCAACACAACGAGTAAAGCAGGTTCCTCTGAGGAAGTTCTTCGGAAGACTTTCCTCAGAGGAAAAAAAAGTTTCTAGTGAAGAACGGATCACTTTCTTTACTAGAAAAAAATTTTTCTAGTTAAAGAAAGTTTCGGCAGCAGGCAGCATCCTGTTTTGTTTCACTTCCTCATGGATACGGCCGTTACCTCCCTGCTCCAGAGCGGTCTTCGGCCAGCACGAAACCTTACCCGGCTGCGGCCTGGCGTCGGCGCAGGTATGCGCGGCCACGCCGCTTATTTTGCCTGTCAGCTACGACCGTGATTCTACAACACTTTGGCAAGCAACGGCCGTTCCCCATTAACAATTAACCATTTACCATTCACAATTAACCATTCACACGGTCGTATCCATTTTTGCCGCAAATGACGCGAATTTACGCGAACAGCTCCCCATTCGTTGATTACTCAAATTCGTTGTCGTCTTTACGGCCGTTTCCCCACCTTCAACCACAAATTCCACAAACTGACACGAATGGGAACGGCCGTTCACAATTCATTACGGTCCGGCAGCTGGCACCAAAAACTCCCCAACCGCCCAGCCTTCGGTGCCGTCGTCTAGCTGGAGCTGCCACCAGAGCCGGTTGTTGGCCTCATCCACTTCTGGCCCACCGATGACCAAAACCAACGCCCCCTCATCCACAAGCTGAATGATGGCATTGCTGGTGCTGGGTCCGCCGCGCAAATTGATGCCGAAGCCGTCGGTGTTGGTCACCTGGGCGTAAAAGCCGACAGTAACTTCTGGGGGGGCAACGGCCGTATCCGGCGTCGGTATCGGCGTGAAGGTGGGAATCGGTGTGGGCGGCGGCAGCGGCGACGTGGGTGACGGAATGGGGCTGGGTGGCGCGGTCAGAATGATCAGCGTCGGTTCGAGTGGGGCAGCTTCCAGCGGTGGTCGGTCTAACAAAGCGCTGACCAACGCCAGCGCCAGGCCAATGCTGAGCACAGTCACCACCAGGCCAAGGCCAAGCCAGCGCCACGGGATCGGTTCCTGGCTGCCGTCTGCGCTGTCTTGCCGTAACCGACGCGGCCGTTTTTCTTGGGAATTTTTTCCCTTGGAATCTCTGGGGTCTTGAGGGATCTGATATCGGGCCATTAGGCTGCTTCTTTTGCCTCCAGAACAAGTAAGGTTACATCGTCAAATGGGTCGGCGCTGCCCTGCCATTGGGCTACATCTTTAACCAAAAAGCGCACAATTTCGGCGGCTGTTCTTTTTTTGCAGGCGGCCACGGCAGCAGCCAACTGCTGGTTAGAATAGCCTTGACCCGCTTCATTCACGGCATCGGTCACGCCATCACTAAACATGATTAGCCGGTCGCCAGGTTCTAAATCGACGGTTTCTTCATGCAGCGTTAAGTCGGGTATCATGCCCAGGAAGCGGTCGCCGCCGGGCAAAGGCATGACTTCACGGTTGGGACGAACGAGATACGGCCGTTCATGCGCTGCCCGAATATAGGTGAGCTGCCCCGATGGCCGATGCAGCACCCCGTAAAACGCCGTCAAAAAGACCTCATCATTGTTGGCAATTTCAAACATGCCGCGATGCACCGCCAGCGCCACCGCCGCTGGCGAAAGTGAATGGCGACCTTCCTGCAAAAAAAGCGTCCGCGTAACGGCCATGAATAGAGCCGCATGAAACCCCTTATCCGCCACATCGGCAATCAGAATGCCGACATGCTCGTCGTCAATTTCTAATACATCGTAAAAATCCCCGCCTACCAGGCGAGCAGGCTCCAAATAGGCAGCAAAGCCATAATCGGGGAATTGGGGCAAATCTTGCTGCAGCAAATTGCGCTGCACCTGCGCCGCCAATTCCAGCTCGCGCTCCAGCCGTTCTTGCTGTACCAATCTGGCCTGAGCCGCCTTCAGATCATCATACGCCTGCTTCAGCGCCTCATTTTTGGCGTGCAAATCTTCAATATACAGTCGGTCCATATTGCGCGCGTTGGACAGGATGCGCTGGAGCAGCAGATTGGCCAGAGGGGGGCTGTTTTTGACAAATTCGTCAAACGCTTCTTCGGTAACTTCCAGCACGGTTGTGGGCGTAATGGTGACACAGTTTGCGGCGCGGGGCGAATCATCGATGAGACCCATTTCGCCAAAGTAGCCGTTTTTGCCCACCATGTTCAGAATGCGCTCCTGGCCATCGTCTAAAACGCGAATGACGGCAACTTTGCCTTTAACCACCACATAAAAGACATGCTCAACCTCGCCCTGATGGCACAAGGTGGTATTGGGTGGGTAATCCATCCGCCTGGCAACCTGCCGCAGCAGCTGAAGCGTTTCTTCATCTAGTCCGGCCAACGCCTGGCGAATAACGGCCGTTGTTCCAGTATCCATAGCAATGTCCTACTTTAAGAGTGTAATTGGGCAATTACCCAAATACTTAATTGCTTAATTACCTCATTACCTCCCTACCCCTTTCGAATAAAAGCGAGCAGCTTATCCAATGGCCAGCAGTTTACGATTGTCTCAGCAGTGGCCCAGCCGCGCTGGGCGGTAGCCACGCCGTAATGCAGCAGGGCGAACTGGTCTACGTGGTGGGCGTCGCAGTTGATGGCCAGCGTGGCGCCCAGCTCCACGGCACGACGCACATGGCTGTCGCGCAAATCCAGCCGCCGGGGATTGGCATTGATTTCCAGGATGGTTTGGGTGGAAACGGCCGTTTCCAGCACCAGCTCCATATCCAAATCCGCCCCCGGCCTGTCTGGCAAAAGGCGGCCCGTGGGATGGGCAATCATATCGACATGCGGGTTTTGCAGCGCGTTCATCATGCGCAGCATCACCTGCTCACGCGGCTGGCTCAGGCTCACGTGCAGGCTGGCAATCACAAAATCGAGCCGGGCCAACACGTCATCCTCAAAATCCAGCGAGCCATCCGCCTTTATTTCCATCTCGGTGCCGTGCAAAATGCGGAAATCTGGCCCCATCAGGGCGTTAGCCGCCGCAATCTCCTCCGCCTGCTGCCACAAGCGCTCTGGCGTCAGCCCGTTGGCAATGCCCAAACTGTGCGAATGGTCCGTAATGATGATGTACTGCAAGCCACGCGCCTGGGCTGCCTGGGCCATCGCCAGCACGCTCATTTTGCCGTCTGACCAGGTGGTGTGCATGTGCAAATCAGACACAATTTGCTCAATCTGAATCACGTCGGGCAGTTTGCCCTGCTGGGCGGCCTCAATTTCACCCCGGTCTTCGCGCAGCGTAGGCAGGATGTACGGCAGATTGAGCGTCTGGTACAGCGCTTCCTCGCTGGCGCACAAAATTTCGGCACCGCCGCCATCGGTGGGGGTGAAGGCGTGCTCGTTGAGGCTCAGCCCCTGCTTCAGGGCCAGTTCGCGCAGGCGTACGTTGTGGTCTTTACTGCCGGTAAAGTAGGAGAGCAGCGTACCCCAGCGCTCGGCGGGCAGCACGCGCAAATCGACCTGCATACCGTTGTGCAGCAGGACGCTGGATTTGGTGGGCCCATGCCCAGACACCGATTCGACGCGGGGCATGTTGACAAAAGTGTCCATGATGGGGACGGCATTATCGGCCGCCACGAGAAGATCAAGATCGCCAATGCTTTCCTTCATGCGGCGGAGGGAACCGGCAACGGCCGTTTTTTGCACGCCGGGCAGTTGAGCCAGCTCGGCCAAAATCGCCTGCGCCAGCGGCCACGCTTCCTCAATAGGAGTCCGGCCATCACCGTGGCGGGCCAGCGCTTCAATCGCTTTCACCAGTTTGGCTTCAGATTTCGCCCCCAATCCGGGAAGATCGCGCAGTTTGCCAGACTGAGCTGCTGCGTTCAGTTCCGCCAGGGTGGTGATGCCCAGCGTTTCATACACTTGCTTCACCCGCTTCGGCCCCAAACTATCTACCTTGAGCATTTCCACCAGCGTTGGTGGAATTTCCTGTGAAAGCTTCTCATAGAACGTTAGCTTGCCCGTGGTGAGCATCTCTTCAATCTTCTCGGCCAGCGTCTTGCCGATGCCGGGGATGTCGGTCAGTTCTCCGGCGGCGTACACCTGATTGATGTCGCGGCCCAGCTCTTGAATGGCTTCGGCGCCCCGCCGGTAAGACAGCACGCGGTGGATAATGTCCCCTCGAATGGCCAGCATATCGGCTACATCTGCAAACAGTTTGGCAACCTCACGATTATTCATACGCCCATTATAGCAGTAGCGAGGCAGTTCCAAAATTTGTGTACCTTATCGCTCCCTGACACTAAAATGTCACTAAAGGAACCCAGGTTGCAGATTGTTTGTCAACCGCTTAAAGCCATGCTACCATTGCCAACTTCACTATTTACCTCAGCATTTTAGCGAACAAGGCAGCAACCTTATTTCAAATTCTCAATTAAGGAGGAGAAAATGAAAAGTACCCGTAAGTGGATCCTTGTAACCGTTCTATTTCTCGCACTCAGTTTCTTCATCGTCGCCTGTGGCGGCGCTGCTGAAACCCCAGTCGAGGAACCGGCAGCAGATGATGTTGCCACCCCTGCAGACATTTCTGAAGAACCCATGGAAGAAGAAGTCATGGAAGAAGAAATGATGGAATTCGAGCCGATGTCGGTGGCCGCTGAAAGTTGTGATTATGGCGGCAAGATCAGCTCCATCGAAGCCACGGATGAATACACGGTTGTTTTTAACCTGTGTAAACCAGACCCGGCCTTCCTGGCAAAAATCGCTTTTACGCCTTTTGGCATTCAACCCGCTGAACACATTGCTGCCACCGGCGGTGGTGGTGACATTTTAGAAAATCCCATTGGCACCGGGCCGTACATGCTGGATCGATGGGTTCGTGGTGACTCCATTATCTTCCAGCGGTTTGATGATTACTGGGGCACACCCGCCATTGCTCAAACGGCCGTACTCCGCTGGGGTACCGAAGGTGCCGCCCGACTGCTGGAACTGCAAGCAGGCACGGCAGACATGATCACCAACATCAGCCCAGACGATTTTGAAGCAGTAGAAGCCGATCCAAATCTTCAGCTGCTGCCAAGCGCCAACCCCAACGTTCTTTACCTGGCCATGACCAACACCTTTGAGCCTTTTGACAACCCGATGGTGCGTCAGGCCATTGCTATGGGGATTGATCGTCAGCGCATCGTCGATAACTTTTTCCCAACAGGCTCTACTGTAGCCGATTACTTCACCCCCTGCTCCATTCCGAATGGCTGTGTGGGCGATACGTGGTACGACTTTGATGCCGAAGCGGCCCGCGCCATGTTGGCCGATGCTGGTTATCCAGACGGCTTTGAAACCGCTATCTACTACCGCGATGTCTTCCGTGGCTACCTGCCAGAACCGGGCCTGGTGGCTGTAGAATTCCAGACGCAGCTGCGTAACAACCTGGGCATCGAAGCCGAGGTGGTTGTGATGGAGTCTGGCACGTTTATTGATGAATCGACAAACGGCCGTTTGGATGGCTTCTATCTGTTGGGTTGGGGCGCAGATTATCCGCACGTCACCAACTTCCTGGACTTCCACTTCAGCGCAGAGAATCCCCAGTTTGGCGATCCGCACCCAGAAATTTACGAAGCGCTGCGCGAAGCCTCTTCCATTGGCGAGGTTGACGAAGCCGAACCCATTTACGTACGGGCCAACAATGCCATTCGTGAACTGGTGCCCATGGTGCCCATCGCCCACGGCGCTTCCGCCGACGCCGCCCTCGTCACCCTGAACAATGCTTACGTGCCGCCATTTGGTGCGACCCGCTTCACTCTGCTTGACCCAGGTAAAGACACATTGGTTTACGTACAAAATGCAGAACCAATTAGCCTGTACTGCGCCGATGAAACCGATGGTGAATCATTACGGCCGTGCCAGCAAGTTGTCGAAACCCTGTTCGATTATCAAACAGACTCAGGCGACACCGTTCCTGCTCTGGCCACCGACTGCACCCCCAATGACGACTCCACGGTTTGGACCTGTACCCTGCGCCAGGGCGTTCTCTTCCACGACGGTTCTCACTTCGACGCCAACGACGTTGTGGCTTCCTGGGCTGCCGGTATCGATGCTGCTAACCCGAACCACGTTGGGAATACCGGTGCTTTCGAGTACTATTCCTACCTGTGGGACGGTTTGATGAACCAGGAGTAACAATTCGCTTTTCAAAAATATGGCGTGAATACCGTTGACTTGTTGAAAGCGAGTCAACGGCATTCACGCCCTGAACCCATACGGGATGGCTTCTCTTTACCCAGCAAGTCATCCCGTCTTCTTATTTATTTGTGCTTCATGGAGAAAAACCCGTGATCCAATATGCAGTCCGCCGCATCTTATTGGCCATACCCGTTCTGTTTATCATTCTGGTGGTTGTTTTTGCCTTAGCCAGAGCCATTCCTGGCGATCCGTGTAAATCAATTCTGGGTGAGAAAGCCAGTGCCGAAACTTGTGAACGCTTTGCGCGTGAGCGTGGGCTAGACCAGCCCATTCATGTGCAGTTTGGCATTTACATGAAAGATGTGCTCAAGGGAGATTTGGGAACTTCTATTCGATTTGGCCGACCCATTACCCAAATTTTGGTAGAACGGCTGCCAATGACCAATGAACTGGGACTTTCGGCCATGTTTCTGGCGCTGGCAATTGGCATACCGGCGGGCATAATTTCGGCCGTACGCCGCAACTCGATTATCGATGTGGTTACCATGATCGGGGCAAATATTGGTGTTTCTATTCCAGTCTTCTTTTTGGGTTTACTGCTCATCTACTTTTTTGCAGTTGTCCTCAAAGATACGGGCTTCGCCCTACCCCCATCTAGCCGTCTTTCGCCAGGCCTTTCACCAACCGCATTCTATCAATTGTGGGAGTGGCCGGTCGAAAAGGGAACCACGAAATATCTGCTTTACGAGTTTATTGCCAATCATTACATTTTTAACGCATTCATCACCGGACATTGGGAACTGTTTTGGGATGCGCTTAAACATCTAATTTTGCCTGCCATGGCTTTAAGCACTATCCCTATGTCCATTATTGCCCGCATGACGCGCTCTAGCATGTTAGAGACGCTCAGCCTTGATTATGTGCGCACGGCCAGAGCAAAGGGATTGCCAAATTACAAAGTCATATTAAAACATGCCCTGCGCAACGCACTGCTGCCAGTGGTAACCATTGCGGGTTTGCAGTTAGCTGGCATTTTAGGTGGGGCTGTTTTAACCGAAACAATCTTTTCCCTGCCTGGCGTTGGCCTGAGCGTGTTTGAAGCCATCACATCCCGCGACTTCCCAATTATTCAAGGTTTTGTGGTTGTCATTGCCTTCATTTATGTTTTCTTAAATCTCGTTGTCGATTTATCTTATGCTATTTTAGATCCTCGGATTCGCTTGGATTAATTACACATACAGTTAAAACTCAGGACGTCCATGACCTCTGTTGCCCAAATTCCAGATGACAATATTGCCAACATTCGCGATTACCATTCCAACAGCCTTTGGCGCCTGACACTGCGTCGTTTATTTCGTCAGCGTTCGGCCATCATAGGGCTAAGCATTTTGTCCGTTTTGTTAATAATGGCCATTTTTGCGCCATATATTGCGCCATATGAGCCCACGCAGGATTTTATTGGTGTTGAAGGCGTGCGCCGACGCGATTCACCTTGTATTCATCTGTTGGGCTGTCCTAAAGAGCAGCCGCAATTCTTGCTGGGACTTGATGGCAACGCACGTGATGTATTCAGCCGGATGCTATATGGCACGCGGGTTTCGCTGCAAATTGGTTTTACGGTAATTACCATTGCCATCTTTAGCGGAACTTTTTTGGGGTCTATTGCTGGTTATGCCGGTGGCTGGATTGATAACCTAATCATGCGGATTATGGATATTGTCCTGGCTTTTCCTTTCTTTTTGCTGGCGATTGCGCTGGTGTTTGTGTTAGGGCCTAGCTTAACCAATGCGATGTTAGCCATTGCCATTGTGAGTATACCCACTTATGCCAGGGTCGTTCGCTCAACGGTGCTCTCTGTACGTGAGACAGCTTATGTAGAAGCGTCGCGGGCACTGGGTGCAAGTCATTGGCAGATTTTATTCGGCCGTATTTTACCGAATGCCTTGCCCCCGCTGATCGTGTTGGGGACGCTGGGGTTTGCCACCGCGATTCTGGATACGGCCGCTTTATCATTCCTTGGGTTGGGCGCTCAACCCCCTATGCCAGAATGGGGCACCATGCTTGGTTCTGAACGAAACCAAATATTTAGTGCGCCGCATCTTGTTTTTGTGCCCGGCGTTGCCATCTCTATCACAGTTCTGGCCTTTAATCTGCTGGGAGATGGCCTGCGTGATGCGCTTGACCCCCGGTTAATAAACGTGGGCAAAGATTCAAAGTAAACCGTTTGGAGAGGAAACGGCCGTTTCCTCTCCCCTCTAAATCTGTTCTACCCGCAGCGCTTATCAGGTAGGACTATTGGCTTTCTTAGCGCCTATCATCCCCCGCTAACATGACATAAATTTTGTTGACTTTACTTAATGTAAAGATATAATGTTATTATTATGTCTCCTTATCTCAGTATGGTGCAGTGGTTACCTGACTGGTTCCGTATCTGGATACAAAATCAGGTAATACCCGCCTTGGGATTACAGCCACAACTCATGGTAACCAGTGTACTGAGAGGCATTTTTGATTCGTTTCTATTTGTGATGTTGGCAACAGGGCTTTTGGCTGGTGGTCGCTACTACTTAGAAGGCCAGTATGCACTGCCCAGCCATATTCAGGAAACGGTCATCAAATGGGCACCCATTGCCGATCACATCGCCCGCGAAGCTGACATTCCGCGTGAGGTGCCTTTGGTGCTGTGGTTCAAAGAAAACAGCATGAAGGCAAGTAATCCTGAGAGTTGTACCGGAATTATTGGCGCTTATGATTTAGTGCGCTCAGGTGAACGCCCATGTTTTACACCGGGACCCATTTCTGATCTGGAAGTAAGTGAACAATTAGCCATTTCTGCCGTAGAGTTCAAGGTTCGATGCCCAGATATCACCTACTTCACCCAGGACCCAGAAACCATTAAACGGTGTTATTTTGCCTACAATGCTGGCGCAGGTGCAGCAGCCCGCTTAGACGCTGATGAATCTGCCTATGTTATGAACAATTACAATGAAAACTATACCAACATGATCTATTCAGATGTTGAGCTAGGGACAGTACGGGTGACTGCGCTAGGTGCCTGGCCAACTCATTTGGCTTTTCAAAGCTTAATTGTGGCGCAAATGGACGTAGCGGAACGGCCGTTATCCTTATCAATCCTAAATATCAGTACCCAAATTTATGATCTGGGTTCGCAAGGCTGGCGTGAATTTTGGGGTGAAGCTGTTGATAATGGTGAGGTGATGACCTGGCCAAACGGACGTTTGGCTAACGATACATCATGTTTGGGTGAACCACATAAACTTGGCCGGTACAGCCTGCGCCCCAGGCTTAATCCCGTCTCAGAATCACCCATCCTTACTCAAGATATTCATGGTTGCAGCTACAGTCTGCCTGGTTTAGATATCTCCAGCAGCAATCGCTCAGCCATTTTGCAAGCGCCCATGCCGGGCAACGTAACAACCTATACAGACCAATGGTATAACAGCACAATTCGCATTGAAAATGATGAATGGATCGTCTGGCTATTGCATCCGCGTTCGTACTTTGTAAAAGAAGGATCCGTTACGCGAGGCCAGGCAGTTGGTGTAATGGGAGCCGTCGGCTACGCTACGGGACCTCACGTCCACTACACTATCTACGATAAAATCAACGAAACTTTTATCGATCCTGCCGGGTTTTTACCTTAATAAAACAAGGATTAACCAAGCATCATTAATCCATTGCGCAATCATTAAATACTCGCAAAGGGCATAATCTTATATTTTTACCAGGGATGGAACGGTCAGAAAGTGCCCGCCGCGAGTATAACTATCCGCAGCAGATCAAGGAGTAGAAGATGGATTTTCTGGAGCTTTTAAAATTCGCCCCCCTGATTTTGGGTTTTGCCGTCATTGGATTTTTGCTATTTCGCAAAGATCCCTTTAGTTCTTTCAATCTTGGAAAACTAATCACTTACTTTATAGGCGTACTGATCACCTTTTTTGTTGTGGGCTGGTTTGTTGACTCGTTTGTCTTTTCCTGGGCCAACGATCGGCTGGAAAATGCCGACACTTCAATTGAATTTCAAGAATTCAAAGATCGCAGCGAGCGCATCATTGATAACTCTTTTGACAACCGTACCAATACACGTGTTGTTAGCCCCCAACCCACAACAGTTGTTACCACCATTATCGTCACAGCAACACCACCGCCCGGATCGACCGATCCCGTCATTCGGCCAGAAACTGGCCCTACGCAGCATATCGTCGTAGCTGGAGATACATTGTTTGGCATTGCCCAACGGTATAATACCACCGTCAACGCCATCATGGTTGTCAACGGACTGACCTCGCATACCATTATTCCAGGACAAGTATTGAACATACCAGCCTCGTCGAAATAAGCTTGCCGCAATAATCATGAGAAAGCGGATTAGAAAAGAAACAGGAACAGGATTCATCGGTCTGCTTGGCAGCTACTGGCGGCGGCTGCCTCAAAATTTTCGCTGGAATATTGAAGATACCTTTCAGCCCGAAGATTTAGAAGAGCGGCTGCTGCCAAATGAAGAGCCACAGCTAGAAATTCGGCTTGCCTGGTATCGTGATATTGTTGGCGGCATCGTTTTTGGTTACTTCAATTATGTTTTAGGTGTCACTTTTCTATTGGCTGCTGGGCTATTGCTCTATGCTTTAATTTCCTCAAACTTTGCCTGGTATTTTTCCCTAAGCCCTTTTATCCTCCTTATTTTCCTACTCATTTATGCCTTAATGCAGCGTATAGAATACCGGCAGTGGCGGTTGCTAAAAACCAATGCCCGCCTCATCCTTTCTATACCACAGCCAGGCTCCCTGTTTTTAGTGGACAACATCGAGTTAAAAGGCTTGCCACAAGTGGTTGACACGAACTGGTCACGGAATCCTATTTGGCGCGTTTTTCAGTTCGTGACGGGTGCGCGTGACCTTTATTTGAGTCTGGCAGCATATCGCTTTGTAGAAGGCACAGCCCGCGTTGGGGATGCACTCATCATTCCAGATGTCATGCCGGATCAAGTGTTTGCCTTGAAGCGAATCATTTTCTCCGTTCCCGGTGGTGGTCCCCAAAAAGTAACGTTTGCCGGACCGCAAGAAGTCACTATTTCTTCTCCAATAAAAGTAAGTTTAACCAGCGAAAACCCGGAACCGGAAGAAGAAGAGTCTACTTAAAAATTGGTAAAAAAAGACCTGGCAAAACCAGGTCTTTTTCTTTTCAAGCGTTGAAGATCGCTATAGGCATCCAGAAAAGCCTTTTACTGCGGTTGTCGGGCGATTTGGCAAATCGCCCCGAGAACCATTTGGCAAATCATTCTGTAAATTGCACGAAAATTTCTCTGGACACCTATATCTACTACCACAATTAAGCAAAACAAAAACAACTGCTGAAGCAAACTTCTTTTGGCGGTTTGTGAATAGGAAAATTTGCTTAAGCTTCACTGTTTCGTAGAAATATTACTGTCTGACAAAACTTGTTTGACAAAAGATTACGCCAAAAGCGAGGTGTCCCCCGCATAAGGCTCCACATCGGTTGCCTCTGGTCCTTTGCGCGTCTCTTCTACATCATACAAAATCCACTGTCCCTCCTGAATTGTATCCGGGTCGTGGGATGTATTCGATTTATGGAAAAAGATTTCTTCGCCGCCACCGCGCATAATGAAACCGTACCCTTTTTGGCTGTTATACCATTTCATACGGCCGATATATTTCCCCGTCTGCGGATCAATCTGAATGGTGTCGGGCATCTCAAACTCTTCCTCCTCTTTTTCAGAAGCATAGGAAGAAGATGAAGAAGTATAAGATGATTGAGGTCGAGAATCCGGGGTTGGTTTTCGGGCGGGGGGAGGGGAAGCAGACAAATCCAGCTCTGCCAGTGAAGCTGGCTCAATTGGTAGACCCGCCTGCGCTAACTGTCGCTGCATTTCAACCGTAAAGACAAATTGGTTGCCATTTTCGTCTGTTGCCCATTGATCCTTAAAATTCATGGTGAAAATCTCCGTTGCCTGTGTTTGTGGAAAATTCTGAAACTGTTACACGTTAATTATAGTGTAAATTTTACTTTTTTCTCTTTTTTTCGCCATTTGGGGAGTCGATTAACGACAATTGTTGGGGAATAACGGCCGTTTCCTGCCCTTCCTCCACAATATCCGGCCGACTCATCATCCGCAAAGCGCCAGTAATGCGGTTACGAGGCCCCACCGTCATCACTGAACGTGGCCTGATAGACCGGCTGCCAATATATGACTCATTCAGCTTTAGCTTTTTGGTGGAACCAACACCGGTTGTAATCAAAATCTGGGTATTTTCTGCGCCAATGACCGCAGCCACCACCTCGGCGGCATCTTTGGGCAGGCTCATGTTGCGCACCCCCTGGCCATGCCGCCCCTGCGTAGGATATTCGCTCAGGGGGGTCGCTTTGGCCAGGCCGTTGTCTGTAATGCTCCACAAATAGCCAGCCTGATCAACCACCGACATGGCAATCACGCCATCTGCCTCGTTGGCTAATTTAATGCCATAAACCCCACCTGCTGGCAAGCCAGACGGCCGTACCTCTTCTTCCTTAAAGCGAATTGCCTGCCCCGCCGCTGTGGCCAGCAGCACTTCCTCCTCGCCAGAGGTAAGCTCCGCCCAGCCCAAGGCGTCATCATCAGGCACGTTCATCACCGTAAACGGCTGCGAAGTAATACCCGGCAAATCATCCACTCGAATGCGCTTGACCACGCCCGCCAGCGTCGTCAGGAAAACGTAGCCGTTGGCGTTTACCGGCAGCACCTGCGCCGCTGCCAGATGGTCACGCCGGCTGAAGCCTGTCAGGTCGGCCCAATGGGTACCTTTGCCCAATTCCACCGCTTGTGGCAGTTGGTAGACAGGTAGGCTTGCGGAACGGCCGTCTGCCGCAAACAAATACAAAATATCCTGCGTGTTCGCTTCCAGCAGCGCAAATGGCTGCTCAGTTGGCTTCAACGGAATCCGCACCATCTCCGGCGATGTCGTCCGCGCCAGCGTCCCCTTCTCACCAACCATCACCCACACCTGCTCATCCGGCAGCAAATCAGATGCCGACAGCAGCTTCACATCGCCACTGTCCAAAATCTGCGTGCGACGCACGTCCTGGTATTTTTCCTTCACCGCCCCCAGCTCTTCTTTAATTAGTTCACGCATCATGGCCGGTTTCGCCAACAGCTTTTCCAGATATTTAATCTGCGTCAGCAGCTCTTTATGCTCATCCTGAATTTTGCGCCGCTCCAGCGCCGCCAGACGCCGCAGCTGCATGTCTAAAATCGCCTGCGCCTGAATCTCCGTCAGCTTAAACTGCTTCACCAGATTCGCTTTGGCCGTCTCCACCGTGCGCGAACGGCGAATCAAATCAATCACTTCATCCAGATTATCCAGCGCAATCAGCAGCCCTTCCAAAATGTGGGCCCGGTTACGTGCCTTCTCCAAATCGTATTCCGTGCGCCGCCGCACAATTTCCTGGCGGTGATCCAAATAAACCCGCAGCGCCTGCTTCAGCGTCAGCACACGCGGCTCCCCATTCACCAGCGCCAGCAGCGAGATGCTAAATGTGCTCTGCATCGGCGTCAGCCGAAACAGCTCCGCCAATACATTCTCTGGCTCCACGTTGCGCGTCGTCTCAATAATGATGCGCATCCCGTTGCGGTCCGATTCATCCCGCAAATCAGTTAAACCTTCAATCTTGCCGTCCCGATGCAAATCAGCAATGCGCCCCAACAGATTGGTTTTGTTCGCCTGGTAAGGCAGCTCCGTAATAACAATGCGCGATTTATTGCGCCCCATCTCCTCCACATGTGCTTTAGCCCGCACCGTGATACGCCCACGCCCGGTAGCATAAGCGCTAGAGATGGCATCTGTTTCCACACCACCTTTTTCGCGGTAGCGAAAAACCAGGCCACCTGTGGGAAAATCCGGCCCTTTGATAAAACGCATCAAATCTTGCAAAGAAATATCGTCCAGCTGATTCCACTGATCCAGCATAAAGGTCAGGGCGTCAATTACTTCGCCCAAGTTGTGCGGCGGAATGCTGGTCGCCATACCCACCGCAATACCCGAAGAGCCGTTCACCAATAAATTGGGGATGGTCGCGGGCAAAACAGACGGTTCGCTGAGCGAATCATCAAAATTGGCTGTGAAATCGACCGTATTCTTGCCAATATCTTCCAGCATGTCGTTGCCCATGTTGGAGAGGCGTGCTTCGGTGTAACGCATAGCCGCAGCCGCATCCCCATCAATGGAACCGAAATTCCCCTGCCCATCTACCAACCTGTAGCGCATAGAAAAATCTTGCGCCAGGCGCACCATCGCATCATACACGGCCTGGTCACTGTGTGGATGATATTTACCCAACACCTCACCTACCACACGGGCAGACTTTTTATAGGGTGTATTGGGACGCAAACCCATGTCGTACATGGCGTACAAAATGCGCCGCTGCACCGGCTTCAGCCCATCTCGCGCATCTGGCAGCGCCCGCGACACAATCACGCTCATCGCATAGCTAAGGTACGATTCGCGTACCTCAGAATCAATGTTTACTTGTTTTACCAGTCCAATTTCCATAACGTTTTAATTTTATTGTTGAGGCAGTAGCCTTGTTCCACTCTTGGCAAAGTTCGCACACAAGCCGCCAACTGCCCAAATTGAAATATTTGTTCTATTTGGTGGTGGCTAAATATAGGCAATTTACCCCAGACTGTCAAACAAAAAAAAGGGGCGCTGCCACGAGCGCCCCTTTTGTCTAACTGTTTTTTGTAAACCATTTACTCGTCGAGATTTTCGATGTAAATGTCGCCGTCTTCTACTTTGACTTTATAGGTGGGAATTGGCGCAGTAGCTGGCAAGGCCAGCACGGCTCCGGTACGCACATCAAAGCAAGCGCCGTGCCGGGGGCATTCTATTGAATAACCGTTTACAGGCCCATCTCCCAGCGGCCCATCATCATGAGAACACACATCGGCGATACAGTAAAATTCGCCATCTACGTTCAAAATAATGACGGTTTCATAATCAAATTCATGCCACATTCTTTCCCCAGAGGGAATATTCTCAACACGGGCAACTTTTACAAATTCTATCAACTTTTTAATTCCTTTTATTGGCAATGTATTCCATCGTCGCCTCAGCAATTAGGCCCGAACGTGTTTTACCCTGTTTCGCCACATATTGATCCATCAAGGCAAGTAAATATTCTGGGATCGTAATATTCACACGTTTAGAGCGCCCAGACAGTTTTGAAACATCAACATCTACAATGGCCCATAGGCCATTGGCAAATTCTGGTTTATCTTTGTAAAACTCAATTGATTTTGGTGTGGGAATCGGTTCAGAATCCAATAACATGCCTTCCAAATGTGCCTCAATAGCCTCAACAGCTTCTGTCAGCGCTTCGTCTACGGTTTCCCCCGCAGAAAAGCAACCGGGCAAATCTGGCACTGTCACACCATAATCACTCTCTTCATCTTTGTGTAAAACAACAGGAAATCGCATGTTTCACCTCGGTGGCCAATCCCAGCCTGCCTGACGGAAAATATTACGCATGGTGCCTTTAGGCAAATCGCGCTTGGGATGTGGTACAGTGACTCGTCCAGGTTTCACAGGGTGTTTATACTGATGGTGACTGCCCTTAATGTGTACTAAAACCCAGCCATCCTCATCCAGACGTTTTATCACTTCCCGACTCTTCATCACAGTTTAATACACACCATACACACTGTCAATCAGTGCGGTTGCGCATTTCTTGTGGATCGGGCATGCCGTAGGCACCGGCTTTGAGCACTTTGAGGGAGAGCAGGGCGCATTTAACGCGGGCCATGCTGAGCTTGACACCAACGAGATCGAGCAGCGTATCTTTGTCAAAGGCGCGAACTTCTTCCAGGGTTTTCCCTTTGATCTCTTCTGTGAGCAGGGAAGCGGCGGCCTGGCTGATGGCACAGCCATCGCCGCTCCAGGCAACTTCGGCGACACGCTGCTGGTCGTCCAGCTTCACCTCGATACGGATAACGTCGCCGCAGAGGGGGTTGTCTTCTTCGTACGACCAATCGGCCGTTTCTAACTGGCCATGATTGAGGGGATGCTCGTACAGGTCGATGATTTGTTCACGGTAAATAGATTCGTCCATGGGATTACTCTTGAAATTAGAGATTAGAGACTGGAGATTAATCCAGGCTCATCTGAGTGATTGCTTTGTGCAGATTATAGCTCAGTTCAACCGGAATATCTTTTTGGCGTGGTTGAGGCTGGCTACCAGCTTGTCCACTTCTTGGGTGGTCGTGTGAATGTAGAAACTGGCACGGGCGGTAGAATTGAGGCCCAATTCCTGATGCAGCGGCATGGCGCAGTGGTGCCCAGCGCGAATGGCGATACCGTCTTTGTCTAGCAGTTCGGCGATGTCGTGGGGATGCAGTCCCTGGATAGTAAAGGTGGCCACCCCACCCCGCTGCGCCGCCGACGGGCCGATGATTTGCAGGTTTTCTACTTCGCTGAGCGCTTCCAGGGCATAATTGGTGATAAATTGCTCGTAGGCATGAACGTTTTCCATACCCAGGCTGGTGAGGTAATCTACGGCCGTTCCCAACCCAATCCCCGCAGCAATACTAGGAGTGCCTGCCTCAAACTTATGGGGCAAATCTGCCCAGGTAGAGCCACCCAGCGTCACCCGGCGAATCATGTCGCCACCGCCCAGAAAGGGGGGCATCGACTCTAAGATGTGCTGCTTGCCATGCAAAATACCAATACCGGTGGGGCCACACATTTTATGGCCAGAGAAGGCCATGAAGTCACAATCCCAATCCTGCACATCGACCGGCATGTGAGGCACGGCCTGGGCGGCGTCTACCATCGCCAGCGCGCCAACCTTGTGGGCGGCCTCAACCAGCTGCTTGACGGGATTGACGGTGCCGAAGACGTTGGAAACGGCCGTAAAACTAAACAACCTCGTCTTTTCCGTTAACAGCCGAGGCAATTGCGCTAAATCCAGCGTGCCGTCAGGTAAAAATGGCAGATGCCGCACCACCACACCCCGTTCCTCGGCCAAAATTTGCCAGGGCACGATGTTGGCATGATGCTCCATCGCCGTAATCAAAATTTCGTCTCCGGCCTGCAAATTGGCCCGCCCCCAGCTGTAGGCAACCAGGTTAAACCCTTCGGTAGCGTTGCGCACGTAAATGACCTCGGCCGGATTGGCGGCGTTGATGAAGCGAGCAATCCGCTCCCGCGCTCCTTCGTAGGCGTTGGTTGCCTCCTCGCTCAGGCGGTGGATGCCGCGATGCACGTTGGCATTATAGGTGCGGTAATAATGGTCCATTGCCTCGATAACGGGCAATGGTTTTTGCGAAGAGGCAGCGCTGTCCAGGTAAACCAACAGCACACCCGGATACGCCTCTTCCTGCAAAATAGGGAAATCAGTACGAATTTTTTGGACGTCGAGCATTTGTACTCACTAAAGGTAATCAGTGGTCAGTATTCAGTAACGGAAACCTGTTTACTGAATACTGATTACCGTTTACTGATTACCGTTTACTGGATGGATTTTCAATCGGTACGCCCACCAGATTGCCCCATTCGGTCCAGGAGCCATCATAGTTGCGCACGTTTGGGTAGCCAAGCAGATAGGTTAACACAAACCAGGTGTGCGAGCTACGCTCGCCGATGCGGCAGTAGGCTACCACGCTTTTGTCTTGAGACAACCCTTTTTCGCCTTCGTAAATAGCGCGGAGGCCATCGGCGGGTAAAAAGGTGCCATCTTCAGCTACGGCACGGCTCCACGGCACGTTGGCCGCGCCCCTGATGTGACCGCCACGCAGCGCCCCTTCCTGCGGCGAGCCGGGCATGTGCAGCAGTTCGCCGCTGAATTCCTGCGGGCTGCGCACATCGACCAACGGCTGGTTGGCGCTTACATGATCCAGCACCTGGTCGCGGAAGGCACGGATTTTGTAATCGGTGCGGGCGGCTGGCCGGTAGCTGGCCTGTGGGAAGGAGGGCTTTGCTTTGGTCAGCTCGCGCCCTTCATCGACCCATTTTTTGCGACCGCCATCCATGACGCGGCAGTCGGCATGGCCAAACAGCTTAAAGACCCAAAAGGCATAGGTGGCCCACCAATTGTTTTTATCGCCATAAAACACTACGGTGGTGTCGTTGCCGATACCGTTGCGGGAAAGCAAGGCAGCGAACTCTTCTTCGTTCAGATAATCGCGGCGAACGGCATCATTGAGATCGGCTACCCAGTCGACATGAACTGCATTTTCAATATGGCCGGTGCTGTACAGCAGCACATCTTCGTTGGATTCTACCAGACGGATTTTATCGGTGTGGTGCAAATTTTCGGCGACCCATTGGGTTGTAACCAACACGTCACCATGCACATATCCTTTATCGCTCATTTTCAAACTCCTGTTTTCTTTTTCTGATTGTGAATAAACCCGCCGCAGGTTCCGTCAAGGGGCAGCAACTGAGGGAAAATCTGCGGGGAAACGGTAATAAATTTATAGAACAAAAAACGGTGGCTATGCCATTCGTCCTGCTTGAGTAGGCGAGAGGCAATGCCACCGTTTAACCATGGTCAATTCCAATGGATAATCGGTCAGGTCATCCCTCTCGCCTGGTACACAAGCACCAGCATCCATTGTACAGATCATGGTTTTGCTTCATTTTGTTTTAACCAATCTTCTCGACGATGCGGTCGAAGATGCGGTTGCGGATGCCTTCAAACGGAATCCGGCGCATGAGCGGGTCGAAGAAGCCCTGAACGGACATTTCGATAGCCGTTTTGCGCGGGATGCCACGGCTCATCAGGTAGAAAAGCTCGTCTGTGTCCAGCTGGCCGATGGCGGAAGCATGGGTGCAAACGACGTCGTCGGCCTGAATTTCCAATCCGGGAATCGAATCGGCGCGGGCTGTTTTGTCCAGCATCAGGTTGCGATTGGCCTGGAAGCCATCGATCTTTTGCGAGCCAGGCAGCGCCTTGATCATCCCCTGCCAGACGGTGCGGGATTTTTCGCGCAGCGCCCCTTTGTACAGCAGATCGCTGACGGTATCACCGGCGTTGTGGTTTTGCTGCGTATCCAGGTCGAGGTGTTGACGGCCGTTTGTGAAGAAAATCCCCGACATGCGACCCCAGCCACCCGGCTTGTCCAGCTCCAGGGTTTGGAATGCCTTGGTCAGCCGGGTACCCATCATGCTCGTCACCCAGTCCAGCTTGGCATCGCGGCCCACGCGGCCACGCTCATGGTTGAACTGCCACATATTTTGGCCAAAGTCTTGCAGGCCCGCGTAGATCAGGTTGGCGTTATCGCCCACCATCAGCTCGATGACGCCGTTGTGCAGGCCCGGTGTTTCGCTGCCTTCAGAGGCGTATTCGTCCATGAAGATCGCTTCGGAGCCTTCATCCAGCACCACCAGGGTGTGGGTGAAGGTTTTGCCATTCACCGACCAGAGGACGCTGTGCAGCGGGGCGGCGGCTTTGACGTTTTTAGGCACGTAGAGGCAGGTGCCCCCACGCCAGAAAGCGCCGTGCATGGCGGCAAATTTGCCATCCGTTACGGGCACGCAGTCTGTCATGAAATGTTTCTTGATGAGTTCGGGATGGTCGGAAACGGCCGTATGCATATCGCAAAAAATCACGCCCTGTTCCTTCAAAGCATCACTCAGCTCATACTTGCGGGTCACGCCATCGATCTGCAAAATGCTGCCACCCACCTCTTCACCAGTCAGCTCCTTGCCCAAAAAGTCGGGAATCTCCCAACTGGTAGCGGCGTCGCCGTTTACCGAAGGGCCAATTTCGTCTGGCTTAAAGCGGCGAATATTGGTGCGCCGCCACGCCTCATCCGTTGTGGAGGGCATGGGGGTATTTTCATAAATTTCAAACGCTTTCAGGCGGAATTCCAACATCCATTCCGGCTCATTCAGCGCTGCGGATAATTTTTTAACTGCGTCTTGTGTAAATGTAGTCATCGTTATATATGTAATTGGTAATTGGGTAATTGAGTAATTGGGCAATTACCTAAATTACTTAATTACTCAGTTACTCAAATTACCCAATCGATCCTTCCATTTGCAGCTGAATCAAGCGATTCATCTCAATGGCGTATTCCATTGGCAGCTCTTTCACCAACGGCTCGATAAACCCGTTCACAATCATGGAGGTAGCGGTTTCTTCGCCAATACCCCGGCTCATCAGGTAGAAGAGCTGTTCCTCACCCACCTTGCTCACCGACGCTTCATGGCCGATGTTGACATCTTCTTCTTCAATCTCGATGTACGGGTAGGTGTCGGAGCGGCTGGCTTCGTCCAGCAGTAGGGCGTCGCAAACCACATTGGATTTACAGTTGTAGGCACCTTTGTTTACCTTAAGCAAACCACGGTAAGAAGCGCGACCACCATCTTTACTGATCGATTTGGAAATAATACGGCTGGTGGTGTTAGGTGCAGCGTGCACAACTTTGCCACCGGCATCTTGATGCTGCCCTTTACCAGCAAAAGCGATGGAGAGAATCTCCCCATGAGCGCCTTCACCCGTCATGTAAACAGCGGGGTATTTCATGGTCACTTTGGAACCCAGGTTGCCATCAACCCATTCCATCGTGGCTTTTTCTTCAGCGATGGCTCGTTTGGTAACCAGGTTGTAAACGTTGTTGGACCAGTTCTGGATGGTGGTGTAGCGACAGCGGCCACCTTTCTTCACGATGATTTCTACCACAGCGGAGTGCAGCGAATCTTCGGAATAGATGGGGGCGGTACAGCCTTCGACGTAATGGACGTAAGCGCCTTCATCGATGATGATGAGGGTACGCTCGAACTGGCCGACGTTCTTGGCGTTGATGCGGAAGTAAGCCTGGAGCGGCATTTCTACATGCACACCGGGTGGCACGTAGATGAAGGAGCCACCGGACCATACGGCCGTATTCAGCGCCGCAAACTTGTTGTCATTATGCGGAATAATCGTGCCGAAATATTCTTTCACCAGGTCAGGATATTTGGCCAGGCCATCATCCATCCCCAGGAAAATCACGCCCTTATCTTCCAGCTCTTTCTTAATGTTGTGGTAAACCACCTCAGATTCATACTGGGCGGCAACGCCGGAAAGAAACTTCTGCTCCGCTTCCGGGATACCCAGCTTGTTGAAGGTATCTTTAATGTAGCTGGGAATATCTTCCCAGGTATCACCATCCCGCTCGGATGGTTTAATGTAGTAAAAAATATCATCAAAGTTGATTCCGCTCAGGTCAGAACCCCAATCGGGCATTGGCCGTTCCAGGAAATGCTGGTATGCCTTCAGGCGAATGTCCAGCATCCATTCCGGCTCATTTTTACGGAGCGACATGGCGCGAATCAGAGCCTCATCCAGCCCCTTTTCTGCTTTAAAAAAATAATCTTCAACGTCGGAAAAGCCATATTTTGTAGCGTAATCCTGGTTGACCTGGGATACAACTTCTTCTTCACTCAATTCTTGTTTAATGTCTAAAATATTTTCAGCCATGTTATGCCTCCTCAAGGGTGCTATACTTTTCGCGAATCCAGTCGTACCCTTTTTCCTCCAGCTTCAGCGCCAGATCCGGGCCACCACTTTCGACGATACGGCCGTCCATCATAATATGCACATAATCTGGTTTGATGTAGTCCAAAATACGTTGGTAATGGGTAATCACTAGCGCACCCATGTTGAACTCCTGACGCAGCCGGTTGGCTCCTTCAGAAACCACGCGCAGGGCATCAATATCCAGGCCAGAATCCGTCTCGTCCATAATCGCGATTTTTGGCTCTACCGTAGCCATCTGCAAAATCTCAACGCGCTTCTTTTCACCGCCGGAAAAGCCTTCATTCAGGTAACGACCAGCAAACTTGTGGTCGATGCCCAGCATATCCATCTTCTCCTTTAACAGCCGACGGAACTGTGGGATAGAAATACCCTTATCATCCGGATCTACGGCTTGACGGCGGGAGTTGATGGTCTGGCGCAGGAATTTGGCCAATGTGACGCCCGGGACAGCGGCAGGGTATTGGAATGCCAGAAAAAGCCCGGCGCGGGAGCGTTCATCCGCTTCCATTTCAAACAGGTCTTCACCACCAAAAATAACCTGCCCGGCCGTGGCTTCATACGCCGGATGGCCAGCCAGGGTGTAGGCCAGGGTACTTTTACCAGAACCATTTGGTCCCATCAGGGCATGCACTTCGCCCTGCTTTATCAAGAGATCGATGCCTTTCAAAATAGGTTGATCACCTATGCTTACATGTAAATTTTTGATTTCCAAAGCGGTTGTCATTGTTGTAATCTGTCTCCTGTAGAGTTTTTCTGTGCAATCTACGTTTTGCCCATATTCTGCAAGAGATTATAGCATAGGCAAATAGCACGGTCAATATTTATGATAAATATGATAAAAATAGTATTTATTGACAACCAAGTCTGGGATTGTTATACTTTTTGCCATATTTTTAGTGGTGCAAGGCACTAGGCACTGGCCAAACGGTTCCAACCCATTGAAACTCCTGCGGCCAGTGCCTTGCACCTCAAGCCTGAGCCTGAGAAGTTGTCTATGTTTTGCAAAAACCTTAGTGGGGTATTAAGAACATATGCAGGTTGTCAAATTGCAAAGCAGAGGATTTTAGCGTGAAATCAGTAACAAGCAAAGAGAAGCAGAGTACCCGGGACCTCATCCTTCATACGCTTAAAGCAGCGGCACAAAGCAACATTGAATCATTGGCGCAAGCGGCTGATGTTTCCCCCATTACGGTACGTCATCACCTGAATTCACTGCAAGCTGATGGGCTGATTGAAGTAGAAAGCGTGCGTCGGAAGGTGGGACGGCCGTTTTATGTCTACAGCCTCACAGAAAAGGGAAACGAACTGTTCCCCCAAAAATATTTCAGCCTCACCAACCGCCTGCTGGAAGAGCTAAAAGATCGCCTCCCCCCTGAAACTGTTAATGAAATCTTCATCAGTTTGGTGCAGCGCATTCTGGAAGAGCGGGCTGGCGAATTTGAAGAGTTGTCGTTCGAAGAGCGGCTCAATTATGTGATACACTTGCTCGGGACAGAAGGCTTTCTGGCCCGCTGGGAAAAGATGGCGGACGGCCGTTACCAAATCATCGAATACAGCTGCCCTTACATTTCCATGGGGCAGCAGCACGCCGAGGTGTGTACGCTGGATAAACAGTTAATGATTACGGTGCTGGGAACGGCCGTTGAGCAGCACAGCTGCATGTTAGATGGGGACGACTGCTGTCAATTTACCATGCCGTTACGGCCGTCTGATATTCAAATAATCTCGTAACAATCGCAGCAAATCGAAGGATAGACACAATGATTGCAAATAAAGAAGAAGAACTGATTGAATCCCTGCGCAGCGTCATCGACCCTGAGATTGGGCTCAACGTGGTGGAACTTGGCCTGCTGCGCAATCTGGACATCAGCGAAGAAACCGATACAGCCAATATTACGATGATCCTCACCACCCCATTCTGTCCTTACGGTCCGCAAATTATCGAGCAGGTGCGCATGGCCGGTGCCCAGGTGATGGCGGGCGGCGTTACGGTAGAAATTGGCACCGAATTGTGGGACCCATCCATGATGGAAGAAGGAGCTGGCGGCGATTGGGGGCTTTTCTAAAGCCGATCTCTTTAAAAAAGGTAATTACCAAGCCTCTGTGGGATTTCACCGCAAAGAACGCAGAGAGCGCAAAGTTTTTCTCTTGTCTTTGCGCCCTTTGCGGTAAGTAATTACCATTTGAGCAAATAATCAGACAAGCCCTATAGACCGATTTTATAAATTAGTCTACGGTTGTTGCCTGAGCTAAAGCTCCCGATACGGGAGCTTTTTCTTTGACCACCGCTGCCCGATAAACCGCTCATAAAAAAAACCGGTGGCGTTGGCCGCCTGGGTAATGCAGAGCATCCCCATGAGCAGATAGGCGCGTATGTCACGGGCCATAGTTAGTGGAAAGATAATAAGCCGCACATAGAACTTTGGCGATTCAAGCTGGATGGTCTCCGATTTTCGCTGGCTGCGCAGGGAGCGATACAGCCAGGCACCCCGTCCGTAATTAAAATGCTGCCGCCAAAATGAGGGCAGCTGCAAACTATGATGGTGAAGGATAACGGCACGGGGCAAATAAACCATGCAAAAATGCTGATCCAGCCAGCGATCACAAAATTCCCGATCCTCGCCAGCGGCCAGCCGCATCGACTCATCAAAGCCACCCACCTGCCAAAACAGCTCTGCCGCCATAGCAAAGTTGTTGGACGTAAAAAACCGCGCCCGCGATCCCGTTTGGTTGTAATGCATGTATAAATAGTCGATGAGCAGCTGGCTGGTGATGGAAAATGGATTACGCGGCAGGGCATTTTTGGTGTAACCGCCAAGCATCGCCTGTGGTTGTTCGGCTAAACCCTGGGCCAAAAACGAGAGCCAGGTAGGGGCTGGAGCACAATCATCATCGGTAAACGCCAAATAGTGCCCCTGGGCCAGTCTGGCCCCGGCATTGCGGGCGGCCGACGGCCCCTGGTTTGGCTGACGATGATAAATGATGGCCAGGTCAGATTGGAAATCCGCAACGATGGGGGCTAAGGGCTGCGGGCTGCCATCATCGACCACAATCACTTCAAATCGATCCCTGGGATACTGTTGAGCTGCCAGTGCCGCCAAACAGTGGCGCAGCAGCTGCGGACGGCCGTATGCCGGCACAATAACAGAGCAAAACGGCCGTTGTTCATTCATCATGGCGTCTTCTTGGTGGGTGTGGCGCTGGCGGCCGGCTGGAGCAGCCAACGAGATGGCGGGGCCAGGACACCCTTGTCTCCCACACCGTTTGTCACCAGCAAGGGGTAGACGTGCCAGTGATAATCGTAGGCGTGGGACCAATTAGCCTCGTAAATGCCCACATCGACAAAATAAGCCCCCTGAACCAGATCGAGCCGGTCTAGCAGCAGCGAAATTTGCCCCATCCCTTCTTTATCAGGGAGCTGGATGCCGTCAACGGCCGTATGGGTGTCGTAACAAATAAAGCCATCTTCACGACTAATCGTCACCCCCACAATGGGCGTTTTCAGGCGGGTAGGCGCATCATAGGTAATTGCTACCTGTAACGATTGGCCGCTGGCTATTTCAGACACGGTCACGCCATGCGCATCGAGGAGGCGAACGGCCGTAATCTCCATTTCCAGTGAGCCGAACCGGTTCTTGTTGATTTGCAGCTGCGTGCCAGAGCTGGTGTGCAGGATTGGGGCCACTGGCGGCGTACGCTGGCGCGTTTGATCGGCCATTTCCGCCACGTACTGCCCCACTACAATTTCCGGCTCGCCGTGGGCCACAATTTGCCCCTGCCGCAGCCAGAGCACCTCATCACACAGCTTTTGTACCTGATCAGCATCATGGGAAACCAGCAAAATGGTGCAGCCAGCGGCCCGAAACTGGGCGATTCGGTCCAAACATTTCCGTTGAAAAGCAAGATCCCCCACAGCAAGCACTTCATCAATGAGCAGCACGTCTGGCTCGATGTGGGCCGCAATGGCAAAAGCGAGCCGCATTTGCATGCCGGTGCTGTAGGTGCGCAGCGGGTTATCGATAAAATCTTCCAGCTCGGCAAAAGCGACAATCGAGTCAAAGCGGTCGCTGATCTCCTGGCGCAGCAAGCCAGAGATGACACCACTGACAAAGACGGTTTCCCGTCCGGTCAGGTCAGGGTGGAAGCCAGCGCCTAAATCGAGGAGTGCCCCAATACGGCCGTTTACCTGAATACGGCCGTTGTCGGGTCGCCCCACGCCCCCAATCAGGCGCAGCAGCGTCGATTTGCCCGCCCCATTTTTGCCAATCACGCCCAGCATGCGCCCCTGGCCAATCTGGAAACTCACATCTTGCAAGGCCCAAAATTGCTCCGCAGCCCGCAGTAAATTGGGCCCTTTCACCACCAGTTCTGCAATCGTGTTCGGCTTTTGGGGATGATAGGTGCGGAACTTTTTACTGACGTTTTGCACCGTAATAGCAGCTTTCATCGCTTTATAATTCCTCAACAAAGCGGTAGCTGGTTCGTAAGAAGAGCTGATAGCCAACCACCAACAAGCCCAGCGACCCCGCCAGCAAAAGCAGCATTGCCATAAAATTCGGCGGCTGTCCGCCGATCAATACGGCCCGGTAAGCATCCAGCAAAATCAGAACAGGATTTAAACGAAACAGCCATTGAATTCTGGCTGAAAAGCGACCCACATCGTAAAAAATGGGGGTCAAATAAAACAGCAGCAGCAAAAACACATTCAGCAGATGCTGCGTATCCCGAAACATGACGTGAAAAGTCGCGGCAAAATAAGCCAGGCTCAAAGTAAAAATGAACTGAAGCACAATAATAAGGGGCAGCCAAAAGACGGTCGGGGTCAGCAAAATATTGGTGAACAGCAAAAACAGCAGCAAAATTGGCAGCGAGAGCAAAAAGTGAATCAGGTTGGAGCCGACGGTGACAACGGGCAGCACAATCGGGGGGAAGCCGGGACGCCGAATCAGGTCGCGCCCTTCCAAAATGACCGTGGCGGAGGCTGTGAGCGAGCTGCTAAACCAGCCCCAGGCCAGCAGCCCGGTAAACAAATAGGCAGGATAGTTGGGAATATCGAGCGGCAGCAGCGCCTGAAAAACAAAGCTGAACACCAAAAGCTGCATAAATGGGTTCAAAAGCGACCACAAGATGCCTAAAAACGATCCCTTGTAGCGCAAATTGATATCGCGAGAGACCAACTCGATCATTAAGTCGCGCAGGTAGAGCCAGCGGCGCGAGCTAAAAAAGGTGCCCATTGTCTGCCAGGGGCGCGTTTGTTTGGAAGCGATGTAGCCACCCGTCAACACAACCAGACCGAAACCAAGCCACAGCGACCAGCCCAAGCCAGAGGCCCAAGCCAACAGTTGATTGGTTCGGATGGAGATAGACGGCCGTATCGTCACCACCTCATTTTGCCCCGCCGTTAAAGCATAATCTGCCCGCTGGTTGGTATCCCACAGCTCTACCTGGCCCGCGCCGTTGTCGGTGAATATCTGAAAAACGAAATCCAGTTGGGTTCTTCGCGCTGCCAGCACCATCACGACAAAGGCATCGCCGTCACGCGCCATTGGCGTGTACAGGAGGCCGCCCGCCATTTCGGTATTTGGTGGCCAATAGGCCGCTGGCAGCGCCTGCCACCCCTCCACCCCCCACACCAGATTAACTGCCGTTGCCCCCGGCAGCTCATACCGAATTTCCTGCATTGTCAGAACTGCTTCGGCCAGGAAGGTGCGTGCTGCCTCAGCCAAAGCAGCTTCGTGTGTCACAGAATGGTTTAGCCCAACCCGAATCTGGTAATCCTGGCCATTGTTGGTGTCCCACAGGTTCACTGGAGCCTTTTGCTCACTCTCGGTTATCTGAAAAACGTAGTCGAGGCTCGCCGATTCTGGCAGCCGCAGTTCCGCCACAAACAGGTCGCCATCCTGCTGCATGGGCGTCACCATGAGGTTATTCTGAACGGCCGTTGCCATCGCCTGAGAAGCGATCGGCAGCGGGTTCCAGCCATCGATACCCCAAACCAGGTTAACGGCCGCAGCCTGGGGCAGCTGGTAGCGAATCTGCTGGGTCGTTAGTGTGTCATCAGCCAGGCCTATTTCCGCGCCAGGCAGGTTGGCGTAAAGAGATAGCTGAATCCCATAATACGGAATTTGTTCGGCCGTTTCGTAGAGCGTCGCCAATTTTTGTGGCACGATGCCCTCGGTGTCATTGCTGTGCGCCTGAATCAGCCAGACACGCTCTGCTCCGGCCACCAGCGTTTCGATGTCGTCCAGATCTTGCGCCTTTACTTCATTGGTCCTTATGTACGAGGTAATCAGATCAAATGATAAATCCAGCTTTGCCGACCGCATATCCTCACGCTGGAAATAATAGCCAAAGGCCGTGCCCCGGATGCCACCTGGATTAAAGAGCATCAAATCCCCCGGCTCGCCATTTATCTCCAGGTGAGCGGCCACTTCACGCCACTGCTGCTTGTCGGTATAGCTGTAATAGCGGCTCAGACTCAGCAGCGACAGGACGGTTATGAAAATGAGCAGAACGTAGCGCAGGGTGGGGAAGCGGATATGGACCAGAGCCGCTGCAACCAACAGGTACAATCCCAAAGAGGCGGCAATGGTGTACCGGGGAAGCAAAATGGGGGCCACAACGTAGGAGGCCAGAAAAGGCAGCGCAATGGGAACAATCAACCAGAGCAGCAGCAGTACGTAAACGGCCGTTTTATCCCGCCACACATCCCCCACTTCAGGATGATTTGTTGCGGAACGGCCGTACACCAGCACATACAGCGTGAGCCCCCCAAACAAAAACAGCAGCGCAACCGATTCAGAAGCGTAATCTACCAACGTCTCCCACACGGTAACGGCCGTTGGCGTCGGAATCCAGATGCCAACAGCCTGCATGGATTGCAATTCCAGCAGCAGATAGCGCAGCCAGGGGGCAAACAGCAGTAAAGTAAGCGCCTGAAGCGCGGCCCACAGCGGCAATGTTAGCGCCAAAGCGTATCGCCGTCGGGCAAACATAAACAGCCAGAACAAATTCTGCGCCACCACCACAAAAGCGCCATAGAAATGCGTGTAAAGCAGCACCGCGTTAGCCAGCACATAACCAACCGCCAGCCAGCGCGAAAATCCGTCAAACAGCCGGATCATGCAATACATCGAGAGCAAAACAAGCAGCACCATCAGGGTGTAGGCGCGTGCTTCCTGCGAGAACTCAACGTTAAATAAAGAGATGGCCAGCAAGAACATGCTTAGCAGCCCGCCCTGCCGTCCCAGCAAGCGGCTGCCAACGCCAAACATAGCCAACAAGGCCAACGAACCAAACAAGGCCGAGAGCGCCCGGAATACAAATTCTGAATCTCCAAAAATCTGGACCCAGTAATGCAGCAAAAGGAAATAGACGGGGGGGTTCTTAAAAATGCGGTCAGCCAAAATTTCCGGTACGGTTAGCCGGGCAACGGAAACAGAGGTACCCTCATCCACCCACAAACTCTCTGCGCCCAGCATGTAAAAGCGCAGGGCAATACCCAGCAGCAAAATGGCAATGACGAATAATTCCGCCCGCAAGACGGCGAAAATTTGTGCCCACCAGCCAAACCTGGCGTGATTTGACCCGTTTACGGCAGTCGTCTGTTGCTTTCTCATCGCCGCGATTCCTTTTCTGCTGCGCCTGTTTGCAAACGTTGGCGCAGCGTTGTGGGTTCGGTTAACGGCCGTTCCAACAACCCATACTGCACCACAGCCCGACACAAATCAAAATCAGCTGCTGCTGTTAACGCCGCCCGTAAACGCTGGGCCGGAATACGCCCCGACGGCGCAGCCAGCGTCACCTGGGCAACTGGCTCACCGGCAACGGTTAGCGTCACCACCGCTTCAGAACCCTTTACCAACAAATCAGGCAGCCGCTGGGTTAAAGCGAGGGTCACACTGTCCGTAACCTCTTGCGACCAGAATTCGCCTGGTTCCACCAGCGTTTGGTCATAAAAATAAGCGGAAGGCCAGGCCGGACGCGCCCACACTTCCTGCAAAAACAGCAGCCAGCCAACTTCATTCCAGGCTTGGGCAAAAAAAGCCTCCGGTTCGGCCAGCGGCAGCGTTGCCAGATGCAGTGCACCGCGCCACAGAGAAACGCCTGCGTCCCCCGTCGCCTGTTCCAACTGCGGCCACAGGTGATGGACAGCATAACGACCCAAAATCGACCAGGCAAATGTTTGGGCAATCTCACGGGCTATCCGTTTGGGCTGCTGGCTTTCTGCAGGGGCCAGCGCCACCGCTCCTAAATAACTGTCTTCCAGCCAAACTTCATACCGGCAAACGGCCGTTCTCCGTGGCGGAACAAAGCGCCCCAGCGGCTGCGACACGTCCACAGCCGCTGCCCAGGTACCACCTACCAAACACGGCCGTTTTCCAGGCGAATGTTCCAATATCAGGCTCTCTAAATGGCGCAGCGCTGGTTGAGCCAGGTCGGGAGCCTGCACCTGTTTGGCCAAAGCCTGCAAAAATTTGGTTACCGGCCGCTCGATTTTTGGCCAGAGCAAATCCCAACCACTAACCCCCAACCCACGCGGCAAAACGGCCGCTTCAAACAAGCAGTGCGCCACATAAGCCGGATCAAGTCCTGGGCAGGTATCATCGGCCAACAGCGACAGATAGGGCCGCGCATCTTCACCGCTGCCCAAAATTAAACCAAACGACCAGCAGGCAAAGCGAATGCGAGCCCCACTTGCCTCTGCGGGAGGCAGACCATCGGCATGCGGCAGTGCGGCAAAATTGGCGTTCGGCGTGTAGGCCTGGCTGATTACGCGCAAGCTGTCTTGCAATTGCTGAACCCCATTGAGAGAGACAGAACCAGGCCGCGTACGATAAAGGGCCAAAACTTCTGCCACGGCACCGAAGCGTGCCCCGGAACGCGCAATGCGCTGCCAAAAGTCCCAATCCTGGCAGGTTTGAAACGACTCGTCAAAACCGGAAACGGCCGTCACCAACGAAACATGCACCAAACAGGCATTCGTCTGAAAAGCACATTGCTCGGCAAAAACCGGAAACAAGTCTGGTTGATCGGGCGCAAAGCGAGCTTCTCCCCGGCTACCGTCCGGGGCTACGCGATGCCAACCGCAGTGGACGGCATCCAGACTGGCATCTTGCACCAGCGCAGCCGTCATTTTTTCCAGATGGGCTGGCAGCAGCCAATCATCGGCATCTAGAAACAGCAGCCACGCAAAGCGCGCCTGGGCAATGCCGCTGTTCCGGGCAGCGCTGCCCCCGGCATTGGCCTGCTGCAAGAGATGAATACGGCCGTCTTGCTCACCATACCGCTGGACAACTGCCGCCGTTTCATCCGTTGAGCCATCATCCACCACAATCAATTCCCAGTGGGGCATCGTTTGGGCCAGCACAGACTCAATTGCCTCGCCAATGGTGGCCGCAGCATTGTAGGCTGGCATCACAACAGAAACAGGCAAAAAATCGTTCATTTAGCTTCCTGTTGGGTTGTTGTAGGGTGAATCGGATTAGTATTGGGGCCATTTAAGCGGCGATGCTGCCGCACAGCTTGCCAAAACGCCCAAAACCCAACGACATTGCCCCAGATTTCCAAAACTAACAGGGCCAGGGAATAATCCTGACGGCCGCGCAAAATTTTCCAAATGCGCTGCAAATGCCATTTGGGTAAATCTAGCAGCAGCTGGCGGATCACCCGCCGGTCGCCATCTGTCACCAGCGTGCGCAGCTGGTAACTGGTTTGCCCCTTGTTGTAATTGTAAAGCTGATTGCGCAGCGCCTTCATGCTGGTACGATGCCTGTGCCAGACGTAAGCCGCTGGCTCATAATAACAAATGTGCCCTGCCTTCAGAATACGGTAAAACATATAAATATCCTCGCCCACGCCGGTGGGCTGTCCTGGCCCCAGGGTCTCATCAAACATGCCAGAATCAGCCAGCACGCTTTTGCGAATGGCAACGTTGGCCGTGCCGCCCAAATCCCAGGTATGTACGACATGCTTAGGGGAACGAAAAAAGTGTTCGTCAAAAATACGTGGCTGGTAGCCACGCCCCAGTGCACCGTATTTCTCAAACATTTCCTGGCTTTCGTTTTCCAGTTCCAGGGGCAAAACAAGGCCGCTGACGCACATCACCCGCTCGTCGGCAAAAGGGGCCAAGATGCGGCTGGGCCAATGAGGCGGCACCGTCACATCATCATCAATGTAGGCCACGATGTCGCCCTGGGCCGTGGTAAGCCCTTTGTTACGGCCGTATGCTACCCCGGCCCGCCTCTCCATCTCATACCGCACCTGGGGGAACTCATCTACAACCACTTTGGCATGCCCAGAGGCCGAGTTATTGTCCACCACAATAACCTCCAGCTGATGACGACCCGGCTCTAGCTTCACCAGCGTTTCCAGGCAGCGGCGCAAATGCTGCGGACGATCGCGGGTGCAAACCACGATGCTCAAGAAGAAGCGTTGGCCAGGTTGGGGCGTCAGCTCAGGCAGCAAATCCGCGAGTTCCGGCTCTGTGGCCCATTGGTCTGACGCCGCACGCGGGGCACAGCCAACCGCTGCGGCAAAGTTTGGTGACTCCGCATCCTGGCCCGCCACCAGCTGTCGGCCCAGCTGGCGCACCATTTCGCTGCGCAGCTGAGCGGCTAATACGGGCGTACGGCCGTTATCCACAATAACCTGACCAACGGGAATGCCGTGCCGCATCACAATCGCCCAGACAGTATCGTAACTGGCGGCGTTTTCAACTTCTTGGGGCAACGGCCGTTCCAAATCAATCGTCACTAATTTTGTTGGCATCAGGCAGGCTCTCCCAGGGGTGGTACAGTGATACTTGCGTCGGCTGAAAGTTCCGGCAGCTGACCAAACTGTTTTTCAATGTGGCGCACCTGGCGGCGCGCCTGCCAGTAAGCCAGCGGACCGCGCAGCGCGCCCACCGCTTCCGCCAAAACCAGGCGGCGGGGCAACCTGTTTGATCGACTCAGCAGCCGCTTGATGAACCAGCCGCCATACCAAAGCGCAGCAAATATAAGCGTTCGCAAACGCATCGGCGGATCGCTGAAAAATGTTTTAGTCCAAAAAGCGTAAACACCGCGACCAAAATCATACAGCTGACCGCGCAGCTTATCGTACGATGGACGGTGATAATGCCAGATGAGGGCAGCTGGTTCGTAAACCAGCACGTAACCTGCCCGCAGTGTACGGTAAAACATATCGTGGTCCCCGGCACCGTGCGTGGGCGTACCCACGTCCAAAGCGGGATCAAACTCCCCAATTTTAGCAAACAGGCTTTTGCGGTAAGCCATATTGCAGCCCGTGCCGTACAGCCCCGCCCCCAATGGCCAGTAGCGCCAATATTTCTGCATCGACATGGTGTAATACCGGCGTTGAAATCCCCGGCCAAAACCACCATACTCTTCAAACATATTTTGGGCGTCCGTTTCCCGCGCCGCTGGCGCTACCAGACCCGTCACGCACATCACGGCCTCATTCTCAAAATGACGCGCCAGCGCCTTGACCCAAAGCGGATCAATCGCCACGTCGTCATCGGTGTACGCCACAACGGTGCCCAGCGCTTCCCGCGCGGCCCGAATTCTGGCCCAGTTTAGTCCCGGGCGTGGCTCGACGACATAGCGGATTTGGGGAAATTCGGCCACCAGCTGGGCAATGGCATCATCTTCGGGGGCATTGTCCACGATGAGCAAATCGAGCAGCGCGGCCGGATACGCCAGCTGCACCAGCGAATCGAGCGTGCGGCGCAGGCTGTACGGCCGTCCACGGGTGCAAATGGCCACGGTGACATGGGGCCAATGCTCGCTGTGGCCAGCTGCCGAATTATTATCTTCGCCCAGCAGCTCCATCAGGGCAGCCTGGTTTATTTCAGCAAACAACTGCTGCTCAATAGCCACGCGCAGATACACCTCCTGCAGAAAGCGCGGGCTTATGTTTTGCACCCAGGCGTAGCCAATCGGGCGATCTTTGTAGCGCACCAATATTTGCAAATCGGTGTAATGCGTCGGATCCAGATGATCCAGGTTCGGAAACGGCCGTGTTAATTCCAGCGCTATCACTTTAATGGCCAAATGTCTCATCTCCTTCCATCTGTGGCTCATTCCACGCCAGCCCGACTTTATCCGCACCGTGGCGCAGCAGCAACCGTCCTTTTAGATAGGCCCAGGGACCGCGCCAGCTGCCCCACCAGCCCGCCCAAGCCAACGCCGGAGTCAGGAGATTGTGCCGGGTCCAGGCCCGCCACAGCTGGTTAGGATAGTAGTGCAGCCAGAGCCCCAGCAGCATACGAACGGCCGTTGCATCTCCCTGCATCGCCCATTTAGCACAAGCCGCCGCCGTGCCCCGCCCGTAAGCGGCGCTCATCTGCCGGGCCTGGCCCGCTGCCCGCCGGTGGGTGTGCCAGACAATGGCCGCTGGCTCATAAACGAGCGTCTGGTTGGCTTTTAACAGCCGATAAAAGAGATCGATATCCCCGCCAGCCTGGGCGGGTGTACCCGGATCCAGCGCTTCGTCGAAGCCCCCCGCTTGCAGCAGCCCCCGGCGACGAAAGCTCATGTTTGCCCCAACGCCCACCTGTGGCGCAGCTTTACGCACCGCCACGCCACGGTAGATGCGGCGTTCAAAGCCCCGCCCCAGGCCGCCTAAGGCCCGTTCAAACAAATTTTGATCGACCGTTTCCAGCTCACCGGGTAAAACCAACCCCATCACGCCCGCCACTGCTTTATTTTGGGTGTAAACGGCCGTTAACGCCGCTAACCAATTCTCTTCAACCACCACATCATCATCAATATAAACCACCAAATCTGTCATGGCCGCTGCCAATCCCCGGTTGCGTGCCCGGCACAAACCGGGACGAGGTTCACGCAAAAGCTGCCCACCAAACCCGGCGGCAATCGCGGCTGTTTGGGAAGGATTTGAGCCATTATCCACCACAATGAGCTGGCTGAGAAACGGCCGTATCGCTCCCAAACTGTTTAAACAAGCACGTAACGCCTGCGGCCGGTCCCGCGTGCAAATAATCACAGCCACCGTGGGAAGAGGGGTGTCTGCCCACGCTGGCGCAGCGGCAGGGGCCGCGTTCGGCGCAGCAGCAGCGGCCAACTGCTGCAGCCGCTGCCCCGAAATAGTTTCGCCAGGCGCCGCGATATAGCTGGCGGCCAACACCTGCCGCTGCTGCCTGAAAATCAGCAGCAAATCTTTTTGGCCGGGTACGGCCAGGGGCTCCGGCAAGGCAGCCGCATCGCAAACGGGGGTGGCGATTTGCACCGCTGGCAGCTCTGAAAGCTGGCCCACCTTGGCGTGGCGCAAGGCCCGCAGATAGGCCCACGGCCCCATTAGGTTGCCCACCGCCTCTAAAAACGTCAGCCTAAGTGGCACGCCAGCGGCCCGCCTGGCCAGCTGCCGCCAAAGATGCTGCCACAGCAAGCTGGCTTGCTGAACACACAAACGGGGCGCCTGCCATTTCAGCGCTGGCTCTTCAAACCAGATTTTGGTCATGAGGGCGGTAAAGGTTTTGCCGTAAGCGTAAAACTGCTTGCGGGCAGCGGCTGGTGCAGCGCGATGTTCGTGGTACACCAATAGATTTGGCTGGTAAACGGCCGTAAATCCCCCCAGCAGCAGCCGACGAAATATATCGAGGTCGCCGCCTCCCCCAGTCGGCATTCCCGCGTCCAGGGCCTCATCAAACAAGCCGATGCGGTCAAACACGCGGCGATGAAACGCCATATTACAGCCTGTGCCCAAATGGTAAGGGTGAATGGGGAACCAGGGTCGTGAATCGTTTGCCGAAAAACGATCCGGATCGGGGCCCCGGTCAAACGAAAAGCGGGTTTCAAAATGGCGCTGGGGCGGTGCCTCTAGCGAAATTGGCAGCACGCGCCCCGTCACACAGTCGGCTGTGCCATCGGCAAAGGCGGCTTGCAGCGCCAGCAGCCAACCCTCTGCCACCAACACATCATCATCAATAAAAGCAATAACGTCGCCTTTTGCCTGACGAACGGCCGTATTACGCGCCACATCAAGCCCGGGACGAACGGTCCGAACATAGCGTGCACCTGCCTTTTGGGCCAGATGGTACTCCGCCTCGGTAGCGGGCGCACTGGCAACCACCAGCAGTTCGCTCTGCTGGTTAATTTGGGGCTGTAGTGTGGCCAAACAACGCTGAAGCTGCGCCGGTCGATCACGGGTGCAAACAGCAATCGTTATTAACATAAAAACAAACTTTTACCACAATCTTTTTGGGGACAAAATGAAATAATTGCCATGATTAGCTCCAAAACACCGGGCACCAGAGTAGCAAAACCAGCTTACAGTGGCGCTTACATGGTAGGGCCGCTTCACGTGATGATGTGAGGCTGTAAAGACGTATAATGTACAGCATGAATCTGCGCAACGGCCGTATCCTCCATCTGTTTACCAGTCTACTCCTGGCAGTGGGCGGGCTTGTCTGGCTGCTTTGGCTGCCGCAGCAGCTCTACTCACAGCCAACCCCGCCACCTGATCCTAAAGTTGACCCCGATCTGGTGGCTAAAATTGAAAATGGCCAGCCAGGGCAGCTGCACCGCTTTATCGTCCGGTTTCAGACAACGGCCGTTTCCGCCCGAAACATCGAAGGCATAACCGAACTCGATCAGCGAGCCGATCTGATTGGGCAGTTACAACAGTCGGCGGCGATCAGCCAGATGAGTGTCCAGGCCACGTTGGACGCTTTGCAAGAGGCTAAGGAGATTCATACGCTCAGCCCCATTTGGATCATCAATGGCCTTGCCGTTCAAGGAAGCGCCACCGCTATTTGGGCATTGGCTGAGCAGCCTGACGTGCTTTCCATTCAACCGGATCGCCTCATTGATGCCATTCATCCCCCGGACAATGCAGAACCGTACCAAACCTTGCTGGCCGCCAGCGCAGCCACAATCACCGGCCCCGTCGCCAGCTGGGGCATTGAGAAGATCAACGCACCCGCCGTCTGGCACGGGCTGGGCATCGACGGCAGCGGCGTGACTGTGGCCATCATGGACTCCGGCGTCGATTGGCAGCACCCCGACCTGCACGAAAATTACCGAGGCAACCTGGGCGGCGGTTTGGTAGACCACAGCGGCAGCTGGTTCAACGCCGTCTTCCCCACAGACACTGTCCCAATCGACAATTTGGGGCATGGTACGCACGTGGCGGGAACGGCCGTTGGCCATAACGGCATCGGCGTGGCACCCGGAGCCAGCTGGATTGCCGTTAACGTAGCCGATCCATACGGCTTTATTTGGGAAAGCGACGTGCATCGCGGTTTTGAATGGCTGCTGGCCCCCAACGGCAACCCCGCCCTCGCCCCCGATCTGGTCAACAACTCCTGGGGCAGCACCCTGCCCAGCACCATCTTTCTCGACGATATTGCCGCACTGCACGCGGCTGGCATCCAGGTGGTGTTTTCCGCAGGCAACAGCGGGCCGTTTCCCGGCTCGATTGGCTACCCCGCAGGCAATCCAGACGTCCTGTCCGTCGGAGCCAGTGACGAGATTGACAGTGTGGCCTGGTTTTCCTCACGCGGCCCGTCCAGCCAAACTGACCAGCAAAAGCCGTGGCTGGTAGCGCCAGGCACCCAAATCTGGTCGGCCATACCCGGCGGGCTTTACGGCCTGGAAAATGGCACCTCGATGGCCGCGCCGCACGTAGTGGGCAGCATTGCCCTGCTGCTGCAAGCCAATCCTGGCCTCAGCCGCAGCCAGGTCAACCAGATTTTGGCGGAAACGGCCGTTCCCCTCGCCCCCACCCAGCCCAACAACGACAGCGGCTGGGGCCGTTTGGACGCCTATACCGCCGTCGCCAGCCAGACAAACGCTGGCGTGCTGACCGGGTTGGTGACGGCCAACGGTGTGCCGCTGCCCAGCGTCGTCGTCAGCCTCACCACGCCGTCTGGGGCGCAGCTGCCGTTTATCATCGATGGCAACGGCCGTTACACTGCCCAGCTGCAAGCGGGCAGCTACAGTCTGGTCGCAGCCCCATTTGGCTATGCGCAATACTCCGCGTCGGGAATTGGCGTCAGCAATGGCCAAACCAGCACGCGCCACATCAGCCTCACCCAACTGCCAGGTGGGCGGGTGGAGGGGACGGTGCGGGCGGCCATCGGCTACGCACCGCTGGCCAACGCCCGCCTCCGGGTGATAGACACGCCAATAGAGATTTTGACGGACAGCAACGGCCGTTTCAACATCACCTTACCCAACGGCAGCTACCGGCTGGTTGTCACCAAGGTGGGCTATCAGCAGCAGCAGGCTGAGGTGTGGCTGAGTACGGGAACGGCCGTGGTGCAGCCTTTCTTTCTGGCCGATGCGCCCGCCATTTTGCTGGTAGACAGCGGCCAATGGTATTTCAGCAGCCAGGCAAAACCGTATGCCGAGGCGCTCACCGCGCTCAACTACAGCTTCGACACCTGGACTGTGCGCGACCCATTCAGCGATGCACCTGCTCTGGCCGATCTGGCACCGTACGACAGCGTGCTTTGGTCTAGCCCGCTCGATTCCCCCGGCTACCTGGGCCTCAACAGCGTCATCACCGACTACCTGGATTTGGGCGGACATCTGTTTGTCAGCGGGCAAAACGTGGGCATTTTTGATGGGGTGGGGCAGGATACGCAAGTCTGGTGGTACCGGGATTTAAACGCCAACTTTTTGGGCAAAACGGCCGTTACCAACACCATCTCTGGTAGCAGCGGCTCCCCCTTTGCCGGGCTGAGCTTCAACCTGAACGGCGGCACCAGCAGCAGCAATCAATCCGCCCCGGACGTTTCAGAACCACGCAGCAGCAGCTTTACCGAACCCGCCTTTATTTACGAAGAAGGCCAGGCAGCCGGGCTGACTTCTGGTTACTGCACCTCGTTTCGGCTGGTTTATCTTGGTTTTGGCCTGGAAGGGGTGCCAGAAGCGGCCGACCGGGCCGACATTCTAGCCCGCGGCTTTAGCTATTTTGCCCAGCCTCGGCAGCAAATCGGCGTACAGTTCTTCCCAGACAGCATCGACGAACTGGCCATCCCTGGTGAGCAGATGGTGTACACCGCCACCGTGTTCAACCGGAGCGAAACCGTTACCGATACCTTTACCCTGTCACTTTCGGGGGCTGCCTGGTCCAGCAGTTTGCTCACCAAAACGATGACGTTAGGGCCGTGCCAATCGGCTCAAACGGTGCTGACGCTGGCTGTGCCGACGGGTTTACCACCTGATTTAGTAGAGGAAATGCGGGTAACGGCCGTTTCCCAAAACAATCCCACCGTCAACGCTCAGCTGACCGTGCGGCACAAAATTCCCGGCCAGATGTTGTTTGTAGACGACGGCCGTTGGTACGACCAGGCCGCTGAAATTACCGCCGCCCTGGACAGCATGAATCTCACCTATGACGTGTGGGATGCCAATCATGCTAACACCAATCGGAATGGGCCGCCGCTTGAGCTGCTGAAACAGTACGATTTTGTTATCTGGTACACCGGCTATGACTGGTTTCAGCCAATCACCCCGGCTGAAAACCAGGCGCTCACGGGCTATCTGGCTCAGGGAGGACGGCTGTTCCTTACCAGCCAGGATTTCCTCTACTACCATCACCGCACCTCCCTGGCGCGGGACTATTTTGGCGTGGCCGATTTTCTGGAATCGGTCGAACCCACACAGCTGATTGACCATGATGTCATGCCACCCATCCCGTTGAATTTCACCCCGTACCAAAACCACGGCGATGGCATTGTTCCGGCACCCCACAGCCAGCCATTTTTCTGGCACAATCGGGCTTTGCCTGCGGGAACCGCCACCGCAGGGGAAAATTGGCGGGCGGTACTGTGGGCCGTGCCTTTTGAAACAATCGCCCCCAGCCGCCAGGCAGAAGCCATGAACCAGATCATGAGCTGGCTGAGCGATTTAGGGGATTCCAGCTTTGCGGTAGATGAACGGGTGGGCGCAATGGGTGAGCCGCGCACCTACACCATCACGGTGCAGCAAACGGCTGGCGTGGGCAATTCCATCTGGCTGACCAACACATTGTCTGCCTGGCTACAAATTGACCTCGCTTCGGTGACGGGTGGCGCAGTGTACAATCCAACTGCGCGGCAGCTCACCTGGTCTGGCACGCTGCCCGGCGGCGGGAGCCAGATCATCACTTACCAGGCGACGCCCACGGGGATCATGCCACATGGCTTTAGGCTGGTAAACGACCTGGCGCTGCATGATGGCAACCACAATCTCAGCTTTACGCAGCAGGCCAACAGCTGGGTAAATGCGCCGGATCTAGTGGCCCGGATTACGGCCGTTCCTAACCAACCCCTCGCCGCCAACATCTTTACCTACACCGTAGCTTTAAAAAATGTGGGTTTAGCCGCCGCCAGCCAGATTTCCACGGTGGTTAGCCTGCCCAACACGTTCAAGATCGTCACCGACACGCTGGCAAGCACGGCAGGCACGCCGTCCGTAGGCGACCGGCAGCTGTACTGGGAGGGTGATTTAGACGTGGCCGAAACGGTGACGCTGACTCTGGTGTTAACGCGGGAGAAAACGGCCGTACCGCAATGGGTCGCCGCCACCGCCCTGGTGGATGATGGGCTTACCCTGCCCACCTTTTTTGCCGAATGGCACTATCTGCCGGTTTACAGCCGGTACTTCCCCATCGTTTTACACAAACCAGCTCCCTGACAACCCGGTGGAAATCGTACATTTGTCCCATCGCATTAAAAAAACCGATTAATTTGCCTAACATTCACTCGTAAAAATAGGCGAATCAGTTATGATCAACCGAAAATTGCTAGGTGGAACAAGGCAAGAGAGGTCATGATGTTGAACAACACGTTACAAGAAACGGTTAAAATTGCGTATGTGGAGGACGAACCCAGCATTGCCCAGCTGCTGGTGAGTGGCTTGGGTCTGTTTGGGATTAAGGTACAGCCAGTTTTTATGAGCGCCGAAGATTTGCTGAAGCAGTCCGGCAGCGCCGAGCTGGAAGAAGTGGATCTCTTCTTTTTCGACATTCGCCTACCCAAGATGACGGGGCTGGAATTGGCTGGAAAATTACGCGAGCTGGGGGAGAAACGGCCGTTTGTTCTCGTTAGCGCCTGGCCTACCCCCTCTGCCCAACAGCTGGAAAAAATCGGCGCTGTCTTTTTGCCAAAACCATTCGACTTTCCCGACGTTATTCAGACGATTCAGCGGTTAACGAATCAGGATGAAGGGGATGAGAGGTAAGAAGTGAAAAGTGATAAGTGAAAAGAAAATGACAATTATCACCCATTACCGAACACCCATTACCGAACACCGATTACTGAACACTGATTACTGATTACCGATCACTCCGAAGACAAATCCCCCAGACGCGCCCCGGTTTGCTTACGCAGGTCTGCTGGCGCCAGCTTGATTTGCGTGCCACGCTCCCCGGCACTAACAAAAATTTGCTTCTGCCCTGCCGCCAGCTCGTCCAAATAAATGGCAAACCCTTTATTAATTAGCGCCAGCGGTGAGATACCGCCGACCTGCAAGCCAGTCATCGCTTCCGCTTCCTGGTGGCTGGCCATTTTCAGCTTTTTGGCTCCGGCCAGTTTGGCCAGCTTTTTCAGGTCTAGCTGGCGGTTGGCGGGGATGATGGCGAGTAGGGGTTTAGTGGGGGAACGGCCGTCTTGCGGCGCAGCCACCACCAATGTTTTAAACACCTGCTCTGGGGGCACCCCCAACTGAATCGCTATCCTTTCTGCATCTCGTTCACTGGCATCGTACCGGATTGCTTCATAAGGCACTTTTTTACCTTCCAGCAGCCGCATTGCCAGGGTTTTACTCACTGCCATTTTGTTATTCTCCTGTCAGATAGCCCAATTCACGCATGGCGTTTCGTAGGGGGGCATCGTCATTCATCACCATGGCCCCCACCCGCCACGCACCACGCCCACCAAAAAAGAGATACCGTCGGTCTGCATGTGTACCCTCCAGCGGCACCAGCAGCTGAGTCACCCCAACCATGCGCACCCGCGTATTAAACGCGACATCCTGCCCGTAATAAACTTCTATCACCAGCTCTTCTTCAGCATAGCGGCGCAGCGTTTCATCCGACAAGCCAATAGAAACCAGTTCCGTATTATCAAAACCATTGGCAAAGGTTTCGTTTAGGGCTTGAGCCAACTCGCTAAAGCCAGGTGACCCAAGTTGTAAATCTACTGTTTCACCAAAGTTGCGCACCACAATGCGCGAGGGCTGAAAAGTGGGCTGATACGGCAAAAACCAAAAGGCATTGCCGGTGTTTAAAGCATTGATCGCCCAAAAAATCGCAAGAAAAACCAGCACGAGAATCATCAACGGCTCGCGCAATTTAAATTTCGGTGATGGTTCCATTAAAATTCATTTCCTTCACATAAAGACAAAGTGGCAATATTGGGACTCAGATTACGCACAAGATAGCTTTTCCTTATGCTAATACAGGCTCAATCAACAAAATGCTAGTGTTAAATTAGGACTCTTTCCCTAAAATAGAGAATAAACTATTCAAAAAAATTACCTATAATGATGTCAGGAGAATTTCCGCAATGAGCATTACAACCCCTGATTGGGTTAAGGACGCTGTATTCTACCAAATATTTCCCGACCGGTTTGCTAAAAGCGGCCGTTTCGGCATAAATGGCTATCCGGCCAAACCAACCAATCTGCAAGCGTGGGGAGATACGCCCACCTTTCACGGCTTTCAGGGCGGCGATTTACTGGGAGTCATTGAAAAGCTGCCCTATTTGGCAGAGTTAGGCATCAATGCCATTTACCTGAATCCCATCTTTGCTTCTGCATCTAACCATCGCTACCACACATACGATTATTACATAGTAGACCCCATTCTGGGCGGTAACAAGGCGCTAACCGAACTTCTGGAGGCAGCCCATAAACGCAATATCCGGATCATTTTAGACGGAGTTTTCAACCACGCCAGCCGGGGATTTTTTCAATTTAACCACCTCATGGAGTGCGGTCAGGAATCCCCCTATACCGATTGGTTCAACATCCACAACTGGCCAATTAATGCATTCAACGAAGAGCACCCACCTAATTTTGATGCCTGGTGGGGCATGGCTTCGCTGCCCAAGTTTAATACCAAGGCTCCGGCCGTTCGCAAATTTTTATGGCAGGTTGCCACCCACTGGCTCAAGCAAGGAATCGATGGCTGGCGGCTGGATGTGCCCAACGAAATTGATGACGATGATTTTTGGCGAGAGTTTCGCCGTCGCTGCAAGCTGATCAATCCAGAGGCGTACATTGTGGGCGAGCTGTGGGGCGAAGCGCACCGCTGGCTGCAAGGGGATCAGTTTGATGGCCAAATGAATTACCTGTTTACGCGAGCCGTCCTGGGCTACTTTTCTGGTTATAACATGGACCAAACAGACACGGTGCGCATGGGGTATGGCTATATTCAACCGCTGAATGCCACCCAGTTTGCCACAGAAATGGACCGCATTTTTAATCATCTGTATGATCAGGAGATTGTGCAGTCGCAGATGAATATGTTGGGCAGCCATGATACGCCGCGCACCCTGACGGTGGCCAGGCACGACAAAATGGCGCTGCGCCTGATGTATCTTTGCCAGATGACAAGCCCTGGTGCGCCCAATATTTACTACGGAGATGAAATTGGCCTGTCTGGGGCGCACGATCCGTATTGCCGAGCAGCCTTCCCCTGGCATGATGAAGGCAGCTGGGACTACACGCTGCTGGAAGATATTAAGCAATATATTCAGTTACGCCACGCCACACCAGCCCTGCGGCGGGGGAATTTTCGCATTATGTATGCCAATGAGTGGGTGGTGATGTATCAGCGGCAGTATCGGGGACAAACGGCCGTAATTGCCTTCAACATGGGGAATCATGAAGAAACGATTATTGCCCCACCCGGATTTTCGCTGCGCCTGGAAGAAAAGTTAAACCCGCAAGGGCAGCCCTTTCAGGCCAACAGCACCATGACCCTGGCACCACGAAACGGCCGTGTTTGGGTTAACAATCTCTAGCCATACTGGCGAAGGGCATAAACTGACATTTTTGTCAGAGCGAATGATGTCAGAAATCAACCTTAGCCAGTATACATCATGGCTTACTTTTTTCGATTCCTTAACGGCACGCTTGTCTAAATGCCAGTATTATTTAAAAATATCAGTATCATCTAGTACAATCGGGGCTTTTTATTAGCAAAATTGGTCTGGAAATGGCTGTTTACTTGAACCAAAATGCAGCTAAGATAATATGGTAATCAATAAAGTAAGTTACGGCCGTTTTACTATGAAGGTTGCTTATCAATATCCCCACAGCCACCATGAGCCGCAAAAGATGGTATTCGGTTTCACACAAAAGGTAGACACCCTATGAGTAATAGCACTATAAGAACGCCCGTTGACCCCAAAGATGCGTTTGTCCTCGTCGTTGAAGACAATGTGTCTAACTTTGTCCTCATTGCCCGACTGTTGGCATTTATGGGCGTGCAAAAATGCGAGTGGAAAACCACTGGCTGGGGCGTTGTGGACTTCGCCAACACCATGTCTCGCGTCGATCTCATTCTGATGGATCTACGCCTGCCTCACGAAGATGGGTACGAGGCGCTCAAGCAAATCCGCACCGATTCCCATCTGCATAACACCCTGGTCGTGGTTGTTACGGCGCACGGCAGCAGCGCGGAAATGCAAAAAGCCCGCGAAGCCGGGTTCGATGGCTTTCTGTCCAAACCGTTGGACGCCGACCGTTTCCCGGAACAGATCAAGCAAATTCTAAACGGGGAGCCGGTTTGGGATTTAGGAATCTAAACCCATTATGCTTGCTTCTTTGAACCTTCTCAAAATCAACACAGAAAATATAGAAACACAGCGCAAAGGCGAACTGTTGCAAGGGCTTGTCATTGCCCTGATTAGCTTAAGTGTTGTTCGTACAATTTTTGAGATTGTTCGCAGCATGGGAAGCTCGTCAGCTGAGGCGATTACCCATGGGTTTGCCTCAATTGTTTTTGGGCTGGTTTGTCTCTGGATTATTCGCACTGGTCGGGTGCGTCTGGCGGCTCACGTCTTTTTTAGCATTCTTAATCTCCTTTTTTTCATTCTCCTGGTAACCACTTCCAGAAATCTATATTTCCCCTATCTGATGCTCATCTCAGTTGTGGCTATTGCCACCCTGGACTCTGTGCGTGCTTCAGTTTTTTACAGTGGGTTCACATTAGTCAGCGTCTCTTCATTTTTCATTTTGTCGAATGCGTTTTCACTTTTTGATGTGGGCGCTTATCTGATCACCTGTTTGGGCCTTAGCGTGGTTGCCTGGGCAACGGCCGATTATTTACAAAAAGCATTGCGCAATTCCAAAACGTTGGCCAACGATCTGCTTGGCCAGAGCAATTTGCTCCAGCGACGTGCGCAGCAGCTGCAATTTAGCGCTGCCATTGCTGAAAAAGGCAGCAGTTCGCTCGATTTAAACCAGCTGTTGCGGGAAACGGCCGTACTCCTCAGATCACAATTCGCCTTCTACCACGTCTCCATTTTCCTGGCCGATTTAAACCAAAAAGAGCTGCACCTGCGCGAAGTAGCCACAGACGCACCTATCGATCTGGTAAACCTGCAATACAAACTGCCCATCGACAATCATTCCATTGTGGGCTGGGTGGCCCAGCATCGTGAGCCACGGATAGTGGAAGATGTCCGAACCGACAGCTCCTACAAGGAAGAACCCTTCCTACCCAATACCTGCGCAGAGCTGGCGCTGGCCCTGGTAGCCCGTGGCGAACTATTGGGTGTGCTGGATGTTCAAAGCGACCATCCCGGCAGCTTTGCCCAAGAAGATGTCTCCGTCTTGCAAATCATCGCCAACCAGATCGCTATCAACATTGATAATGCTCGCCTGTTTGCCAAAACAGAATCCCGCCTCAACGAAACGCGCATTTTGTATGAATACAACTCACTGCTCTCTAGCACCCTGGATGTGGGCGAACTACACCGCCGGGCGGCTCGGGCCTTAGCCACCTGGCTGCAAGCTTCACGCTGCACCATCTTCTCCTGGAATCAGGCCGAGGAAACGGTGACGGCGCAGGTAGATTTTGTTTATGATCTAACCAAGGGAGCCATCGACCAATACCTGCTCGACCTCCCAACCCATCAGCTGGCCGACTTTCAGGAAATACAAGCAGTTTTGACATCTGGTCAGCCCAAAGTGTGGCGGTTGGAAGATAAAGAATTGAGCCAGGCAAACCACCACCAACAGCACAGCTGCCTGGATGTGCCCCTGATGCAAGGTATTAACCCGCTCGGTTTCATACGCTTGTTTCGCAATTCGGCCCAGGTTTCCTTCTCAGATCGTGAAATTCAGCTCACCCAGGCAATGGCCAATGAAACGGCCGTTTCCATTGCCAACGCCACCCTCACCTCAGAAACCCAGGCCCGTGTAGCCCAACTCAGCTCCTTGAATCGTCTTAGCCTGGCTCTGTCTGAAGCCCCAAACCTGGAACAGGTTTACAAAGCAACCCGGCGCGAAATCTTCTCCCTGGTAGAGGCCACCGGTCTGGCCATCTTCCTGCTGGCAGAAGATGGCCAACATCTCAACTGGCTTTACCTGTACGACTATGGCGAAGAGGTAGATCTCTCTGAGATTCCCCCACTTTCATTAGAATCTGGTTTTAGTGGGCACGTAGTACGCACCCGCACCAGCCTGCACATTCAAGCCACCCCGGAAAATCGCGCCAAATTCAACTCCTTCCAGGTCGGTAAAACCGATGATTTCTACGAATTTTGGCTGGGCATCCCGCTTATCGTAACCAACCGCCTGATCGGCGTGCTTTCCTTGCAAAACCTGGACCCATTTAGCGAACGCGACATTGAACTGCTCACCACCATTACCGGCGCCCTGGCCATTGCCGTGAACAACCTCCTCCAGCTGGAAGCCGTGCAAAAAGCGCTGGCCATCCAGTTTGAACAGCGCCTACAATTGCAAACAGCCGCTGAAGTGGCCGCCGCCACCACCAGCATTCTGAATTTAAACACGCTGGTTCAGCAAGCGGTTGACCTCATCAAGGATCGGTTTGAGCTGTACTATGTGGGTTTATTTCTGGTGGAAGATGATTTTGCTATGCTGCAAGCCGGAACAGGTAAAGCGGGTGCAGCTCAGCTAGCTGCCAAAAGGCAGCTGCAAGTGGGAGGGCAATCGTTGGTAGGTGGGGCAACCAAAGATGGTCAGCCTCGCATTTCCCAGGACGTCAGTAAAAATGTGGAGTGGCTGCCCAACCCCCACTTACCAGATACGCGCTCCGAGCTGGCTCTGCCACTGCGCGTGCGAGGCAAAACAATTGGTGCGCTAACCGTACAAAGCACAACGCCCGACCTGTTCTCTGATGATTTTATTGGCGCGTTACAAATTATGGGAGACCAGCTGGCAGTGGCCATTCAAAATGCCCAGCTTTTAGCCCACGCCGAAGCGCGTGCCCAACGTCAGGCATATCTAAATGAAATTAGCGCTCAGCTGCATCAGTCCGCCGATGTAGAAACCATTGTAGGCATTGGTTTACGTGCCTTATCGAAACAGCTAAACGGAACGGCCGTTGAGCTTCAGCTCGGCAGGCAAAAACAAACCCCATGACACAAGCCAGCGACAACGCCCAACCCAATACGGCCGCTTTTCTAGATACCACCCTACCCAACGTAGCCCGCATTTTTGATTACCTGGTAGGCGGTACCGCCAATTTCGAAGTAGATCGGCAGGCTGCCGAAGAGATGCTCAATATTTTGCCCTCCCTGCGCAAATGGATTCGTCTGCGGCGTGCCTTTATTCAGGAAGCGGCCCAAATTTTACACGCCGAAGGCTTTACCCAATTCCTGGATCTCGCCTCTGGCATGCCCTCCGACGACCATCTGCACGCCTTTGCCCCAGATTGTCGCATTGTGTACTCAGACATCAACCCGGTAGCCGTGAGTTACGGCCGTAGCATATTTGGCAATCAGGAGAATATTACCTACATTCGGGGCAACGGGCAGGAGCCAGAATCCCTCTTGATAGCGCCGGAGGTACTCCAGCTCATTGACCTGAACGAACCCGTAGCCATCGGTTTAAACGGCCTACAGCTGTTTCTATCTGAACCAGACGTCCAACATCTGGCTCGGACCCTTTTTGACTGGGCGCCAAATGGCTCCAAGCTGTTTTTGGTATTCCAAACGCATGGCAATCTAAAAATGCCAGAAAATTATTACAAATTTCTGGATTTATGCGGCAAGGCACACCTCCCCATCCAGCTCAACACCCTGGAAGCCTCTGTCGAAATGCTGCATCCCTGGCACCCCAGCCTGGTAGAACCCATCACCCGCTTTTTAGGATTACCAGACGATTTTATTACCGAAGCCGACCGGGAAGGAATCGGCATGGCCTTTTATGCCGCCTTTTTGCTGAAGCAGTAGGGAAAGTTTGCCAACTGCCCCTGCTCGATAGCCCGATTACTTTTAACCCATGCAAGAACAAACGAAGATAGAACCTACAGCAGTCTGGACGATGGACCCCGTGGTGGTAGAAACAGCGCTGTATAACGCCTTTATTCGCCACGCTATCGACAACCGCGGCGTACTCACCTCCCCCAGGCGCGGGCGACAGGTGGCCACCCAACTGGTGGCTGTGGTGCAGCAATACCTGGCTTACGAAGCAAATGAGTCCGATATTACGGCCGTTGCCACCCAGCTCGCTGAACAAGGCATGGCCATTGTCACCGCCACCCAAATGATGCGTGCCCTGCTTCGCTCCGGGCTGCACCAGACGGATACGGCCGTTATCCGCCGCCTCAACGATTTTCAAATCCTCTTCCTGGAAAAACTGGCCAACGCCCGCGAGATCGTTCAGCAGCGCTTTCAGGAAACCTCGCAATCTGCCCTGCAACGCGCCCTGCACGCCCAGCTAGGCCAACAAATCAGCCTCCACGAAGCGCAAAAACAGCGCAACAGCAACCTCAACCAGATTTTGCAGCTCAACGCCCGGATCAGCCAGGCCAACGACGAAGCCACCCTGCTGCGCGAAGCCGTCACCGGCATCTGCCAGGCGCTCGACATCACCCATCTGACGCTGTTTACCCCGCTGCAACCCCCTGACCATTGGCGCGTCATTACCACCACCGCCCCATTTTTAACCCAGGGAGACATCGCCCCGGCTGAAACAACCAATCTGCTAACCGCCGCGCTCACCAAAGAAGGTGAGACTGTACGCGCCTACCAAACCGAAGCTGGCAACAATGGTATCGTTGTGGGTATCATCTTGCGGGTTGGGCAGCAGCTTTTAGGCGCAATGGTGGCCCATCACGACAATCTAATCGCGGAAAGTTATGAAGAATACCTGATTTTGATACGCACCTTTGCCCAAAATCTGGCGGCCCTGTGGCACAACCTGTACCTGCTCAACCAAACCCAGCAGCGTGCCCATGAGCTGGAAATTTTGCACGGCCGTTATTTAGACAGCATCTGGAACACACCCGAAGCCACCCTCCAGGCCCGCGCCGACGAAAGCAGCCTGGACATTGTGCGCGAGCTAAACGGCGCAGCCGCGGCACTCACGGAAGAGATTGACTATCCTTTGCAAATTGGCGACAGCCAGTTTGGCCAGATTCGCCTGCCCAACGCAGAAAATTTGTCGGCAGAAGATCGTGCCTTTGTGCAAGACCTGGTACGGGAAATGGGCAGCGCCCTGAACAACGCCCAATTTGTGCAAACCACCCGCGCCTACTCCAACCAGCTCCACCTGGCAGCCGAGGTTTCCCGCGCCGCCACCACCATTCTGGACCAAAATCAGCTAATTTGGCAAGTGGTAGAGCTAATCCGCGCCAGCTTCAATTTGTATTATGTGGGGCTGTTTTTGGTAGATGAGACGACAAATACGGCCGTTCTCCGTGCCGGTACCGGGGAAGCAGGCCAACTGCAAATTGAGCTAAAGCATAGTCAGGAAATCGGCGGCAGTTCCATGATTGGAACGGCCGTTGCCACCGGCAGCACCCTCATCGAGCAAAATGTCCGCCAGGCCGCCACCTTTAAACCCAACCCGTTGCTGCCAGACACCCAGGCCGAACTGGCCCTGCCGCTGAAAACAGGCAGCAAAGTCATCGGCGCCCTTACCGTGCAAAGCAGCCAACAAGCCGCCTTTGCCAGCGAAACCGTCACCGTGCTGCAAAGCCTGGCAGACCAGCTCGCCATCGCCATTGAAAACGCCAGCCTCTTTGCCCAAACCGAATACACTCTGGCCGAAACCAACCGCCTCTACATCGCCAGCCGACGCATTGGCCAGGCCACCAACGCCTACGAAATCTACAAAACCCTGGTCGATTTTGTCCAGACCTCCGGCATCGCCGATGTCGTCCAAATCATCATTGCAGACCCCAAAGCGCCAAACTTTCTTATCTCCCCTGTTTTTTGGAGTGCCGACAACATCCAGATTGACCCCACGCACCGTTTTCCCAGAAGCAAATACAGCTTCAGCGACCGCATCACCCAAACCGATATGGTCATTCTGACCAACGCGCAAACTCACCCAGACATGGATGCTTATTCCAAACGACTGTTCAACCAAAACGGACTCAATGCGGCTGCGATGATTCCCATCTACCTGGATCAGGAATGGCTGGGCACTCTGGCTCTGGCCCACAAAATCCCCAACGCCTTTGCCCACACCTCCTTGCAGCCAATCCGCACCCTGGCCGATCAGGCAGCCACCATTTTGGCCAATCTGCGCCTGCTGCGACAGACAGACCTGCTCTATCGCATTGGCCGGGCGCTCAACCAGGCGATCACCCGCGATGACGCGCTAGACATTACCGTGCGGGAAATTCAGACCTACACGGGCGCACACCAATGCCGCTTCGTATCGTATGAACAGGAATTAGGCAGCGGCGTGCTGCTCGCCAGCTCCAACAGCGCTGCGCTAGACAAAACGTACCGGCTGCCTTTGCTGGGAGATTACACTTTTGAATGGCTCGGCCAACAGAAAAAGCCACTTCTGCTTTCGCCCAGCAATGCCGAACTGCCCAAAGAAACCGTACAGCAGCACGTAACGCAGTTTGGGGCAGATGCGTCACTGCTCATTCCAGCCGCCAGCCAGCAGGAGTTTTTAGGCTATCTGGCCATAGATTCGGTGGGAGGGGAACGGCCGTTTACCCACTCCAACCGCATCTTTGCCCAAACCGTCGTAGACCATCTCACCACCCAGCTAGAAAACATCAAGCTGCTGGATGAAGCCCTGCACCGCGCCCAGGACCTCATCAACCTCAACCAGGTACAATCCAACATCTCCCGCGTGCTAAACGTAGAACTGCTCGCCAAAACCATTTACAGTGAAGTAGGCCGCCTGCTAGACAATACCATCTTCCATCTGGCACTCTACGCCCATTCCCAAAGAGAGTACAAACCCATTCTCACCATAGTCGAAGGGGAACCCGTCTTGCTGGAAACACGCACCCTGGCTACCGACGAACCGCTGTATACCTTTCTGCATCAAGAACAGTCTCAACAGTTGAATGTCCACGCCGCCCTGGTACAAGCCACCCCAATCAATACTGGAGGGCGGCAGATTCAATCCACTCTTTGGGTACCGCTGCTGCAAGATAATGCACCAATTGGGCTAATCAGCGTGCAGTCGTACGAAGCCTACGCCTACACCGACAGCGACACCCAGCTGCTGCGCAGTGTTGCCACCCAAACCAGCCTGGCCCTGGCCAATGCCCAGCTATTTGACCAAACGCAGCAGCAAAACGAGGAGCTGCGCGAACTGGACAAACTAAAAACCCAGTTCCTGGCCAACATGTCTCATGAACTGCGCACACCCCTCAATTCCATCATCGGCTTTTCACGCATCATCCTTAAAGGCATCGACGGCCCCACTACCCCCGCCCAGGAAGAAGATTTGCAATCCATTCACACCAATGGTCAACACCTGCTCACACTCATCAACGAGATTCTGGACATGGCCAAAATTGAGGCGGGCAAGATGACCTTAACTTTTGAACCCATCGATCTGCCAGCCGCCATTGCCTCTGCCCGCAACACAACGCGAGGCCTAATCGGCAGCAAGCAGATTGACCTTATTTGGGACGTGCCAGACGATTTACCCAAAATCGAAGCGGATCCAATTCGCTTGCGCCAAATCTTGCTCAACCTCTTGTCGAATGCCACCAAATTTACCGAAGAGGGCGAAGTTCGGCTGCAAGCCTACGCCGAAGACGGGCTGATTCATCTCATCGTACAAGATTCTGGCATTGGCATTGCTCCAGAAGATTATGACAAGTTATTTACACCATTTGCGCAAGTAGACAGTTCTACCACACGCACGATTGGTGGCACCGGGCTAGGGCTGCCTATCACCAAATGGCTCATTGAAATGCATCAAGGCAGCATCAATTTTACAAGTCAACTAAATGAGGGCACAACATTTCATGTGATTTTGCCGGTTCATCAAAGCAGTGAACAACCGACGGGAATCCCCCTCTCACAACCAACAATCGACCAAGTAAGCTCATGAATCTACGAATAGTTTGCCGCGCTTGCGGTGCCAAACATGAATATGAACGGCCGTTTCCCACCTGTCCCATCTGCCACAAAGAGTGGCTGGATGCCGAGTACGAACTCACTCACCCACAGGAAAATGGCCACCTGGCCCAGCGCGGCCAGGAATGGCTGCAAAAACTGGATCGTCGCGGAGCCACCCTGTGGCGCTACAGGGAGCTGCTCCCCGTAAGACATGATGAAAACATCGTCACCCTTGGCGAAGGCTGGACGCCGCTGCTCAAAGCACAAAACCTTGGCCTCATGCTGGGGAATCCCAACATCTACATCAAAGACGAGCGCCAGGGACCAACCGGCTCATTCAAGGATCGTCAGGCAGCCATCGCCATCAGCGCCATGAAAGAAGCGGGCATCAAAGAAGCCGTTGTGGCCTCCACCGGTAATGTAGCCATTGCCTATTCTGCCTACAGCGCCCGGGCAGGCATCAAAATGTGGATTTTTGTCACCAGTTCGGTACCGGCCGATAAAATGCGTGAAGTGGCGCTGTACGGTTCAGAAGTGATCAAGGTGGCAGACACATATGACGAGGCTAAACGCATTGCCACCGAATTTGCCGCCAGCAAAAATCTGTTCCTGGATCGCGGCATCAAAGGAATAGCAGCCAAAGAAGCAATGAAAACCCTGGCCTTTGAAGTGGCCGAACAGTTGGGCAACTTCGCCGCGGGGCAACATCCAGCCATACTCAACGGCAGCCAATATCCCTGGAAAGCGCCAGACTGGTATTTACAGTCGGTCAGCGGCGGACTCGGCCCTGTAGGCGTGATGAAAGGGTTTGCCGAGCTAAAACGGTTGGGGCTGATAGATAAATTGCCCAAGCTAGGCTGTTTCCAAACCAGCGGCTGCGCCCCGATGGCCAACTCTTTCCACAAAGGGCTGGCCGTGGCGGAAAACGTGAAGGAACCCCGCACCGACATTACCACGCTGGCGACGGGTGCGCCCGGAGAGGCGTATGAAGTGCTGCGAGAGCTAATAAACCAGCACGGCGGCACCATCGACCCTATTACCGATGTGGCGGCATTTAATGCGCTCCATTTAGTGGCCAAGATGGATGGGATTTCGGTAGAGCCGGCAACGGCCGTTACCTTTGCGGGCCTCTTCAAGCTCATTCATGAGGGCAAAATCCAGCCGCACGAAACCGTGGTGCTGAACTGCTCTGGCCACACCTTCCCCGTCGAAAAACATATCATCGGCGAACATTACACGCGGGATATGACCCTGCCAGACACAGGCGAGCTGGCCAGGGCCAACCGCAGCCGCGAAGAAGGGCTTCTCACCGCCCTGGAAGAGCTGGACAGCCGCGTACAGCGCATTACCATCGTAGAAGACAACCTGGATGCCGCACGCCTGATTCGGCGCATCCTGCAAGCTCAGGGCGACTTCCTCATCGACGAAGCCCACGATGGCCAGACCGGCCTGCGGCTTATTCAAGAAACCCGTCCTAATCTGGTTATTCTTGATTTAATGATGCCGGAACTGGACGGCTTTGGCGTGGTGGAAGCCATGAAAGCAGACCCCAGCCTGAAAGAAACACCCATTATTGTAATTACGGCTAAGGAGCTGACCGGAGATGAGAAAGAACGACTGGATGGCCAGATAAAGGCGCTGCTGCAAAAAGGCTCCTTCATGGATTCTGACCTGCTAAATGACATCCAGCAAGCCCTGCCGTAATGACATTCACTCTTGTTCCCTGAACTTGTCCCCAAGGGGGCTGCCCCTACAAGCATCGCTGTGCTGGCCCGACCAGTCTAGTCGATCAAAAATATAAAAGAAGGGTGAATTACGGCCGTAATTCACCCCCCACCTTCATTGCCAGTACAAACGCCCCATTTGATCCACTTGTCCTAAAATTTATTCTAGATGAAAATGCTAATTGCACAAAAGTTGCCACCTATGGCACAATTAGCGCGGTTGGTCATCTATTAGCAATCATCAATACTTTTATGAATAATTCAACAATCCCGCTTGCCAAAATCCTATACATCGAAGATGATCCCGCCAGCCGCCGACTGGTTCAGCGCGTGTTAGACAACAAAGGCTACCAGGTTGTTGTAGCCGCCGACGGTCTGGAGGGCATCTCCATGGCCCGCGAACACCATCCCAATCTCATCCTGATGGACATCAATTTGCCCAGCATGGACGGCCGTGAAATCACCACACGCCTACGCAGCCTGCCGAACTTCTCCGACACCCCCATCGTGGCCCTCACTGCCAACCACAGCGCGGGCAGTCGCGAGCTGGCGTTGGCGGCTGGCTGCACCGGGTTCCTCACCAAACCAATCGACGTCACCAGCTTTCCAGGGCAGGTAAGCGCATACCTCCACGGACAGACCGACCCGCTCACGGCCGCTGAAAAAAATGAGCATTTACAGCGACACGCCCAAAATCTGGTGGAACGGCTGGAAAACAAAATCCACGAATTGGAAAGCGCCAACAAGCGGCTCCGCGAACTGGATCGGCTGAAAAGCGACTTTATCATCATGGTCTCGCACGAGCTGCGCACCCCGTTAACACTCATTAGCGGCTATGCCCATTTGCTGGATGAACAGGTGAAGCAAACCGAGGAAAACCTTTCGGCCGAAATGATTTCTGGCGTGGCGGAAGGGCTTAATTTAGGCGTAACCCGAATGCGCGACGTGGTGAATGAGATTATCAAGGTGGCCCGCATCGCTTCGGGAACGCTTGATCTGGCGCTAGGTCCGGTGCGCCTGTCTGAAATCGTGGTAGATATTTTTGAAGAATTTTGTGAAGTGTTCGACAAGCGGCGGCTGAATGTACACATTGGCGATCTTTCCCGACTGCCTATCATCGAGGGAGATGGTGAGCAGCTAAAATCCGCTTTTTACCATATCTTTAGCAACGCCATAAAATACACGCCAGACGGTGGCAGCATTTTTGTGGTTGGTCGTGCCGTCGGTGACACGGTTGATCTCATCATTCAAGACACAGGTATCGGCATTCCAGACAGCGAACACCGCCGCATTTTTGACCAGTTTTATACGCTCGGCTCCATTGAACACCACTCAACCAGCAAATTTGCTTTTCAGGGTGGCGGTCTGGGTTTGGGGCTGGCCATTGTTAAGGGAATTATTGAGGCGCATAACGGCCGTGTTTGGGTAGAAAGCGAACGACGCGATCCAGACCAATTCCCTGGCAGCACCTTCCACATTCTGCTCCCTTTGGAACAAGTTAGCCAGGAACCAAAACTTTAATCGTCACAGCACTGAAAGCAAACTGACCGACTTTCTCATACGCTTTCACCCACCACCGCATCCTTGCCAATCCAATTACTTAAAACCAACAATGGTGGGGCCACTCTTGGTCCTTTGGCAGTCGCACTCTGACAGTTTCGTCGATTGTGGAATAATGCATGGAGCAACATGGCATCCCCCTCACCCAAAACACCTGGCGTAAGCGCACCGTCTAGAGACGAAACGGCCGATCAAGCCAGCAGCCAACAATGGTATTGGGGACTGCTTTGGGGGCTGCTGTCGCCTGTATTCTTGGGCATTGTCCCCATTTTGGCCAAGGTTGCTTACGCAGCCGGGGTGAATGTCCTTACGGTGGTGGCGTTCAGGACGGTGATTGCGGCCGTTTTTTTGTGGCTGGGGATGCTGTTGTTCCGACGACAGCTCATTCGCAGTTCGCTACCAGCCATCGTAGGTAGCATGATCGCCGGAGCCATAAATGGGCTGGGCTCTATCTTTTTCTACACCAGCCTCACCCGCATCGACGCTTCCCTGGGTCAGCTGGTTAATATTAGCTACCTGGTATTTGTCACGGTTTTTTTGCGGCTGGCGGGGCAAACCATTTCGCTGCTTACAGTCGTTCGCACCATGCTGACGATTGGGGCGATTTATTTGCTCACGCGAGGTGGCGCAGGGCCAGCCGATTGGCTGGGGGTGGGCATGATGCTGTTTGCCGCCATCACCTACGCCATTCAGCTGGTGCTCAGCCAGCGGATCATGCTCGATATTCCCGCCCCCACCATGACGCTCTATGCCATCACGGCGATGGCGGTAGTGGTAACCATTGCCTGGTTTATAGCCCCAGACAATTTAGGGCTGGTAAGCGCCGCTGGCTGGCAGGCCATTGGACTGATGGCGTTGGTAACGGCGCTGTCTCGCCTGACGCTGTTTTTGGGAGTAAAGGCGATGGGCAGCATCCAGACGGCGCTGCTGGGCGTGTCTGAAGTGGTGGTGACGATTGCGATTGCGGCCGTTTTTCTGGGCGAACGGTTGACATGGGTGCAGTGGGGGGGAGCGGCCGTTTTACTCATCAGCATCTTCATGGTGCGCTTTGAAAAAGGGGTGCCTCACTTCATCGACTGGTGGCAGTTCCTGTGGCAGCGCATTTTGACTAAAAAGTAGCGCAGCCCAATTCCTGCCGAACCGCAGCCAAACAGGTGCGGGCGGCTGGTGTCTTCAAACGCTTCCCAATTGCGTCAAAAGTAGTAGAGGTGCTAACGGCCGTTCCCGCCCCACCCATCTGTTAATCCTTTTTCGCCTCTTTCACGGAAAAATAGGTGTTTCGTCATACGGCCGTACATCATGCTACGCGCATCTCTGGCAGAATGCATAAACTTGTTTTTGCCAGGGAGCGTCTTCTTTGTTAAGCGCTCTCTATTATTGGAGAATCGATCATGAAACGTTATTTATTCCTACCTTTACTGCTGACCCTGCTCCTGGCAGCCTGCCTATCCACCCCTGATGAGACGCCAGCCCTGCCAACGCTTGCGCCTACCGGCGCGGCCATCGAACCCACGCCCACCCTGGCCACAACGGAACCCGGAGAGGCAACGGCCGTTCCCACTGAATCAACAACCGCTGCACCTGTGGTGCAAACGGCCGTTCCCACCCAGGCATCCGTCTCTAACCCGCAGTTCACCAACCTGGCGCTGCTGCCTAACCGAGCCAGCCTCAGCGCTGGCTGGCCGCAGCCGTACACCCCCCTCACCACCGAGGAGCTGTACGCCGTGTGGGATTATTCCGGCATGACCGCCGCCCATAAAGTGGAGCGCCTGTGGTATTACAACGGCGACCTCTGGCTGGAGCGCAGCGAACTATGGGATATGGCCACCTATGGGGCAAACGGCCGTGTCGAAGACATCTTCGTTTACGATTACGAACCCAATCTGGCACCGGGACATTACCGCGTGGTGCTGAAAGTCAACGGCGTCGTGCTGGCCAGCGCCGAACACACCATCCCCACCAACACGATGGCACCCAAAATTGAGCCAAACTCCGGCTTCACGGCAGCAGTTCAGGACAACAAGACACTGGTTTTGCGCCGCGTCGATGGCACGACGGCTTCCTGGAACGCACTTGGCGACATCGTGGATTTTGAATGGCTCCCAGGTGGTCAGGCGCTGGTTTACAGCGAACAAATGGTGGTCAACGCGACGCTGCCGGGCAGGCTGGGGCTGCGCCACAATTTGTGGCTGCAAGATGTCATCACCGGGCAAAAACGGCAGCTGGGCAGCATCGATGAGGACCTGCACACGCCGCTCGTCTCGCCAGACGGCCGTTCCCTGGCCCTCTTCTCTGGCACCATGTACGGCGACGCCTGTGGCCTGGACGCCGAGCTGTACATCATGTCGCTGACCGCAGATGGGCAGCGCATCAGCCTCGTCACCCTGGCCAATTTTAGCGGCTTCCCGACAGTAACTGGTGCCAGACCGCAGCCAACCGTTTGGGGCGGCGGCGATGGCCCATCTATTCCCAAACCAGGCGAATGGATCGGCAACCAAACGCTAAAAATCGGTATCTCCTGGATTTGTGCCGAGACAGATGCCCACGGCATTTACCAGCTGGATGTATACGGCCGTACCGCCGAAAAAGTAGCTGAACTGGAACTTCCCTAAACACTCCCCTTCTCTCCCCCTCTTCCCTGGCCGAGTCAGACATCTGGCTCGGCCATTTTTCTTGCCAATACCTAACCTGGACAAGCCAGAACCAACAAAGATTTTTATCAACAGATTGCGCAGATTACGCAGATAAAATCTTTTCAATCTGCGAAATCTTTGATTTTTTTTCTTGCTCCCTGTACAAGAATTTCACTGATTAAGTTACTAACGCTCGCGTAAGATTCTTCCACTGCATCCCATCAAATTCAGGGATCGTTCAGTTTTTGCTCATCCAACCCCAAACACCGGTTTTGTGAGCAGTTGCTTAGGAAGTGCCAGGCGCATTCGTTGTGCCTTATTCGTTCCACGCTATAATGAAACTGAATGTGGAAGAGGGTTTTTAATCAGCTCATACACACCTATACAAAATTTACCAACGCAGACCCAAGGGGTTTTAACTTCTAATGGTTCAAGTCCAAAAGGGGCCAAAACCCTTCGGATCTTTCTGTTAGAAAGGATTTTTTCGCGCAAGAATGATTACAGAATTGATCAATGATAGCGATGTTTTTACCTTGCTGGCTAATGAGTGGGATGCTCTGGCCCAGCAAGGCATCACCGATACACCGTTCCAAACTTTGGCTTACCAAAAAGCGTGGTGGACTCATTTGCATCCCAGCAACGGCCGTTTACACACCATCACCGTTCGTAATGAAGAAAAAGAACTGCTCGCCATCGCCTGTATGTACAACATTGACGGCGTTCTCTACTTTAACGGCTGTGTCGAAGAGACCGATTATCTCGATCTGATTACAACCCGTGAACACGCCGAGATCGCCTGGCGAGCCATCCTGGACTGCTTGTGTAGCCCCAACTTTCCCCAATGGCACGCCATTGATTTGTGCAATATCCCCCAGGCCTCGCCCACGCGCACCATTCTGCCCCAGGAAGCGCAGCGGAGAGGTTTTTTGTTTAAAGAACGCGTCAACGAAGTGTGCCCCGTCATTCCCCTAACCGACACCTTTACCGGGTATCTGGACAGCATCGACAGCAAGCAGCGGCGCGAAATTAACCGCAAGCTGCGTCGCGCCGAAGGGGCCGATGTCAAACTGGTGCTGGTAGGGCCGGAGGATGATGTGGATACGGCCGTTACCGACTTCCTCGACCTGCTGCAAAAAAGCACCTTTGAAAAACGGGACTGGCTCAACGACGGCCGTCGCGCCGTCTTTTACGACGTGGCTCGCGCTGCCCACAAAGCAGACACCCTTCAGCTGCTCTTCATCGAAATAAATGGCAAAAAAGCAGCCGGGCTGTTCAACTTCGATTACAAAGGGCGCATCTGGGTGTACAATTCCGGGCTGGACCCGGCGCTGTTTGGCGCACTTAGCCTGGGTGTGGTGATTACGGCCAAAGCAATTGAGTATGCCATTGAAAACGGCCGTTCCACCTTCGACTTCCTGCGCGGCAACGAAACCTACAAATACCGCTTCGGCGCAGAAGACACCACCATTTACCGACTGCACCTGGAGCGCAATTCCTAACCCACTCACCGGAGTAAACCCATGACACAAGCAGTCACCCCAAAAATCAAACGCATCGCCATGCTCAGCGTCCATACCTGCCCCCTGGCCATGCTGGGCGGCAAAAAAACCGGCGGCATGAACGTCTACGTACGCGACTTTAGCCGCGAACTGGGCAAACAAGGTATCCTCGTTGATATCTTCACCCGCTCCCAGGATGATTGCGTCCCTCGCATCAATCACGACCTGGGCAACGGCGGGCGCGTCATTCATATTCCTGCCGGTCCAGAAAAGCCAATCCCTTTGGATGAGGTGGCCGACTATCTAGACGAATTTACCGCAGGTGTACTCACCTTCGCCGCCAGCGAAAATATTCAGTACGACCTGATCCACAGCCATTACTGGCTCTCTGGACTGGTGGCCGACAAGCTGCGCGAAGCGTGGCAAACGCCCATCGTCCAGATGTTCCACACCCTGGGCCACATGAAAAACCAGATCGCCCAAAGCGACAGCGAGCGTGCCTCAGACGCCCGGCTGGCGGGTGAATACCAGGTGATGTCCCTGGCCGACAAGCTCATCGCCGCCACCCCCGCTGAAGAGGCCCAGCTCATCAATCTGTATAATGCCGCTCCGGGAAAAATCGCCATCATTCCCCCTGGCGTTGATCTGGAACGGTTTCACCCCATCGCCAAAGATGAGGCCAAAAAGCGGGTCGGCATCCCCTGTGGCGACACCAATATTTTGTTTGCTGGCCGGATTGAGCCGCTCAAGGGAATCGATACGATGCTGCGGGCGATGGCCCTCATTCAGGAACGCCGCCCCGAAGTACTGCACAACGCCTGCATGGCCATCATTGGCGGCGACCCGTGGGCCGACGACCTGGACGAAGAGATGGCCCGCCTCCAGCAGCTCCGCATCGACCTGGACATTCACGATTTGGTGACGTTTTTGGGGGCTAAAGACCAGGATTTGCTGCCTAACTACTACGCCGCTGCCGAAATGGTGGTGATGCCCTCGCATTACGAAAGTTTTGGCATGGTGGCCCTGGAAGCAATGGCAATGGGTACGCCGGTCATCGCCTCAGAGGTGGGTGGGTTGGCCCATCTGGTGAAGCATGGCGTGACGGGCTACCACGTGCCCAGCCGCGACCCGGAAGCGCTGGCGGCGCGCATCTATGAGCTGCTCTCAAACCAGGATTGTCGCCAGGTGCTAGGCCAGCAAGCCCGTGACTATGCGCGTCGCTATGATTGGGCCAATATCGTAGACCGCATGATGGCGGTTTATGAGGAAGTTGTGGCGGGGGAATTTATTGCTTAAAAAATCAAAGATTACGCAGATTGAAAAGATAAAATCTGGTAAATCTGCGTAATCTGCTGATAAAAATCTGAATTAGCTACCTGGCTCAATCACCTCAAGGCCGCCCATATACGGCCGTAACACCTCCGGCACCACAATCGACCCATCCGCCTGCTGATTGTTCTCCATAATGGCAATCATCACGCGAGGCAGCGCCAAGCCGCTGGCGTTGAGCGTGTGCGGGTAGCGCAGCTTACCCCCTTCCGCTGGACGATACTTAATGTTCGAGCGCCGCGCCTGAAAATCTTCCGCATTGCTGATCGAGCTGACTTCCAGCCACTCATTACAGCCAGCCGCCCATACTTCGATGTCGTACGTCTTGGTCATGGCAAAGCCCACATCCCCCGTGGCCAGCTCCACAATGCGGTAGCGAAAGCCGAGTGCGTCGCAAATATCCTGGGCATACTGCCGCATATCTTCCAGCACGGCGTAGCTCTGGTCTGGCTGGACAAACTGGTACATCTCCACCTTGTCGAACTGGTGCCCGCGCTTGATGCCGCGCACATCCTTGCCCGCACTCATCTTTTCGCGCCGCCAGCAGGGGGTATAGGCCACGTACTTCAGGGGCAAATCGGCTTCATCCAGAATTTCGTCGCGGTGCAGGCTGGTGAGGGCAATTTCGGCCGTACCCAACCACATCAAATCTTCTTCGGCGTCCCGATAAATATTGTCATAGAATTTGGGCAGCTGCCCCGCACCCTCAAACACCTGCGAACGTACCATAAACGGGGGATAAATCTCGGTGAAGCCGTGCTGCTCCAGATGATAATTGAGCATGAACTGGATGAGCGCTCGCTGCAAACGCGCCCCCGCGCCGCGCAAAATGTAAAAGCGGCTGCCGCTCAGCTTTACCCCCCGCTCAAAATCAATGATGTTCAGCGCTGGACCCAAATCCCAGTGCGGCTTTGGCTCAAAGTCAAACTGCGGCTCCGGCGCACCCTGCGGCTCGTGCCAAACGTTGTGCGCCTCATCTGGGCCAACGGGGACGCTGTCATGCGTCAGGTTGGGCACCCAGAGCAAGTTGTTGTTCAGCCGCGTTTCGATTTCGCGCAGCTCTTCATCGTAGGCGGCGATCTGGTCACCGATTTCGCGGGTTTCGTCTTTGGCCTGGTCGGCATTGGCCTGCATTGCCAGAACCTGGGTGCGCAGCCCTTCCACCGGCTGGCCCACATCCTGCCCCGCCTCAGCGCGGCGCAAATCGGCTTCCATCTTCTTCAGGCTGCCCAGCCACAGGCCAATTTGCTTGGAGCTTTCATTCCGCTGGCGGCGCAGCTCTTCCACCAGCTGCAAAATTTCGCGGCGACGGCCGTCATCGGCCAAAATCTCGTCGATGGGCGCGGTCTGGCTGCGCTTGGCCACCTGCTCCTTCACCCATTCCGGTTTTTCTCGTATTAAATTTATATCAAGCATCAGGTTCTCCTAAAAGATTTAAGAAGTAGTCGAGGAGGATTCCAATCCTCGTTTTTGCGCGCTAAGAAAGCGCGGCTACGGCTTTTACGGAAACAGTTTGGTCAGTTGCCAGGTACTAGAGATGGAGGTGGCGGCGGTGGCAAAACGGCCGTTTCGACCCCACCTAACCTGCTTTAGCCCAATTTGCACTTTGTGTGTCATCGCCAACCTCCATCTCAAAAACAAAAAGCCCCCTCGTCTGTTCGTTAATCCAGGACGAGGGGGCCCGTGGTGCCACCTGGTTTTGCCGGTAATCAGTTTTCAGTGAAACAGTAATCAGTCTTTTTACTGATTACTGGCCTGCTGTGTACTGAACACTGGCCTCAAAAAAGCTGTAACGGGCTGACCCGGCTTGCCTTGTTTCGGCAGCGACTCTGGAGTGGATTTCCGGCTTACCAATCATTCGCTTGCACCTTCCGCGAACTCTCTGGGGATTGATACGGCCGTACTTGTCTCTGTCATCGTCGGTGTGTCTATTGTTGAGGGGCATTATAGCTGGGGGGGAAACGGCCGTCAACCAAGGGATAGGAAAATAGGAAATGTTGTTAGAAAAACAGTTCCCAACTTCACTTGTCATGCCCGCCAGCGCGGGCATCCACAGATTAGGCAGAAAATTGACAAATATAATCAAGCGGGTTATTATTACAGAATAATTGTTCTGGAATTGAAATTTATGGCGCGTAATAGAGAATTTGAACCGGCTGAAGCCTTAAACAAAGCGATGCTACTCTTTTGGAAAGAGGGTTACCTGGAAACCTCAATGGAAGAACTGGTCCAGGCAACTGGCGTTAGTCGTTATGGTTTTTACAACACATTTGGGGACAAGCATGATCTATTCCTCAAGGCAATGCGGCATTATACCAATACGGCGATTCAAGCCATGCTTGGCCCCATGGAAACCGAGACTGCCTCAGTAGCAGAGATTTTGCGCTACTTTGACTTGTTGCTGGCCAACGCCAAATCCGGCGCAGAGCAAATCGGCTGCCTGATCGGTAACACGGCACTAGAACTGCCTATATTGGATGAACCTATGGCGGCACATATTGATCACCATTTCGCGCGGATGCGAGCTGCCTTCCAAAACGCCCTGGAAAACGCCCAAAACCAGCAGCAACTCCGGACAGATTTAGACGTTGGCGCTTATGCCGATTATCTAGTTGGCACGGCCGTTGGCTTTTTAGCCTGCATTCGCGCCCGCCTAAGCGATACAGTTCTGGACAATTACCTGGCTACTGCTCTTATTGAACTTCGCTGAACTAAAGTTCTAAATTTTTTTACCCATTTCAGAATATGTATTCTGAAAACAAAAGGAGTATAACATGAAACAGCTTAATCTTAAAAAGTTTGGCCCCTGGGCCATCGTGACTGGGGCATCTTCTGGCATTGGCCAGGAGTTTGCTCGCCAACTGGCAGCCAGTGGCTTCAATCTGGTTTTGGTAGCCAGGCGGCTCCCGCTGCTCAACACACTGGCGAAGGAGCTGGTGCAGGCCCACAACGTTGATGTACGCGTTGCAGCCATTGATCTCATGGAAGAGTCCTTGCTGGAGCCGCTTGTCGAGGTAACAAAAGGCCTCAAAATTGGGTTACTGGTTTCTAATGCCGGTACCGGCCATCCTGGCGACTTCTTATCGATGCCATACGAGACGCTGGCCGAAAGTGTCGATTTAAACGTGAGGTCTCATTTAAAATTGGTGCATTATTACGGCCGTCTCATGGCACAGCGCGGCAAAGGGGGCATCTTGCTAGTCTCCGCTATGGGGGCTTCTGAAGGGCTGCCCTACATGGCCAACGATGCGGCTACCAAAGCCTACATTACCAGCCTGGGTGAAGGATTAAATGTTGAGTTCGCCAAACATGGGATAAATGTCTCGGTGCTGCTGCCCGGACCAACCGAAACGCCTATCTTGGACAAATTTGGCTTTGATGCGGCGGCAATGCCTGTCAAACCAATACCTGTGGCGCAATGCGTGTCCGAAGGCCTGGCAGCGCTGCAACGGAACAAGGCTTCTCACTTGAGCGGCCGTTTGAACCGAATCATGACAACGGTTGTGCCGGTGGGAATAAGGCGCCGGCTTTTGGGCAGCATGATTGCCCAAGGGGTAAGCAAGCAACAGCAAAGGCAGCCAGTTCCTGGACCTCTCAACCAAAATAATATTCATGAAAATCAGCAACGGCCGTATAGCCAATCTTCTCGTAAATGTGGTTAGACACCAGGTTGCTCAAATCTGTAAACAGCGTGCAGAACTGGTAGCCCGCGTCCAGCAGCTGCTGGCTGAGCGTGGCGACGCAGGCGGTGGCGTAGCCGCGACTGCGCAGCTCAGCGGGCGTGTAGACCAGCGTGACCGTAATACCGTGCCGCATGGGGCGGGCCTTGGCCGCCATCGTCACTGGCTCACCCGTTTCGTTTTGCCACAAAAACAAATCCCCGTTTTGGATTTTTTCCCGCGCCAACAGCTCCGCTGATTCCAAATCATCCTGAATGTTGGCGTCCACGTGAAATGCCTGAATCCACTCTATGACTTGCTCAAAATCGTCGGCGGCGGCGGGACGGAGATGACCCGATGGTAACTTGAGCGGCTGCACCTGCCGCAGCTCAAAGACACGCTGCTTCATGCCTGGGTTGGGTGAGCGGCCGTTCCCCTTCTCCCACATTTCCGCCCAGGCATCAGCTACGTTGGCTGGCCCCAACACCCCCGGCACTGACCAGCGGCTGCCCACCAGTTCAGCCCAGAGTGCCTGCACCACCGGCTGGCACTCTGGCAGGTGGCTGTACAGGATGAGCTTGCGCGGTGGGGTCATAACGGCCGTTCCCACCAGTTTGCCCCCATCTTTCACCACCGCCAAAAACGGCCGATTCCGCCGCCGGGGTGCACTCTGGCTCAGCCGAAAAGCCAGCCCCAGCATGAGGCCATTAACCGCCTCGTGTTCTTCCAGGTAATCAAGCGCCGTATCTAAAAAATCGTCTGCATTTTTAAATATCGCAACGTCCATCTCGTTCCCTAACCGTATCCGCCCGCCCATAATCAGTTTTTACCATCAAAACCGGTAAAGAGAGGACGTTCTCCTGAGCATCATTCCGTTTTTTATACCGATTTTGATTTTCAAAAAGCATAATGGGCGGGCTAGAAATTTAAGCCCCGCAGGGGCTTTTCACAACTAGCCGGGGGCTTCAGCCCCTGGCGATCACGGCGATCACGTCCGTAAATCATTCACAAACTGTCGCTCGTACAGCTCGCGGTACAGTCCATCCTGCACCAACAGCGCTTCGTGGGAGCCTTGCTCAACGATACGGCCGTCTTGCACCACGCAAATAAAATCAGCCCGACGAATCGTACTCAGGCGGTGGGCAATGACAACGGCCGTACGCCCTTCCAGCAGCCGCTCCAGCGCTTCCTGAATGAGCGCCTCGGTCAAAGTATCCACATTGGCCGTCGCTTCGTCCAGAATCAGCAGGCGCGGATCGGCCAGGACGGCCCGGGCGATGCAAACGAGCTGCCGCTGTCCCAGCGAAATGTTCACCCCGCCTTCTAAAATTTGCGTCTCGTAGCCGTCGGGCAGGGCGGCGATGAATTCATGGGCGTTGGCCATTTGGGCGGCCTGAGTAACGGCCACTTCGGCTTCTCTCAGTGCAGGCGTATCGCTCGCCTCCGCATTACCAAATCGAATATTGTCCCCAATGGTGCCCGAAAAGAGGAACGGGTCCTGCGACACGATGCCCGTTTGCGCCCGCAGCGACTGCTGCTGCACTTGCTGTACATCAATGCCGTCGATCAACACCTCACCCTCCGTGGCGTCATAAAAACGGGCAATCAGGTTGGCGATGGAGCTTTTGCCCGCGCCGGTTGGCCCCACCAGAGCCATCGTCTGCCCGGCGGCGATGGTCAAATTCACGTTGTGCAGCACCTCTGGCGTCTCCGGCCGGTAACGGAACGAGACAGCCTTCAGCGCCACGTCACCGCGCACCCGTGGCATTTCTGCCGCGTCTGGCGCATCCGCCACGGATGGTTCCGTATCAATCAGGCGCAGCACCTGCTCCCCACCTGCCATCGCCGACTGCATGGTGGTGTACAGCTGGCTCAGCTCCTGGATCGGTTGGAAGAAGCGGGTCACGTAGGCCAGAAAAGCGACCAGCACCCCCAGCGTCACTTCGCCCTGGCTCACGGCAACGCCGCCAAACCAGAGCACCACGCCCGTGGCAAGCATCCCCATGAACTCAATCGTGGGCAAAAAAACAAAGGAAAGGGACATGGCGTCCACGTGGGCATCTTTGTTCGATTCGTTAATACCGTCGAAGCGGGCCTGAGCCACTTCCTCCTGGGCAAAGGCTTGAATGACACGCATCCCGGAGATGCCCTCAGCCAGATCGCCTACCACGGCCGCCACGCTGGATCGGGTGCGCCGGAAAGCGAGCTTGGCCCGGCGGGAAAACAGCACCGTCACCAGCACCATCAGCGGCAAAATTGCAAAGGCGATGAGCGCCAACCGGGGACTCATTGAGAGCATGACGATGATGATACCTAGCAGCACCAGCAAATCCCCGATGAGCGTCACCAGCCCTTGCGACAGCAAATCGTTGATGACGGCCACATCGTTCATCACCCGCGAGACGGTGACGCCGACGATGTGGGTGTCGTGGTAAGCCAGCGGCAGCCTCTGCAAATGACGGAACATCTGGTCGCGCAGGTTGGCCAACACACGCTGCCCCACCCAGCCCAGCAGGTAGCGCTGCCCGGCCGAGGCACCGTAGAGGAGCACAAACGAGCCAGCAAGCTGACTGGCTACACGAATCAGACCATTGGTGTCGCCCTGCACAATGTGTTCGTCGATGGCGATTTTCATCAGGTAGGGCACCACCAGGGTCATGCCTGTGGCAATTACCATGAGGAAGGTGGCGAGGGCCATGTAACGGCCGTATGGCTTTAAATACGCCAGCATCCGCACCACCACCCGCTGGTTGAACAGCTGGCCCCCCTCTTCCTGGCCAAAGCTGTGCAGTGCCCCGCGTGGTCCCATGTTGGAGCCGGTTGATCCGATTGAGAAACTCATGTGTAAAAACCTCTGTTTGCGAGTCTGCGAGTGGCAAGTTTGCGAGTCATACTTTTCACTTTTTACTTATCACTTTTCACTTCACTTTTCACTCGCCTACTCGCCCACTGGCAAACCCCTCTCCTGCGGCCGCAGCTGCTTATTGTAAATTTCCTGGTAATGGGCCGATTGAGCCAGCAGTTCATCGTGCGTGCCGCGTGCCACAATCTGCCCTTTTTCCAGCACCAGAATCAGGTCGGCGCGGCGCACGGTGCTCAGGCGGTGGGCAATGACGAAGGTGGTACGGCCGTTCATCAAGTTCCCCAGCGCCGTCTGAATCAATCGCTCCGTTTGGGTGTCCACGCTGGCCGTGGCGTCATCTAAAATGAGGATGGCGGGATTAGCCAGCAGGGCGCGGGCAATAGCGATGCGCTGCTTCTGCCCGCCAGACAGGGTGACGCCCCGCTCACCCACGTGGGTTTCGTAGCCGTCGGGCAGCTCCGTGATGAACTCATGCGCCTGAGCTGCCTGGGCAGCGGCAATAATTTCTGCTTCGGTAGCGTCCGGGTGGCTAAAGGCGATGTTTTCGCCGATCGTGGTGGCAAACAGCGTGGTCTCTTGCAGCACAATGCCCATCTGGCTGCGCAGCGAAGCCAGCGTCACCTGCCGCAAATCGTGGCCGTCCACTAACACCCGCCCGCCGGTGGGGTCGTAAAAGCGGGGCAGCAAATTCATGATGGTCGATTTGCCCGACCCGGTTGCGCCGAGCAAGGCAACCACCTGCCCCGGCTCGGCGGCAAAACTAATGTTTTGCAGCACCCGGTGCCGCTTCAGGTAGCCGAAGGAGACCTCTTCAAACTGCACCGTGCCGCTGATTTTGGGCAAATCGACGGCATCGGGCGCGTCTTTTACGTCGGGAATCTGGTCCAGAATTTCAAAGATGCGCTCACCGGAGGCCGAAGCCATGATGATGGCGGGCAGCACCAGCCCGATGCGACGCACGGGCGTAGCCAACTGCCCCAGATAGGTGGTGAAGGCGACCAGTTCGCCCAGCGTCAGTCCGTCCTGCGTCACCAGCCAGCCGCCGTAGCCTATCACGGCCACCGTTCCCAGATTGGCAATCAGGTCCATCATAGGGATGTTGATCGATTGCAAGCGAATCGACAGGGCGGAGAGGGCAAACCAATGTTCGTTTTGGGTCTCAAAACGGCCGATTTCCGCATCCTCCTGGGCAAACGCCTTCACGACGCGCGCCCCGCGCAAATTTTGCTCCAGGGTGGTGGTAAGCACCGCCATCTGGTCCTGAATCGCCAGCGACAGGGGGCGAAAGCGGCGGCCAAAGCTGAGCGAGCGCCAGACGAGCAGCGGCATGGTGAGCATCACCAGCAGCGCCAGGTTGGCGTTCATGATGAAGAGGACAACGGCCGTTGCCACCAACAAAAACGCTCCATCTATAATGCGAAAGGCGGCCCGTCCGGTGAGGAAGCGAATCCGCTCCACGTCCTGTATGGCGCGGGAGAGCAGCTGGCCCGTCTCGGTGCGGTCGTGGTAGGAAAAGGGCAGCACGGTGAGTTTGTTCTGAATGGCGTTGCGCAAGTCGTAGGCCACGGTTTGGGACGCCACCTCGGTCCAGCGCCCCTGGAAGTAGGTGAAGATGCCCTTAATCAGCGTCAGCCCCAGCAGCGCCAGCACGGCCCAGCCCAAAAACGGCGTGTCCTGCTGGCGAATCCCCCGGTCGATGATGAGCCGAATAAATTGGGGAATCACCAGACTCAGGGCGTTGATGACAATCAGGGTGAAGTAGGTGCCAATGACGAGGGGGCGATACGGCCGTAAATAACCAAAACAGCGCCACAAAATGCGCCAGGTGTCCCCATCACCCCGCTCTACAACAGGAATTTCAGGGGGATGTGCAGATGTGTTGATGGATGTCATAAAGGGGAACGTATCACGAAAAATAGTTTTGGCAAGAGGGCCAAACGAGTTAAGCAGGAATCAATGAAGTTGGTCGCATCTGAGGCTGCTGCCTCCTTCGAGAATAGAACGCTGATGACGCAGATAAACCTGATTAACCTGATTCTTGTGGATTAAAAATTAATTCAGGTAATAAACTTGTCATGCTGAGAGCCTGTGCTGAGGCTGCCGAAGTATTCTCCGAAGCATCCCGCCTGCTTAATAACCAGTGAAACTTTGGTGTGGGTAAGGTTTTTGCCATGGGGCCCTTGCGGGATTCTTCACTTCGTTCAGAATGACAACTCAAGATCAGCTGTCATGCTGAGGTCCTCCGAAGCATCCCGTTCACCTGGAAGGACCAAAGCCACAGAATGACAAAATAACTACCTGTTTATTTTCTTAAACTCCAAAAGCCTCCGGCTACACGACGAAAGGCCCGTTGGGCCTCAGGTTTAGCCCCTTTGGGGCTTTCATTTTATAGCCAGGTCGTTTACGGCCTGGCGGGTGGGGCTTTGAGCTGAAGCAAATCCCACAGGTTGCCGTACAAATCGGCAAAAACGGCGACGGTGCCGTACGCCGCTTCTTTCGGTTCGCGGATGAACTGGATGCCTTTGGCGCGCATGGCGTGGTAATCGCGCCAAAAATCATCGGTGTGGAGAAACAAGAAGACGCGCCCGCCGGTCTGGTTGCCGATGAACGCCTCCTGCTCCGGCTTTGAAGCCCGTGCCAGCAGGATCGTCGTGCCGGTTGAGCCAGGTGGCGCAACGACTACCCAACGCTTGTCCTGTTCCGGCTGGTAGGTGTCTTCAATGAGGCTGAAGTTCAACTTTTCGGTGTAAAAAGCGATGGCTTCGTCATAGTCGCGCACGACCAGGGCAATGTGGAGGATGGCCTGTTTCATCTCATTCTACCGCTACCGGCAGGTCGCGGTCATCAGGATGCCGTGCCTGGGGCGCAGCGTCACCAGGGCATGTTCTTCAATCGGGTGGTCGGGCACCAGGTGCAGCCGGAATCTTTGCAGCAGCATGGGCATAATAATGATGCTTTCCATCAGAGCAAATTGGTCACCGATGCATTGCCGAACACCCGCGCCAAAGGGGATGTAGGCATACCGATGCCGGTCGGCATCCTGCTCCGGCGTAAACCGCTCCGGGTCAAACGTTTCCGGGTCTGGCCAAAAGTATGGATGCCGGTGCAGGGTGTAGGGGCTGAGGGCCACAATCGCGCCAGCCGGGATATGGTAACCGCCTATTTCGTCATCGGCTATGGCGTGGCGGCTGATGGACCAGGCGGAGGGATAGAGGCGCATCGACTCTTTGATGACTTTGTTGCTGTACGCTAACTGGGGGAAGTCGGTGGTGGTGGGGGAACGGCCGTTTAACACCCCATCCAATTCCGCTTCAATCCGGGCCACCACATCCGGGTGCTGCGCCAGCAAATACCACAGCCAGCTTAGCGTGTTGGCTGTGGTCTCATGTCCCGCAATGAGCAAAGACATCACCTCATCCCGAATTTGCCGATCCCCCATGCGTTCGTCGCTGTCCTCATAGCGTGCCTGCATCAGCATGTCCAATAAATCGAGCTGCTCGCGGTGGGGCTGCTGGCGTCGCTGCTGAATGATGCCAAAGACAATTTCATCCAGCACCTTCGCCATTTGCTGAAAGCGGGGTCGCTTCGGCTTGCCAATATCCACAAGCGTGTTGACAGCCTCGCCAATGCGGGCCGATTGCTCATCCATGTCGTAGCCAAACAATGTCCGCGACACAATGTTCAGGGTCAGTCCCATCATCTCACTGGCAATGTCAAACGGGGCATTTTGCACAGCGTACATCTCAACTTTAGCCAGCGTCTGGTTGGTGGCCTCAACCATCAGGTCGGCAAAATTGGCCAGATATTTGCGGTGAAAAAAGGGCTGAATGAGACGGCGCTGTTTGCGCCACAGTGGATTTTCGCTGGTGAGCAGCCCCTGCCCGGTCACAGACTGGAGCATATATTTGTTGAGATGGGTATCTTTGTTGTAATTACGGCCGTTACTCACCAGCACCTGCTTTACAAAATCAGGATGATTGAGCAGAAACGCCGGTTCCGGCGTGGCCCGATACTGCACGATGTCGCCGTAATCGTGGGTGAGCTGTAGGAAAAAACGGTGCGGCGCCCGCACCAGCTCGCGCACCCCGCCCGAAAAAAAAGGAGCCTTTTGCAGGTTCCGTTCGATTATGCCATTGGTTTCTGAATTCATTGCTTTTTAAGAATACACAAGATCACAACACGGTTTCTTGCACGCCAAATCCGACAGATTAATAAAATTTGCCCATATCATACCTGATGGAGAAGCGAAAACCCAAGAAAAATGCCCGGTGATAAACTATCCTTCCCCGCGTTCGCGGAGGTGGGGGAAGAGGAGGACTTCGCGGATGGTGGCTTTGTCCGTCATCAGCATCACCAGCCGGTCGATGCCTACGCCGAAGCCGCCATTCGGTGGCATGCCGTAGCGCATCGCCCGCAGATAATCTTCGTCGATGGGGTTCAGCTCGTCATCCCCCTTGGCGAACAGCTTTTGCAGATCTTCAAAGCGCTGCTGCTGGTCCAGCGGGTCGTTCAGCTCCGTAAAGGCGTTGCCCATCTCCATGCCCGCGATGAAAAATTCAAACCGCTCTACGTGTAGCGGATCACCGGGGATGCCTTTGGCCAGCGGCGAAATATCGCGCGGGTAGGTGGTGATGATGGTCGGCTGGATCAGCTTCGGCTCCACAAAGTCACCAAACAGACCGTCGATCAGCTTGCCCCAACTGGCACCGATGGGTGCATGTCCGCCCGCCTCGCGGATGGCACTGGCCAAGCTGGGGGCGTCGGGATGTTCCATGTAGTCGATTTCGGCAAACTGCTTGATGGCGTCGCGCATGGTCATGCGGGGCCAGGTGCCGCCCAGATTGATCGTTTCCCCCAGGTAAGTGACCTCGGTTTTGCCCAACACGCGCTCTGCGACAAATTTCACCATCCCTTCGGTGAAATCCATGACGTTGTGGTAATCCCAGTAGGCGGCGTAAAACTCCAGCATGGTGAATTCCGGGTTGTGCTTGAAACTGACGCCTTCGTTGCGGAAGTCGCGCCCAATTTCGTAGACGCGCTCCAGCCCACCGACCAGCAGTCGTTTCAGGTAAAGCTCGAAGGAGATGCGCAAATAGAGTTCTTGCTTGAGCTGGTTGTGATGGGTGGTAAACGGCCGTGCCGCCGCCCCACCATACAAAGGCTGCAAAATCGGGGTTTCCACCTCCAGAAAATCGTGATCCTCAAAGTAGCGGCGCAGCGCCGAAATCACTTTGGCCCGGATTTTGAACACCTCGCGTACCTCTGGATTCACAGCCAGATCGGCGTAGCGTTGACGGTAACGTTCTTCCACATCGCTAAAGGCATTGTGGCGCACAATTACACCGTCAATTTCCTGCTCTTTGACCACAGGCAGCGGGCTGACCGCTTTGGCCAGCAGCTTCCACTCGCTAACGCGCAGGCTCACTTCGCCGGTGCGGGTGCGGAAGAGCACGCCGGTTGCCTGGACAAAATCGCCCAAATCGAGCAGCTTGCGGAATATTTGGTGGGACTCTTCGCCGATGGCATCCCGACGGACGAAGAGCTGGATACGGCCGTAACCATCCTCAATGTGCGTAAACACCGTCTTGCCCATATCGCGCTCACTCACAATACGGCCGCACAGTGTCGCCTCAATCTCCGACGCCGCTTCCTGTGCCCCAAACGCAGCAATCGCTTCGGCGCTGGTGTGGCTGCGCTCTACCCGCAGCGGATATGGCTCAATGCCTGCCTGGCGCAGCTGCTCAATTTTTTCCAGACGTTTTTCTTCTAGCGGTGTTGGTTCCCAAGACATACCCATCTCCTTCAATAAAAGCGGAACACAGAGTTACACGGAGAAGGCACAGAGTTTCACAGAGGATAAAAAATCTGCGCCATGGTTCGGCTTCGCTCTCCACAAGCCTGCGTAATCTGTGGTTTTTTTAATCAATCAAAAAAAAGCCCGTGTTATCCACGGGCTTTAAAAAATGCAATCACGCCGGGTAACAGGTGCAGGCGTTACCCAATCTTGACGACGCGGAATTCCAAAACCCCGTTGGGTGCGTTCACGCGCACCACATCGCCAACCTTCTTGCCCAGCAGGGCCACGCCCAGCGGACTTTCGTTAGAGATACGACCAGCGGCCGGGTCGGCTTCGGCAGCGCCCACCAGGTGGTAACGCTCATCGTCGTCGAACCCTTCTTCAGAAACCGTTACCCAATCTCCCACGCGCACCGCATCATGCGGGCCGTTGTTGCTGTCGATGATCTGGTAATTTTTCAGAATGTCTTCCAGCTCCTGAATGCGCCCTTCCAAAAAGGCTTGCTCATTACGAGCAGCTTCCAGCTCGGCATTCTCCACAAAATCATCATCCTGCCCATCCTGAAAGGCACGGTGCAGCCGGTCGGCCACCCGCTCGCGCCCTTCTGTGCGCAGCTGTTCCAATTCGTTGGTGAGCTTAACCAGACCCGCTTCGGTTAGCAAATGAGGTTTCATTAATGTCATTGTTTACCCCTAAACGGATCGTCTGATCCGTGAAAATATTCATATTAAAGGTTGATACATAACTTTTAAAAACAACAAACCAAGCCAATGTGGCCTAATACGGCAAAAACCGCTGTAAACAGCGGTAGGCTTTGCAGTATTGTCGTCAGGCGGGAAATTATATCAAAAAAGGTCCTATTGTAAAGAGCCAAATCAAACATCAACCAAGCTGAACTGCCGTTAAACTGGCCAACACGGCCGTTTCCGCCACATCCCCCGTTACAAAGACATTCCCCACATCTCGCAGCAGCACAAAACGCAGTTTACCTGCCGCCTTTTTCTTGTCGGTAAACATGGCCTGGTAAACGGCCGTTGGCTCAAATTCGGCCGGAATGCGGCTGGGCAGCCCCTGCGCTTGCAGCACCGCCTCGATCCGGTTTTGCAGCGCCGGATCGCAAAAACCGAGCCGGGCAGACAGGTTCGCTGCCGCCACCAGCCCCATCGCCACCCCTTCGCCGTGCCGCACCCAGTAGCCGCTCACCTGCTCCACGGCATGGCCAAAGGTGTGCCCCAGGTTCAGCATGGCCCGCCGCCCCTGCTCAAATGGATCTTCTTGAACAACGCCCCACTTTACCTCAATGGCCGTGGCGACGAGGGATTGAAGATTGGTAATTGGAGATTGGTTCGTCAATCTCCACTCTCCACTCTCCACTCTCCTGAATAATTCCGGATTGCTAATCAGCCCATGCTTCACCACCTCCGCCATGCCTGCGGCAAACTCCTCTGGGGGCAAGGTGTGCAGGGTGGTGATGTCGGCCAGAACGGCCGATGGCTGTTTGAACGCCCCCACCAGATTTTTACCCTGCGGTAAATCCACGCCTGTTTTGCCCCCCACGCTGGCATCTACCATCGCCAGCAGGCTGGTTGGACACTGCACAAAATCGACGCCGCGCAGGTAAGTGGCGGCGACAAAACCCGCCACATCCCCCACCACACCGCCGCCCAGCGCCACCACCGTCGCCTGCCGGTCAATCCCGGCAGCCAGGAGCTGATCATAAATGGTTTGCACGGTGGCCAACGTTTTGTGCTGCTCCCCAGCAGGAATGGTCACCAGGCAGGCGACCGGGCCACAGCGGTGGGCGTGCAGCGGCCCGACGTGGCTGTCGGTGATGAGCGCAATCGGGCCGCGAATTTGGGCCAGTTCGGCCAAATTGGACAGCATGTCCGCGCCAACCAAAACATCGTACTGACCAGTTGGGTGTGTGACAGGAAGGCAAGTCGATTCTAATTTCACATTTGCTCCTCGTAAATGGGACACAGATGAACACAGATTTTCACAGATAAAAGAAAAAATCTGTGTTCATCTGTGTGCGCAACTTGTGTAAATCTGTGTCCCTTTCATTCATGGTGTTGAGCTTACGCTCATGTCGTCTCCAAAAACAAAAAGCGGAACACAGAGTTATACGGAGTAGACACAGAGTTGCACAGGGAATACCAGCCACTAAAACTAGCCACTAAAACCAGTCGCTAAAACAATTTCATCGGCAATTTGTTCGGCCGTTTTGCCATCGGTGACGATTTGGGGGAAACGGCCGTATCCTTCGCGGCGGGCATCCAGCAGGCGTTGAATTTGAGCGGCCGGGTTGGGCACGTCGAGCAGCGGCCGTTTGGTATCGTCCTGCACCCGGGCCAGAATGGTTTGCGGAACGGCCGTCAGGCAAAACACCAACCCGGATGCCGACAGGGCAGCGGCGTTGACTTCATCCAGCATCAGCCGCCCGCCGGTGGCGATGACCACTCCCTGCTGCTGGGCCAACTCCAGCGCCACGGTGCGCTCCCAGGCGCGGAAAGCGGCTTCGCCATCCTGGGCAAAGATGTCGGCAATGGCACGGCCGTCTCGTTCCACAATCAGCGCGTCGGTATCGCGGAACGGCCGTTGCAGCCGCTCGGCCAGCAGCTGGCCCACCGTTGTTTTGCCTGTGCCCATAAAGCCGGTCAGGATGATGTTTGGCAAAATCACCTCTTCAACACTCAACTAAAACAAAAAGCCGCTCAAAAAGAGCGGGCTTTTTTCTAAGAAGTGACCCTGGAAGGACTCGAACCTTCAACCTGCTGATTAAGAGTCCCATCCAAAAATGTGAGTCAAAACTTTGTGAGAATTGCCCGCTCGAAAATTACTCACCGTTTGAATTGTATGGCGTTAGTTTGTTGTGCCATGATTGTAACTCACTGTCAGCCCACCGTGCATAAAATTGGCTAGTCACCAAGACACTACTGTGACCCAAGAGCTGTGAAACCACACTCAAGTTCCCCCCACTCTGCAACCAGTTTCTTGCTGCGGCATGGCGAAAAGCATGTGGATTGTAGCGCCCTTCTACGCCAGCCTTGATCGCCGTGCGCTCCATGATCTGATAAACACCGCTTTGTGAAAGGGTGCCCTGCCGACCCAAGAAAACCCCATCACCTTTGTCATTCGACCGCTCGGCCAAATATGTTTTCAGGGCATGATGGGTATCCGCTCCAAAATAGACCCATCGACTCTTGCCATGTCCGCCCCGACCTTTCTCTCTAACTTCAGCTTTTTGTTCATTCATGTGAAGCCGGTTCATGGTCAGGCTGCACAGGCCCCCACAGCGGCAGCCTGTGTCAGCCAGAAAGTAAATGATGGCCAAATCACGAGGCGACGAGCTTTGGGCAGCTAAAAGCATGGCTCTTAAATCATCATCCTCAATCGCTTTGGGTGGTTGCGATGGCAGTGGCGGCAGCTTCAGTCGTTTCCCCAGATCATTTTCAACAAGTCCTTCCTCGGTCATCCAGCTATAGAAACGTCGTAACGCACGAATGTAGCCTTGCTTTGTAGCCGGAGAAAGCTCCCCTTCCTCTTCTGGACGTTGTTTTCCGTATTTTATGCGGCGCGAAAAAACTGCCTTTCGCCAATTGCGAAGGTCATTGACCGTTATTTCACATACCTTCACATCCCCCAGTTCGGACACAAGCGAGCCTAGCATTCCCCCGAAGTTTCCAGACTCATCCACCCGCATATACCACTCGCGGGTTCTTTCGGCGACCTCTCCATACAGTGCGTTGTCGAACTCAAGTAAAGCGTCTTTCAAATGCATTTCAATCTCCAAATTATGTGATCCCTGAAGGAGGGCAAACGTCTGCCTTCTTCACCCAAACTTACCAAAAATCAACACTTAGAGGTTTTTTATGAACGATCCAGTTCCCCCCAAACAAGACACGGAAGACTCGCAGGACCAGCAGGAAATCGTCATTCATGTCCGAGACAGACGGAAACCTAAACAATACATCGTAGATAACCTGATCATGGATGAATACCACCCGCTCATTGGAAATCTGGGTTACAGCATCTACTCCCTGCTGGTCCGGATGTCGAACGAACGGGATGGCGAACAGGCACGAGCATCATTGAGAATGATGTGTGCTCACCTGGGAATAGAATCACGTGCAGTCCTGGGCTATTACATCACGCTCATGGAAATGTGCGGTCTGCTTTTCAAGGATCTGCCTGAAGTAATCATTATACAGGGCGGCAAGCGTGTGAAGAAAAAGTTGGGCAATCGCAGCAGTACGTACTACATCCTCGATGTCAAACCAGTGACGAAAGAACGCCTCAAAGAAATCAAAACGGCCGTCGCCACCAATAACACGTTTAACGACACATACAAGCAGTTGTTTCTGAGAAGTATTAAATCCTGGAAACCAATTCAACAAGTCTGGTCAAGGCCAAACACACAGATCAAGACCATAGTCGGTCAAATGGCTCTTGACCTTGACGACCAAGTCCCCGAAAGCGCCCCACCCCCACCCGCCACGCTTCAGGAGGCAGATCCCAAATCCATTGAAATTCTACGGCAGGTAAATATCACCAAGCCGTCATTAATCCAGCAGCTGGGACAGCGCAAGCCCGACCAGATTTTGGCCTTAATCTGGTACGGCCGAAGCCAAAGCTGGCTGGAGGACGACCGCATTAGCGGCTACGTTATCAAGAATCTGGCCCCAGACGGCGCACCGCCGCCCAAGGGCTTCTTGGAGCTGGCCAAGTTTTGGCTAGAGGGAGATTTAGAAGACAGGCAAGCAGTAGCAGACGCCTACATTTTCGGAGGAAACGCAAAGAGTTTAGCCGAGGACTTGAATATAAGCCTTACGGCCGCGAAAGCAGCGGCCCAACTGTCCAGTCAATATGCCACCAAGAATCATTTATTGGAGTGGCTGGAAATCTAGCCACCATCACAAGGAGAAACGATGACAGTCCCAAACATCGAACAACTTCTAGAAACCGCAGGGGTGCACGAGAAGCCACTAAAGCACCTGACCACGATCATCAACCAGCTGCTCAAGGCGCAGGCCGACGTTGCTGAAGCCGAGGCAATCTTGAGAAATGTCGAAACTCTGCCCCGCTGTTGTGGCAGCAAACACGTCGATGGCAAAGGATACTTTTACGCCAATCACGGCGTCAGCGACAAATGTCCTTTGCATGGCCAGCACCCCACTGCCCCAGGCGCTAAGCGGCTACGCCTCTACATTGGCAGAAAGCCAGACACGATCCAGGAGCTGGAGGAAGCCATCGGAAACAATGGTATCTGGCAGCTTTCTGCCAGTGACCTGACCCGAAAACAGGCCAGATTAAGGCGGCTGGCCGATGCTATCGAGGAGTCATACAAGGAGTCGAAAAACTTCAATAGATGGATTTAAAGAAACACAAACAAGGAGAAATCACACGTGAAGTACCCAAGAAACCCACATTATCGAAACGCGCCGCCGCAGGAGGCCGCGCCCCAGCAGCAGCCCATCCAGATTGTTGTCAAAAAACCCCAATACACACTGTTTGATGTGGCCGCCTGGCTGTTCCTGCTGCTCATGGTCGGTTTTGCCGTGTATTCCATCAGAGGAACCACGCTGCAAAGCTTTACCCAGGATGTGCAGCGCAGCCTGCCCCCAGAGCAGCGAACAACCTTTAGTGTAACCACCGTGGCCACCGCAGCTTTTACCAATCTGGTGGCAGCTCCCACGGCCACCCCTCCCCCACCGGCCACGGCCGAGCCGGTTATTCTTGTTGTTACCGCCACCCCAAGCCCAACACCGTGGCCAGCCCAGGGCGGCATCAGTGAGCGATCAGCCTTTAGGAACGACACAGCAGGGACAAGGACGTACAGCAGCAACTACTGCACCGAAGAAACCCCATGCAACCAGGAACCGCAGCGAGGGCATGATCCCAATGACAACTAATAAATTGTGGTCATTTGCCCCATTGCAGAATCTACTGCACAAGAACAAGCAGACGGCCGTCATGCCCTACGAGCAGAAGTCCATCCAGCGCCCCACCACAGTGGTGCCTACCATTGTGCTGAAAGCGCCTATGCCTAACAGCGTCCCGACCCATCAAAAGCTGTCTCAGCTCATTCTGTCAGGCAGGCAGCACCATCCCCAGGCGGTTGGTTCATTTGTGGAGCAAGTCACTGCTGGCTATTACGCCTACGAGCAGCGTACAGAGTGGCGCACCTGTGCCCTGGCAGCGGCCTACGTCGGCGCTTTTGGCCCCAATGCGATCAACGAAAGGACAGGCCAGAGCATGGTCAACGCAGGATTAGAGCCACTAATTGGCTATCACCCCGACATGCTAACAATTGCTGGACCCCCTTTACCAATCAACGGCGGCACGGCCCATCATGTTAGATCGGTATCAGCAACAATCCAGGCGCTGAATGACAACCACGGCTGGACGAGGTTGGCCATAGCCCGATGGTTGGCCCAACAAGGACTATGAACATGAAAACCAACAAAGACCCCCCTACTCTGGCAGAGAAATGAAAAAGGTGGCACCGAGGAGACGGCACCACCAAAGAAAAATCAACCGTTACGCAAGACGGTCAGTCACAGTTTAAGAGATTGGCCGTCACTTTTCAACCACACAGGAGTAAGTAAAAGTGAACCAAGATCCCATTCTAAACAGTCAGCCAGGCAGAGCTGGAGGCAATAAGCGAATTGTGGAGATGATCCAGTCTTTTCGCTCCAGCCACAGCACGATCAGAATGGCGCATATTATCAATGTCGCCCTCACCTTCTTATTCGGCTACCGCTTCATGTCAGCCATTTTCAACCTGTTCGGAGAGCTAACAGAATCTGCCCTAATCTTTGCCGGAGTGTCAGCCGGGTTGGCCTTAATCGCCCTGTTTGACCTGCCCTACCACGCCTGGAACGCCATTGCCCAGGAAGAGGGATTAACCACCGAGCAAATGGCCACGGCCGACACAGCGGCTAAATTCAGCCTCTGGGGCAGCCTGGCATCATCTGTTGCCGCCATCGTTCTGTCTCAGGATCTCATGGAACTGCCGGGCAGCGTCACGTTCATCGCCACCGGCATTGGTCTACTCGCAGTCGCCTGGATCGCCATCAAACATATGCAGTGGTGGCATGAATTCCAAAAAGAATCGTTCCAAGCCAGGCAGCGGGCGCAAGTGGCCACACACACCGCCACCAAGCTGGACAACCAGATCGCCCAAGAGAACGAGCTGGCGGATCTGGAAGCTGCCCGCGAGAAAATGGAGCATAAGCTACGCGTCGAAGGGATCAAGGCCGAGCAGGAGCTGGAGTACCAAAAACTCCTGGCTGAAGCCGAAATCAAAAAGGCGTTCCTGGAGCAGAAACTCGCCCAGAAGAAAGCCGTTTCGCAGCAGGTAGCCGCCAAGTGGAAAGCTAAAGCCAACCAGGTATCAGACGCCATCGTCGATAAAGAAGCCGATGCTCTGGTCGATGAACTGCTGACTGATTACGGCCTACCCGTAGCCACAAAATCACCAGATCTTAACGGGAAGGCGAACACTGGCCCAAAGTTGAACTAATCGACAACAGCAACGCAGGTGCCCCGCGCCACAACCGATACTGTAACGGTCCTGGTTGCAGCGTGAGGGCACCGGCCAATGCAACCGTGCGCTGGCAATACTGTTCGTCTACCTGCCGTAACAGAGCAAGGAAGAAACGGCTTATGCGACGAAAACAGGAGAGTTAGATCGTAAGGTTCGCAAAATGGAGAAATCACGTGAAGCAAAAATTTCCTTTACATTTGAGGATGAGAATGGGTATCTGGACAACTATCGGCCTTCTTGTGCTGCTTTTTGCCTCCCCCCTCATCCCAGATGATTCAATCGTGTACGTTGCCCAGCTGGTCCTTCTATTGCTTCTGTGCGGCAACTTTGTCATGTTTTGGAACAACTTCCGTTGGGGAGATAGAGATGGAAACTAAGCACAAGCTATTCCTAGGAATCGCCGTTCTTATGGCTTTTATCGCCATCTATCTTTTCGATGTGTACGCCCCTCAACATCTGCTGCCGCTTTACCTGCTGCTGCTTACGTGGCCGCTGGTTTTCGCGGCTGGCAGAAACTTTGAAAAGCAGATTTTTGAGAATTACCTTGATTACCTGAAAGAGAGAGGCTATCTGCAAGATTACAGTCAAGCCGCGCAGCAGCCCCAGCCGCAAAGACAGACGGCAAGCCCCATTAACGTCAGGGATCTGCCTGTCAGAGAAACCGCCCAGGAAAGAGCCCAAGAGCAGCCAGAGGCATGGAGGAGGAGCCGAATAAGACAGCGCCCGCCACGGGCAAATCAATATTAGGTATATTGGTTCTAATCCAGCTGCTATTAAAGCAGTTGGATTAGGATCCAAGTGGAGAAATCACATGGTCGCTAGAGCAGGATTAGTAAAACAATTGGCAAGTTTGAGGGACAAGATCAAGGAGGGAGGCAGCAAAGCAGAGGAAGATGTTTTAATGGTTACGTTAAGCATCTTTAATCTCTTTACCCTTGAAGAAATTATGTACATTTTTGGTGCTGATTACCCCAAGTACGTTGCGCTTTACATGGAGGACGAGGATGTTCTACAAACCACTTAATGCCCTCATTCGTAAAATGGAAATAGCCAGGACGGCTGTCAACGGCGGTCATCTGGCTTTTACCCCGGCCGAAGACAAGACGGATTATTACCGCCTGACATACTCAAAAAACAGTCTTTTTCCCAGTGGGGAAGAAGACGAGAAGCTTAAAGAAGATCTTGATCTTGTCCTTAGGACAATCACGCGAGACTTAGGGTATGTCATCATTGAGCCTGCTGAAGTTTTCAGCAAGCAAAAGTTAGGCAGGTACGGCGCCACTATCATCAAATGGCGCATGGTCAAAACCGCCGCGCTGCCCAACTTGAACAAACGGGAGGCAACTGTATCAACATGGTGGCTGGCCCAGGTTGCCGCCAGCATAAATAGTGACAAGGCTCAGCTGGACCAGCTGCATGGCCATCACGAAAAATCTGAGTGGCAGCAAGCGAAGATAATATAATATTGGGCGCGTGAACGGCCATCTGTCGAACGAATGACCGTTCACGCGCCGACATGCATTCCTGTTCCCCGGAACCGCCCCGAAGCTGTCCCCAATGCCGACAGCCTTCACAGCAGGAAATGCAGTTAGATATGTACTCAACCTCTGGTATACCTGTGGCGAGAAGAACCACATCAAAAACCCGAAACTACGTATCTTCAGAACGTAGGTTTAGAACATCAGGAAAGGAACAAAATGGCTCAGAGTTATGAGGAAAGACCAACCAAGGAGTTGGTAGCCATCTGGAAAGGGTTCCAACCAGGGGATCCAGCCAAGGTAGAACACGTGCTGAAGCGCAGAATCCGAGAAAGTGGCCAGGAAAACGCCGCAGGGCCAGGCAAAATTGTTTATCTGGAACACGGAAATCTACGGTTCACCGTCCTGACCAAAAGTCAGGTTTGCCGACTCAGGGGAATTCTATTTGCAAAAGAATCATGACCGCCAGGCGCGTGCCCGGCCGCCACGTCGTCATGAATCGTGACAAAAAACCCAATCCGGAGCGACATCGATGTCACTAAAAGGAGCTAATAACACAATGGAAGATATATTTGCAAACCCAATAGAATATGCGTTTTGCCAGGAGTGCGGTTCGCGGTTAATCCTGCCGCCGCTCCCACCGAACGATGCCACCATTGAGGTTGAATGCGATTTCTACCTATGCCAAGCCGTTCTGTCTATGAATTTAGTTTGGGTTGATGATGATGGGATAGAAAGAGGGTTCCTTTATTGGCAAAAAACGCTTTCAGGCGGAATCTCAGAGGGTTAATAAGGAGAAATTTATGGTTACTTTCAAATCTACACTAAACGGCGTGGACACAATTGGACTTGTGCTATCAGCCGAAAATCTAGCCCGCCTGACAAACAACGAGCTTGTTCTAGTGCCCGGCGCAACCTTTGGCCAGCCTGATAAGCAAATCATCATTATCTATGCAGAATCCGAGGAATTTGCCGCCGAGCTGGTGAGGCAGGGGCTGATCAACGACGCCACCAAAGTTCTGTACACCGGCAGAAGGACGGCACCGAAATGAGCAAATCTATGCCGATCCCAGGACTGACAGCCGACCCGAAGATCGTCAAGGAGTTGGCTGGGATTCTGGCTGATGCTTATGAAGCATACGCAGACAAGGCAGCGGAATCAGGAACCCCCCTGAGCTACATTGATGGCTTTATGGCAGCGCATAATTTTCATAAAGCCATTGTGCAACATCTAGAAGAGGTTGCACCGGCCGGGATACCCGGCGTGTGGGCAAACATGGCCTTGGCCACGTTCGCAGACAGTCTTATTGACAAAGATCAAGACGACTGAGAGTAAGGAGGCGGCGACAAACAAACTAACATTTGTTTGTCGCCGCAGCCAGCATTTTATACCCGTTCCCCAAAGCCCGAAGCTGTCCCCACTGTCGCCAATTAACCGTCCCCAAACCAAAGATTGCGGGGGTGAATTGGCGACTGCCGTCAGCCTGAAGCGGGGGAGAAAATGAGAGGATGAGATGATCCAGAGTGACAAACAATCAAAGTCGGAGATGTCCCAACGGCTTGCCGCTGGAGGTTATGCAGCCTGCTGGGAAGCAGAATGTTGTGATAGACTGGTAGATGTTTTTAGCCTACGAGAAGCCAGGAAGCCTGTATCAAGGCTTTTGAGGACGATTTTGGCCACCCTTGAAGCGCTTTTGAAGCCGCAGGTTGGCGCGTGGTGAAATTCGCAGAAATTAGAGGAGGAATATTAAGTGAATGTACTAGAGATTAGCCCTATAGACGCCAGTATAGGCAGTAAGTCAGTCCTGTTTAAGCTGCCAGATGATAGGGCAGCAGCTGTATCAATTTGGGTTTTTTTAGTTGAGAATCTAAAAGAGGGTTTTGTCGTCGATATGAGCGCCAACACCAGTGAACTGACAAGGGTATCAGGACATGCTTTACCGCCAGAATTGTATGGCAGATTAATGAGCCAAAGATAATGAGCAAGAAGCGAAGATCGAGCGTGAGGCTGTTACCTCTTCCAAAACGGAAGGTAATCCCACCAAAACCCGATTGCCCGAATTGTGAGCGGGGAGTGATGGAGGAACGTCAGTACGTGGAGGTTGCCACCGAAGATTGGGATCAGGAGGTAAGTCGGTGCCTCTACTGTCCTAAATGCAGTTGGATCATCTAGAGAGGAGCTGATGGTTGTGAGACCGTCAGCTTTTTTTTTGTGTGGCCACCAACTTTTTTTCTCTTTGAAAATGGCTTGTTGGTTGGCCAGGATAAGCCGCGAAGCCTGCCCCTGAAATGGCCAGACCGGAGATAACGGTCAGGATCTCCGCGCCGTTCGCCCTCCGGGTCTACATTGTGCTGAAGGTTGGCAGGGATGGCCAGGGGGGTATCTGTTCCCCGAAACGAAAGAGCTAAGCAGGTAAAGTAGTTAGTTGCGCCACTGAACAGTCCCCGATGCCTTCTGTCCTCAACAGAGGCCAGATACCCCCCAGGAACCAACAATTTAGGCAGGTAGCGCCCCCTCATAACGTTTGCCACTGTGCCGCCTTTGGGCGGCACGAGGCAAACGCCATGAGCCTCCGGGCGCACATTTTGGGCGGCTGGCAGTCAGGTAACCAGGTGGCCAGGGTCACCTCTGCCTGAAAGCAGAAACCCTCGCCCTTCTGTCAAGGCCATGCCGCTGCGCGGTGGCCGGAGGACCGGCCAGCCTTGACAGAGCGAGGGATTTCCGCTTGTGCCTTTGGCACAGCGGCAGAGCCGCGTGGCGGGGCAAAGCAGAGTGACCGGGAAGGCCGGGCGGCCAGGGCCGAATAAGCCGAAGATCACAAGCGCCTGGACGACCACAACAGGCGCGGCCTTTGGGCCGCCAGACCGCCGCAAGAGCGACGGAAGAGGGAAGGGGGGGGGGGGGAGGTTCGATGCTTGTCTAGTAGCCGCCGGTATTTTTTTCACGGACGGAATGTCCCTGTGCCGCTCCTCGTTGCGGGTAAGCGCTCTAATAAAGATGCTGCTTATTCATTTAACCTCCACCAGTCCTAAATCATCGCACCGGCAGGAGCCTATTTTTTAGGCGAACTCAACCCGTACCAGGGACTTTGTTTTTAGCGCTTTTTCGCTGCGAAAAAGCGCTAAAAACAAAGTCGAGTTTCCAAAAAAATTGACGCTGATTTTAGAACGCTCCAGTTAAATAAATGCAGCACTTTATAGAGCACCCGCACGAGGAGCTAGGGACCATTCCTGTGAAAAAGAATACCCGGCGAAGCTCCAGCGACCGCTCGAACGAGTGTAGAGCCATATGGAAGATTTTGAGGACTGCGTCCAGGGTATCTCTATTTTAGGGATCGTGAATCTTTCATATGGCTAAGCCATACAGAAAATCGCGCGAGGGCTGAAATGCCCTTGCCCGGTTGGGCACGTACCGGAACAGGCCGGAAAACGCTGGGTGAAAGCACAGGCAGGGACCAGCGGGATCGCAAGGCTAACGTGCCGCATTTCTCGTTACTACAAAACAACATCAAGGAAACAGGTGCCACGATGCCAAAAATCGAAATTTCAGAATTTTACTTTTCATTGGTTGAGGAATTCACCCGCGAAGTCGAAGTACCGGAACTGTATGCAATCTACCCCTGGATTGAAGCAGTCTTGCCATCACCAGAGTGGCTTAATGAAGATTTTTGCTTTACGTGGGAAGATGAATTTTGTCAAACCACGATTACCCAAGCTGGCAGAAACAACGGCTTGCCGTTCTAAATTTTAAATACGCTGCCTAACGGCAGCGCATCTTTTGAGGAGAAAACACATGACACTGCAATATGAAATCTTTCAGCACGACCGGGCAGGCGCTGACCCCCGGAACACTCTGGAAACCCAACATACCCGCGAAGAGATTATTGATCGGTTCCCCTATCTAGAGACGGCTTTACCTGATGATGATTCTGAGGAGTTTTCAATTGCCTTTTACCTGGGGACCGTCTACACAGCCGTTCGCAACCGCGCCTGGCTGAAATGTGTCGAGGATTACCTTTAATAATTCAGCAAACCAAACGAGGGAGAGATCACATGTTAGAAGAAACACTCATCATCGACGGCCGCAAGGCCAAAGTCAAACCCATTCGCCAGCTGGTCAACAGCAACGAAGGCAAACTTTCTTACCAGCTGTACTACACCAAAGCCGATGGCAGACGGGTACATTCTGCCAACCACGCCAGCGCCGAAACGGCGCACCGCTGTGGCGAACTCACGCTCCGGCGAAACCCGCAGATCATCGCCGCCTATGAAGTGAAGGTGGTCCCGCTTGACCCCATTTATTTGAATACCTACGAAATCACCTATCTTGACTAAGTTTATCCAGTCGGCCGAAAGGCCGACTTTTTTATTTCATGACAGCCTGGCCGGTGGCCAGGCGCGACCGCGTCACGAACGCGAGGAGAAATCACCTGATGAAAGATCATCAATTTACAACAACTTTAGCTTATATCTCAGACCCAGGTCACGGATGGTTGGCCGTGCCCTTGCAGGATGTCGCGGCGATGGGCATCCAGGACAAGATCAGCAGTTACTCATTCATTAGCAGAGCTGAGGGTGTCGCCTATCTGGAGGAAGATTGCGATGCGTCTCTGTACATCAACCGCCTAATTAAGATGGGCATCTCCCCCGATCTCCCCGAAGAATACACCGGTTACTTTAGCCGTTCGCGGCCTAGCTTTGGCGACGATCAGTTTGACGCCGCTTTCTGGAAAGATGCTCTTGAGGGAGCTTTCAACAAATAAATTGTTTACCCAGAGCGGCCTTTCGGCCGCTCTTTTTATTTACCCCAAATCACAGTTCTATAGGAGAACAAACAATGTCTTACCAAAAAATCACTATCGTTGGAAATGCAGGCGGAGACGCCGACATGCGCTATCTGCCAGACGGCACCCCCGTCGTTAATGTCTCGATTGCTGTCAATGAGCAAATCAACAGCAAAGATACAACCACCTGGTTCCGAGTTGCCTTTTGGGGCAACTTGACCAATGCCGCCATGCACATCGTCAAGGGGCAGATCATTGCCGTTGACGGCCGGATCATGGTCGAAACGTGGACGGATCGGGACGGTGCGACCCGCGCCAGCTTGAAGATCAACGCCAGCAACATGCGTTTCATTGGCGGGCGGCCGAACGGGGCAGATCCTGTTTCAGCAAACGGCAAGACCCTCGCCGAAGAGGTTGACGAAATCCCGTTCTGATCCAGGCAAATAGAAAAAGGCCAGTCCGACGAGACTGGCCTTTCCTCTCACCTTGAGGGGCTATGACACACACCCAAGGAGAAATCACATGCCTATCATACAGGTAATTGCTGAAAATAACATCTGCTTTCTGGAAAACGGCCGTTTCAAGAGCGACCCCAGGCCGCTTACGCCCGCCGCCGAGGCGGCGATCCGGGCGTCTAAGAAGCACCCGAAGCTGACCGGCCGCCTCTGGAAAGCAATAGAGATTGTCGAGACCGAGGGTGCCCTCTGGGAGCTGACCGGAGCCGACCAAATCCCCAGAGAACACCGAGATCGGATTGTCCGGGCAACGCACCAATGCCGAAGCCTGAGCGACGGCGAGAGCGTCTACACCATCTCGCGGATTGATTGGAAGCACCCGGATCTGGCAGCGCCCAGGCCGGATCACCGGCACGTCTACAGCTGCAACTGCCCAGATTACAGCGGCCGCTATGTGCAAGTTGTCGATGGTCAACCCGCTTGCAAGCATATTATCGCCGTGCGTCTCTCCGCTTACATGGTCAGGCTGGCTTCAGAAGCCATCAAACAGCCAATGGCGACCGTGGTCATCACGACCCCGGACGAAGATCACGATCCAACCGGCCAGCTGATCCTCAGTGAAGCCACGCGGAAGGCCAGGGGCATCGCCCGCTGGCAGCTGCGCCAGCGGCTTGAGCAGCAGCTGGATGCAGCCAACCACCAATTAATGCAGGCGGCTGGAGGGGGAGGTTAGTCGCCGGTTCCCCGAAAAACAAAACCAAGAAGGTAAGTGGTTTAACGCGCCACCGAACAGTCCCCAATGCCGTCTGACCTACGCAGGAGCGAAGGTCCGACGACTAACCTAATTATTAACGCCCGGCCGTGAGGTCGGGCTTTTTATTTCGTGACAGCCGAGCCGTCACCGGCAGCCACCGGCGTCACGAACGCGAGGAGAAATCACATGAAGAACCAAACAGGTCTTTACCAGCTGGGCAAAGCACTGCTTGAACTCGACAGGCTGATGATAGAGATACCCATCAAGGTGATCGTCACCGTGGACCGGCCGATGCTGTTCAACGTTGACATTCATCCAGCCGACAAGACGTACCCCGAACCCATTGCCAGAGGCAGATCCGTCCTGCTGTACGAAGCAATTGAACGCGCTATCAGCCAGTTCCACGATGGCAATAACTGGGATGTTGTCATGCCCGCGCCGCCCAAGCCCGATGCAGGCGGCGAGGGTCAACACGTTGTTGGGCCAGACGGCACCATTCACCATTTTTAGGTCAGAAGGAGGGATTCAATAGTCAGGGTGAGGTTCCGCCCACTCACGCTTACCAGAGACCCGTTCGGGTCTTCAGCAGAACCTTTCTGTAAGTTGTCTTACAAAAAAACAGGACTGGCGAATTGGACAGATTCGCCAGCCCCTCTTAATTAACCCCCGTCAGGAGGAAAACTAAATCATGAATGATTATAAGCAAACCATCACCGAAGAACAATACAAATGGCTAACCGATAACACCAAAACGCTGGTGAACAACGTTGTCAGACATTGCCGGATAGGCTACGCCGAGCTGGACGCCTTCCGCGAGGACTTGCAGCAAGAGGCGCTGACCCAGCTGTTCGAGCATTACGTTGTCAATGGACACGATGCGTCCTATGCCTATGTAGCTGCCCGAACAAACCTGATTGGCTTTGTCTATGTCCTGATGCGGGGCAAAGGCGACGGCCACCAGTGGGAGTTATCCAAGAATTATGAGACGTACAACAATCTCACCGAAGAGCATGATGATCAGGACGATCCCGACAAACGAGCCTACCGGCTCCCGTTGGCGATTTACCAGCGGCGACCAGTCGAAGACAGCGTGCTCCGGCAAGAAAACGCGCCGGAAGAAGCCTTAATGTGGGCACAATTCGAGCGGGAAATTGCCCGGATCATTGCCGTTTTGCGTGATAGCCAGTGGCATCCCCAATCGATCCTGAGATCGGCCAAGATGTTGGCTGAATCCGCCAAAGGCAGTTCCAACTACTGCATCTCAAACATGATCGGCCAGGACTGGAACGCCACCACCAACCTGATCATTCACTACCGCGCCCTCATTAAGCAGTTTCTGGAAATGACGCCCATCATGCAGGGCATGGTCCGGGCTGAGGGCGAGCTGCGTTTGAAGTGGTGGCATGAGATCACCGAAGAGGCGATCAACACCGGCGAGCGCTTTATCGTCATCTCGCCCTACGGTTCTTTCGTGGTCTATCAAGACAAAAGCAAATCTAAAAACAAACGCACCGGCGAGCCGCTGCACTGCATTCGAGTGCAGGCCGGACGGCGCATCAAGGGGCGTATCGTCAACCGTTCGGTTCAGATCGGCAAGGTGGGCCAGGTCACTGTTGACCAGTTCGCCGCAGGGCTGGAGCGCATGGCCAGCAAGCTGGCAGAGCTGGAGGCGCGGCAGGAGCTGGAGGGCGTAACCGCCTAATTTTTTTGAAACCTATTTCAACAGGAGAAACCCCATGAGCCAATACGTGACCGGCCGAGAAGAAGAGCAGCCCCGCATCCTACGGATGCACCAGCAGGACAACCCGCTGCAATGCCCATTTTGCCTAGCCGAAGGTGAGGGTCGGATAGACTACGACACCCCCGACATGCACCCCAGCGGCGAGTTATCACTCAACGGTGTTTGCCAAGATTGCGGCGAACGCTGGACAGTTTATTTTGAACTCACAGATTTTACTTAAGGAGAAATCGCATGACAGATGACGCAGTAACCGTAATCGATCAGCAGCAAACGGCCATTCTGGCCTATGGTGGACGTGACGACGTGCGCGAAATCGCTACCCGTCTGATGGCTCTGCACCCAGCCGCCAAAGAGGTGGGTGAGCGTGGGATGCAGGCCGTCGCCCAACTGGCAATCATGGCCGGAGCCAACCCAATGCCAGGGGCTGGAGAGATCTATGTCTGGATGGACAGCAAAGGCATGATCGTCGTTTTTCTGGGCGTGGCCTACTATCGGCGGATCGCCAGCCAGAAAGATACCCTGATGTGGGCCTTTAACGGCGGCCAGCCGCGCCCGATGACACCGGCCGAGCGTGAGGAGCGAGGCATCCCAGAAGGCGCTGTAGCTGCCATTTGCGAGGGTCTGAAACTGTCCGAGTACGAGAAGCTGTTGGGCGCAGGTGTGCCCTGGGAAGCTGCCCAGCAGATGCTCAAGCGCACCAGCTACGCCACGGTTGGCCAGCAGGAGATGGTTTACCAGCGAAACACCAAGTACAGAACGGCGGGCGATCCGGTTGATCCGCCCCACGGCCGTACCTGGCAGTGGGTGGCTGAGAAGCGGGCTGAAATTGGCATCTATCGACTGATGTCCCTGGTAGACACAACCCTGACAGACGCCATGCAGGAGCGGGTAAAGCAAGTGCTTGGCCATGTAGACCGGGCGGAAGGACCGCCAAAGTCCCAGCCGGAAGACGGCTGGAACTCTCATGCTCCGCATGAGATTGACGACATGTTTAGTTACGGGTAAAGCCGAAAACAAAAAAAGAAAAGCTGGCTGAAGCCAGCCGCCGATTCGGTTGGCGTATCGTGTTTTGACTGCTGCAACCGGACGGCTTTTTGACAAGATGGTGGTAGCCCGCGACCCGGCTGGCAGTCGGCCAATCAGGTGCGCGTCGGCTGACCAGCTGTGCGGTTCAGATCTGGGCGTTATCAGCCCATCTACATCAGCCACAACGCCACTGGCTACCGTCTCTTTCTTTGTCGCCAGGGATACCAGGCCGAGCCAGGTCTTGCGCTACCGCCCTGCTTTTGATTTCGTCCAGGCCGCCGTTACCCATCACATTTTGGTTCCTCCCGCGTCGTTTCGCTTGTCTCTGCCAGTCCATTGTTGCTGTTTGCCGATAACCTCCTGTGTCATATGTAATTTCTCTTCCTTGTCTGGTGTGTGCTTTTTACTAAGACTCCACAAAGTTCTAAATCATCGCACCGGCAGGAGCCTATTTATTTGGCGAACTCAACCCGTACCAGGGACTTTATTTTTAGCACTTTTCCGAAGCGGAAAAGCACTAAAAATAAAGTCGAGTTTCCAAAAAAATTGACGCTGATTTTAGAACGTTACATCTTAGTAAAACACACCAGCAAGGAGAAATCACATGACCCAGGTTATCAGCAAACAACGCAACATGAACGCAGAGACGCTAAACGACACTTACGGAACAAAATGGATGTACGTCGGCTGGACTTCAAAAGCAAGTCTACCGCGCAGCCCTTTGGCTCAGCCCAAGGCATCCCGCGACAAGAAAGAGACTTACCGCCAGTGGCTGTGGCATCAGATGCAGATTGGCAACACCCAGATTTTGAACCTGCTCCGCCTGGTCAAGCACGACACTGTCCTGATTGACGACTGCTGGAACGCCGGAGTCGCTAACGCTCACATCGTCATCAAAGCCGCCCAGTGGCTCCGAGAGCAGCCAAAACACGTTTACTAAACCGAATCAGGAGCTGGCTGGTGCCAACTCCTTTTTTTTGTTTTCTCCAAAGAGGGGGAGCGGCAAGCCGCTCCCCCTTTTTTTGTGGCAAGCCACAAAGGAGAAGAAAGGGGGGAAATAAAAATTTTGGGATGCGGTTCCCCGAAGAGAGATCACTTAATACAGAGTAGTAGTTGTTCGCCGCAGATCAGTCCCCAATACCGTAAGAGGCAGCCAGCAGGCAGCCCCCGAACCCAAATTTTTTTATAACGCCCGGCCGCAAGGCCGAGCTTTTTTTTCATGACAGCCAGGCAGCTGCCCGGCAACAACCGCGTCACGAGCGCGAGGAGAAATCACACCATGCAAGATCAACAAGTAGAACAAAGAATGCTGTTCAGCCTGCCGCCCGGAAGCGAGCAGGCCACGATCAACGAGGCAGCCTTACCCTATGGCGACAAGCCGATCAACCGGCTGGAGATGGTTGGTCCCCGCGCTCTCTCAACAGCCGAGCTGCTGGCCATCCTCATCGGCGGACCGAAAGGGCTGGAAACTGCCTATGAAGTTCTGACCCGGATGCAGGTCAGGGGGCTGGCGCGTGCCAACGTTGGCACCCTGGCCCAGATCCACGGCGTAGGCAAGGCCACCGCCGCCCGCATTCTGGCCGCGCTGGACATCGGCCGTCGCGTCATCCAGTCCGAACAGCCTGATCGCCCCAGGATAACCAGCCCGGCTGATGCGGCCAACCTGCTGATGGCAGAAATGCAATCCCTGGAACAGGAGCACCTCCGGGTCATTTTGCTCAACACCCGAAACACGGTGATTAGCATCCCCACGATTTATATCGGCAGCATGAACACCTCTGTGGTGCGCCTGGCCGAGGTGTTTAAGCCTGCCATCGACGCCGGAGCAGCGGCCATGATTGTGGTTCACAACCACCCATCGGGTGACCCGTCGCCCAGCCCGGAAGATGTATCCGTGACGCGCCACCTGGTCCAGGCGGGCGAGACGCTGAGCATCGACGTGCTGGACCACGTGATCATTGGCCACAACCGCTTTGTCTCGCTTAAAGAGAGAGGCTTAGGTGCGCTGTGAAACGGTATAAGGAATTCCCCATCAAATGGGGCTTGGCAAGGAAAGGATAGGCAAGAGTCGAACCCAGTTAGGTCAAACCGAAAGGAATGGCTGAACAGAGCATCTGGGTAAAGCGGATTGAGAAAGGCC
>JBGTCV010000070.1:0-8891 GCA_041748655.1 Promineifilaceae bacterium (SeqCode) | reverse complement strand
GCTAATCACCAGAGGTAGAGACTCTAAAATCAAAATCTGAAAATTAGATGATTTGGCCGGGTTGTAAGAGTCGCCACCAGAGGTAGGATTTGTGAGGAAAACTGAATTGAACCATTTTGAGGGGTTGGGCCAAAACCCCCTTAAACCTTTAACCCCTTACCGCCACAATCCCTGGAAAAAATATTGTGAGGCGACGCCGGGCTGCTCCCTGGGGCTGGGGGAGCTAGCGCGGCGGCAGGGTAATTGGGCGCGTGCTCGATCCCATCTGGAAGTTGCCTTCGAGGGGTTTCAGGCGATGGACTACAAGTATGGGCTGGCTGCTACGCTGGAACGATTGGCGCACCTGGCGCTGGACGAAGCCCAGTTTGTCCAGGCAGCATGGTTGTTTGCCGCCGCCGACCACCTGCGAATGTCGTATGGGATGGCCCTGTTGTCTATTGAACAAACCGCCCATGACCAGGCAGTAGCCGCAATACAAGAGCTGCTGCCGGAAGCTGAGTACCACGCGGCGATGGCCGGTGTGGGCGAAGCAACGGTTCAGGAAATTGTAGCATGGGTAGGTCAAGTCTCTATCGACGGTTGGGCTGGATAGTCTGTTTGTGTTCTAAAGTGGCTCTCGATTGCATTCATCACGGCTAGCACGATGTCTTCGCGCCAATGCCGAGCCGCCACCTGCACGCCCACAGGCAGGCCAACACTGCCGTTTTCTACCTGCGCGGCCGCCTGTTCAACGGGGTCTTTACTGGACGAGCGGTCGCTTTCCTCGCCGGCCCGCACCCGGCCGGCCGCGACCACGCCATCCTTAGCGGGTATTTACGCACGCAAATGGGAGATACCCAAATAGGCCAGCACGTTGTGAAAAGTTTTCAAGTCTGTCATTGTCATCGCTGCAATCAATTGGTTTCTAGAATGGGTCAGGCGTTTGTTAGTTCAGCAACCAGGTCATCTAGCGTGAGGTTGGTTACGACCGTTGCCATCTCCGCCAGCAAATTTTCGTGCAGTTCCACTTTTAATTCGTCCAGCAGCTTTTGCGCGCGTTCCCGTGTAGGGGCCTGGATGGCCGGATGCTGGATGGCAAAGGTGAGCAGCCGCACTGCATGCCCCCAATCCTCATAGCTGATGGCCAGTTCGGCCACTTCCACCACCAAGCCCACCGACACCCAGGTCACCCCCACCGCCAGCGACAGCAGCAACGCTTCATTATAATGCTGGCGCGCCTGGCGGCGTTTACCCTGCTTGCGATAAATACTGCCCATCACGGCCAGGCTCCCAGCCAGACCGCGCCGCTGGCCAATTCTTTCGTAAACAGCATGTGCCTGCTGCACATTTTGCAGCGCCTCGTCGTACTGTTCCAGTTCGGCAAAAGCCATGGCAATGTTGTGGCTGGTGTTGGCCAGCCCGATCTGGTTGTCGAGCTGCTTAAAGCCCTGTCGCGCCAGCTGCCACTGGTGAATCGCCTCGTGATTATCCTTTTGGCGCAGGGCAATGATGCCGATGTTGCTGTGCAGAATGGCCACGCGTAAGGCATTGCCCGCTTCTTTGGCCAGGGCCATCGCTTCATCAAAGTAGGTGCGCGCCTGCTCGTATTGCCCGGCACTCACACATGTATTGGCCAAAGCATTGAGGATAACGGACATTTCGTCGGTATCGCCAGCAAGGCGGCAGCGTTGGAGCGCTTCTTCCAGGCAGTGTTGCGCTTCCTCGCGCCGCCCCTGATCGTCCAGGACGACGCCCAACTGCCGCAGGCAAATGATGCGCGTTTGGGGCAAATCGTGCCGGTCGATCAGCTGGAGCGCTTCCTGGAGGACAGTTTCGGCTTCGGGGAAACGGCCGTTTTCATGTAAAAATCGTCCCAGTTCCACCTTCATTTTCGCCAGAACAGGCTCGTGGCTGGCCAGCAGCGTCTGCTGATTTACTTGCGCCAGGCTTTCTTCAAAAAGCGCAGTGCCTTCCAAAAAACGGCTGCGATCTACAAAAAAGCGGCTGAAGCCGGTGATCATCGTTTCCAAAAGATCGCTGTCTTGGGCTGCGATGCCCCACTGCCACGCCGCCCGAATGTTTTCCAGATCGGCACCAATCGCCGCCAGGGCTTCTGGCCCTTCAGAACCGGTCAACATGGGTTCGCGGCTCTGGACAAGATCGGCAAAAAAGCGGGCGTGCACTGCCTCGGTTTGCGCTTTTTCCGCTGGTTGGGCAGCCAGCTGCGCCTGGGCAAACTGCAGCAGCAGCGGATGGCGGCGGAAGCGCTGGTCGGCATCCAGGCGCAGGAAGGAGCGGTCGGCCAGCGCCATAAGCTGGGGCAGGGCGGCCTGAACCACTTGCTGTGCCGCTGCGCGCGTAAACCCGCCGCGAAAGACGGCCAGCTTGCGGAACAAGGCTTGTTCCTCAGCGGCCAACATTCGCCACGACGATTCGATGACGGCCAACAAACTGCGGTGGCGCGCTGGCACGTCGTGCAGAGAGGTCGTCAGCACATCCAGCCCACGCTGAATTTCGGCCACAATTTCGGCGACCGACAGGATGCGTGTCCAGGTGGCGGCCAGCTCCAGCGCCAGCGGCAGCCCACCAACCAGTTGACATAATTCAGTTACGGCCGTTCCCTGCTTCTCTACATCAAAATCCACCTTAACTTGCTGCACGCGGTTAGTGAAAAGCTGGACGGACGGGTAATCGGTAAGCGGTAAGCCGCTGTCTGCGATGCGTTTACCGCCTACCGACAACGGATCGCCGCTGGCCGGGAACGGCAGGCCGTCCAGTTCTAGCAAACGCTCTGCCTGCACATTGAGCCGCTCCCGCGACGTGATGATGAGGCGCAGCTCGGGTGCCTGGCGGGTGAGCTGGCTCAAAAAGTCGCGCAGAGCTGGCGTGAGCAGATGTTCCAGGTTATCCAACACCAACAGCATTTCCTGGCTGGTCAGGTGATTGAGCAGCTGCGTGGCCGGAGCTTCTTGCTTGCCCAGGGTGAAGCCGATGGTGTCGGCAACGGCCGTTACCAACCCGGCCAAGTTCGTTTGCGGCACCAGCGAAATAATCCAAACACCGTCAGCGAAAACGCCAATTTGCCCGCGCGCCGCTTCTTGCGCCAACCGCGTCTTGCCCATGCCCCCCGGCCCGATGATGGTGAGCAGACGGTCGTCTGGCTGCCCCAGCCAACTTTCAATCTGCGCCAGTTCAGCTTCCCGGCCAATAAAGGTGGTGGCGGGGGCGGGGAGGTTGTGACGGGGTGTGCTACCTGCGGTAGCTTGGGTGACCGGGTGACCGGGTGACAAGGTGACCTTCTCCTGTCCCGTCACCTTGTCATCTTTAATCTTCGCGTATAGCGCCGTGGTTTCGTCGTCTGGTTCCACGCCCAGCTCCTCGTCGAGGATGGCGACGCACTGCTCATAGTGGGCCAGGGCGGCAGGGCGCTGGTTGTCGAGCGCGTAAAGCAGCATGAGCTGACGATGCGTTTCTTCTTGCAGCGGGTCGAGGGCCAAAAGCTGCCGGGCATGGCGGATGCCGTCGGCAAAGTGGCCGCGCTGCTGATGGAAGGTGATCAAAGTGGCCAACGCCTCCAGCATCATCTGGCGCAGGCGTTCCTGCTCCAGCAGCACCCACGCTTCAAACTCCGGTACGCCGCGCAGGTTGAACCCGGCCAAAAAGTCGCCTTTGTAGTAGGAAACGGCCGTTTGCAGCTGCACCGCCACGGTGCGGGTGATTTTCCCGTCCTGCTGCCGTGCCTGCGCCTGTTCAATCGCCTGTTCAAACCGAACTACGTCCAGCCACGAATCCATCTCGCTATTGAAGGCCACAGTATGCCGGTCGGCCAGCAGGTAATCACCCAGCTGCTTGCGCAAACTGGTGAGGATGACGCTCAGGTTAGCCAGGGCGCGGCTCTGGTCATTGTCTGGCCAGAAGAGGGTGGCGATTGTTTCGCGGGGATGTGGGCGCGGGTTGCACGCGAGGTAAACCAGCAGGGCGTCCGCTTTTCGGGAGGCAAATCCGGTAACGGCCGTTCCGTTTTGGGCAATAGCCAGCCCCCCCAGCAGCGAAATTGTCAATTCGGGCTGATTCATGTGGCAGTTAAGGAAAAATAAAGAGTTTCTAAAGAGTCACTCGCTACGATGGTTCCATCACACAAATACAAGGTTCGTTTGAGTGACACTTGCAAAGACGGAAATCATTATAGCAGAACAAGACAATAAAAGGAGATTTAACAATGTCAGCACAATTGGTTCAAGCCCAGAAGGTTTCAGGTAAGGAAATAGTAAGCGATGTGGCAGCTGCCCGACGGCTGGGCGGCTATACCGCCATTACCGGGGCAGTCACCATGGTCATCGGGGCAATGCTATGGGGCACGTCGGGCACAGATTTGTGGCTGGCGCTGGACAGCAGCGATTTGGCCGGGTATCTGGCAGATGTGGTCGGTGTGAAGGCTCAGCTGGTGGCTAACCTCAGCCTTTGGATTTTGGGGGTGTTTATTCTAGGCGTGGCAGGCACGATGATGGCCGAGATGTGCCAGAAGCGACGCGTCTTAGCCCAGGTTGGTTTGGCTTGCTTCCGTACGGCCGTTCCCCTGGTCATCGTCTCTTACATTGCCATGCTGGCCGTGGTAGTGCAGCTTGGCGGCGCGGTGGATGAAACGGCCGTGGCCATTGGCAAAGTTGTCGGCTGGATTGGCGCACGGGCCGACGATCTGGCAACAGCTCTCATTATTGGTGGTGGTCCACTCTTCATTTCTCTGGCCGGGCATGGCGAGTGGGTACCCACCTGGCTGCTGCGCTGGGGCTATCTGGCTGGATTGGCCGGTTTGTTTTCGCTCGTCTGCCTGTACATCCCTGGCATGGCAGCTTATGGCTTTATCATCATCCCCATCGGCGTCATCTGGATGATTGCTGCTGGTGTAGTGCTGCTGCGCGGGCAGAAAACGGCCGTTTAAAAACACCCTTTATCCCCATTAAAGCAAAAATAAAGAGTTCCTAAAGGGTCCGTTGCTAAGCTGATAACAATTAACAAGTGAACGGCCCAACGCAATCCGAAAACAGGAATGATGCGGCCTAAAACAAAGTAAAGGAGATAGTTGACATGAAGCGTACAAATTTAGAAATCGCCCGATCCGTGAGCGAAGAAGTGTGGGGCAAAGGCAACGCCGCTCTAATTGATGAGCTGTATGCCGAAAATTTTGTGGATTTAAATCCCGTTCCCGGCATTCCAAACACCCGAGAAGGGCTCAAGATGCAGCTGGCCGCTTTCAGCCAGGCTTTCCCCGACATGAACACGACGGTAAATGACATAGTGGCCGAAGGGGACAAAGTGGTCGTTCGCTACACCATCCGAGGCACCCACACCGGTGACATGATGGGTGTTCCCCCTACAGGCAAATCCGGCGAAATTGCGGGCATCACCATGCTGCGCCTGGAAGACGGCAAAATCGTCGAAGAGTTCTCCCTGGCCGACATGATGACGCTGTACCAGCAGCTGGGTCTGGTACCAGAAACGGCCGGATAAGCCGCCGCCAAAGGAAACAAATCATGGCAAAGCGTGACTACATGGCCTTTCTGCTGCGGCTCTGGCGCGAAAAAAGTGATGGGGCCTGGCGCGCTTTGCTAGAGAACCCCAACAACGGGGAACGCGCCGCCTTTGCCACGCTGGCAGAATTGGTCACCTTTTTAGAAAGCAAAACCGGAGAAACCATTCAGGAAACGGCCGTTCCTGCCGAGGACAAATTGGTTATCCCGAACATGGATAAAAATCAGTAAACACCGATTTTCTTTAGGAGGAAACTTATGAACAAAACATTCGCAACGATTCACAAAGGTTTGGCTGCTTTCATTTCGATTGGCGTTTTTGTCCAAATGTTTTTGGCCGGGGTTTGGCACTCAGGCATTGTGAGCACCCCCGATGCCCACATTTTCTTCGGCTTGAGTATGCTGCTGGCCTCTTTGCTGGCGCTCATTGCCGCGGCCGTGGCCAAACTGCCTAAGCCGGTAATCGGCCGTACCGCCTTCCTGTTCTTCCTGATTTTACTACAACCCTTCCTCATGGAAGCGCGGCGCAACGGCCTGCCCTTCATCTCGGCTTTCCACGCCCTGAACGCCCCCTTTATCGGCATCGTGTCTGGAACGGTGTTTGCTATGGCGCGCGGCGTGCAAACAGAAACCGACGAAGAAGGCGCTGTATCAGTCGCAACCGGTGACTAATTTGGGGGAAGATTGGAGATTGAAGGTTTAGAAACCTTCAATCTCCAATTCTCCAATCTCTAAAAAGGACGTATTGTCATGCAAGTAACAACAACCGTAACGGAAGAAAAGGAAAGCAGCTGGCTCACAAAGGTCGGTTTGGCAGTAGGCATTTTGGTTTGCCTGCTGCTGTTTGGCCTGGTGATTGCCCGGATGGGGCTGCTGAATGGAGTGGTGAATCGAGGGGAAACGGCCGTAACCAGCCAAAACAACACCCTCACCTACACCACCAAAGCGATGCGCTTTGGCCAGACCGAACTGCGCATCAAAGCCGGGCAAGAAATCACCCTACAGCTGGAAAATTACGATACGTACGCCCACAGCTTCGACATTGATGAACTGGGCCTGCACGTAGAGATGCCCGCCAACGGCCGGGTCACCACCCAGTTTACCGCCCCGGAGCCAGGCACCTACACCATCTACTGCACCGTTCCCGGCCACCAGCAGGCAGGCATGATCGCTACGCTGGTGGTAGAACCATAGACCAACGCGATATCGGAGGGACTTTTCATGAAACGCATTTTGAAATGGATTGCCATCATTTTATTGGCGATTCTCGGTATTGCTGTTCTGGTTGGTGGCTTTCTTTACATCAACACTGGACGCCGATTGAGCCGCACCTATGATGTGCTGGTAGAAACTGTGGCAGTGGGGAGTGATACGGCAGTACTCGAACGCGGCGAACATCTGGTCACCGTTTTGTGTACCGGCTGCCACGGCAGCGATCTGGCCGGAACCCCCTTCTTTCAGGACGATGCGCTGGGCAGTGTCCCTTCGGCCAACCTGACCGGTGGGGCAGGTGGCGTGGCTGCCCAGTATGACGACGAAGGCTGGGTCCGTGCCATTCGCCACGGCGTTGGCTACGATGATCAGGCGCTGTTTATTATGCCTTCCCGCGACTTTTACCACATGAGCGACCAGGATTTGGGCGCAGTGATTGCTTATGTCAAATCGCTCCCGCCCGTTGACAATGAACTCGGTGCCAAAGAGCTAACGCCGCTGGCGCGCATCCTGATTGCTGCAGGCGCCTTTGGCGACGTCATCAATGCCGAAACGATCGATCACAGTGGGCCACGTCCCACCTATCCCACCGAAGAAACCTCGTCGGCGTATGGTGACTACCTGAGCAAGCTGGTAGGCTGCACCACCTGCCACGGTGAGAACCTGGCCGGCGGCAAGGACCCCGATCCAGCCCGCCCCACCGGCCCCCAACATCACCCCCGGCGGCGAGCTGCAAAACTGGTCTGAAGCGGATTTTTTCACCGCCATGCAAACCGGCGTTACGCCCTCAGGCCGCGAGTTGAGCGACTTCATGCCCTGGCTGTCGCTGGCTCAAATGAACGATACAGAGCTGCAAGCGATCTGGCTGTATTTACAAAGCCTGCCAGCCCTGCCCGATAATCCACAATAGCTCTCCACTAGTTTCCTGGAAGTTGGCGCATGGTTTTTGGCAAATCAAGTAAAACAGTTTCCGGGAAAATAAGGTCTCAATAGGGGTAAACTGTGAATATACCAGTGGCTTCAACAAGTTTACGGCCGTTTGGCCTGGCCTTGCTAATAACAATTATTATCTTCATGATCGGGGCCTTCTCCGCCGCCTATTTTCGTCCCCCCATTCCCACCGATCCATTAGAACAGCTAGAGCGTATCGCTAAGGATCGGCCTGGCTGGACGGCACAGGCGATTATCTTTCCGGTTTCGTTCCTGGTCATTACCATCGTTTTTGGTCAACTATCGGCCAACCTGCCCGATGGCTGGCCGCGCCGGTTGGCCATTTTGGCAACCTTTCTCAGTGGAGCAGCATGTTTGCTGTGGCTGGCTATCAGTGCCAATCGCCTGTACTTGGGAGCGCAGGCTGTTGAGCTCATTACCAGCTATGACCCCCACACGCCATTCCCGCTACTCATTAGCTTCAACACATTTTGGCCCTATACATACTGCGCGTTAGCGGGCATTGGGCTGATGGGCGCAGCGCTGGCGCTGGCCGGGGTGCTGCCGGTGTTGGGTTGGGTGGTTGTCGGATTGTCGGCAACCGCAGCCTTGTTTGGTGGGCTCATATGGGGTGATTGGCCACCGTTTATGAGCTATATCATTTTGTTGGTGCTGGTTGTGGGCTTGGTGCGTACGGGTTAAACGGCCGTACGTATCTCCTAATGCTCTCCAACTCGGTTATCATCACCGCATCATGGAGGTACAGTTTGCTGTTGCCAAAATTGGCAAATACGCCACCAGTGAAAGTGGCGATACGCTGGAGATGATCGAACGGCCGCACGGGGGGCTCTCGTTTGTGCTGGTTGATGGCCAGCGTAGCGGCAAATCGGCCAAGGCGATCAGCAACCTGGTGGCGCGCAAGGCGATCCAGCTGCTCAGCGAAGGCGCGCGCGGCGGCGCGTGCGGCCCACGACTATCTCTACACCTAGGGGTTCGACTAGGCAAAGACCAGGAATTGGACATAGTACATTCTCAGCTCTTTTTGACCTGAAAATCGCCATTTTGGGCACGATTTCTGTGATAACGATAAATCCGCATATCGGGGGTTTTTGCCCAAAGCCTCGAAAAGGTTCAGTTCAAGCTAATCACCAGAGGTAGAGACTCTAAAATCAAAATCTGAAAATTAGATGATTTGGCCGGGTTGTAAGAGTCGCCACCAGAGGTAGGATTTGTGAGGAAAAC
>JBGTCV010000069.1:0-9754 GCA_041748655.1 Promineifilaceae bacterium (SeqCode) | reverse complement strand
GTTTTCCTCACAAATCCTACCTCTGGTGGCGACTCTTACAACCCGGCCAAATCATCTAATTTTCAGATTTTGATTTTAGAGTCTCTACCTCTGGTGATTAGCTTGAACTGAACCTTTTCGAGGCTTTGGGCAAAAACCCCCTACCTGCCTAACCCACTTTTATTTTCGAAGGAGACGACATGAGCGCAGGCTCAACACCATGAATGAAAACAAACCTCATTCTTGCTTTTCTCTGCGTTCTTTGCGCCTCTGCGTTTAATTTATTTTCGAAGGAGAAAATAGCAAAAAAGCCCACCATCATGTTTTAGACTTTATCCAGGACCACCTCCTGTTATTCAGGGACTAATGTCAGATTGCCAGAACGGTGCATCCCCACCAGAATAAGAAGGGTGAGTAATTTTCAGCTGCCAAAATGCGGCGCAGCTGCACGGTTAGGGGATGGAGAAAATTTCGACAGCATAAATGATAAAAATTCATATTCGACGCTCAACCAATCGGTGGCAGTTTTATCTCAGGCGAATTCCCAAATCTTTGGAAATATTGCTGATGGGGCTGTTGTTTACAGCCGTTTACGCGCTCATCTTCCTCCTCTTGTACCCTGCCTTTGGCAACGCGCTCGCCAGTTTTATCATGCTGCCCATCCTGCTCATGGCCTGGCTTTATGGGCTTCGGACAGGAATTTACGCCGCTATTGCTGCCTATTTCATCAATCTTGGCCTTATTACCTTAATTTCCCAGCCAATGACGCTCCACATTTTTGTTAATATTTTGCCCGGTCACGCCATTTCGCTGCTCTCGGCCATTATTGTGGGGAAGTTTAGAGATTTAAGCTACACGCTAAAGCAAGAGTTAAAAGAACGCAGCCAGATCGAGCAAACGCTTCAGAAAAGTGAAAGTCAATACCGGCTTATTTCTGAAAACCTCAATGATCTCATCTGCCTCCATGAGCTAGACGGCACTTTTTGCTTTATTTCACCCTCCATGCAAACTATTTTTGGCTATCCACCTGAATTTTTTTTGGGCCAAAAACCTTTTCAACTGTTCCGATCCGAAGATTTGGAAATTTTTCGCTCTAGACTTTATCTGGAAGCCGTCAATGCCAAACGGGATTTTGCCATGCAGTGCCCTTTACGCCACAAAGATGGCCATTTTGTTTGGGTCAATATTCATATCCGTCCGATCGAAGAAAACGGCAAGGCTCACCGGTTCCAAAGCGTTATTCGGGATATTACTGACCTGCGAGAAAGAGAGCTCGCCCTAAAAACAGCGGCTGAGGAGGCCAAAGCGACAAACGAAAAATTACAGGCACATGTGGCCCAACTATCTTCGTTGAACCACATCGCCCAGGGATTAACAGATACGCTGGATTTAAAAAGCACCCTGGCCATTGTTGCCAAAGAATTGACTCGCTTGTTGGATGCGCGCAGCGCAGGCATTGCCCTGTTGAACGAAACTGGCACAGAATTATGCGTTGTGGCCAATTACAACCAGACCCCAGATGAACCAGATTCTGTGGGCATCTTGCTGCCGTTAAGCAATCCAGGAACTCGACGAATTTTGCAAGGAGAATCAATATTCGTCAAAAATGCCCAAACAGACCCAATGTATGAAGAACTGCGCGACATCATGCAGGAACGGCGCACGCAAAGCCTGATGGCGGTTCCCCTGCGGGCGCAGCGTAAAATTATTGGCAGCATTGGTATCGACCGCACCGTGCCCGGCTACATCTTTTCGACTGAAGATGTGCGGCTTGCCGAAACGGTTGCCGGGCAACTCGCAGGCGCTATTGAAAAAGCGCGCCTTTTTGATGAGTCTGAAAAGGCGAAAAAGGCAGCTGAGATTGCCAATGTGGCCAAAAGTGAGTTTTTGGCCAACATGAGCCACGAAATTCGTACGCCCATGAATGCCATTATTGGCCTGACAGAGCTGTTGCTGGATACAACGTTGAACCACGAACAGCGCGACTTTTTAGAGACTATCCGCGTTAGCAGTGATGGGCTTCTTGCCATCATCAACAACATTATGGATTTTTCAAAAATTGAAGCGGGTAAGCTAGAGCTGGAAAACTTCCCCTTTAATTTGCGCGAATGTGTGGAAGATGCCCTGGATCTGGTAGCCGCCAAGGCGGGCGAGAGGGGGGTGGAACTGGCTTATCTGATTGATGATCAGGTGCCGCACCTGCTGTTGGGGGACGCAACCCGGGTGCGCCAAATTTTGGTGAATTTGCTGGGCAATGCGGTGAAATTTACCAACAAGGGCGAAATTTTTCTTTCCGTAACGCAGGTAACGGCCGAAGATCAGAAGCATGAACTACGTTTCACGGTACTGGATACGGGCATTGGCATTCCGCCAGAACGGATGAACCGGTTGTTTCAATCATTCAGCCAGGTCGATTCTTCCACAACGCGTGAATATGGCGGTACTGGGTTGGGTTTGGTCATTAGCAGGCGGATGGTCGAGGCCATGAACGGCCGTATGTGGGCAGAAAGCGAACCGGGCATAGGGTCTACCTTTAGCTTTACCATTTGGGCCAGATCGCTAGCAAAAACAGCTGAGGCAGAAACGGCCGTTTCTCCCCACACCTTACGCGGCAAACGCATCCTGGTTGTTGATGACAATGCCGTGAACCGACTCATCTTGAAACATTATCTGTTTCACTGGCAGGCCGAATCTCACCTGGTTGCCTCCGGGGAAGAAGCGCTGACGATATTAGCTCAGGGTCAACATTTTGATCTGGGCATTTTAGATATGCAAATGCCGGAAATGGATGGGATCATGTTGGCAAAGGCAATGCAGGGGGTAGTGGGGTTACGGCCGTTTCCGCTTATTTTGCTCACCTCATTGGGCCAGATGATTACTCCAGATTCTCACGATTTGTTTGCCATGCAAATCACCAAGCCCGTCAAGCCGCACAATTTGTTTCGCGCCTTGGAAAAAGGGTTGGTTGATAAAAAGAAAGAGAGGGTGGCGTTGGAAACGGCCGTTCTCCCCACACCGGAACCCCCCAACAACACCCTCAGAATCCTGCTGGCTGAAGATAATGCTATCAACCAAAAAGTAGCCCTGCGCATGTTAGAACGGCTTGGTTACAATGCCCAGGTCGCCAGCAACGGCCATGAGGCCCTGGCTGCACTGCAAAAACAGGCTTATGACATTATCTTCATGGATGTGCAAATGCCAGAAATGGATGGCCTGGTCGCCACCCAACACATTCGTCAAAACAAGGCGCTGCCCCGCCAACCCTACATCATCGCCCTGACCGCGAACGCCCTCAAAGGAGACCGCGAACGCTTCCTGGCTGCCGGTATGGACGACTACCTTAGCAAACCAGTTCGCCTGGAAGCTTTAGCCGCAACCATCGAAAAAGTTGCGCTAGTAGGCATACGGGTAGTCGGGTAGGCGGCCAGCGCACAGCATTACCTGTGTTTCCAACCGCCCCCCGCCGAACCGGGCTTGAACCTTTCAATTCACCTCGGCTCTCCAGATACCTCAACAACTATCGTTGACTATATTCAGATACTTGTCCGCTGAGAGCATTTCGCTTGATATGACTTTCTCCTGAATATGGGTCCCTGTGACCCTTCGCCATGCTGCCACATTACATGACAACTTGGGCTACTACGATCACTCCGTTACCGTAAACAATGGCTTTTCAGCCATTGCTCCATTAGGCAATCCCGTGTTCCGTGACACTTGCACGTCATAGGCCAACTTAGGTTCTCCGTTTGTTCCCTTGCCATTGCTCATTGCAATAGGTTCCAGGGGGTCAACAACCTTCGGGCATTTGTTAATCCCGTCGGTCACCCTTGGACACAAGCAGTAGGTAGGTTCCTTATGGGTGTCGCATTTCACCAATGGGAACTAGAGTTCAGGCAGTATAGCTTTAACCATATTGACCGGGTCTTGCGGAGTCCTCTTGGCGTTGCCTACCTCGCCTCAACCCGCTTTTCCTCGATGCTATGTTCCCCACGCCCCTTTCGGGGAGCCTTTCGGGCTATGGTCGTGGTTACTCGGATGACCCTCTTGTTAATGTTGACGAACAGGAGCTTCCTTTGGAAGCGATGCAAAGTGCCCGTTTCACGGCGCACACAAATGAACCATATGAGGCAACTACACGAGAACGGAGCGTGTGTATATTCACCATTTTCATCTATTGCGCTCTCGTGTAGTTACACTTCGTTGCACGTTTGTTACCCATAGGCGTATATTTATGCTGAACGGGGATTGTCACAGAGGGGGGATTTTTGCCCAAAGCCCCGAAATAGTTCAATTCAAGCTAACCACCAGAGGTAAAGACTCTAAAATCAAAATCTGAAAATTAGATGATTTGGCCGAGTTGTAAGAGTCGCTACCAGTGGTAGGGGGTGTGAGAAATTCTGGATTGAACCATTTTGAGGGGTTGGGCCAAAACCCCCGTGACGCCTTACGCTCCGGCTCTGTCTGGCTGGAAGGGAGTCGACAGTACGCCAGTCTGGAAAGTTATTTGATACCCAAAGACCGTTGGGAGCAGTTGCGTCAAACCTATTGCGAAATGGTCGGCATTCCTGCTGATGGCAAGGTGCAGTTGGAAGTTAAACAAGCCGCCCTGGAGAAAAGCCTGGCACAATTGGACAATCGATTGCCCAAGAATGAATTTGTGCGTATCGAGAATGGCGAATTGGTCTTGACACCTCTGGATGAAGAAGAAGCAGAAATTCGCAAGGAACATCCGTTGGCCAAAAAGATTGGAGCCTTGTTGCCACCCGTCCAGCTAGGCCTAAAACAAACATTGCTGTCACCAGCCGCCACATTTCTGTAGTTCGCTGGTGAAGGGAAGGACGAACTCTATACTCATCTTACAAACCTGGGGATTTCCCAGGTAAACCATTCAAACCAGGAGTTGTGAGATGAAACGAAATTGGACGATTGATGAGCTGATAGATCACTGGACATTGACACCAGGGGAACGGGAATTGGCAAAGCGAGCTGTCGGGGCCAATAACCAGTTGGGGCGGGCGTTGCTGCTCAAGTGGTTTCAATATGCCGGGCAGTTTCCCCAGCGGAAGCAAGAGATACCGTCGGCTGTGGTGCAATTTCTGGCTCGTCAACTAGAGGTCAGCCCCGACGTTCTCTATGCGTTCCCCTGGAAGGGGCGTTCAATCGAACGACAACGGGCCAGAATCCGCCAATACCTGGGGGTTCGGGAAGCAACCGTTGAGGATGCCGAGGGGCTGACCAAGTGGTTGGCGGAGGTCGTGGTGGGTGAGCAACGTCAGGAGGAGGCGCTCAAAACGGCCGTTTATCAACGGTGCCGAGAACTACAGATTGAGCCACCCACGCCAGGTCGGATTGAACGGATCATTCATTCGGCGATTCGTACTGCTGACCAGCAGGTTTACCAGGATACCCTGGCTCAACTCTCATCCCAGGTGCAGGAAAAGTTGGCGGCCTTGCTGAATCTGCCGGCGGCCGGCCAGGGGAAGGAGACGACCGACGCAGAAACCTCCGGCTATTCCGTTTTACAAGAGCTGAAACAAGCGGCTGGGGCCATCAAACTGGAGACGATGCTGCGAGAAATCCAGAAGTTAAAAACAATTGAAGCCATTGGCCTGCCCGATACCCTCTTTGCTAACGTCTCGGCGAAAGTGGTGGCAAGTTACCGTCAGCGAATAGCTGTGGAAGATTTGCATGAGATAAAGCGACATCCCCCGGAAATCAAGTACACCCTCCTGGCCGCCTTTTGCTGGCAGCGGCGACAGGAACTACTTGATACCCTGGTAGAGCTGTTGCTGGATCTCATTCACCGCCTGGGGGTGCGGGCGGAGCATAAAGTGGAAAAAAGCGTTTTGCGGGATATTAAACGAGTCGCCGGCAAACAACGCATCCTCTACAAAGTGGCAGGAGCCAGCGTCGAAAACCCTGATGGTGTGGTCAAGGAGGTCGTTTATTCAGTGGTAGACCGGGAAACCCTGCAAGACGTGGTCACCGAATTTGAAGCCACCGGCTCGTATGACTACCAGGTGAAGTCCAAAATGCGGCGCTCCTATGGCAACCACTACCGCCAAATGTTGCCTCCTTTATTGGCTGCCCTTTCTTTCCATTCGAATAATGAAGCCTACCGGCCGCTCATCCAGGCGATTGAACTCCTCAAAACCTACGCCGGCTATAAAAAGGTCAATTACCCAGAGACAGAAAAGGTGCCGCTGGCCGGGGTTGTGCCACCCAGTTGGCACGACCTGGTGGTTCACGAGACGAAACGAGGCAAAATTCATATCAACTGCATCAGCTATGAATTGTGTGTCTTGCGCGGGTTACGGGAAAAACTACGCTGCAAGGAGATATGGGTGGCTGGTGCCAATCGTTACCGCAACCCCGATGAAGATTTGCCCCAGGATTTTGCCGCCAAACGGCCGCATTACTATGACCTGCTGGGATTGACAGAGGACGTGGAAACCTTTATCACTCGTGAGAAAGAGACCTTAACCCAGGCGCTGGCGATGTTCAATAAGGGCTTGCCCACTAATTCGGCCGTTACGCTAACCAAGCGACATGGCAAAAGCTGGATTCGCGTAACGCCGCTCAAACCGCTCGTTGAGCCTACTAACCTGCTCCGCCTCAAAGGAGAGGTGAAAGAACGATGGGCCTGGACCAGTCTGTTGGACATTCTCAAAGAAACCGACCTGCGCGTAGACTTTACCTCCTTGTTGAAGAGTGCTACCGTGCGCGAAAACCTCCCTCGTGACGTGCTGCAAAAGCGACTCCTCCTTTGTCTCTACGGCTTAGGCACCAACACCGGCTTCAACCGGGTCATTGCCGGCGATCCACTGGAAAATGAACGAGATCTCCTCTATGTCCGTCGCCGCTTCCTCAACCGGGATAACCTGCGAGCCGCGATTCGTCAGGTGGTTAATGCCATCATCCAGGTTCGTCAGCCGGAGTGGTGGGGTGCCGAAACCACTGCCTGTGCCTCTGACGCCAAAAAGTTTGGGGCCTGGGACCAAAATCTCCTGACGGAATGGCATATTCGCTATCGGGGGCCAGGTATTGTCGTCTACTGGCACGTCGAAAAGAATGCCACCTGTATCTACTCCCAGGTAAAACGGTGTTCTTCTTCAGAGGTGGCGGCTATGATCGAAGGCGTCCTGCGCCATTGCACCGAGATGACAGTGGAGAAAAATTACGTGGACAGCCATGGCCAAAGTGAAGTCGCCTTTGCCTTTTGCCACCTGCTAGGCTTTCAATTGATGCCGCGCCTGAAACGAATTGGCTCCCAAAAACTGTATCGAGCCGATAACGAGGACAGCTATGAACATCTCACCCCTGTCCTGACCCGCGCCATCAATTGGGAGCTGATTCGCCAACAGTATGATGAAATGGTTAAATTCGCGGCCGCTTTGAAATTAGGCACGGCCGAAGCGGAAGCCATCTTGCGCCGCTTCACTCGCAATGGGCCGCAGCACCCCACCTACCAGGCGCTATTGGAATTAGGAAAAGTACGGAAAACGGTTTTCCTCTGCCACTTTTTGCATGACGAAGCCGTTCGCAGAGAAATCCAGGCGGGACTGAATGTGATTGAAAACTGGAATGGGGCCAACGACTTCATCTTCTACGGCAAAGGCAGCGAGCTCGAAACGAACAACCCGGTTGAGCAAGAGTTAGCCGTTCTCTCGCTACACCTGCTCCAGATTTGTCTGGTGTACATCAACACCCTCATGCTGCAAAACGTCTTGGCCGACTCCTTGTGGAGTAGTCAGATGAACGAGGAAGACCGCCGTGGCCTGACGCCCCTCTTTTACAGCCACGTTAATCCTTACGGGGAATTCAAGTTGGATATGGGTAGACGGCTGTCCCTTTAATCATCTTTCAACTCGGCTGAGAAGTGCTATTCTCAGCCGAGTTGACCTTTTTACAAAGCAGCCCTACCAGAGAAACAGGTTGAATGCCTAACCTGATGATCGCCCTAAAAACATGACTGAGAAAACAAAAACCGACTCATTAGCTGATTTATTCACCATCTGGGAAGCCGATTCGATGGCTGAATTGTCTGCTTCCACCCAACGCCGCTATCGCGCTGTTTTCGGCCGTTTCCTCACCTGGTTCACTCAAATGGAGCAGCGCCCACCGGTGTTGGCCGACCTGCACCCGATTACGCTGGTGGGTTATCGAGGGTTGCTACAAGAAACATTGGCAGCTACCAGCACCATCAACACCCATCTGAGCGCTTTGCGAAGCTGGTGCGAGTGGCTAACCCGGCAAGGTTATCTGGACACCAATCCCGCTGCACGGTTGAAATTGGTGGGACGAACAGAAGAGCCTGCGCCGGCTGCTTTAGAGCCAAAACAGGTCAACGCCCTCCTCCGAGCGGTTCAGCAAACCCGTTACCCCTTGAGAAACAATGCCATTGTGCAACTGATGATTCAGACAGGGATGCGGATTGGGGAGTGCGCCGCTCTGCAATGGGGTGATATTGAAATTGGTGAACGCAAAGGTCGAGTGCGGATTCGCTCTGGTAAGGGAGATAAGACCCGCTTTGTTCCCCTCAATCAGTCGGCCCGCCAGGCATTAGCCGACTACGCCGCTCCTCTTTTAGAAGTTGAACCCAAGTTGAAAAAGGTTGCTGAGGTCTGGCAGCATATAGATGCGCTGGAACCGCTGTGGAAAAGTGAGAGAGACAACTCCTTGAGTGTTCGAGAAATGAGCCGGATGATTGGGCAGGCTATCCAGCAAGGTACATCACTAGGACAGGTTCCGGCCGAAGCCACTCCCTATAGTTTGCGTCACACCTTTGCCACCCGTTACTTGCTTCGCCACCCAGGAGACTTGGTGGGATTGGCAAGACTGCTTGGACACACCTCTATTCAAACGACACAAATATATGTCCAACCTACGGAGGAAGAAATGGCCCGTCGAGTTAGTCAGATTGACCTCAATGCCTATGCCCGATAGCTAAAAATGTGGCGGCTGGTGACAGCAATGTTTGTTTTACCCCTATTTACATCGTAAATGATATATCCAAGCTGGATAATTTCTCCCCCAATTCCGGGTTAAGTTTGGACAGTTCAATAGGTTTTTGGATTCAATCGCTCAAAAAACCAGATTATGAAGCTGATTTCGCACTGAAAAACAGGAAACCAGGTGTTTTTCAGTGCCTGTCTCTCATAAAGTGGTCTCGTATGACGCCGTTGTTAACGGCACCCCAAAACGGCCAAATTTGAACAAAAAAGCCTTGATAAGCAGTGTAAAAAACGAAATAGAATCATTTCAAGGTGTTTACCATAGCTATGATGCTGAAAAATGAGTGCAAAACACAATAAAAAGTTCCGGATTTATGCTCTATCCTGCGTCGTATGACAGCTTCGCTAGGTTAGGGCCTTATCCAAGTGGCTTCTCTATTTTCTACTATGCCCCAGATTTGGATTGGCAATTGGCAATGATCTAATTGACATAGCGTAATACATCGTAATACAATACTTTTGTGGAAGATATAAAGATTACTATTAATGAACTCATTTGGGATGGCTGGAACGTCGAACATATTGCCCGACATGATGTTACCTCAGAAGAGGTTGAAGCATCACTGGCTGACCCTAGCACTGTCTATCTCAAAGCTAAACATGGGCGAGTCATGGTACTAGGGTGTTTTTGCATAACGCACCAAAAAGGTATATTCCAGTTCATTTCAGTCGAGTATGCTAAAATCGTTATGACTTGGTAATTATGCAGGTTTTGATAATTTGTACTCGAGAAGGATTTTTGAAATATACCATATTGGGGG
>JBGTCV010000068.1:0-12243 GCA_041748655.1 Promineifilaceae bacterium (SeqCode) | reverse complement strand
CGATCACGAGACGTTCTTATGGTCTCACGCGCGTTGATAGCTTGTTTCGCCGTCTGTGGCTTGACCTGAATGGGTATCAGCATTTTATTGCCTGACCCCATATTTGCTGTCAACCCCATGAGATCCCAAAGAACCATTTTTCTCTGGCAGCGCCCATTCGCTAATTTCTAAAATTCGCTGTAGTCTCCCCAATTATAAGATTCGTCAGTCAACCAGCAGATTTCACTCAATTTTAGGTCAAAATCTGTGTCCATCTGTGTTCATCTGCGGAAATAGTGGCGAGATTTTTCCAGTGCCTCTCGCCTGGAATGCCATTATAATCAGAGGCAAAGGGAAGGTTTTTTATGCATGTAGCGATCAACGCCGCTTTTTGGAACCAGCCAAACACGGGCAGCGGGCAGTACACCCGCCAGCTGGTTTATCATCTCAACCGCCTGGTTTCTGACCTGACGATTACGCTGGTTTATCCGCAGGTGGCGGGGGAGCCAGAGCCAGACGAAGTGCCGCCCAGCGTGCAGGTGAAGCGGGTGCCGGTGCGCCCTGGCAATCTGGGCAAGGTGTGGTTTGAGCAATCGGGCTTTCCTCGCGCCTGCCGCGAGGTGGGGGCAACAGTGGCCCACGTGCCGTACTGGGGCGGGCCGCTGCAATCCCCCGTGCCGCTGGTGGTGACGGTGCACGATCTGACAACGCTGCTGGTGCCGGAATATAGACGGCCGTTTCGCACCCGTCTCTACAACGCCCTCGTCTCCGCTTCTGCCCGGGGCGCCACCCGCATCATCACCGATTCCGAGGCCAGCAAGCAGGATATCATCGCCCACCTGCACATTCCCGCCGACAAGATTGAACGCATCTACCTGGCGGCGGGTCCCCAATTCAGTCCCCAGGACGGTGGCCTGCTGGAGATGGCGGTACTGCGTAAATATGATCTGCCCGATAGTTATGTGCTTTATCTCGGTGGGTACGAGCTGCACAAAAACGTCACCACTCTGCTGCTGGCCTGGACCTACGTGGGGCAGGCGCTGGGGGAGGATTACCCGCTGCTGCTGGCGGGCCGAAAACCAACCCAGACCAGCGAAATTTACCCGGATTATGATGCTTACATCAAGCAGCTGGGCATTGAGGCGTACGTGCGCTGGATTGGCTACGTAGACGAAGAGGACAAGCCGGCACTGTACCGCAATGCTGAAACCTTTGTCTTCCCCAGCCGCCGCGAGGGGTTTGGTTTGGGGGTTCTGGAGGCGTTGGCCTCTGGCACGCCAGTGGTGACGACGACGGCCTCATCGCTGCCAGAAGTGCTGGGCGAGGCGGGCTTTGCCGTTGATCCCGATGATGCCCGCGGCATGGCGGGGGCGATTATTTCCACCATTATTCAGGACAATTTGCGGGCGGAGCTGCGACAAAAGGGTGAAAAGCAAGCCGCCGCCTTCTCCTGGGAGAAGACGGCGACGGAAACGCTGCTGGCTTATGATACGGCGGTCAGTAATCGGTAAGCAGTAAGCAGTAATCAGTATTAATTTACTGACCCACTGAACACTGACCCACTGAATACTGACCCACTGAATACTGACCTACTGAACACTGACCCACTGAACACTGACCCACTGAACACTGTTTACTACGGTGCAGGTGTCGGTTCGCCCAGCTGGATGGAGTTCACAATATTGGCCATGATCTGGCCATACCGGTCATTTTGGCTGGCATCGTGGACGGCGGCGACAACGGCCGTTTGCCTCACCACCAAATTCTCAATCACCATGTAGCGCAAAATAATCTCATTTCCCTCCGTATCCTGGCCGCGCAGCACCGTTTCCACCGCTGACTGGTTGTTGATAATTCTGGATTCAACTTCCTGAAGCAGTTCTGTTCCTGTCTGCTCACGGAAACGGCGAACGGCCGTATCAATTACCTCAGTCGCGTTGGCGCTGCCCGTAAAAATAGAGGGCGTCACGCTGATATTAACCCGCGCCCCAGCCGTTACCGCACTGGCCAGCAATAAGCTTTCCTCAGAGGCAATCGTAATCGAATCTTCATTATCCATAATGGCCCACTGTTCTGGCAGCAAAAACGTTACCGGGTAGTTTGGACTGGCGTAGGCAATCAGCTCGCCGTCTGCATCTTCATTGGTACACGCCAGGAAAAACAAGGGAATTAATAAAATAAGCGCCAAACGTTTCATCCAAAATCTCCTTAATGTGGGTCAACTTTGCTAGCTAGACTGCCCATAACTCTATCTGGGATAGGTTGCCTGAACAAGCTGACCAAACTGATTAAGAAGATTTTGGCGCGATCTTCACCAAGTCGGTTTGCGATCACACCCTGGGACAGGTAAAATCCGCCGAATTTTGAAGCAAAAATGCTTCAGCGTAGAAATGGAGTTTTATGAGCGTTCATCATCAGTTAGCGACCGTTTTGCAAGAAGCGTTGCAGGCTGCCCAATCCGCCGGGGCGCTGCCTCCCTTCGATCCGCCAGAAATTGTTATCGAACGGCCGCGTGAAGCGTCGTTTGGCGATTACGCCTCCCCCACGCCGCTCAAGCTGGCGCGGGATGCCCGCATGGCCCCGATCAAAATTGCCCAGACCCTGGTCGATCATCTGCCAGCTGCCGATTACATTCAGGAAGTGACCGTAGCGCCGCCTGGCTTTATCAACATTCGGCTGACCGTAGAGCGGTTGCAGCAGGTGGTAGCAGAGGTTTTGCGGGATGGAATGGGATACGGCCGTATCCATCTCGGCGATGGCTTGAAAGCGCAAATTGAATGTGTCAGCGCCAACCCCACCGGGCCCATTCATATCGGCCGTACCAGGGGCGGCGTCATGGGCGACACCCTCGCCCGCGCCATGCGCCTGGCCGGTTACGAAGTCATTCTGGAATATTATTACAACGACGCCGGTCGCCAGATTACCATGCTCGGTGAATCGACCAAAATTCGCTACCTTCAGCTGCTCGGTCAGGAAGCTGATCTTGGGCCCGACCATTACAAAGGGGATTACATCACCGACATCGCCCAGCAGCTGCACGCCGCCCACGGCGACAGCCTGCAAGACCAGCCCATCGACTATTTTGGCAGTTACGCCAAGGATCAGATCGCCCAGAGCCAAAAGGAAACCTTGCGCCGCATCAACATCGTCTTTGATGTCTACTTCAACGAGCAAAGTTTGTATGAAAACGGCCGTGTCTGGGAAGCGCTGGAAACCCTGCAAGAAAAAGGGTACGTCTACGAACAAGATGGCGCTCAATGGTTCAAAACCACCGAATTTGGCGACGAAAAAGACCGCGTCCTCGTTAAAAAAACCGGTGAGCCCACTTACCGTATGCCAGACATCGCCTACCATTGGGACAAAGCCCAGCGCGGCTTCGACCTCGTCGTAGACTTTTTTGGCCCCGACCACCACGCCACCGCCCCGCAGGTGCTCATGGGCGTGCAGGCGCTTGGCTACCCCACGGAGTTCGTCCGCACCGTGCTCCACCAAATCATCAGCATCGTCAAAGATGGCCAGGAAATGAAGATGAGCACTCGCGCCGGCACCTTTGTCGCTCTGGACGATCTCCTGGACGAAGTTGGCCCCGATCCCATCCGCTATTTCATGATTTCCCGCTCCGGCAACAGCCCCATCGAGTTTGATCTCAACCTGGCGCTGGAAAAATCAGATAAAAACCCGGTCTACTACATCCAAAACGCCCATGTGCGCTGCGCAGGCATCTTCCGTAAATGGGCCGACGCAGGCGGCGCGCCCGACGCCGATGCCCAGGCCGATCTCAGCCTGCTCACCCATGACAGCGAGCTGGCCTTCTTGCGTAAAGCGTTGGAACTGCCCCAGGTAATCGAGCAGATGGTGGTCCACTCAGAACCGCACCACATCGCTTTTTACGCCTATGATCTGGCTGCCACCTTCCACCCAGCCTATGAAAACTGCCGCGTCCTCAACGACGACGTGCCCGAACCGCTGCGCCACGCCCGCCTGCACTTTTACCGGGCAGCCAAGCAGCTTTTTGCCCATGTACTCAGCCTTATGGGCATGAGTGCGCCAGAAGTCATGTAATTACCCAATTGCTCAATTACTTAATTGCTTAATTAAGTATTAAAACCATTATGTAAAGGAACCTGTATGGCCATAAAACCGGATAGCTGGATTCGCCGCATGGCGCAAGAAAAACGTATGATCGAACCATTTGTCGATGGGCAGGTGCGCGAAGGGGTTATTTCCTATGGACTCTCTTCTTATGGTTACGACATTCGCGTAAGCAATGAGTTCAAGATTTTTACCAACGTGCATTCGGCCGTAGTAGACCCAAAGCATTTTGATCCACGTTCATTTGTGGATTTTAGTGGCGACATCTGCGTGATTCCGCCCAACTCTTTTGTGTTGGCCCAAACGGTAGAATATTTCCGCATTCCGCGAGATGTCTTAACCGTTTGTCTGGGTAAATCCACCTATGCTCGCTGTGGCCTGATTGTAAATGTCACCCCCTTCGAGCCAGAGTGGGAAGGGTATGTGACGCTGGAAATTTCTAACACGACCCCGCTGCCCGCCCGCATCTACGCCAATGAGGGTATTGCCCAGGTGTTGTTCTTCCAATCGGATGAAATCTGCGAAATATCATATGCGGATCGCAAGGGGAAATATCAGAATCAGCAAACCATTGTTTTGCCCCGAATTTAGAACCTTTCTGAAATAGCCACAAAGCCTATTCAGCCCCAGATTTTTTCGCCACAATGCGTTGCCACCAGCCCGCACGAGGGTGCTTCGCACCCCGTGCGGGTAACTTTTTTGGGGTTTTTTCACTTTTTTGGGGGTGGGACACCCCCAAAAAAGTGAAAAAACCCCGCCCATCTAACGTCGCCAGGCGCGAAGCGCCGAGGCGACGGCGCACCTGGGCTGAGATTAAACTTAACATAAGTTACTGAAACACACCTGAAATGAGGCAATCGCGGTCAACTTATTACCAGATTGAGAATTGCTGGTTTTGCGGCAAATTGTTTGACGCTACCAGACCAATGTGATATGATTTTTATCCAGTTCCGGTCATGTGACCGGACTATTTGTTTTTTTATTGGTTAAGCAATTTATTTAAGTTGCTCCCTTTAATAACTGGAGAACAATAGCTATTCGAAAACGGCGTAGTAGTACACGTGCAAGGGTCAGTGCAGACCCAGAATTTCGTATCAACCGGCGCATACGGGTTCGTGAAGTCAGGTTAATAGACCAGGACGGCACAAATCATGGGGTTGTACCCACCAATCAGGCTTTGCAAATGGCAGAGGATGTTGAGCTTGATCTGGTAGAGGTTGCCCCGAATGCCAACCCGCCCGTTTGCCGCATCATGGATTACGGCAAGTTTGCTTACGAAAAAACCAAGCGAGAACGAGAAGCTCGAAAGTTGCAGAAGCAAATTGAAATTAAAACGCTTCGCTTAACGCCCCGAACTTCAGACTTCCACCGCGATGTTTATGTAAGCAAAGCCAAAAAATGGCTGGAAGAAGGCAAAAAGGTCAAATTCCAAGTTCGCTTCAAAGCCCGCGAAATCACTTATCCTGAGATTGGTCAGAAGACTTTGGAAGAAGTTGCGGAAATATTAAGTGATATTGCAGAAGTGGAACAGGCCCCCAAGCTGGAAGGTTGGTCGATGACACTCTTATTGAATCCGACAGGTTAGCCTTGCTGCTTTTCAGCTGATTTGGCGACCCGTCGTTTATTCACAACAAAATGTAGGTTTGTTGTTTAAGCCCCTCCGGGGGCTTTTGTGTGAAAGCAGGCATTTGTTTGGAAAATCAACTTCCTGAGCTTTTACTTTGAGAGGAAAAAATGGCTAAAGCAAAAAAGAAAAAATACAAATTGAAGACCTATAAAGCGGCGGCCAAGCGTTTTCGCATGACTGGCAGCGGCAAGATTGTGCGTACCAAGGGTGGCAAAAGCCATCTGCGGCGGCGTAAGTCTAAGCGTACCAAGCGGCTGTTTGGCCGTATGCTGGTTGTAGAATGCGCGGGCGACCGCAAGCGCATTAAACGGTTGGCTCCGTACTTGAAGAAGTACAAGGCGAATCCGCCAGCCTAATTTATTTATTGAGATGGTTCGCTGCCTGGCCTCGGTTTTCCTTTGGGAACGGCTTGAGCGCCAGGCCATCACAAATGCGAGGAATATAGCATGAGAGTTAAGGGTGGGTTTACAACCCAACGTCGTCATAAAAAAATATTACAAATGACCAAGGGCCAGTGGGGCACGCGGAGTAAATTATTCCGGCGGGCTAACGAGGCCATGATGAAGTCTTACTGGTATGCGTACCGGGACCGTCGTGTTCGTCGGCGTGAGTTTCGCCGCTTGTGGATTACCCGCATTAATGCCGGCACGCGGATACATGATTTAAGCTACAGCCGTTTTATTCACGGGTTGAAGCTGGCAAATATCAATCTGGATCGGAAAGCATTGGCGCATTTGGCCATGCGAGATGAAGCTGCTTTTGCCGCTGTTGTAAATCTGGCGAAGGAAGCTTTGGCAAGCTAATTCAGTGACTGCCTGATAAAATCTGTTTGACAACCTACATTTTGGAAGCGTCACGCAACAACCATGCGTGACGCTTTTTTTATTTATAACCGTTCAGTTGGTATCCCGCACGAGGGCGCTTCGCGCCCCGTGCGGGGAGAAGGATGCCAGGCGCAAAGCGCCGAGGCGATGCCCTTGCTGCAGGTAGGGCTGAACGCTTGCTTTTATTCATAGGCAGATTGAGTGGTGCAAACGCAGGGGGGTCGTATTTGTCTTGGCTGTTGGGCTCCTGTAATATCCGCCAGCGATGCGAAATTTTTTTGATGTGGAGCGGCAAGTTGGGTTTTGGTTTTGGCTGCTGTTGATTTTGTTAACGGCCGTTTCCCTACGCCTCTACCAATTAAACAGCGTCCCCCCAGGCTTTACCCACGATGAAGCGGATCATGGGATTACGGCCGTTGCCATCCTCAACGGCGCTCGCGAAATTTATTTTACCGTGGGGCATGGCCGGGAACCCCTTTTTGATTACGCCACGGCGGGGCTGATGGCGCTGTTGGGGCAAAAAGGGTGGGTGCTGCGGGGAACGGCCGTCTTTTTCAGCCTGCTCATGATTGGGGGGATGACGGCATGGACCCGCCTCGCTTTCAACAAGCGGGTGGCGCTGCTCACCGCTGCTGGATTAGCCGTCGGCTTTTGGCCGGTAATGGCAGCCCGGCAAGGGCTGCGCTCCATCGCCCTGCCCGCCCTGTTTGGGCTGGCGCTTACCTTCTTCTGGCGCGGCCTGCAAAAAGTGGAGAGCGGCGATTGGAGAGTGGAGTTTAGGCGACCCTTACCGATCACTGATTACCGCCTACTGTTTACCTTTGCTACCGCTGGCCTCCTCCTTGGCCTCACCTTCTACACCTACATTCCGGCGCGTGGGCTGTGGCTGCTGTTTCCGGCGCTCTGGCTGCTGGGCGGGCTGCTGGACCGCACCTGGCTGCGGCGGGTTTGGCCGGGGCTGGCGCTACTGCTGGCGGTGACGGGCGGCGTGGCTGCGCCGCTGGTAGCCTATTTGCGGGCCAACCCTGAGGCAGAAATTCGGATTGGGGAGCTGAGTGTGCCGTTAACGGCCGTTTCCCAGGGTGATTTTTCTTTGCTCTGGGCCAATATCAAAGGCGGGCTGGCGATTTTTACCGTGGTGGGGGACACGGCGTGGCGGTACAACATACCGGGCAAGCCGCTGCTGGGGCCGGTTTTCGGGGCGCTGTTTTATCTGGGGCTGGCGTTGGCGGTGTGGCAGCTGGTTGGTGGGGAAAAACGGCCGTTAACTGCCTCATCAGGTCGGCTGGCGCATGGGGCGGCGCTGCTTTGGCTGCTGGGTGGCCTGGCTCCGGTGCTGATCACCGGGCCGGAGCTGAGCATGACCCAGGGGATGGGGATGCAGCCGGTGGTTTATTTGCTGGTGGCGGTGGGGATTGAGCGGTTGTGGCAAGTGGCGAGTGGCAAGTGGCGAGTGGTCGGTGCGTTAGGTGTCGGGTTGTTGTTTGGGGGAACGGCCGTCTTTACTGCGCGGGATTATTTTGGCAGCTGGGCCAATGCGCCGGAGGTGCGGGTGCAGTATGAAAGCACGATGACGGCGGTGATGGCTTATTTAGACGGACAGTTGGGGGTGGCTGCGGCCACTTCGGCGTCGCTCAACGCCAGTGTTTCTACCATCACGCCAGGGCCGTTCCACACCCCGGCGCTGGCGCAAATGACGCTGGTTCACGATGCGGTGCAGCCCCGCTGGTTTGATGGTCGGGGCAGTTTGCTTGTACCCAATACCGATGATGGCCTGGTTGTTTTTTCTGGCTTTGCGCCGCTGTCAACGGATTTGGAGCCTTATCTGGCAACGGCCGTTCTTCAAGACACCCTTCCCTTGCGCCCTGATGATGCAGATCGGCCCGTTTGGGTGTATCGTGTGGTTGCCGATGAAGCGGTGGCGGCGTGGCAAACCTGGCTGACGCCCCAATCGGCCCAGTTTGGTGAGGCCGCTGCGCTGTTGGGGTATGATTTGGGGGCAGAACAGGTGGCTGTGGGCCAGACGGTGCAGCTGGTGACGGTGTGGCAGGTGCAAGGCGCCCCGCCCGATTTGCGTCTGTTTAGCCACCTGGCGGGGCCGGATGGGGTGCCGCTGGCCCAGGCCGACCGGTTGGATGCGCCGAGCAGCAGCTGGGTTGCAGGAGATTGGCTGGTGCAGCTGCATACGTTTGTGGTGCCGGTGGAAACGGCCGTTGGCCACTATCCACTCACCATTGGCCTGTACAGCTGCCTGGACCCTGCCTGCAAACAAACGGAGCGGCTGCCGGTGCAGCAAAATGGCATCGTTATCGGTGATAATCTTCAGCTGACGGAATTGATGGTTACGGAATAGGAAAGAGGAACACGGAGTTGCACAGAGTAGACACAGAGTTTCACAGAGATGGTTTGGCTTGTCATTCCCGCGGAAGCGGGAATCCAGCCACCGGTGCCCAATGGATACCCGCCTGCGCGGGTATGACAACTTCTTTGGATAATCCGCGTAATCCGCGGCTAAGTTCTGGGGGGATGGCGTGAGCCAACGGCGGCATGATTTTTGGCTGATTGTGGCCATTACCTTTTGGGCGTTTGGGCTGCGGCTGTGGCAGTTGGGCCATTTGCCGCCCGGCTGGCGCGACGATGAGCTGATCAACTCGCTGGTCATTTCGCAGAAGGTGCTGGACGGGAATTTGGCTGTTTATTACCCGGATGCCTCTGGCCATGAGGCGCTGTACCATGCGCTGAACGCCGTTATGCTGGGGCTTTTTGGGGCTAACTGGGTCGGAATTCGGCTCCTTTCAACCTTTTTGGGCACGCTGGCGGTGCCGCTGACTTATTTGGTGGGACGTAAGCTGTTTGGCCGCTGGGTGGGCTTAACGGCCGCTGCCGGGCTTGCGGTGAGCTTTTGGGGTTTGATGTACGCCCGCTTTGGCCTGCGCCATGTCACAATGCCGGTTTTGGTAACGGCCGCTTTCTACTTTTTCTGGCGCGGTTTTGGAAAAGGAGCCTGGAGATTAGAGGTTGGGAATTTTCGCGGTTCAATCTCCAATCTCCAATCTCCAATTACTAATTACTTAATTACAACCTTGTTTATGAGTCTAGGCTTCTACACTTACTTTGCCGGGCGTGGGGTGCCGCTGATTTTGCTGGCCTTTATGGGGGTGGTTTGGCTGGTGAAACGGCCGTCTTTCTGGCAGCAGTGGCGGGGCTGGTTGGTGATGTTGGCAGTAACGGCCCTGCTTGCCATTCCCCTCATCCTCACCCTGCAAGCTCAGCCGGAAGCCGAGGGACGGGTGGCCGAGCTGGCGGTGCCGCTGGTGGCAGCTCGCCAGGGCAACTTTGAGCCGCTGCGCGACTATGTGGTCATCACCCTGAGCATGTACCACGCCACCGGCGATGATGAGTGGCTGTACAATATTCCGAAACGGCCGTTGTTTGGCACGGTTGGCGCGATTTTCTTCTGGGGCGGCGTGCTGCTGGCGCTGGGGGATGGGCTGCGGCTGCTGGTAGGCAGGCTGCGCCGCTGGGCCATCGAGCCAGTGGCAGAGCAGCGCGGGCTGGCGGCCATCTTTTTGCTGCTCTGGTGGCTGGCTGGCATTGCGCCCGCGTTCATCAGCGTACCGCCCGCCAGCCTGGGGCACACCATTTTGGCGCAGCCAGCGACGTACATTTTGGCGGCGTTGGTTGTTGGGCGATTGGCGATTGGAAATTGGAGATTTGGTAGTCCACCGCTAATCTCCAATCTCCAATCTCCTTTAATGATAATTTTTGCGATGCTGCTTATAGGCAGCATCGCCGCACGCGATTTACCCGACTATTTCCAGCGCTGGCCGGAGCGGGGGATGGTCCGCTTTTTGTATCGGGCAGACATTCAGGATGTGGCGGATTATGTCAATGAAAACCCGGAGCTGACCGATTTTGGCGTATCTGGCTTGCTGGCGGGGCCGTGGGACCGGATGGCATTGCAGATTGATTTACATAATGAACCAGACATTCGTCCCCGCTGGTTTAATGCGGAAAGAGCGATCTTGCTCAGCCCGCCGCTGAGTTTTGTCGGCTTTCCCGATACGGCCGAATCGTATGAACCATTGGTGAACCCTGTTGTCCCACAAGTGACGGCTGGGTACTATTTTCTGGCCCAAACGGAGGCACAAATGTTAGCCGAGCGGGATGATGAGCGGATTTGCTTTGTGAATGGGCTGTGCTGGTTAACGGCCGTTTACGACCCCAACACCAACCGTTTGGAACTGGGATGGCAGGTGGCCGAAATGTTGCAATTGCCACCGATGCCGCTGATTAGCAATCCGCCGCCGCCGGGGGTGTATGCCGGGCCTCGCCTGCAGGTTTTTGCCCAGCTGCTAGACGCGGAGGGTAACTTTTTGGTCGGGGACGACGGCCTGTGGGTTGATCCGGTGACGCTTCGGCCCGGTGATACCTTTTTACAGCAGCATTGGTTTGAGCTGACGGAGGGGCGTGGGGCGGAAACGCCTGCACTGAGCAGCGCCGAAGTGGCCGTCTTTGGCCTGTACGATCCCATGACTGGCGAGCGCATCCTGACCACCGATGGCCGCGACCGTTTACGTCTGGAGATTGGAGATTAAAGTGACACAGTTAGCCCCGCGACAGGTTACCTGGTGGCGACAACCCATCACCTTTGTTTTGCTCGCGTTTGTCATTTTGTCCTTCTCGGCCAGCGTTATTAATCCACTGTTTGAATCGACTGATGAGCTGCGCCATTACCGCTTTGTGCAGCACATTATTCAGCTGAAAAGCTTGCCCGTGCAGGGGAGCATGGCGTGCAGCGCCCAGGGGCACCACCCGCCGCTGTTTTACGTGATGGGGGCTGCGGCCACGTTTTGGATTGAGACGGGGCGGCCGGTTTGTTCCCAATTGGAAGATAATCCGTTTTGGCAGTACCGCTACTGGGAAGTGGGCGACGACAACAAAAACCAATATTTGCACACGGCGGCGGAGGCGTTTCCCTGGCACGGTGAGGCCCTGGCGGCCCACCTCGTGCGGGGTTTGAACGTGCTGATTGGGGCGGCTGTAGTGTATCTCACCTGGCTGCTGGGGCTGGCGCTTTGGCCGAAATGGCCGTCTCTTGCCCTTGGAGCCACCGCTTTTGTCGCGTTTAACCCCATGTTTGTCTACATGGCCGGGTCGATTAACAATGATGTGATTGCCGCGCTGAGCGGAACGGCCGTTTTGCTGGCATGTGTGCGATTGGTGCAGTCAGACACGGGGCTGTCCCGGCGCTGGGGCATTGGGCTGGGGATGTTGTTTGGCCTGGCGCTGCTGAGCAAGTTTAATCTGGCAGCCGTGGCGGTTTTGATTGAAACGGCCGTTACCTGGACAGCCTGGCGCAAAAAACAGTGGCGGCTCTGGTGCGAAGCCAATCTGCTCATTGCCGCCTTTACCCTGCTGCTGGCGGGCTGGTGGTTTGTGCGCAACCAGCTCTTGTACGGCGAACCCACCGGCTTTGAGCGGCTCACCGAGCTGTGGGGCGTGCGCAATCCATCCGAAAGCTGGGGCGTTGCCATCTTTGAGCTGCCCTACACCTGGACCAGCCTGTGGGGCCGCTTTGGCTATGGGCAAGTCCCCTTGCCAGATGGCATCTACCTGGGGCTGCGCTGGCTGGTTGGCATTGGGCTGCTGGGGCTGGTGCTGCGACTTTTGCCGCTAAAGCAATTTTCACCCTCACCCCAGCCCTCTCCCTCAAGGGAG
>JBGTCV010000067.1:0-44756 GCA_041748655.1 Promineifilaceae bacterium (SeqCode) | reverse complement strand
CTGCGCCCCGGTGCTGTTAAAGGGAATAAAGCCCAATTCATCCAGCACAATTAGCTGGTGGTTAAGCGCCTTGTTGATGAAGGCCGCCACCCGGCCCTCGTCCTGTGCCTGGAGTAACTCATTGACCAGCGCCGCCGTGTTCGCCCGTGTTTAACAAACGTGCAACGAGGGGCCACGTGATTAGAGCCAGATCGCCGAGACGCTATTTTCGCCTCAGCTTTTCTGCCTCTTTGCGCAAATTCCTCGTGTTGATGTAGTAATTCAAGCTAGAAGGATAGCCATAACCCAAGTGGTCAGTGGAAATTCGCCTTGCTGAAACCCCCAATCTTAACAGTTCAACGATCCTTTCCCGGTCTTTGTCGTAGATACTTTGCTGGACAGTGCCTTTCGGCTTTCCCAAAGAAATCCCCTGTGCTTTTTTCGCAGCCAACGCTTCCTTTGTGCGGCGACTAATCATCACCCGCTCCAGTTGGGCAAATAAGGAGAGCATCGTAATCATTGTCAGCGACTGAATATCATCTTGCGCTTTATCCAGAATCAGGTTTTGCTTGATGATAATGACACGAACACCATTTCTGACTAAATCATCAATGAGATTGATGACGTGCCCTGTGCTGCGGCCCAACCGGCTTAATTCAGTGACAAACAGCGTATCTCCTTCATCCAACCTTGCCAGAAGTTCATCAATGCGTCGCTCGCGTTGGCTCTTGCGAGAAGAGATCGAGAGGGCGATAAAGTCTTCAACTTTCAACCCCTTTTGCCGAGCATATTCCAGAATCTCCAGTTTCTGGTTGTTCAAATCTTGCTTGTCAGTGGAGGTGCGAAGATAGGCTAAATTCTTAATCATCGCTATCCCGTCCTAAGATAACCCGTTTTTTACCGTAATTTCGGTCATTATAACCTACATTGCAGTCTGTTGTCGTAGGTTATGGTGACCTGAGAAAACGGTCGTTTTCTCAGGTCACTTTGATGAAATCAATTGACAATGGGAGTTTCTGCCTGACTCTGTAAAGGAATGCGGGTTTCCATATCCAGGTCAAAGGTACCGTAGGGATTTACATGAAGGTAAAACAACGGCGTTAAGCCACGCCAATCTGCTTCCGTCATACGATCATACCATTTCGGTTCGGCCAACACTTCTTGAGCCATCAAGGTATTCACATAAACCAAACAAGATTGCAATAGATGCATGGCGAGAATGGCAACCTCTTGAGCATCGACATCATTGGTGCTAATCTCACCTTGCTTACCGTAGAAGACAAAGCCGTTGGCGCTGTTCCAATTCTCAACGACGTTCAATCCTTCCTGGATTTCCCTTCTAACCGCTTCATCTGTCAAATAGGAACAAAGAAAAATCGTTTTAACCGCTCGGCCCAATTCTGCCAGGGCTTTATAGGTTGGGTGTTGCCGGTTATGGCGGGTGAAGCGTTTGAGGATAGCCTCCGCTTCAGCCGTTCCCAAACGTAGTGCTGTCGCATACTTGACCATTTCATCATATTGACGGGCAAGCAAATCCCAATCAATCGCTTTCTGCAAAATCAACTGCAAGTTAGGATAGTTTTTCGCTGTCTCTTTGTCTGGGAGGGCCAGTTTTTGCTCGTGTAAATTTTTGAAACGCGGCATCAATTGGAAGCCCAACAGGTTGCAAAAAGCGAAAGCGACCTCGCTCTGACCATGTGTGTCCACGTAATTACGATCTACCTGCATCGCCGTACAGTGACGCAACACACCTTCTATCATTGAGGCAACTTCTGATGAAGATGGTGCTTTGAGTTGGGAGTAAATGCAAAGGGATTGTTTGGCAACATGCCAATAAACAACAACGCCAGATTGGTGATAACGTTTGTGCCATTGTGCTCGTAGATTCTGGTTCCAAGCCCCAAATTGTTTGGAATCTGAAGCGCACCAGGTGGTTGTTTCGCCCCAAATATGGGACTGCTTGGCAGTTAAAGTGGCATCTACCACCCAGCCGATGGCATGACGGAGGCCATCTTTGCTGACAAACCGTCTCCGAATATATTGCAAGTTGGCGTAACTGACCCCATGATTCCCCATGCTAACGCTGGTTAAGCCGGTATTCGTTCCCAATCCGAACAGACACAGCAGTAATCGCTTTTGCAATTCGGTACGGGGCAACCTTTCCTGACCAGTCAAACTCTGAAAGCTATCGGTGAAGCCAACTTGAAAATCGGCTTCCTTGATAATATCCAACAGACTGGTCATCCACCAACGCTGTTTGATATGGTTCTTGAGATAGCGTAGATTGGCCGGTTCTTTTTGCTTCGCCAGAGGCGAGACACGAATCCAGCCGCCACCTTTTGATAAAATTTCAACGGCTGGATTAGTGGGTAGTGTGTCGTTAAACATTTGTAGCGCCTCCTTCATTTGCTTTTTTACCAACTGAACAAATTCATCGGCCTGTCGTGGCAGAGTTAAGGCATCGTAGTATGCTTCTCGCTTCTCGCCGAAATCGGCTGGAACATCTTCGTCGGGGTTGCGGTAACGGTCTGCACCTTCAACCCAAATCTCTTTGCAGCGGAGTTTGTCGCGCAAGGATTGTAAGACACAGAGTTCATAGCGGACACGCCTAATGCGACGGTTGCCTTGTTTATCTTGCTGATAAATCCAGTTTTGCCACTGTTTCTGGATGACATCGTCCATGGGTACAACCTCTTCTTTGGGATAGAACGGGTCTTTTTCTTCCAGGTAAGCGGTTACCACTTCCATAGCCTCGATAAGCGGTTTGTATTGCTCGTTGTTGGAACGAAAGGTTAATACCTCCAACAGGGGTGGCAACATCTGGCGGTAATGATGGGTGTAGGAGCCGCTAATGCGTGTCTGGACTGAGTGGCGATAGTTGCCGTTGTTTTTCGCCTCATGTACCAGCGAACGCAGTCGTTCTTGACCGATTAAAGGATATAACACCTCACGGATGATGCCATCCGGGTTATCCCACATCGCTTCGGCCAGGCGAAACAGCAACTGCTGCTTACCGCCAACCCGAATAAAATCGGTCAATAGTCTGCGTTCTTCACGATATTCTGCACGGAGACGAATATCTTTTAGGATGCGGACGAACAAGTCCACCAACTGGTCTGTGATTTCCCGTTGCCGCACCCAACAGAAAGCAGCCAGCATGGTATAGGTTTGGGGTCTATTTTCCTCGTCCTTCTGTCGTCTTTGTAAGTGGGTGATAGACTCTACGGCCGTTTGTTGCTGGTACTGGCGTAGAAAACGAAGTGGGATCCCCACGAATAAATCGGCCGATAAACTGATTTCTTGGAGCAGTTTTAAACGGTCGGCCACCTTCTTGATGTTGTTGACTTTGGCATCGCCGGCCCCGGTTTTGAGAGTGTGAATAGGATAGTGATGAGGAACATCGTCATTTTCATCCTGGTCTTCCAGGTCTAAGTCAATCGCCAGGTCCGTCTTTGCATATATCAGTTGCCGTAAATTAGCTCTAACTGTCTCCGACAACCGGGCCGTGGTCCTGGCAAAGAACGCTTTTTCATAACGATGGATGGCTGATTTTATGAGCCGTGCCACCTGCTTTTTAGAGGGTGGTTCGAGCTGTGACCGCCGTAACTGTTGATAAATAAGCTGTTCGAGATAGGTAGGACGATGTTCATTCGGCAACACTTCGGCCATCAACCAGGCTCGCAACTTATCTTGCTCAACGAGCGTAGCCGGATGAAACCCCAACAGTTCCCGGATCTCTCGTTTGTGTTCTTTAAAGCGACGGCCTTTCCACTGATATTTGTGGATGACTTCAGGGGGTAGATCTAATTGTTGGGCAACGTACTCAACGATTGCTGAAGGAATCTCAGTTGCCTCTTCAGGGAAACGGGCCTCCTTCTGAAAAAACTTCAACAAGAGCGCTTTCCCCAGATGATTATGAGGAGCATTGCGGCCCAAGAAACTGATTTCTGGGGGCAAGAGGGTAAAATGTTCAATAGTGTCACTGGTGTTCCATTCGTAATTCATCATACTTTCTCCTTGTGATGCAATATGTAGTCACCATGGTGGGTGCCGGGAGAAAGTGTGATGAATTTTCTTGAGAAACCAAATAGTTAGGGGGAAAAGTCGTTAGTGGATCGTTGGTCTGAGGTTAATCTGGTGGCCCCTCGTTACACGTTTGTTAAACTCAGGCCTATAATAAGGTTGCTATCCCTGAGGTAATGTATAAACATCAAAACCTGATCTTCTCCTCTCTTAAGCCCAATTCCACAACGCCTTGCCACTCCTCTGGCGCTGGCAGCACCCGCCAGGCCGCATAACCCTGGCCTTCGCCCTCGTCGAGCAAGGTGATAAGGTTACGCAAACGGCCGTTTTCCCACAAATACCCTGCCCATTCCGGCAGCAGTGGCAGCGCCAGGCATTTGTTCAGCATGGGATAAAACAGCGGCGGTATCGGCTGCGTACCATCATCCAGCAGGTAGAAAGGCTGCTCCGGATTCATCTCCTTCAGGCTGGCCTGCTTGTGGATGAGGATCTGGTTGGTCCAGCCGCAGGGCAGCGTGGCCTGGAGCTTCACATGCTCCTTCATCCCGTCCAGGCGCACCCGCTTCCGGCCAATCCAATGCACCTTGCCGCCTCCCACCAGCGCCGCCCAGTTGGCCGTCACCGACTGCTTGGCTCCGATCATCTCCAGGTAAACCAGCGTCTCGTCCACGTCATCAATGGCCAACGCTGGCGTCAACACGGCCAATCCCTGGGCCAGTGACAGCTTCCGGGTAGGGTCGTTTTTGACGCGTACCTCTTTGAGAATTACACGCTGGGCGTCGTGTCCTTCCCGTTTTGGCTGGAAGTGGTAAGGCTGGCACCAGGTCAACTCGGTCTGATACCCCAACTGCCGCAGCGCCTGGCTGATACGGCCGTCGCCCACCAGCTGCTCCACCTGCCACTCGCTAATGGACGCCACGCCAAGGGCGTCCACCACATCCCGCAGCAAAAGCGCCTGCCCAAACTCCGTCACCACCGGCGAAATAGCAGCCAACTTCTCCTGGAGGTTCGTTTCCGCTTCCACAGCCAACGTCACCGGCAGCGGTCGGTATTCCCCATCCTGTGGGGTGGGGCGATAGCCGTGAGCCTGGAGCGTCTCAACCATGATGGTTTGCAGCGCCGGAGCCAGCTCATTTGTGCATCTAATGCGCTCGTAGAAGCCCCGGCCGTACCCACCCAACTGCGCCTGGTAAATGACGCTGCTGACCAAGACGGGACGGCCGTTTTCGCGGCGCAGCAGCTCATCTAAGCGGCTGCGGGCGGCCGTTTCGTCAACGGGCAATGGTTTGGTGTAGCTGCCAGTGGCCGTACTGTCATCCTTGTTCCAGCCAGCCTGGGCGGCAATGGCGTCTACCTGGGTTTGAATCAGGCTCTCTTCGGCGGCTGTCAGCTTGCTCCAGTGACGGCCGTACACAGCCAACCCTGCCTTGTTCCACAGAATCGTGCAGGCGATCTCCTGCCGGGGAAAGGTGCTGCCGGTTCCGGCCAGGTGCAGTTCATCCAGCACCGTTTGGGCATCCACCGGAGGATACTGCTTGCGGTACGAGCCTCTGGCAGAAAATGGCACATCGGGAGGGCCTAACTCGACTTCAGAACCATACCCGATATGAGCGCACGCTTTTTCGGTGACATCGCATACCGTCCGGTAAGCTGCTTCGGTCTGGATGCCGTCGGGGTAAAGTACGGCCGCGACCACCTGTAAACTCTCGCTGCTGGGCAGATACACCGTATCGCCGACGGTAATCGCCTTGATGGTGTTCAGACCATCCAGGATCGCCTGCCGCTTGCCTTCTTTATCGTTGCTGTAAATGCGGGGCGTACCGTTAAGGGCCAGGGTAAAAGTTTGGCCATCGGGGGAAAGTGTGAAGAAATCTTTCATGGGGTTACTCCAAACAGGGAGGAAATCGATGAGAAGGGCTTCTGTCGTTTCCATCGTAACTCTGGAATGGAATGACGTTTTTTAGCCCCAAAAAGCCTTAAAATGGGTCAAAAAGCACAAAATAAGTGTGCTCCAGATATACTTTTTCCACCGTAACTTCGGAATGCGGAGTTAGTTTCCAGCGTAACTCCGGAATGCGGAGTTTTTTTACAGTGATTTGCTCCAGACTGTTCGGCGCAAAAGCCCTTGATTACTGGAGAGAAACTGATAACTCCGCATTCTTGTCTTATGCTGGAATCCCATTCCATTCCGGACTTACGTTGGAAACGTCATTTAATCGAAACCCAGCCCGCGCTCTTTTAAACTGGTGAAACGGCCGTTGCCGATAATCAAATGGTCCAGCACCTCAATGCTAAGCAGCTTGCCCGCCTCCACGATTTGGCGGGTTACGGCAATGTCTTCAGGGGACGGAGACGGGTCACTGGAGGGATGATTGTGGGCCAGAATGATCGCCGCGGCCGGAGCTCCAATGGCCATCCGAAAAATTTCGCCGATGCGAATGGTGCTGCTGTTCAGGCTGCCGCGGTAGATGCAATGTGTGCCGATGACGTAGTTACGCGTGTCCAGCAGCAACACGTGCACCTCTTCCTGCTCCAGGTGGCGCAGGCGGGGAAGCAGCAAGTTGGCTCCATCGGCGGGGCTGGTGACGCGCGGCTTTTCATCGGCTGGGGGCTCCTGGAGACGGCGGCACAGCGCCAGGCAAGCCATCAGGCGCGCCGCCTGAGCCTCCCCGATGCCGCGAAACTGCTTGAGCCGTTCCTTGCTGGTCCGGGCCAGCTGGTGCAGCGAGCCATACTGGCTGAGCAGCTCCTGCGCCAAACCTGGACCGTCGGCCGAACCCAAGAGCAGGGCCAGCAGTTCAGTTGTGGAAAGGGCATCGCTGCCGTGATGGTGCAGGCGGTAGAGCGGCCGTTCTTCAGTGGGCAGATCACACAGGCGCAGACGTGTGGCTGGTGCTTGGTGAGCTTGTTCGTAAACAATAAGGGGGAGTTGTTGAGGCATGAGGTTTTCTCCTGTTAGGGATTCACCCCATGCGGCGCGTTCGCGCCCGGTCACCTCATTTTATGACCGCACCTTTTGCCTGTGGCGGTAATAGTCGAGCATCTTCTGCCGCTGTAGATCGGCGGCACGTGTGTCCCACAGCGCCAATTTTTCCAGCTCCCGCGTCACCCGCTCTGGAATCGGATTGTCCAGCTTTTGCTTCAGCTTCTGGCAGATATGACAAATGCGAACATCAGGCGGCAGGTTCTCCAGCAGTTCCCAGCGCCCACTTTGCGTCTCATCCCCATCCGCTGGTTTGGCGGCAGGGGAGCACAGGGCACCGGTAACGCCGTGTACCTTGTGAACGAGGTGTACCACCTGATGCGGTTTTCCCCGCTGAAAGCGAACGAGATAGGCCATCTTTCTATTGTAACGGATATGGGATAGTTCTTGGGAGATGAAAGGGACAAGCAGGTCGGGAAACGGCCGTAACGGCCGTTGATTCCCCTCCCACAGGGAGCACCAGCCCCCTAACAGGCCCAGCCGGGCTACGTCAATATTGCCGCCGCCCAGCTGGGTGCCCTCACTTTTATGCCATACAGATTTTGCCAATCAGGTTCGATGTCCTCGCGTTCTAAACAAATAGGGAGAAAATCCTGCCACAGCTTCACTCGACAGCGTTATTGTCGTATACTGTCAGCAAGCCGCCAATACCCACACTGGCGGGATACCAAATTTGCAGGGCCTTGAACCGACCTTCTTGCAGAGGGGAACGTGTTCAACAGGGCCAGACCTGGCAACGGGTTTGGCCCTGTATCCTTTATGACCTTTTCCTGGCGATGCCTCTTGGTTATTTACACCGTGCTCGCCCTGCTGCTATCGCGTATACATAACAATGGCCAGTGTATCTGTAATCCGCTTGTCTTGAAGAAAAAACGGCCGTTCCTCACAAGACCCCGCCGTTTTCCAATCTATAGCATCACTTTATCTGATAACGGGCTGGAGAACCGCCCAGCCTTTGCTGTCCCGCCACATCTTGCCCTGCGGCAGATGTTCCTGCAAAAGAGCCGCGCGCCACTTCGGTTCCAGGCGTCTGGCAAATACCCGGTAATATCCCAGTGAGTCACTGCCAACCAAATCCCCTATCTCGGCGTTTTCCCAGGCCTGGGGGATTTCCACTACCGGATATTCTTCAGCCAGGAGCGCCTGATTCATCCCGATTAAACTGTCCTGAATGGCAGACTTTAACTGCTCATTTTGAGTCAGCTCAACAGTTTCCCCCAGCTTCCGCATAGATTCCAGCAGCCGGGGTTTCCAGTTTTGTGCCGTGGGATGGAACGGTCGGAATCCCATCCGTTCCACCACAAACAGGGCGCCATCTTCGGTAGCCAGCAAATCGCCGACCGAGGTGCTGCGCAGGTGGGGAATGACGGTTGGGTCCTGAAACCAGCTGCCGTACAGATAACCGTGCTGGGTTCGCGCGTAGGCGGCGCTGAGCTTTTCATCTGCAGCCAGTTCCGCTGGCACCCGAACAGAGGCAGTGGGGGAGAGCGGCGGCACAATCTGGTCATGGTCCCCCCGATACTCTAAAAAACGTGGATTGTGAAAGACTTGAATGTGTGGCATTGTTAACTCCTCATCTTCTCCCAAAACTCAGCGCTAAATTGGGCGTTGCCGAAACGAGGCCGGTTGCGGGAGAAATGCTCACGGTACTCTTCCTGAATCGTTGGCTCCGCCTGCGTGCGTTCACGCAACGCTTCCAGATAAACCGCGCAGTCAGAATCTTCTTCCAGATAGGCGTAATGGCCGTCAATGAAAGAGTAGCTGGAGATAGTGGTCTCCAAACCTAAAGCGGCAATGTCCACAAGCGGCACCCGCAACCAGCCGTGTCCGGGATCGGCAATAAACGTCAGCTCCGTACTGAATTCGTGCATAAGATTTTCTCCTGGGATGTGAAGGGAAATAAAATTCAGGGGATAAAAAGCGTTAGCGGCACAGCGCGGCCAGACGGCGCACTTCCGTAAACAGCACCGCGTCGGCATTGGCTTCGGGGTTATCACCCAGCTCCGGAGGGCGTTCTATCGCCACCCATTTGGCCCAAACCTCGTCCAGCAGCGCCGCTGGCAGCAGACCCCGCCGCCGGATATATTCTGTCATCCGTTCCCCATGTCCCCACAGGCCACGAATTTTCTTGAGGTTAATCTGAGCATGGGCTTCCAGGATGACAATGAGCCAGAGGGATTCAGCGTCTAGCGCGTCAACCTCTTGCGGCCGCATGGCGGCACAAAAAACGCAGGATGAGAGGCCAGGGGCGGGCAGCCCGGCTTCGGCAATGACCGCTTCGCAGCCGGCGCGGTTTAAGCCCAGCTGCTGCAGGGGATAGAGGAAGCAGTCGCGGGTGCGCGGCCCCTTTCGTTTTGGCTTGACGGAAAAGCGGGCGGCCCGCGCCCCTTCCGACAGGTCATAGCCAACCAGCCGGTAACAAGGTTGATCCCCATACTGCCCAGTCACCCAGCGGTCAATCTCAGCTCCCTTAAATTTGAGGCTGCAGCTGTGGTGGCGACGAAAGCTAATCGACGGCAGGGTCCAGTTGGCGGTCCCCGTGTACACGGGGATCCCCGCCAGACTCCAGTAAGGAAAATGTTTGGCCTGTCGCTTCATCTCGTACCAGACGTACTGAATCGGAGGAAAGCCAACCTCGGCCAACCACGCCTCCAGGATGGGCAGATAGTGGCAAAAGCGACGGTGCTCGTTGCCGTAGCCGTCTCGTCCTACCAGGGCGGTGACGATGGCGTCGGAGACCACGTCGAGCCGGTGCAGCTCAACCAGAAGCGCTACGGAATCCACGCCTACACCGTTGGAGACGATAATGGGGGCATCGGTGGGGAGGGGGTGGTGAAACGAACGGCCGTTTTGCAGCCATAGGTTTTGCGGGAGCAGGCTCAGCTGGCGCACAGGCAGGACCTCCTTTTGTCACGAGATTTTCTTGGGGATAAATTTGACGAATTACCAGCGGTATTTATGCGCCAGATTCAGGGAGTCAGGGGGTGTGTTCCCTTCCGGCAGCAGCCACAAATGGTAAATGTGGGCGTCGTTGACTAACTCTTCAGCTGGCGGAAAAATCTCAATCGCCCACCGCTCCGGATAAACGTCCACAAACGCCTGCCACACCTGCGCCCAGCTGAGTGGCTGATAATCTGGGGTGTAGATTTTGAGGTGCGTGAGGGTTTCCCACGGTGGCACATGAATTGTCTCCAGGGTTTGCACAATAGTTTGCGATTCACTGAGCACCAGCATCTGTCGCGCCTCCTGTTTGCAACGCCGGGTCTGACTTCCAGGTGGCGCGTAACGGCCGTATTTCACCTAAATCAATGACGCCAGCGGTGCGCAGCGCGAAGCCTATCTCTGCGGCCGCTGTTTGAAGATAGGTAACAACCCGCTCCTTGAGTGCTGCCGCCTGTTCCCAAGCCACGTCATATTTTTGCCAGGTGGGGTCACTCTCGCGACGGCCGTTGTACAGCTCCATCGCTACTACCGGCAGATGGCAGGCCAGGATGTGTCCTGATTCATTGATGGACCGTACATGCACCCCGATATGGACCAGACGCCAGCCTGGGATTTTGGCCGACATGCTTTCGCTCGTTTCCAGCACAACAACACGCACCCCCTGACCTGGGGCAAACGGTTCGGTGAGCAGCTCTTCCAGCTGACCAAATTGAATGATTTTTGCGTTCATGAGGTTACTCCAAGGTAAATAAAAACGCCGACAACATGTCGGCGCCTTCCTGTTTTTATTGGGATGAAGATTCTCGGGGTGGGCGAGGAGTTCTAATCGCCTTTTGCTAGGGCATCGCTGCCATGATGGTGCAGACGGTAGAGCGGCCGTTCTTCTGTGGGCAAATCACACAGACGCAGACGTGTGGCTGGTGCTTGATGAGCTTGTTCGTAAACAATAAGAGGGAGTTGTTGAGACATGGGGTTTTCTCCTGAAGGAAATTCACCCCATATGGCGCGTTTAGCGCCCGATCACTTCATTTTATGACTGCGCTGTCTGCTTGCAACGATAAATAGGCCAATTCCTTTTCCCGCAGCAGGCCGGCCGCCCGCTTATCCCAATTCACCAACTCCTATCCAGTACTTTCTTTTTGATCTTACAGAGATGTCCAACTTCCCTTAGTTTTCAAGGACGGATGGATGTACCGGAAGATTTGGGCAAGTTATGGGGTATTCCTCTTGTTGAGTAGGGAAATATTGTTGCCATTCCTGCCGTGTCAGGTTTCGCGTGGCATATTTACAGACTGCTTCCACAAAATCATGGGTATCATTGTTTGGGTAGACAGGATATAAATTAACAGTCCGGTCCGCAACCACACTCAGTAGGCTCTCTTCATTATTCCAACGAGCATCAATGATTCTGCTGGAAATAGGCAGCATTAAAACCGTTTCACCTGTTAGCGCATCCCAAATCCTCAATATCCCGTCTGTCTGGCCATTACTCCAGGTTAGAATCTGACTTTCGTCTGCATTCCAGACCGCACCAGGTACCGGTTCATCATGAATCAGATTTATTATCTCCTCGCCCGTAGCCGTGTCCCAAACCCGTACTGTCCACTGTTTCAAGCTGTTATTACTTCGAGTTAGAATCATACTTTCGTCTGCATTCCAAATCGCACTTCTAACAGGACCATCATGGATCAAACTTACTATCTCCTCACTCGTAGCCGCATCCCACACTCGCGCTGTCCCGTCAGCACTCCAGGTTAGTATCATACTTTCGTCTACGTTCCAAATCGCACCCTCAACGGAAGCACTATGGACCACGCTTGCTATCTCCTCACCCGTAGTCACATCCCATACCCGCGTCGTCCCTCTATTCCAAGTTAGAATTTGACTTTCATCGGCATTCCAAATTGCCCCTCCTACCCCTCCATCATGGTCTAACATTATTGTCTCCTTTTCCGTTATCGCATCCCATACCCGCACTTGCCCCCAGAGCAAGCCAATAGTACTCCGAGTTAGAATCATACTTTCGTCTGCATTCCAAATCGCACTACTAATCGGACCATCATGGACTAAGCTTACTACCTCCTTACTCGTAGCCGCATCCCACATTCGCGCTGTCCCGTCAGCACTCCAGGTTAGTATCATGCTTTCGTCTACGTTCCAAATCGCACCCTCAACCCCATTTTTATGGGCCAAGCTTATTATTTCCTCACTCGTGGCCTCGTCCCACACCCGCACCGTCCCGTCAAAACTCCATGTTAAAATCTGGCTTTCGTCCGTATTCCAAATTGCTCCATTAACCGAACTATCATGGATTATGTTTACTCTCTCCTCACCCGTGTTGGCATCCCACACCCGCGCAGTCCCATCATGGCTCCAGGTTAAAATCTGACTTTCGTCTGCATTCCAAATTGCACCACTAACCTGTCCATCATGAACCAGGCTCAAACTCGTTGTCAAATCCCACACCCGCACCGTCCCGTCAAAACTCCATGTTAAAATCTGGCTTTCGTCCGTATTCCAAATTGCTCCATTAACCGAACCATCATGGATTATGTTTACTCTCTCCTCACCCGTGTTGGCATCCCACACCCGCGCAGTCCCATCATGGCTCCATGTTAAAATCTGGCTTTCGTCTGCATTCCAAATTGCACCACCAACGTAAGAATCATGGTTAAGGCTTACTTTCTCTTCACCCGTAGCCGCATCCCATACCCGAACTAGCCCCCGTTCCAAGCCATTACTCAAAGTTAGAATCTGACTTTCGTCTGCATTCCAAGTCGCACCACTAACATACCAACGTTCATATGTTAGCCATTCTATTTCCTTACCCGTAGCTGCATCCCAGACTCGCGCAGTCCCATCATTGCTCCAGGTTAATATCTGACTCTCGTTTGCGTTCCAAATCGCACCATTAACCGAACCATCGTGAACTAACCTTGTCACTTCCTCACCCGTAGCCGTGTCCCAAACCCGAGATGTCCAGTCGTCACTCCAAGTTAAAATCAGGCTTTCATCGGCATTCCAAATCGCACCATTAACCGAACCATTGTGAACTAACCTTGTCACTTCCTCACCCGTAGCCGTGTCCCAAACCCGAGATGTCTGGTCGTCACTCCAAGTTAGAATCAGGCTTTCATCAGCATTCCAAATCGCACCACCAACTGAAGCATCATGGATCAGACTCACTACCTTCTCACCCGTAGCCGCATCCCACACCCGTGCCCTTCCATCTTCACTCCAGGTTAATATCTTACTTTCGTCTGCATTCCAAGTCGCACCACTAACATACCTACGAGCTAACCATGCTACTTCAAAATCCAATATTGGTTCCGTCTCACCTGGACTCAACAATAAAGATTGAATTTCGCCGTCTCGCCAAATCAAACCACCAACTGAACCTTTATGGACCATACTTACTTTCTCTTCACCCGTAGCCGCATCCCATACCTGAACTAGCCCCCGTTCCAAGCTATTACTCCAAGTTAGAATCTTACTTTCGTCTGCGTTCCAAACCGCACCGCCAACCGAACCCTCATGGGCCATGCTGATAATATCCTCACCCCTTGCCACATCCCACACCCGCACTGCCCCATCTGTACTCCAGGTTAGTATTTTTTGAGTGCCGTTTACGCTCCAGGTAGCTCCAGAAACGCTTGAGCCAAATTCATAGATTGAAACAGGTCGCGCAAGGGGAGGTTGAAGGAGAAATGAATATAACGTTCTGTAGGCAACCGGCGTTGTCTTAACTTTAATTGCTTCAATGGCAAGCAATAGTCCTCCCATTGGATTTTTATCGACTGTTATCTGACTGGCAGATGCCAGGCTTAAAGATTGCAGGATTTGTGCTTGAGAAGACATCTCTCGCGCTTGATTAAATCCAATAATTACCGCACCCAGAAGCAATACAAGTAGGAGGGAAACAGCACCCCTCAGTACCTTCGCTATCGGCGGGGCCTCTCGCCACCAGGTCATGAGTGGCTGTTGTGACAGAAGCCACTTCCAGTCAAAAACCTGCTCGTAGATTCGATTTCGTACCTGCCAGTACCCCCCCCTTCGTCTCACCACGCCAGACACTTTGAGATAAGAATGCACGGGAGATTGTTCTTTTATTCGAATGGGGGGGAAACCCACCCGGATCCAGAAATAATCTGAGAGAATTCCCCCTCTCAGTGCTTGTGGCGGCCGTTCCAATAACGCCCTTCTCACATAGCTTAGGTTGTCATTCGGCAAATTACTGTTCAGAAAAACCTGCTTCACCACGCGGTCTACCGCAGATTTCTCCGTCAGTGGCAGATCGCTCTCCATTATCGCCTGACACACGCGCTGCGTCAGGTAGGGATGCCCTCCTGTCCAGTTTAATATCCGCGCGAGCAATTTTTCACTTTGAGCCATCGGCAGATCAAACCCCGCCAATAACGGAGCTGCTTCTCTCTCGTCCAGAAAGTCCGCCAGTTCCACCATGCGCGCTATATTGAATGGTGTCTGCCTGGGATCAGAAATAAGTTCATCGGGTGTCGCTGATCCGGCCAGCACAAAGCTCAATCTACTCAACTCAGGGTGTGCTTGTCTGTCATCATGCAGCCCGCGTAAAACCGTAAAAAAGTCATCCTTGAAAGTAAAATTTATTAAAATATCAATTTCATCAATGAAGATCACCAACGGAGCAGCCACCTCAGCCAACACAACCTTGTGGAAAAATCGACTAAATAGGTAAAAGTCAGTCCCTGGCGGCTGCTCGTTCCACCACTCCCCTACATCTGTTTGCATCTCCAGCTTTTCCTCCAAATCAGACACAACGCTGCGCAGCCATGCTGCCTGTGTCACCCCAGACTTTCCGAAATCCTGCAAGCTTATGACTACTGAACAAATATTTTTCTCCTGCCGCAGATGTTGAGCAGTTCGGTAAATCAGGCTTGATTTACCTACCTGCCGTGTGTTGAGCAAGAAAACATACTCCCCATTGAGACAATGCTGCAGCAGTTCTCTGTCAGCCTGGCGCTCGATATACAAAGAACTGTCAGGATCTAAAGCGCCCCCTGCCTGGAATCGTACAGGGTAGGAAATATTAGCTGGGGTGGTGGTTGTTGCTTGATTCATCTAACCGGTCTCCTGAAACCTTTTTATTAAATGCGCTCAATGCTGATCACTTCATTCTACTACCGGGCAGTGGCAAAATTTTGTCAATTTTTTGGCTGTGAACTGTGTCAATATGTGCAGCGTACCAGATAGAGAAGAATCACAAACAGGCTCATTCAACCAATAAAAACCATCAAGGAGCAAGCAAATGAAAACAGATGAATTAACCGAGATTTACTGCGCCCGTCATCCTAAGCAAGCGACCAGGCTCAAATGTTTTCAATGCAACGCTCTAATTTGTTATCGTTGTGCCAAACATACGCCCGTTGGCTACCTCTGTCCTGGCTGAAAGAATTTCGAACGGGTCGCTTCTATACAGCCTCTTCAATCCATTATCTGATGGTTGCCCTCGTAGTCAGTATCCTGAATATGCTTGCCGGTGCTCTAGTTGTTGGGTTTGCCGCTGCCATACCCTTCGTATTCATCTTTGTTATACGCCAACTTGGCCGGTTTGCCGGACGCCACATCTGTCGTTTGGCTTACAAAGCTGCGCAGGGGAATCGTGGGAAACACATGCCTGGTTTTGCCGGTGTCTGTCTAGTCGCGGGTACAACGCTCGTTGTTTTCGTTGGTTGGTTGATGACCTTGTCCTGGTGGGTGCCATTTATAGCCCTTTACCTGATTGGCGCTTACCAGGGGTTGACCTGGCAGGTTAATTGACCCGCAAATCGACTTTACTTGCTGCCGTCATCCATATCCCAATACTTGAATTTGAAAATCCGGCCAGGTCTTCTATTTGAAGTCCTCGACCGGTTTTTTTGCATTCGCAACACTATGTATGGGAACGTCTAAACTTCCCCCAGCCGTCAGGCCGTCAAGTAATCTTGGTACAAGCGGCACCGCGGCACAAGCGAGCCATCTTCGGCCAGCCGAGAATACCCTGATCGTTTCAATCGATACTTGGTTTCTTCATCAATGTTCTCCCCCTGCCAGGCAGCCAATAGAGTCTCTTTTAGCCCGGAATTCTCCAGCTTTCGTTTCATATACCGCAAATGCTCCCCAAATGGGCCATTTTCATCCAACGCTCTAGCAAACAACTCGGGCACTGTATACATGCTATTTGCTACGACAGTAAGGCTTAGGCTGATGAGGTAAGGGTGTCCATTAACCAGGGACATTAACTCGTTCAGCTTTTCAGCAGTAAAACAATTGTTGCGCAACTTGTTGAATAATTCAGCTTCAGAATATGTGAAATCCTGCTCCAAATTTATGGGCCGACCAACGTTAAATGGCGACTGCAATGGATCCTCGATAAGTAGAAACGGCTCCGTAGAAATACCAAGTACAATGTTGACTTTTCTCCAAGGCCCCCCCAGTTTTCTTTTTTCAAACCAGGAGCGGAGCATACCAAAAAAGTCATCGCGGAAAGGCGCATGTGCCAAAATATCCACATCATCCATAAAGAGAACAAAAGGCTGGCTTATAAAGGGGAGTATAAACTTGGTAATGTATTTAGTTGAGGCTCTATTATTCATTAAACCTTCTTCCCAAATAGCGCCAGTTTCATCAGACAAATCCAGGGCCTCACTAAACATGCTGCAGAACTCTCTATAAAAGAGATCCCCATCTTCAGCGACCCCCGCTAACAAGCCAAAATCTAGGCTAACACACTGGTAGCCAAGTGCCGACATGGCAGTCATCGCATTTGCCATTAAAGCAGTTTTGCCTGACTGATGCGATCCCACGACCGTTACGATCCCTACTCCGCTCGTTAGGAAGCCAATTAAATGCCGATCATAATCTCGTTCAATATGTGAGATTTCTTCCCCCAACTGCAAAGAGCTATCACCCGCAGGAAGTGGAAACCGACGAGATTGAAACATTTCAGGATAATAGCGCTGTAAGAGTGCATCTTCATCGGGAAATACATCTAGATGATGGTAGCGAGCATAAGCTTGAAAAAGGTGCCGGAATAAGCCATAAGCCAGATCTGCAGGCAACTTTCTTCGAGAATACTCAAGCAAACTGAGAATAATCTGAGGTTTGATCCCTTGGGGAAGTTCGCCTCTATACCAACGGTCTAAGGTGCTTTTAGAATAGCCAAGCACCTCTGCAAAGTCTCTCCCTACATCATCTTTGCCTCTCCCATTCCACTCACTAATGGAAGCAATAACTAGACTCAATCTGCGGCCAAGGTTTTTTTGGGCACCCATCGCTACTCCTTTGACTGAAGCCTTGCAAGTTTATTATGCATCAGCGAATTCAGTTGTCGAATCCCAAAGACACTCTTGGAAATCTCCACATTCAATATACACATAGCCAGTGACAAATTTTTGTAATAAGAATCTGTCAAAGATTTCTGGCAATATGTAAATCATCAAAACCAAGCGAACCTGTAACATAATGCCGCAGCTCTTTCACGGCTATAAACGAAATGTTGAATCAAGGAGTAAAAAAATGACATTAAGTATTGAGGTCATCATCATTTTAGCAATGTTCTTTTTCATTGTAGGTGTTCTTGTCGGTGTATCAATCAATCGGCCAACCATTCGGTGATAAGCGTAGGTGAATTGACAATTCTCCTTCGCAAGGCTTGTTATGGAAATAAGTTGTAAGTCATTATGAAAAAGGTTTTGTCACTTTTGAAATCGCGCCACCTCTGGTATTGGCGCGAAAAAGGTTAACAAACCTTTCGAATATTCACTTATTCAACCAAAGGAGAATGTATCTATGAATTAACTTCGGAACAGTATACCAGTAGAGGAAAAATAGAGCCTGTTCGTTTTGTGCTGAGGCATCTGCAACAAACGACTACTACTTTATTTTAACTTTTCTTCCTTTTAAATCAAAAAAGAAAAACAAACAAGAGTATGCAGGTAAAGAGTTCATCTAAGCGAGCGCTCACTTTGCATGCTCAAATATTAACAAGGAGATATTCATGAGAAACAATTTACTTACCCGTTCTCAATTGGTGGCAAAAATATTTCTGATTACAAGCCTGTTTTTACTAAGCTTTATGAGTTCGAATACCAATAAAGCCCACGCTCTCTGTTACTTTGGCCCGCCTGCAGGCCAGTGGGTAAATGATAGTGATGATCCGAGCCTGATTTTAAGAACAACTATTTCCCCTCCCTGTCGAGACACTATTGATTCTCCTATTGGAGGAAATCCTGAGTTCTATGCTCCACCGACACAAAATACGATGATCCACATCGTTGCCTTGTGCGAAACAGGCGTGTGTAATTGGGGATGGAGTCCAGGTACACGACATGGTAATACTTATACCGATACCCGGCATTGGTTTGGGTCGAAATCATTTCATAATTTCAAACTAATGGCAGATGGGAGACTTCAGATAACAACTACGGCATATCTTCCTAATAAGGAACCAAGGGTGTTTGTTGACATCATGCGTCAAGGTAGTTATCCAGTATACGATGCTGTGCCAGATTACCAGGTACTGGCAATGTTTAGTGTACTTGGGTCCACATCTGATGGGTCTGGTGAGGGCAAAGCTAATTGGTACGATAGCGCCACAGGAGGAGATAACGAATGGCGACCAAGCATTTGGTTCACGCGGGGTGTTTATAGTTCTCGGAGCCATTGGGCTCATGTTGGAGATTTTCCCTTAAACGTTGGATCTATCGACATCATTTTTCAACTCAAGGAATATGATAGTTGGTTTAATGGCGAGAACGACCACTTTGACATTAATCCGCTTCCAGAGGAGAAGAATGTGCATCTTCGAGTTTTCTTAGAATCTCGAGAAATCTATCTCGTTAGAGGTGGGAATCTGTTTGAAAAGGTTGGTCGCGTAAATTCCTCGTTTGAATTGGCAGAGAGGAATGATCTCAGTGGTGAGGATCGGGCAATAGTACGTTTCGCGGTATTTATTAGTAAGCCTTCGTTACCGGAACGTTTGAGTTTGCCTAAAATTCCCTCTTCACCCGTAATTTTGCCGCCACCCCCTTCTGAAGACGAGGAAAAATCCTTAACACCAGAAAATATTCCGCAACGCCCTAGAGTTATTTTGGTTGAAGATGTGGCTGTTAATGCTCCGGATTCCACTGCAGATTGTCGTCGCCCGTTAATCGTAAATTTTTATGCAACGCTACCCCCTGAAGGATCTAAAGCCACTTTTACGCTACATTATCAAGTAGAAGATGCTGACCGCGTAGAAATATTTGGAAACTTACAACCTTCGAACTCAGGTACTTTTGATGTTTACGATCACCCTGCGGCATCAAACTGGGCACTTTGGTCTAAAGTAAATGATACAGAAAATAGCTGCTATATTGAAAAGGTGATTAAAGTGACTCCAATCTTTTAAGTAGCATCTTTCATATCGGCACAGCATTATAAGAGATGCCTCAACCCCACCTATCCCAGTATCATCAACGTGGGGATGAGGCATCTTTTCTATTATATGGTTCAATCTAATGGAAGCGCTAGCGGCCTGGTATTAGCGGTGCAAACAGCGCAGCCGCCAGATCATTGCGCTGGTTGACCAGCCAGTCGTCAATCTCTTCCAGGATATCCTCCCGGCTCACCGTGCAGATAGAGGCGCCGCGCTGGTAGATATCCAGCGCGCCAAATGTGGCCTGTGACAGCCATTGGATCCGCTGCTGGTCCTCAATTGTATGCAGCTCATGACACGCCCGCTGCCGGATGGCCAGCAGTTCAGCAGCCAGGCCGGGATAATTGCGAAAATGATCCCGCACCGGCCGGATGAAATACCGGCCGGATTGTGGATGCCGCCAATGGCCGTAGCGGGTATGCAGCAGGGTTGCCCCCAACAATTTCGGTTCGTTCATCATCCTTCCTAAGGCCCACAGCCGGCGTAAAGCCCCTTTATTGTCTCCAGCCAATAGCTGTCTTCCGGGCCGCTGACCTGCACGCCGGTCACCTTTAACGCCCGGCGCAGATAGCGCCAATCGACCAGCCTTTCACCCACACCCTCGTGCATGAAGGTTTCCGCTTTCACAATTTCGGTGTTCAGCTTTTCCAGATCAACCTTGCGACACCATTCATTGGGATCGGGTGGCATCGACGTTCTACCGAATGTTTGACGGTTGGATTGAATGCCGGTTAACGGCAGGCTGACCTGATGCCCGCTGGCCATCAAAATCGCGATGAGCAGCAGAAGTAAGGCCAAAATCAATAGTGGGATTGCCCACTTGTGACGAGTTTGTGATTGCTCCATAGTATACCTCCGTTTTAGAACAGGTGTGCAGAATTCACCTCATCCAGCCTGTTAAGGCCAGGAGGGTTTCACTATCTGGGGATCGGGTTGGGAAATAAAAAAGCCGGTCTAGATGACCGGCTGGGTGGTGGTTTTTTTGCTTGGCAGAAGCTTATGTTAGGGTGAGACTTAAAATCGTGGCAGGCTTATTCTGGCTTGTCTACTTCCTCGTCAGCCTCTAATTTTTTACGCCGCTCAAGGTAAGATTGGGTGCTGATAACCTTCCGACCGTGTTCCTCTTCAAAAGCTCGGCGGGCAACGCCAGCGGCACGTCCCCCTTTCTCCGCCGCATCATAATTCTCATCATACCCTTGCGCGTCTTCCGTTTGGATGTTGGCAATCGTCGCCTGTTCCGCCACGTTGACGAATGCCAGCTCTAACCCGGTCATGTGGTCACGCACTTCTCCTTTTTCTACCCCTTTCAACATTCTGTGTTCAGCTGGTTTCATGCCAAATGCGCCTTTATGGATAACGGCCGTTAAAATTCCATACTGTCTACCCTGCACACCCCGCGCCTTCCATTCACCTGTCAGGTGATTACGCGTTTCAATCGTAATTTGCCGCTGCTTAATCCACGCTTCATCATATCCTTGTCGCAGATATTTTTGCCGCATCGCTTCCAGCGCCGATTCAGCGTCACCTGTGAAGGCAGCATCCAAAAAGAGATGTGCTTCTCTTTGCCATTGGATAACACGCGCTCGTAATGCTTCGCTTACCCGGTTAGCATTAATTCCAAACAGAAAGCCGGATATAAATTGCTTAGGCAAGCAAATGTAGCTTTTTGCGCCTTCTCCCCTTTTGCGTATTTCCGTTGCCGTAACGGCAACGGAAATCATTTTCACTTCCTCACTAAGCACCGGATCTCGCCCTATTCGACGATATTGAGCCGACCAATCTAGTCCCAGCGCTTCAACAATAGGGCGAAGCGCGACGTAAATCTCGCCATCTTCACCAAGTTGGACGATCAGGTTATCTTCGTAAAACGGGATGGTTACCTCTCCGATGGCAAGCAGCTCTTGAGGGGTGTTGGACATGAAAATTCCTCCTTTCCTTTCGCCCATTATAAAGGAATCTAGAACATATGTGCAAACACTTCATCGTCTATGCGTGGTATAAATGCGACCGTAACAATGACGTGATCAGGCGGCTCCTGCAGATAGGGGGAGGGGTGGCCGCTGCACAGGCCCAGTGGGTCCGTCCTGATTTTCTGCCCGTCGGCCAGATTGCCTATGAGCACCTGGCCGCTGTTTTGCTCGTTGCCGCAGTCGATGGCCCAGAGTTGGCCGTCGAACGCAGTAACCGTCCGGGCAATTTCACGCCGCCCCAGGTTATCCACGCAACCGATGATCAGATGGGCACATTCCCGGCTGCCTGCGCCAGGGTGAAACTAATTGGGGCCATGTCTACGACGCACGGCTGTGGCCAGGCAGCAATGTCCAGCCCGTAGGCAGCGTTAAGCCGCAGTGCCAAATCAGCCACCTTTGCCATTGACGGGACGGGCAGGGACAGAGGAGAACTGCATCGAGGGAATCATAGCATCAGCAGCAGGCTGCCGCCCCTTTGCAGGCCCGCCGCTGCGCGTCAGATCTTCAACGGCAATCGTTGGCAGTCCAAAGGAGCCACCAGTGCCGCCTTTCCCCTGGGCGCGAGCAATCTCGTCTTCCACGTTAGCCCACAGGCTTTGCCACATGCGATCCAGCGCCATGTGCAGCTCGCCGGGACTGTGGGCAACGTGCCTGACGTCAGCCCAGTCAGTGTAGCCGGGCGTGATAGATTGATAATTCCCCAGGTTCACCTTATAGACCAGGCTGACGCTGACAGTACCAATAAAAATGGGGTCTTCACCACCCTTTGCCGGTGGCTGCAATCCCAGAAAGACAACTTCATTGTTGCCTTGCTGTTGCTGCCACTGTCTTCTCACGTTCTCCCGGGCCATCCGGCGCACACGCTCTTTGCAGTCACTCAAATCAAAGGCCACGCCTTCGGGGACGCGGGTCTTGACCCAGATAGTGATAGCCGGGTTCAGTGATTCAAAGTTGCCGAGGTTAAACTTCCGGTCATACGTAACAGCAAACCCCTTGATTTGCACCGGTTCTTCCAACTGGTGCGCAAATCCATGGTGAATATCCGCTTCATCCAGGCTGGCACTGAGAGCGGACGCAGCGTCCGTCGTCGAAGTGTGTCCATTTCCATTTGAGTAGGGATTGTTTGTCATGATTTTTTCTCCTCCGGCAGGCCAAATGCGCTGCGCAAAGCTTCACCAGTAATCCACCGCGAGGTCATCGCCGGTGGTTCCAGCGTCACGGCCGTGGCCAGGCTGGTCATTTCACCGCGAATCACCCACTGATAGCTGTAGTTGGCGGCGATGGCCGCCATCATGGTGTTGATCATCAAGGATTGTTCTTCCCGCAGCGTCAGGTCAGCGCATGACAGGTCGGCCGTTGACTCTGGCGTGGGCGGGTCGGGTGCCAGCAGCGCCGGGTCTTGGGCAGCCGGACTGGGCAAGCCGCTGCACAGTCGCAGCGCCTCATCAACCGTAATCTGCTTTGGCCCCACGGCATTCCCAATGTAGATATTGCCGCTGTGATAGGCGTTGCCCACGTCCAGCCACCAGACGTTTCCGCGGCCTTTTTCGACCGTTCGGGCCAGTTCCTGACGGGGGCGGTAGTCGTCAACGCAGCCGATGAGCAGTTTCTTCGTCTTCGGCGCGCTGTAACCGGATACAACCATGTCAGGTTCAAAAGGGTCCGTAACGGCCCGGGCGTCCAGGCCAAAGGCGGTATTCAGGCGTAAAGTGAGCGAACTGGCTTTGGGATAGCCGACCTCCGCCTGACAAAAGCGCTGTCGGCCAATGTTCGCCTCTTGTACGGTGTCGGGGTCAATAATAGTCAGACTGACAACTTTCCCCTTCTGCCGGGCGTGATAGAGGATGCGGGCCAGAGAATCGGCCAGGGCCGAGCCGGTGCCGCCGGCGCCAACCAGGTAGAGTTCCATCTTTTCCGTATCGCCCAACAAGGCGCGGTAGGTGGGGGTGAAGTCAACCGAAATGGTGTCAGATTGATTTATGGTCATAGTCACCTCCAGGGAATGTAATGTCACTAGCAAATAACGTGTCTCTGTCTATCTCTACCCAATGGCCGTAAATGCCCAGTCGGAAGCGCCACTGGGGTGTCGTCCGCAAATTGCCGATGACGCCGTAGAAGCGCAGGCGGGTTTCATCCCGGTCGTCGGTGGGGCTGAAATAAGGAAGGGCCGCGCCGTGGGAGTGCAGATCCAACACCACTGTCTCGGCCGTCTCCACCATTTCACTGACAACAAAGTTTGGGCTAGCCTTCTGGTCGGCGGGTGTAATCAGGCGATAACGGCTCGACGTGAGCTCGCCGACACGGCCGTTGGCCCACACCACGTAGCTGAGGGTTTCATCAAGACGGCCGTTTTCTGCAGAAACCTGAGCGTCAGCGATGGCTGTCTCCAGAAGGTTCAAGGGAATCTGGGGGATTTTCAGCCGCACCCAGCCACCAAGCGGCTGCAAACCACGAATAGGCGCTGTAGCTTCTTTCAGGCGCGTGACCGGGAGGCAGGCACTGACAAACTCATTTTCGGCGCGCACAAAAACGCCGTTTTGGGCGATGACGTATTGGTAAAAGTGGGCATCACTGGGCGGCAAGACGGATGCCCGGTGCAGGTGATAGGTAACGAGGTTGTTCATGTCTTCTCCTGAAAACGGCAGCGAATTAGCACGAATGAACACGAATTCGCGTTAATTCGCTGCAAAGTTTCATTACTTTTGGTGAGCAATTGCTCAAGGAAATGCCTTGTCAGGCGAGGACGAAGGCTATGTCATCAACTGTTTTAACTGCTTTCGCGCTGGAACCAATTCGTCCAGAGGAAACCGCTTTTGCCCGTCCAGGTTGGCCCATAACTCCAGGGTGCTGTCGGGGAAGCTGATGCAGCGCCGGCGGCTGTTGTCGTGGTTGAACTGGCTGCCCTCCATAAAAAGTTTCAGGGCGTTGTAAATGGTGGCCCGGCCGGCGAGGGGAAACGGCGCCTGCCCCAGGCAGATACGGCCGTTTCCATCGACGTTAGGCGCCGGCAGGTGGTATAGGGGCGTCTCCGGCGTCTTGGGCTTCTGTTTGACGGCAAAAACGGTGTATTGTCGCCCCTGCCCCAGGAAGACCATGCCCGGCAGGGGCAGGCGATAACACCGGTCGTAGGCGATGGGCTGCCACTGCCGGGGCGGTACATAGATGGCGATCTGCTCCTGACCGGCCTCCTGCCGCCAGAACAAGGTATTATGGGGCAGCAGTCCGGTTGACAGGGGGATCCGGTTCAACTGCCCGGCCAGGTCGGCCGGCGAGATGGGATGAATAACGCGCGACCCATCTTCGAGCACTTTCTCAAGCAGCGTCGCTTCGGGATAAATGGTGAGGATGACATGGTCCAGTTTCATAATGGACTCCTTTTTTGCTGAAAACGTAAGCCAGGTAAAGGGCACCCCGGACAGCGGCCAGGCGGGTGGGGCGGTCGGCGTTGACCCAGCAGATGAGGGCCTTTTCTTTGACCAGGAAGGGCTGCGCCGCGGCCCACTCTTCTTTCAGAAAAGCGACGTTGTCGGCGCACCACTCCGGCAGCGAGATACCGCCCTGGGCCAGGTCGCCGTAAGACCAGTCCAACCAGACGTTGCCGGTGCTGTGGGTGACCAGCTGCGCCAGCGCCGGCAGGTTATCGCGGATAGGCGGAGGCAGTGGCAGCTGGGCGATGATCTCACCCAGCCCGTACAGCTCAATGTCCGGCAGGTCCGCGGTTTCTTCTTCCCTGACCAGGGTGAGCAGCGTCCGCAGTGGTTCTTCGTACTCGTCGAGGTCGTTGGCAAAGTCAAAATTCAACTCGTGACCCTGAGGGATGAGGTCAATGTATTCCAGCCGCCCGGCCAGGTATTCAATGTCTTCGACCCAAAGCTCATCATCGACAGGGAAATAGTTGCTGTCAACGGCCGAGAGGAAATCGGAAACAGCCGTGCTCAGGCTGTCCTCGTCCAGCCCGGTGATGCCGGTCAGCCAGGTGGTGTTATTGGGAAAGAGTTCGGCGTAACGTTGGCCCAGCGTCAGGTACACTTGCAGACAGTCTATCTGCAATGGATCCAGGGCTGCGCTGGGGCGGGTACTGTCACTGTTCTGTAGCTGGTGAATCAGGCTGGATACCTGAAGAAATCGCTCCTCGTCTTGCCAGAGCGGGTATCGGGTTTCCCAGATGTGGGCCAGCAGATGAGTAATCACAACGGCCGTTCCTTGTTGGTTCAGAGTGATGGATATATCGGGAAACGGTTCGTTGAATAGCTCATCCCACAGCTGGACGGCGGACAGTATCGGTTCGGCCTGAGTCAGATCAGCCAGGCGGTAACCGGGCCAGGTAACGGAAGGGCTGCCCGGCCGCAGGGAGGCGAGGGGTTTCAAGGAATTGGTTAAGGTGCTCATTGGCGTACAGGATTTGCATAAGGGCGAGGATCGCCTTCATGCGGGTATGGGCGTCGGCGGCTACCCAGGTTTCGAGGGCTGCCATCTGACGCTCCAGCTCAAGGGCTTCATCATACTGCTGCTTGAGCCGGTGCACATTTTCCGGCGTCCATTCGATAGGCGCTTCGTAATAGAGAGATTCGTAATATTGGTTAATCTCGTAATCCAGCCAGGGGTTGCCGGTGCTGCCCGCGATGTACTCGGCCACGACGGCCAGATGGTTAAGCGGCTCCGGCAAATTGGTCTGGCGCATGAGGTGCGCCGTTCGGGTCACCGACCAGGTGCGCGGCAGCGGGAAGGATAGATGGTAGATTGGGAGATAAACCTCATCCTCGACTTCCTCCCGGTAAGCCTCCTGGATAAGGCCCCAGGCGAAGAAGTCATAGGGCGGATCGAAGGCGTCCGGGCCGTTGAAAAAAGGATCGCCCAACACGTCCACACCTCTAGGAGCGATGGGAATGGCGGCCAGCTCAGCGGCATCAAAGCTGCGGGTGACGTCGATTTGCTGCAGCCACTCCAGGGAGAAAGCCAGGGGAAAGAGGTGGTCTGCAAAACGCAGGCAGAGGGTGATGAGAGCATGGCGCACGCCGCAGTTGGTCGCCCGGTAGGTTTCGGCCTGCCACTGCGGACGATCGGGAAAGGCAACCTGGTAAATGAATCGAACCTGGGCCAGAATCTGGATGCAGGTTAGATACCCGGCACCGGGCCACAGCTGCTGGGCCGATCGTGACGGGTTTAGAAGCCGATGGGGACAACCGGCGCGCTCACCGGCGGCAGGGTGGCACATGCGTTTAATATCTCCTGGGGGACGTGAATCTGCGCCTGAATGAAAGCGGCCGCAGCTTGAATCTCGGCGGCGTGTTCGGCCAGGAGCGCCACTGTGAACGGTCCCTGCCCGATTTTCCGGTACAGGGCCACGGCCGTGTGGTCTATCTCCGGCAGTCCGGCAGCAATTTCCATTAGAAGCACGTGTTCGCTGCCCTTGCTGGTCACCTGCTTGTGGAAGGTAATGGTGCAGACGCCGTTTTCCACTTTTTCGGTGTGGGTGGCGTTGCCCAGCTCCGGGAAATAGACGGCCAGATGTTTTTTCACGTCTTCGCTGGCCATGTCGTCTGGGACGTTGGGAATCTCCTTCCCGTCGTAGAAGAATCGTCTGGTTTGGTATTGTTTGGTTGGGGTAGTTTGGGTCATGGGGAATGCCTCCGATGAAGTTAAAAGACAGCGGCTCCTGGCTAAAACAGGAAGGACAGATCGGGCTGGGGCTTGGGCGCAGGCGGTGGTGGTTGTGTTTCTTGCGCACTAGGTACGGCCGCTTCGACGACGGACGCTGCGTCCGCTCTCAGTGCAGGCGTATCTGTTGTCTCTCCGGCCGGTATTGTGGTCGGTTCGGTGGCCTTAGCGCTCTTTGCTGCCGCTACCTGCGCCTGTACACCAAAGGCCGTCCAGGCCTCATCGATGAGTGCTGTCACCTGGCCAAACGGCCCGATTCTGGTGACCGGCGGCTGCCCGGTGACGCCGACGCTCATCAGCGCCATTCGCTCATCGCGGGCTTGCTCCCCGGCCGCCAGGGTAATAACGATGGTCACTTCCTGCTCAGCCAGGGGGTCGTCTACAGTTAATGTCGTGTTCATGGTTTCTCCTTTGAGTCTGCAAACCTCAACAGGCTCCTTGCTTACTCGCCTACGCGCCACGGCCGTTCCTGGACCGTGACAAACTGCATCCCATGCCCATTCACCGGCAGGCTGAAGGTACGGCTTTGCGCTCGCTGCCATTCGGCATGAGCCCAGACAAATAGGGTGAACAGCTGGGCGTCACTCAAGTCGCCACCCTGAGCCTCCAGCTGCTGGCTAAACCAGTCGCCGTAATTTTCATTGGCTCCCATTGGCCGACCGGTGAGAAATTCAAACACATTGCGGTCGCTATTGTGGCGATTGGCCTCTTTGACCAGATGCAAGATTTGCTCTTTCAACCAGTTGCGGGGAATTCCCGGCGGCTCCGGATGGGCGGGAATAAGTTCGTGCCAGGGTTGGTTGGGGGCAAACTGCCGGCAAATAGGCACATGCGAGGCGTTCTTGTCATCCGGCTGCAACATCTTGAAGGTAACGCTGCGTAACCGGCCGGCCCAGGCGCAGTGAGGCACAGATTCATCTTTGGTCGGGCTGCTGTCTAATCGGTGTCGGCAGTGGCCACAGGGGGTAGCGAAGGGATGGCTGGCCATCAACTGCTCATGCCGCTTCATGAAGTCGGCGATCTGGGCGCGTTGTTTGGCAATGGGTGAATCCTTTGCCGGTATAGCTGGTTCGGCTGCTTCGCCTGGCTGCTGACTCATCGCTGCCGACGGCCGTTTGTCTTTGGACTGTGAGGGTATCTTCTCGACAGTTGGTTGTCCGTCATTGGTCGTTGTTGTGGCGGATACTTCATTTTCAGCCTGTTCTTTGGCAGCCTGCGCTTGCCAGGCTGCAAGTAAATCCTCGTAGCTTTTGATCCGGTAATCACCGCCTTCGCCCACGACACCTGGATGCTGGCTCCACTCCCAGGGTACGCGCACATCAAAGCTGTCGTTGGGTGCCAGGCTGTGGATGCAGCGGGTGGCCGGTTCGCCGACGCGGCAGGGCATCCCCAACGGGCCACCTTGCCCCTGTGACAGATCTGAGCGCAGCTGCTGCTGAGGTAGTTGGGCAATGGGGCAGGTCTCGCAAGCCACGTCGGTGATGAGGTATTCGACCACGGCCGTCCAGTTGATGCGGCCATCTACGAAATACGTATCCCCGCCTAACGCCTGGAACCACAGCGTCAGCTTCTCCTGGTTACTCCACGGTTCATCATGCACGTTGCGGTAAACAAGCATGGCGGCCGCTGCATAAGCATCTTCAGGATAGGCATTCACTACTTGACCCCACAGTTGCACCAGCGCTCGGGCGATATTACGCTGCGATTGGTGCTTGACCACCAAGGGCATTTGCAGGCCAGACCACTTCTTGAGCGTCGCGGCGCAATCCTTGATCGCTTTGGCTGTCAGCTTGCCCGCCTCATTGGCCAGGATGAAGATAGAGAGGCCGGTGCGCTTCGGTTCAGGCACATCGGCTACGACCGTGGCCACGCTCATCGGCAGCTCACCGGCGGCGATGCGCTGGGCCAGCTCGGGCGGGATTTCTGTCAGCGCCAGATGATTGCGGACAAACTGCACATGCTGGCCGACGTTACGGGCAATCTCTTCGGGTGCAGCGCCAGCTGCCACCGCCTGGCGGAAGCTGTGGGCTACGCCCATCATGTCGGGCTGCTCACTACCATAGTTTGCCGCTTGCAACGCGAGGATTTGCGCTTTCTGGCTGCCCTCAAAGGTGACAAATGAGATTTCTTCATCACCATATTTGGTGAGCAGGGAACCGATCACCTTTTCCAATGACCCCAGCGATTCCACCAGGGTGTCGAGCATAGTGCGCACGACCTCGATGGCAATCTCAGTTTCTGAATGCTCTTTTGCCCAATCGCGCAGGGCAAAGGCCAGCAGTTGGGCCATGTGCCGCCGGTGGCCCGACACCAAATAGTAGGCATCGCCATGCGGTGCAGCCACAATGGGCTGCCAGTCGTCCAGGCCGCGCTCGAATAGTTGTAACGTCAACGTGGCCAGAGATTCCAGGTCATAGACCGTTCGCATTTGCGCCGGGTGCGCTTTGAGAAGTTTAATTGCTGCTGTTGGCATGGAATACACTCCTTTTCAGGTCAGGTTTATTCATTTGGTCAAGTTGAAGAGTCAACTTATTCAAATGTGCCCGTCAACTTGTTCAATTTGTGCAAATTCGGTTGACAAGCTTGTGCTAGGCGAAGCCGAAGTACGGCCGTTAACGGCTCTGAGGCATTAGTTGGGCATCTGTATAATAGGAAAGGTGTGCGGCTGCGCCTGCAGGTTAGAGGGACGAGGCCGCACCAGACAAAAGAGGAGCGAAGATGATAGCTATGGCAATATTTGTAACAGGCCTACGTCCCGCTTATCGCCGATTTTCAGCCGGTTACCGGTATCAACGGTGATGGCATCGGTCCACTGGGTTGCGGGCAAGGTGCTATAATCGTAGGACTGTTCGATTTGGGTGACAGTTAGAAAGCCGATAAAGGCCGGATGGGTCACCCGGTCGCCGACTTGCAGTTGTTTGAATTCGTCTTGAGTCATGATGTGACGCTCCTTTGCCAAGATAACTGGCTGTGTTTTTTGCGAACCTATTCCCCACAGTTGGCGCGTTAGCGCCCCAGGTGAGGCTTGTGATTTCAGTATCCCTGTACCTTTAGGTGACCTTGGGGAGCCACTTTCTAGTACTCATCGGGCCGGAGAATTACCGTCGCCGATCTATCTGCCTCGGTGATGATCCAGATACGCTTTATTTCTCCATTTTCAACGGGCACGCCATAAGCAGAGAGAATACGGTAGCCTTCCTTCACGGCAATATCGTTTTGCCGCTTATCAAAATTGTCCAGATCACCCCAATCAGCTTGTGAATGTCTGGCTAAAAATGGGGCAAAATCCACGTCCAAGTCTGCTGCCCCCGGTGTACTGACCACATGGCCAAGCTCAAAAAGCTTGTCCTTGTCGTCTTCCTCGGCAAGGGAAATGTAAAGATATGGATCGCCCATCGTGTCGGGCTTAAGGCAGGCTTTGAACTGCCAGTAACGCCGTTTGCCCACACCACGAATGATGACGGTGAACAGGCGCTCTGTCGGGTTGATGTCCTTACCACTGGCGATACACATGCCGAGTAGATCGTGCCACAAACCCTTGAAATCATTGGGCCAGTCTGAGGCGACAGCCCGGTGCATGAGGTCAATCACGCCATCGGAGGCAGTCACCGGAATCTTGAAGTGCTGCCGGGTGACTTCATCTAGCCCCAGTTGGCTCAGGCGAGCATCGAGAAGCAGGCCATCCTGCACCATCTCGACCCGGCCGGGGCCAGCGTGAACCACGACGGGGTCTGGCTCCGGAGCGGGTTGGGGGGCGGCCGTCCAGTATAAGCCCATATCGGAAAACTGAACGTCCGGCGGCACTAGCTTTACCACGTCAGCGTACCCCAGCTCTCGGCAAGCGGTATCGGCCGTTTCCAGGATACGTTGGTAGCCGGCTTCATCAATCTGGCCGGTAGGGTGGGTGGGGAACAAAAAAGCGGCCACTGCATCAGTGACCGCCTGGTAGGAAAGATAGGTCTCGCCCCCTACTGTGATGGTGGGTAGGGCGGCAAGGTGGTTTTTCAGTTTTTCCATAGTGCGCTCCCGTTATGGAATGGGGGATAGTTTACAGGTCGTGCAACTGCCGGAATGAATCGCTCATAGGGACGATCTCGTAATCCTGGCCAGCTTCCAATTCATACACGGCCGGATACACGACCACGTTATAGTCTGGGTGATACGCACCGGGTCCAGATAGTTGCAGGTAGCGATGCCGATCATAAGCATCGTGGATGACGATGAGGGTGTTCAGCTGATCAGGCCAACGGTCGATGGCCAACAATTGCCGGGCAACCTCGATAGCGCGATGGTGGGCGCCAGTGTCACTGCGGCCGCGCCCAATTTTCACTTGCAAATTCCAATCAGGGTTGGTCATAGGACATTCTCCTTGCCAGGAGGCGGATATTCCCAGATGGTGACCTTGTCCGGTAGCTGGGCAATGATGGGTAAGACAGCCTCGCGGCGGAGCCGGCCGTTGCCGATACCGGGAAAGTTGACAACAACTGTGGCAGTAGGATGCTTGATACACCAAGCGCACAACGCAGCCGTGCTGCGCTGGATGAGTTCTCGGCTAGCTGTTTGGCTGTAATGACACTTCACCTGAAACGCGCCCAATTTCGCTTCCGGCCAGCGCGGACTGACGAGCAACCCGTAAATGCCTTGGTTGCCACAGCGGACTTGTATCCGTCTGCCCAGGGCAATGTCCAGACCTGGAAACCGTTCTTTTGCCTGCCTCGCGATGCCCCGGCCCATCACCAATGCACCCCGAGTGGTAATTGTGGCATTGGTGGTGATCAAGAAAAGGTCTGCGGCCGCGTAGGCCGTCCACATATCGCCAAGCCTGAACTGGGGCATAAGGTTACCTCCTGATAGGGCGAAATTCACCCTATCGGCGCGGTTACGCGCCGGACGACTGGCCAGGTCACGGCCGTACTCGCCCCAAGATCACTTTTCGCTTATGCTGGATCGATTAGCTCCAAACCCTCACCATATTCGGCCACAACTTTGCGACGTAAGGCTTCCCGCACTTCATCCGAGAGGAATGCTGTGGAAGCTGCGTACTCCCAATCCCGCTGCCGGATCAAATCCCGTTCCAGCATGGCTGCACATACCGGACACAGTCCCAGGTCATCCAATGGCCGGAACATATCACAACTGACGCATGCCCCGGCTCGCTCCAGGGCAGCCTCGTCATCTGCGTACTCTAGCCAGACATCGGCTCGCCGCGCCTGTTCCCTGGCCCGTTTTTGCCTTTTGGCAGCCGTCTGGGCGACCACAGATTGCAGGACGCGCTCCTTATAGTCGGGATCAATCGGCACCCCCAACATCTCTAGCTCCGTGAGCGCGCACTCGAAATCGACCCCGTACCTTTTTCGATAGGCTTTGACAATTTTGTTGCCTTCATAGGTCTCCAGCCAGCTTTTGGCCGATTCCAACCGTTGCGGCCGTTTCATGCGCTTGCGCCGGGGTGGTTGATTTTGTTTTTTGACCATGCCAGTCACATACCTGGCCACATGAAAGTAGACACATTTGGAACACTCTATTTCGTCAGCAAAAGCCAAGAAAATCACCTAGAGAAACGGCCGCTTTTTACAGCCTCCAAAGCCAAAGATAAAGGACAAGCTCGGCGCTCCATAAAAGCAGTTGTTTGGCGAATGGCCCCGATTTAGCCTTGCCCGGCACAAAAGGCGGCCGTTGTATAACCTTGAGCCACTGGTCATCATCCAAAACAAAGAGCTCCAGTTGGGGCGAAGCAAATGGCGTATCATAAAGCTGGGGATTGGTCACAGCTGTAAGTTGACGCTGTTTGCGGCCGACGTTGCAATCATACCGTGCCAATAAGGCCTGTTTGTATTCAATGTTGAGCCGGTCTTCGTAAATCCAAATTGTCACCCGCTTTTTGGCCAGTCCCCGTTCAGCATAGATGAAAAAGCGCTGAATGCTGACCAGACCGTGCTGGTTGACAGTTCGGGAAAACTGAAGATGACGGAATACACGTTGCAGATGTTGGCGGCTGACCGAGCGTCCGAGCCGTCCACCTAAGACAGCAATTGGGGTCAGACAATCGTCGGTCCGCTCCCGATGTGCCCAATGGCGGGTTGTATTGAACAGCTGGAGGAAAGCAGCGTGCTGGTCCTGGATCTCCTCGAACGTTTCAGCCTGGATAAACTTGGCGTCAGCCAGGCGGCGTTGCACATTAAACTGCGTTTCAATCAGGTTTTGCCAGGCCTGGCCGGCTTCAATAGGGCAGGGTTGAATCTCTAACCCATCCAGGACATCGAGAAAGGCGTCGGCTGTAAACACAGAAGCATTGTCAGAAACAATCCCCCACGGCAGCCCATAATCACTGAAAGCCGCATGTAGCAATTGCAGGATGGCAATTTCATCCTGATAGCGAGAGGCCATGCCGGCGACGATGGCCCGCGAAATCCCTTCAATAATGCAGATGCTGTAGACCCACTTGCCCTCGAATTTGACCAGATAACGGATGTCGATGAACCAGTATTGATGACAATAATAGGGATGATAAGGTAGTTCAGTGGCTTCCTGCGGTTCTGCTGCCTCCTCTGGGTTCAGCGGATCGGGGGCGCCGCGCCAGAAACGGTTGTGGGCCATCGCCCGGCCAACTGTTCTTTCGCTGGGCGTGTTTTCTCCCAGTTTGTTCTCCAGGATACCATGCACCCGGAACCGGCCGGTGTCAGGATATTGCAACTGTGTGCGAAAGACCTCTTCCATAAAGGGAAGCGTCATCTGGTTGTGGGGATGATCGGCCGGCCGGGTCCGCTTATCTTCCAACCCGGCAAAGCCATCCGCCTCGAAGGCTTGAATGATGGTGGTGACATGCTGGCGCGAGAGTTTGAGCAGGTTGGCAATGCTTTTCTTATTCCAGCCTTCGTAAAATAGGCGCACTACCGTCCAGCGGGCTTCATAAGCGTCTTCAAAATCATGGAATCTTGCCAGCTCCAATTCAAGTTGGACCGGAATGAGGTTCCGGTCGAGAAACCGTTTCACCTTGTTGTGATTGGTGACATAGCCGAACTTGTTACCGATGATCCGCACAATTTCGCGGTAGTGAATGGGTGGATAAAGCTGCTTGAGATAGAAAATGTAGTTGGCGATAGGGTCTGGAAAGCCTCGTTCCTGTTGACCGGCCGGTTGTGTCCGTTTGTCAACCAGTCCCAACATCCCCTCGGTCACAAACCGCTTGGCCTTATCACTGACGGTTGTCCGGGGTATTTCTGTTTCGCGGCTTCTGTCGGCCACCGGTTGAGAAAACAAGACAACGGGTCTGACGACTTCGTAATCGTGCTGGATGGGGTCGATAAATTGTAACCTCAATTGGGAAAATAATTCATCTTGTTTCATTTGCTTTCTCCATTTGTGGTGAGAATGAAGCTTAGCGAAAGTTTATGATTTTTGCAGCTAAAAACGGCTAAGAAATGCGCTAGCTATTTCTCTACAGACCTTGAACACCTTCTAGAATTGCGCGGAAAAGTGAAATAGCAGTTCTAAAAGCGCTTGTTAGTCTCGCGTTTCTACCCGTTTTATAGATGTGTTGCAGGTTTTTGTAGTCACCACAATGTAGTATGGGCATGTTTATGAACTTTCTATTGTCAGTAAGATTAACGAAGTTCCAAGGCATAGCTTTCTCTATTTTTAAAACTCGAAGGTTGGTCGGGATATGTAATCGGAGGCAACAAATGAAGCGATATTTACTCTTCAACTCAAATTGCGAAATATGCTCCAAAATCGCAGTAGAGCTAGAAAAGGAGCTAGACGGGTGGTTGGAAATCAGAAGTTTGAACGATTCCATGATTCGAGATTATTTAAACAGCAACTACCCTGACTGGTCTTGGGGGCCGATGATTTTGCTTCAGGACAACGAAGGTAATCGGAGACTGATAACCGGCTTTAGTATGAAACTTTTCTTAGCCAGAAAGTTAGGCATCGCCAAGTCCATCAAAATTGCACGGTTAATTAGTCATTTTGAGACAATGCCGCCGCCTAATTCTCATCTTAATCGTCATCGTAGGGCTTTTCTCCAAGCAAGCATACCAAGTTTCATGGGAGCAATCATTGCGCTCAAAACACCACAATTTCTAAAACAAAATGAAGAAGATAGAAATTTGCCGGCAGAATCAACCCAAAGGCAAGATGATTTTGGCGAACTTTATCACGGGTTTGTTCTTCTACCAGATATTGACTCACCTGCCCCTTCATATGTGAATCAACCACAAACTTATGAAAGAAGCTCAATTTCTTTTTCAAACGAGGCAGATTTGCGTAAAGCTGTACCCTTTGGGTTATATAAAGTTAGTTCAAAATATAGCCAACTCCCTCTACTAAATGTACAACAAAGCATAGTCAAGGATGACGGAGCAGCAGCAGGTGCTAATATCAATTATGGTGAATTGGCTTATTTTTCAGAAGACCTTGAAGTGGATCGAATGATTAGTTTAACTGTTCACAATAAGCCTCATTACCCCTCTCCCTATCCGATTTATCCTGTTCATGTACAAGATGTTGAAACAGGGGGGATCAACTTAATTGCCCCTGAGAAAGTTATGGTAGGTGCTGCTTTTGGAATATTAGTACCGAGTAGCAACGGTTATGTTGCCCATTGGATAGAAAAAGGTGTCCTTTACACTCTTGCAGTTGAAGATTCAACTAATCGCGAAACCATGTTGCAGATATTGGGTGACCTTTTAAGGATTTAGAAACTGAATAATCTGCCGAGTTAAACTATAAAGGGGAAAGCAATTATGTCTACAGCGTATGTTTATGCTCCACTAACTTCACAAGTGTACCTCACTCATCAGGGCGGTGGCGGATATTGTAACGGCGGTACAGCGGGTTTTGATTGTCTACAGGGCGGATCTCAGTGGTCCTCAGTAAAATTTTATGCCTCAAGCAATGTTAAAAGTGTAAGATTTACTCAAACAAACAACTGCGCGCCTGGCTGTAGTCAGCCTCATCGTAACGCAGTAAAAGCTGAACTATATTCTGGTTATGATGCTTCAGGTTGTTTATTTGGCTGGGTTCTTTATGGCCACTTAAATTCACCAATCGGTAACAGCGTATGGAATTTAAATTGGGGTATTACTGTTGGTTATGTAGTTGACTTTGTTGCCGGGCAATGCCCTTATTATAATGATAACGATCATGTGCATATGGAAGTTTATCGTGGGACTCGATTAGTAAACACTTGGTACCAACAACTCTACCAAGGTAATACACCAATATATCAGTTCACTGGTGCAATATGCTAATATTTCGCTTCGCAATTTTATTACAAGGTTTGCCCGTTCACCAAAATACAAAGTTGAAAACGGGCAAACTTTAAGTAGAGAAATAAGCATGCCTTCTATTTGGAAAAAAAATGTTGTTTATTGTTATCTTGTGTATGCCCTATGTTTAGTTATGCTGCATAGTTGTACAGGGTCCAGGGAAGAGACAACAATATCTGATTCGCAACAGCCTACCCCTGTTGAAACTACCGTAATCACACAGATCCCATCTCCAATTCCTACAAGTACGCTGTTCAGCACAGCAACAGCTTCCCTTACCCCTACAACTCAGCCAGTAGAACACACACCAACTCCGACCTCACCGAGCACAAATAATGAATCTCAAGAAGCAGAAGAAGATGATGTCTGTGTTGATACAACGCTAGCATTTAATTTTAACGATATTAGAAAAGGAACGGTGCGTTGGCGAGTTGATGGGGCTGGAGGGTTACACTGTTGTGAACATACTGGCTCAATTTATCAAATTAACCGCAATCCTGATCCTCTAAGCAACCTTGCACTCGTTTCAGTAATAACGGACGGCAACGTACCAATCTATAGTGCCAATGTTTTGGTAGATTTGACAACCGGTGCATTTAAGATATTAGGTGATGATTATATTGCTGTCCCAAGGTATTTAGTCGATTGGCTTACAGATGAAACGGTTTTATGGGTAGATGAGGAAGGGGAAATGTATGTTGGCTCTCTAGAAACACAAGAATCGTTTAATGCCCCTGCCAAAATGACCGATATGTGGTTGGTCTCCCCGGACCTTATCGTGACAAGAGATGAAGCATATCAGTTTTGGTATTTTGACTTAACAAATTCAGTTTGGACACAGTTGCCCGCAAACGAAAGTGAAAAAATTACCTGGAGATGGATCGATTACGCCGCAGTCTCTGATGATAGTGACTATCTCTTTTTCTTCTTTGAGAGTTACAGTGCAATCCTGTTTCTTGATTCAAGAACGATTCAAACCGCTACGCCTACATTTACTTCAGAGGACAAGTATTACGTGATAGTGGATAGTACAGAGGGAGATACTTTTTTGCCTCCTCAGCAGATCAAAGGAACACCCTTTTGGTTCTTTCGTACAGAATGGGTTATCCGAGAGTTTTCACAGATTAACTATCCGTCAAAAGGATTCATCGTTGATTCAAGAACAGGTGAGGTCGTGGAGCATGAGGTTTTGGGCATTCCACCTGAATTGGCTATCTATGATGCTTTCTTATCTCCTGATCGGACGTGGGCTGCCGTGGAAGTGGTCGAGGATATTCAGACTCTTAAAACTTACCCTGGCCAGGTTTCGCAGACCTGGTTTATTTCCCTCGCCACAGGCGAGTCCCATGTGGAGGATGGCGAGTTTGCTGGTTGGGAGGCTGAAAGCCAAGACTACCTGAATGCACCATTATCTTGTACAAACCAGGAGATTACAATTGACTTAGCTTCCCCGGCACAAGATTGATTTTGAGATGACCCTCCCCAACTTTTATGGACTTCCAGTTAAGGCTATCTGGTGTTGACGGTGATAATAGGCCGTTTTGTAGGCAGCTGGGCTGACATAGCCTAATGCTGAGTGGTGCCACTGCCGATTGTAGAGACACTATTGCGCAACTGCGGGCGAAAATTGGAGCTGCCTTGACCTGACGGAGTCTAATGTCCCAAATGTGTCAACTTTCATCTGGCCAAGTGTCCCAGTCACTCTTCCACCTCTAACTACGTTGTCCCGATTGTAGCACAAGAGTTCAGTGGAAATTATCTTGCTCACAGCAAAACAAACAGGCGAACGTACCATCTAGGCCGCACAATAATTTTTTTCGGGAATTGTAACGCTAAGTCAACCAAGAGCTTGCAGTCTGAAAGACAAAGGACAAAAACTACGCGGGCAAAGTTCAAAACGCTGCCCTCTGTCTACAACACCAGTTTGAATTCATCCCCAGATGTGATATGGTTTGACAGATCAAACCGAACCCAAACAGAGGACAAGTAACTGGTATGGATGTAGAAAAATTACGGCTGGCCCAGACAATTGATACCTGGGTACAGGGCATTGTCCGGCAAAGCAGCAGCGATAACCAGGCCGATGAACAACTCCTGGAAAGCATGATTGACTACATGGGGCCATTCAAACAATTGTTGGATACCTGCACCAAGCTGGAGATGAACCTACTCATTCACCAGTATGATGGTTTCTACCGCTTTGCCAACCTGCTAGAACGACTGGCCCAGGCGATTCAGGATGGTGTCATTGAAGTACCGGAAGACGCCCCCATGCCGCCCGGTTGGATAGCGAAATCACAGCGACCGAGCCAGAAACAGCCTGCCACTTCACTGCGTTCAGTGCAAGCTCTGAGCGGCCCAACGGAGTTGGGCAAGTCGAAGGGGCCGCGCAAACCCAACCCCAAACGTCACCAGAACAAACAACAACAGATTCGGCGGCCCATCAGCTTTTTACCCACCTATACCGAACTTATTATCGGTGAGCTGGCTCAAACTGAAGAACAGTATGCCAGCTTTGCTGCCGCCGGCGACCGCAGAGCGGTCGCACACAAGCCGCATGTGCTGGATGATGCCATTGTGGATCGCGCAGTGAAGCTGTATGAGGATCAGCTCTCGTTTATCCCCCTGCATGAACAACAGCTTAACTGGTGGCTGTCGGAAAACATTACCGACGCGCAACGTTCTCAGGTCGAAGATTTGTTAGCCAGGCTGCCAGCGCTGCGTGAAAAAACAGAGGCGCTTTTGGCCTTGCTGGCGGAACTCAAGCAAGGCACCATCGACCGTATTCTGGAAATGTCTGACGAGGAATTGGGTTGGAAATTCCTGCGCGGGGAGTTGGGCGATTTAGGCTGATAAGATTTTCCCAGGGTCTGTAGCGTTAAGGGTCCGACTGCGATCAATCCACTGGCTTGCGCAACGGCCGTAACGCATGCAGCGGCTAAGCCTGCGCCAGTTCGAACTCATACCGACTCAATAAATTGATGTATTGCCACCCCCGGCGAGATGCGCCCCAGGTGTTCATCAGAAACTTCTTAACACTTTGCTCTGAGTGTATGAGGAAAGACTACACCATGAACATATTCTCGGATAACCCCAAAAAGATCAAGGCGCGAATTAGAAGTTACGAGCGAAAATTGCAAGAAGAGCAGGAAGAGCACGGGTTCATTAACGATGGGTATGGTAAAAGATATCTGTTGGGGCCGCTTTACATGCTCATCGATGACAATGAGGGTGCCTTCCAATCCTATGCCTGGTTTGAAACACAATTTCCAGATGATGTAGGTGAACCCATGCAGTATTTATGCTGGACGCTAGCTCTTTACCGCGCTGGTGATTTGGAAGCAGCTGCCCGAAAACTATGTCAAACCATGTTGTCTAACCTTTACCTCATTCCCCGTTTACTTGGACAAGATCAGGAAAAGCTTGATATCTGGCATGGGTCGAATTTAGCGGAAAAGGCATATCTGGAATATATACCTCCTGAATTATTTGATCTGTGGGATGAGGCAGCCTTGAAATGGGTGCAAGAAACATATAACAGCCCCGAAATGATCCGGAAACGGAAAAGATATATTGAAATTTATCGCCAACTTAAAAATGAACCGCCAGGATCGAAACGCAGCCGATTGGTCCAAGAAGCATCGAAAATACGCTATGCCAAATAAGGCGATCCGCCAATTTGAGCCAACGCCTTAAAATCGTTAGCACAATGCCTGCATTTATGGAACCACGTGACAACCATTAGCTTCACTAAAGAATAGCCCTCTAACAGTTGCATTATCAATCATTTCCGCGTCTGAGAGCCGCGCTGAGAAAAATTAGGTTTTTTCCGGTGGTTATTGCGGGGAAACATTCGTTCTAAATCTCAGGTCTATACGAAACAAAGTAGGCGCACATATTTTAAGCAGATGTCGGCCATGGTGACCATGGCGCATCGGACAGGCAAGCCAGGAAAGTCGGCCATGACCTGGTTGATGGCGCGTGTGGCCATCTCTTCGGCCGGGCGGGTCAGGTTGGTGTAAATAGCCGTCGTTTTTAAGGAACGGTGGCCCAACCAGATTTGAATCAGGCGCAGATTGACGCCCGCTTCCAGCAGGTGAGTGGCCCAGGAATGGCGCAGGGTATGGACAGAGGCTGTCTTGTTGACACCGCTCGTCTGCAACGCGGCCTTGAAGGCGCGCTGTACCCCGGTAGGGCTCATCGTCTCCCGAACACCAGTCGTTGTCTTGGCGAGAAGTGGTAATATTGCTCGTTAATTGTGCTGATGGAGGTGGTCTATTTAATATGGCAGATAAAAAAATAATCCGGTTTGAGGTTGCTGTTCCCACGGATGAAGGTTTTATTGGGCGATCCTGTGGGAACCCAGATTGTGGAAGATACTTCAAAATCAAGTTCGATACTATTCAAGACAATATGTATTGCCCGTATTGTGGCCAGCAGTTTTCCAGAGAGGATTTAATAACCCCTGATCAGGCCAAGTATGTTAAGGATGCAGCCATAGAGCAAGCAAAAGAGTATGCGTATGGCGAATTGAACAAAATGTTTGCTGATTTGGCCCGAAAGTCCAGAGGGAGCAAATATGTCACGTTTAAACACATACCAGTTAGGTATCGAGCTAAAACCGTTATTCCCAAGTATCAAGAACTGCCTGTTGATAGTGAACTAATATGCAGTAATTGCCAATTCAATTTTCAGGTATATGGTATCTATGGATATTGCCCTGGGTGTGGTAGTGAAAATCTACAAATTTATGAGGAAAACTTAGCTAACATCAAGCGTGAGATTGAAACAAGCACCAATAAACAGCGAGCGTTGCGCCATGCCTACAGTGATTTGGTGACTACATTTGAGACAATAGCAGCTGCCCGAGCGCGAGCTATCACGCAAGACACCGCCCACTTTCAGAACTTGTATGATACGAAGAATTTTTTCAAAAAGCAGACTGGGCTAGATATTTTTGAAGGCCTTGACGAATCGAAAATAAGACAACTCCAGAGAGTGTTTCAAAAACGCCATGTATATGAACACAACAAGGGGATTATTAGTGACCGGTATGTAAGATACATGCCGGAAGATAAGCACCTACATGGTCGAAAAGCTGAGTTATCCCTGGAGGAAATAGAAAATGTGGTTGGTATACTACGAGTAATCATTGATAAATTGGTTGATGTGACTACGAGATCAATTTGATAATCCTTTTATTCTCCAAGATTATTGTGGGGCTCTAGAATCGGCAATTTTTAGAAGATGGCTTGCCAAGGTAATCATCTCAACAGCTTCAGCTCTATCTATTTGAACATTTCGGTGGCTATGAGGATTTTTATATGAGCCGATTGCTCCAGCGAATAAGTCGGAGAGGGCTTGCCTTTCCGCTTTAACTAAGCTTAAGTCTGTCAGTGGCCCCTTGTCCATATGAAACGCTTTTCGCATTAAGTCAGTGCCAATGTCTTGTGCAGTAAATCCACCAAGCGCTCTTACTTGTACCTCTACTTCTTTGAACGCTTGAAAAACTGCTGTATCGTAATCACCCCGCAAAAATGGTGGCCAGACTTTCTGGGTAATAACAGGGTGTAGTATTTGCTTAGGCAGCATATCTGCATGGCGATATGATTCTAAATCTGTGGCTTGTCTTAATTCTTTTCCCCGCCTTGTAATGAAAACCCAATTACCCTGCGACCCAGGTTCAGGAGCAATTAGCCCTTCCCTCTCTAGCCAAACCCAGGCTTCCATAAGAGCTTGGCTAATTCTGTTTTGATAATGCGGGGGGTAACCTTGAACTGTATGGGGAAGGCTAAAATTGTACCTGTTTAGTTGTCCGCCTTCTGTTGGTGATAAAGAGCTGAGATATTCCAAGACTACTCTTGCAAGCTCTTCAGGTTCTAGGGAAAGTAATACTTCCGGATCAGGAAGAAGAGAAAAAATTGACATGCTCATTATATATTCCGCGGACAGACATTTTTACTGGCGGGAAGTATAAAACATCCGGAAGTAGATACCAAATGAGCCCTAAGCAATAGCAACTTCGCCTAATACATACATTTAAACGACCGCTGCGCTGTAGAAAGCAGCGGTTTTTTGTTGTTTTAGTCTGCAAATTCTGCTACCATTTTACTTGTGTATATTACCGTTATCACAAGTAAACAGGTGAAACAATGAACGCACTGGCAGCTGTTCAACAAACGGATAATTTTGACGCGATTCTGGCCAAACGGAATCTGGCGCAAACGACGCGCTATCGCTACGGCCGGGAGATTAAGCTGGCGCGGCAGGCGGGGGTGAACCTGCTGGATGCAACGGCCGTTTCCAGCTACGCCGCTGATTTGCCTAGCAGCCGGAAGATGTTTCTGCGGGCGGCCGTGGGGCTGCTGGCCGATGAGCTGAGCCAGGTGGCCAAGGCCCAGGCGACGCCGGAGAATGTAGCGGCGATGCAGGCGGTTCTGTGGCGGGCGGAGGCGCTGAAGGGCAGCATCCGGGTGCAGGCGACCAAGGGACAGCAGGCGCATACCTGGCTGAACCTGGCCGAGGTGCGTTCGCTACTGACGAGTTTAACGGATGATACTACTATTAAAGGAAAGCGGGACAGAGTTGTCTTAGGGTTACTGGTGGGCGCCGGGCTGCGGCGAGACGAGCTGGCGGGTCTGACCTGGGAGCATGTTAAACAGCAGGGGGAGCGTGCAGTGCTGAGCATCACCGGCAAGGGCAAGAAGCGGCGGGTAATTCCCATCCATGACAAGCTGGTGACGTTGCTGGAGGAGTGGGCGACGGTAGTTGGGCGCGCCGGTTATATTGCCCGCTCGGTGACGAAGGGGGGCGATCTGGGGGAGAGCATTTCCGGCCAGGCGATCCTGGATATTGTGGCTGCCTATGGCCAGGAGTTGGGGAAGGAGAAGCTGCGGCCCCATGACCTGCGGCGCACTTATGCCCGGATTGGCTATGATGCGGGGATTGACATTGGCCAGATTAGCAAGCTGCTGGGCCATGCCAGCATTGCCACAACCCAGCGCTATCTGGGATTGCAGATTGATTTGAAAAAGACGGTGAGTGATTTTGTGCCGTTCTGAGGAGATGTTACGGTTCTGCGTACCAATAGTTAGTGTCGGGCACATATATATACCCGTTCGGAAGCTGTTGGTGTTCACGAGCGTATTGGTCGATTATTGTTAGCTGAATCCGAAGTTCCAGCGGTCTGTCTTTAGGAATGAACTCTTCCTCTAAATTAAAATGGCCAGAGAACATCTGTTGAGGATTTAAGTTCCATAGTTTCTTGCCGGAGTAATGGTCTGACGGATATAGTTTTGTCTTACCATTTTCCATAACAGACCACATCCTGACTCGCACCCTAGCAGGAAGAAAATCGCTTAGATTCCGCAAAACAAAGCCAACATTCGAGAATTCCCTTGTTTTCTTGGTAGGGCCAGGTAATAGCTGGGTTATCTCACAGTGCATCGGTGGAACCAGGTGGCGGGTAAATTCCTCATAAACCTGCTCACGCCTAGCCTTAAGTTCATCCCTCTTATATTTATTTCCTCGAGGATGATCGTTGTTATAACTCATTACTTCACTGTGGCAATCAAAGCAGAGAGGCATAGCATTATCGATCTCATCGCTGCCGCCTTCTGACTCTGGCATCAGATGATGTACCTCAATTTTTATACCGCAAGCCTTTTTACAAAGACAACAGTGCCGATCACACCATAAAAGTACCTGAGTCCGTATTTGCGGGCTAAAAGGCATACTGTTTATTCTCCTTTATGCATGGTGGTGCCGGAAAGCAGTGCCTGTAAATATTGTTCAGTTCCAGGATTGTCAGAAAGCCTGGAACAGCTTTTTTTGTAAAATCGGGAAAGTTCGCCCGCTTTTACTCAAGTAATCGACCCATTTGCCTTGGATTTTTCTGCAAAAACCTTTTGCCGATTACATTATTACTTGGAGACAGCTATATATTGTTACTGCGGTGCAATGCACGAAGCTGATCTACAATCCACATCCGTACCAGAGAGGAAGCCGAAATATCGTAGCTTTGAGCCACCTTTTCTACTTCTTCTCTCAAAGTAGGCGCGATGCGTATGGTCATCACAGTTTTTTTCTCGCCGACTTTTGGCTGATATATTCCTGAAGTAATTTCTAATTCATCCAGAAAATCTGTTACATCATGAGTGTCCCAGAATTCAGCCTCTTCTTTTACAGAAGTGAAAACAGGTATGGTTTCTTTAGTCATCGGGGTTCCTTTCTATTGTTGCTCGATAATATGCTCGTTCTTTTTTTGACATATCACGAGCAGTAATAACATAGAACTCTTGAGGGTTCTCCTGTTGATTCAAAATTGTTGTTAATAGTCTCGTGCCTGTTTTTCCTAGTAGGATATTTCTTCATATCCCCCCAATATGGTATATTTCAAAAATCCTTCTCGAGTACAAATTATCAAAACCTGCATAATTACCAAGTCATAACGATTTTAGCATACTCGACTGAAATGAACTGGAATATACCTTTTTGGT